>JAFQDM010000002.1 GCA_017416065.1 Ruminococcus sp.
CGGTCTGTGCTTACGATTACTCCGGAGATGGGATTTGCCCAGCCCAGGAAGGTTGCGTCTGAGGTTGCGTTTGCAACTACAGTCACCTCCACGCCCTTGGGAGCTCTGGAGTTTAAGTAGGTTGCACCCTGAGGACGGGCGCTGCCGCCGTCTACTGCAATGGTGAAGCCTGTGCCGCCTGACACCTCGATCTTGATAGTACCTGTTGAAGACACAGCAGGGGCTGATGCCTTTTTATACATAGCCTTCACCGTAAGCTCTGAGGTTACAATGCTGAAATCCTTGTCCCAGCCTGTGAACTCCCAGCCTTCAACTGCAGGAGCCTCGGGAGCTGTGGCACTCTTGCCGTATTCCACAGTTTCTGCAGAGAGGGTCTTGCCGTCTTTATCCGTGAAGGTTACAAGATAGGAATTTACCGTTTTGGTGTATTGAGCTCTTACCACAGTATCTGCAGTTACACTCTCAAGGTCTGCGTCCCAACCTGCAAAGGTGTAGGTGTACTGTGCACTCTCTTTGGTCTGAGGAATCTCGGGAATATTCTGCGCACCTTGACCTTTGATGACCTTCTCATATCCCAGGTAGGTACCGTTTTCATCAAGGTAGATCACGTTGACGTATTCAGTTATTTCCTCCTGAATCCTTCCCACAAGTATGCCGCTGTCATCAAAGACGTATCTCACTCCGTCAACGGTGTGCACACCCGTGAGCATTCTGCCCTTGTAGGTTTCGTCTGTGGGATGGAAGTAATATGTATTGCCGTTTATCTCCTGCCAGCCTGTGAGCATTTTGCCGTCTTCGGCACAGTAGTAGGTGTATCCTGAATCCTGTGATTTTATAAAGCCTGTGAGCATTTGTCCATAGTGCTTGTTTGTGTCTGACTCGAAGCAATACCATTCGCCCTCAAGCTCTGCCCAGCCAACTGCCATTTCTCCTTCGTTGTTGAAGTAGTATACATAGCCTGTTTTGGGAGAGGTAAACCAACCGGTTACCATCACTCCCTCCTCATCAAAATAATACCACTTATCCCCTATACTGCTAAAGCCCGTCTGCATTTCGCCCGTAGACTCTGAGAAATAGAAATAGTTTCCGTCAATGTATTGGAAGCCCTTGAGTATTGCACCGTCTGCCGCCGTGAAGTAGATCTTGTTATTAATAGTGATCCAACCGCCTCTCATAAGAGCGTTGGAGTTTGTGTCAAAGTAATAAAGAGTTCCGTCAATGGTCTGGAATCCTGACACGGTGTAGCCTGCTGAATTTGTATAGTATCGGGCTTCGTTGTTGGTGTAATCATCAAACCAGCCGTAAACATAGGTGCCGTCTGCCATTTTGTATTTGTAGCCCGTGCCGTCGTACTCCCAGGTACCTGAATTCACCCAGGCACCGCTTGAGTCAAAGTAGTACCACTTGCCGTCAATGTATCTGTGGCCTGTGAGCATAGCGTTTGTGTTGGGATCAAGGTAGTATATCTTGCCTTTATCCTCCACCCATCCGCTTACGGCATAGCCGTTTGCATCAAGGTAATACCAGGCATTGTTTGAGCTGTCCAAAAGCCAGCCTGCAGATGCAAAGGTACCGTCTGCGTACTGGTATCTGAGTCCGTTTTCGTCCTGAACCCAAGAAGCACTTGGATTGCCTGCAGAGCTTGGGGCGTAATTATTAAAGCCGTAAGTTTTGACGATGGTGGGATAATCCTTATAGCACACGTTGGCATCAAAGGTACCTGCATTTGCAATCTCATACTTGAAGGTATACTGATACATACCGTAGCTCTGGCTGAAGGCTGTGTCGTACTTTGAATGATCCATACTGGTTATGGGGTATGTGACCCATCCCTCGTACTTGCTTCTGATTCCCGAGGAATCCACCCAACCCTGCTCAAACCAGCTTTTGTAGGTATACATTCCCGTCAGGTATCCGCCTGAGGCTACAGTATCAAGGAAGGCTGTGCATATCTGTGCAGACAATGCACTTCCTATGCCCTCCTGAGTGGGGTCTTCAAAGTCCATATAAATGGGATATTCAAACTGCTTTCCCTGTATATAGCTTAAGCACTTGTTTGCATCGCTGACAGCGCCTGCCGCATCCAGTGCATAAGAGTAAAAATATGCTCCCACATCAAGTCCCAGGCGCTTGCATTCGTTGTAATACATCTCAAACATAGGATCCTTGCCCTTGTTTGTAGAGCCGCAACGGATAATTACAAAGTCTATTCCTGCCGCTTTAACCGCCGCAAGATTGAGCTTAAGGGTTGACCAATCATCACCGTTGTTCCACTTTGAGATATCGATTCCGTGGGCGTACACAGCACCCGTTCCGTTTCCGGGCATACCTTGAGTATAGCTTGCGTAGCCGTCTCCCACGGTGGGAGTGGTAGTGTCTTCAATTATAGTGCCCTCAACAAGAACTCCGTTCTCGTCAAACACACAGGTTGCACCGTTTATGGTCTGCGTGCCGGATACTCTGGCTCCTGTTGCGGGGTCAAGATAATAGTAGTTTCCGTCCAACTCCGTCCAGCCTGTCTGCATTGCACCCAAGCTGTCTGTGTAATACCATTTATTGTCAATGAACAGCCAGCCGGAAAGAAGCGCTCTTGAAGTCGGGTCAAAATAATACCACGTGCCGTCTATCTGCTGCCATCCGCTGACACCATAGCCGTCTGCACCCAGGTAGTATCTTACATAATTGTTGGTGGCATCATCCAGCCAGCAGTTTGCGCCGTAGGTACCGTCTATGAACCTGTACTTAAAGCCGACCCCGTCGCTTACCCAGCTGCCGATGCAGAGGAAGCCGTCGTTGTTGAAGTAATGCCATCTGCCGTCAATATACCTGTGACCCGTAAGCATAGCGTTGGAGTTGGGATCAAGGTAAAACGTTCCGTTATCAAGATACAGCCAACCGCTTTCTGCGTAGCCGTCTGCACCTATGTAGTACCAGGCTCCGTTTTCGGGATCCTGAAGCCAGCCTTTTGAGGCATAGGTGCCGTCAGAATAAAGGTATTTGTAGCCTGTGCCGTCAAATTCCCATGCGCCTGACAAAGCACCGCTTGAATAAAGCTGAATGATTCGGTCTGAGTTATTTGTTACCCAGCCCGTGCAGGTCTGGCCTGCAGTATTCGTAAAGGTTCCGTAGAGCCTGTTGTTTGCACCGATCTTTGTTATCTCAAACATAGAAAATCTGGGGATAACGTAAGAATAATCAGTTGCATATTCAGAGGAATAGATGTACTTTGCCGCATTGGCAACGTAGAGTCCGGGAGTGGGATTCTCTCCGCTGTAATCCACCTTGTTAGCAGATGCATCTGACTTGTAGGGCAATCTGCCGTAGCCGTAAAGGTAAGAGCTTGAAAGTGAGTATTTCTTAAAATAAACACCGCCGCCGTTGGTCTCAAGACCTGAGGCATCGCTTGTGTTGCCCTCTACCGTGTAGAGCACACCGTCCTTAACGTACAGGCAGATGCCGATATGGGAAGGAGATGACGAGCTTTTAAAGAAAACAAGGTCGCCGTACTGAGGCACATACGAGCCGCCCATACCCGCGCTGTAAGAGAAATACCCTGCGCCCTTGAGCTGATTTACCCACATAGCACAGCTTATTTCCTTCCAGATGTAGTTATAGTCGCCTGAATGGTTTCTGCACAGGGAGCTGTAGGTTGCGTGGTTTGTGCATCGGGACTGATACAAGCACCAGGATACAAAGGATGCACACCAAGGGTAGTCCGAGCCGCCGTAGCCCAGTCCCAGATCTCCCATATTGTAGCTGTATTCTACGTAGTTTGCACCGCCTGATACCTCGCCTGAGAAAGCACCGTTTGAGGCTCCCTCCTGATATCCCAGCTGTGAAAGAGCAATTGCGATCAGATCTGTTCTGTTATCACCCGTAATCGGCACCCTCAGATAGTTTGCATAGTATCTGCCGGATGCATAAGAGGCAGAGGGGCCCGACTGAGCACCCGTGCGGTATGTAGCAGCAGAGGCAGGCACCATTCCCACAAAAGCGCAGGATGCAACAGCCGCCACCACAAGTATCAAGGATATAATTCTTTTGACAGATCTCCTCATCAAATTCATCTCCCGTAAATATCATTCGGATCTAAAACGCTCTGTATTATATCTTACCACATTCGTCACTACCCGTAAACCTGCGCCAAAGCTTTTCTATATATCCTACAAAAACAGACCCCCGCTTCTGTGCCTATTAACATAAAAAAAGTTTGACAAAGTCAGCAAAAAGTATTAAACTTTAAGCATTAAGGTTTGCTTAACATAAAACTATGCAAACAAGAAAGGAGAATTAGTATGATTTACAGCGAGGTAGTTTTAAACTAACTGAATATTGGCACGTTTTATAAGGCAGGGACTTTTAAGCCCCTTTGTTTGTTGTGCCGTTTTAAGGAACCTTTTGTGAATTCTATGACTGATGCTCAGACACACTCAAAGGGGTGTGTATTTTTATATCTTTTCAGCCGCAGAAATCCTTTGAGGGTTACTTTCTGCGGCATTTTTGCGTTCATTTTCAGTTAGTGATAAACAATACACTCAAGGATATCAATACTGCTTCGGAATACACCGAATACAAAAGTCTTAAATAAGAAAGGAAAATAAAAATGAGTAAATTCGAATTAATAACATTAAGAGAAAAGCCTGAAATAATAAACGAAGCCGCCGCCTGGTTTCACAGCAAATGGGGTGTGCCTGAAGAGGCTTACCTTGAATGTATGGAAGCTTACCTGAGCCAAAGCACGGAATACGGTTGGTATCTCTGTCTTGACAAAGACAAAATCGTTGGAGGCTTGGGAGTTATTGAGAACGACTTTCACGACAGAAAGGACCTGAGTCCCAACGTGTGCGCAGTATATACGGAAGAGGAATACCGCAAGCAGGGAATTGCAGGAAATCTCCTTAATATGGCGGTAGAGGACCTGCGCTCCAAGGGAATTTCCCCCGTTTATCTTGTTACAGACCACACGGGATTCTACGAGCGCTACGGCTGGGAATTCCTGTGTATGGTGCAGGGTGACGGCGAGCCTGAGTTGACCAGAATGTATATACACAGATAACCCTGACCTGAGAAAGCAAAGCAAAAAGCATATCGGCGGTACTTTGAGTTTAACTGCCGATATGCTTATTTTTATGTTATAACATAATCCTTTTCTCCGCTTATATACTTTTCATAGTCGATGCGAAGAACTCCTGACTTGCTGTAATGACAGCACATCCGACCTGCCCAGCCGAGAAAGCAGATAGTCCCGTCTGCCCTTAATGCCATAATGTCGTCAACGGCACGCTCTGTTGCTTCTACTCCGTCTGAGTAGGTGATTCCCTCCCTTTGAGCATCGCTCATAAAGCGATATTCCATAGCTTTTGTGCGAAGGAAAATATACACCTTCCTGTCCTTGTTGATAAGTTCTCTGATAGTTCGCATTGTAATGCACTCCTTTTTAAGTTTTATCCCAAAGAGTGCAAAACGGATCCATCGTTGCCGACAGATCCGTAAGATAACCTATCGGCCAAGCATTAGCACCTTGCCATATGGTAGGTTGCTGTGCGGTCAACGAGCTTGATCTCTCGCGCACTCTTAATAGGTAAAGTATTTTTTTAAATTTATTTTCTTTTTAAAAATCAGATCCGTACCTTATTCTTCCAAAAATAACGCATAGACTTTTGTAACCGCAGTTTTATTTGATCTGCTTATTACCTGTACTTTCGCATAATTTTATCTATTCGCTTGTCATTATTTGCCATAACTTGAGCTGTCCGCTTGCGACTTCTTTCCTCATAGGTTCCTTCAAGCGGAGGCACCTTGTCAGGATCGATCCCGTTGCGGCGAAGAATCTTATGCACTCTTTTTTGATTTAGTTCAAGTATCATTTTAGTTTTTGTATCTTCCATAAAACATCCTCCTAAAAATATATCCCGTCATAAATTTTAACTTGCGTTTTTAAATAGACAACACCCAAGTCCTGAATCAATTTCACCTGGCAACAGGGTCCTTTTTCCCTCTGAATACATAATACACTCCGACCTGTCCAATAAACAGTACTATGAAACAACACTAATCTATGGTTAGTTGCAATACAAGCGAATGTTCTTTTTATGCTTAGATTGATTTTATTAAATTTAAATGATATAATTTAATAAAAGAATGGGTGGTGAAAATATGAGCAACGATCTATGCAACAAATACGGACGGTATCTGTCCTCTCTTATGGGCAGCGTACTCAATTCAACTGCTCCGAAAGCTCCTTTTGAAGGAATTAACTGGGATACCTTGTATCAGCTTGCAGCTCACCACAATGTACTCACGCTCATATACCCCGCCATCTCGCAATTCACCATTCCCGAAGATATCAAATCAGAATTTATACATCACAACAACCTTATAATTGCCCGTGAAACAAGGCAGGAAATTGAAGCACAGCGTATCTTTAAGCTTCTAAGTGATGCCGGCATCAGATTTATTAAGCTTAAGGGTATCTTTATAAAGAATCTGTACCCTGCACCGTATATGCGAAGCTCTGCTGACGTGGATATCTGTATGACAAAAGAAGACAGAGAGCAGGCTCGCAGCATTATGCAGCAGGCAGGATACACTCTGAAAACCAGTATCGACTACGCAGATGAATACAATAAAGATAACTTCTACCTATACGAGCTCCACTCTGCGATCGTGACAAAAAAAGCTCCTTATGCCCAATTGTTTTCCGATCCCTTCTCTAAATCCGTAAAGGATTCCCATGAGAATAGCTACGTGCTGTGCCCTGAATATTTTTATCTGCATCTTGTGTTGCATCTTTTGAACCACTTCCTTACAGGAGGCTGCGGATTACGTCAGCTTTGCGACCTGTACGTTTTTGAGAAGACTCACCCAAACCTTGATCTTGACTTTGTAAGCAAGGCTCTTAAAGCTTATGAGCTGACCCGCTTCTTTAATACCATACGCAAGCTCACCTTCGATTTGTTGGAAGACAAGCCCCTGTCGCAGGATGAAGCAGACATTGCGGATTTCATTTTTAAAAGCGGCGAATACGGCAGTGTGAACCTTAAGCACATAGCCTGGCTGGATGACGACAAAAACGTCACCTGGACTTTTTCTAAAAAGTGCAGGTATTTCCTCGGTCTTTGGTTCCCCGGTGTAAGGACGCTGAAAAAACGCTATCCCGTACTGGAGAAAGCGCCCATACTACTGCCAATTTGTTGGGTAAGGCGCATTTTCCACACCATATTTTTTAAGCGAAGTGCCATCAAAGGTCAGCAAAGGGAGATCAAAAGGCTGAATTCCCAGGAGCTGAAGGAGGCAAAACGAATACGCAAGCTGTCAGGTCTGGAGTAACACTCCGGACCTTTATTTTTTTACAAAAGCTCTCGCAAACAAAGAAGTTCTCAAACAAAGAAACTCTCCCAAACGAAAAGTTTGGGAGAGTTTTTTATGCATTACGAATCACGTATTGCGCTTAGAATTATTCCTTTGTAGCCTCAACAATGTCAGAGTAAACTGTCTGAACCTGGCCGTTTGCATCTCTGTACTGAACGTAAGCACCTGCTACCCAGGTCTGACCTGACATAACGCATGACTTAGTCCATGTGTAAGTATTTACAGAGATATTGTTTGCAGAGTTGGGGCTTCTGTCGTATACGTTGCTGTCTGTTGTTCCTGCAACGAAGGTAGCCTCGTTGAAGTTATCCTTGTTAACAGCTACAAGACCTGCCTTAACAAAGGTGTAACCCTCAGGACAGTACCAGCTGTAGGTGAATACTGCCTTGTTTGTGGCTGCCTGTGACTCGAAGTCGATGGAATCGAGATTTACCAGGATCTGATACTCGATCTCTGCATCCTCTGCTACGAATACTGCCGTAAGCTCAACATCGCCGGAGGGGAAGAAGCTGTACTCTGCGTTGTAGCTCTTAACGTTGCCGTCACCGTCTACCCAGTAAGCAAACTTCTGTCCTGCCTCGGGGGCATTTGCTACAACTGTTACCTGGTTGTTTGCAGGATATGTGCCTGTGCCTGTACCGCCATTAACGGTTACCTGTACGGGAACCACTGCCTTTGTCCAGGTTGCCAGAACTGTTACGTCCTTACCTGCTGCTATAGCTGCCTTGATCTCTGCTTCTGTCATATTCCAGCCTGCAAAGTCAAAACCTACCTGTGTGGGAGCCTCGGGGAATACGATCTCGTCTGACTCTGCATAGTACTGAGCGTCAAGTACACGGTTTGCCTTGTCGTTCTTGAAGGTTACCATCTGTACGCCCTCTACCTC
>JAFQDM010000005.1 GCA_017416065.1 Ruminococcus sp.
ACCCTGGCGGCAGATGCAAACGGCGACGGCAAGGTGAACGTTAAGGATGCAACTGCAATCCAGAAATTCGTTGCAGGAATTCCCGTAAGCTTCCCCATTGGCGAGGAAAGAAAAAAGTAAAATTATAAAATTGCAAAGCTCTAATTAAAAATTGCAATTGCAAGCAAAATTAAAGCCTGGCGGTGATAAATTCATCGTCAGGCTTTTTATATAGCTCCCTTTAAGCCTTCCCCTTTGGAGGGGAAGGTGGATTGTGGCGCACAGCGACACAAGACGGATGAGGTTTAGCTCACATCGTGAGCGTTATCTTTAAATCTAAAGCCGTAGGCTGACCTATTAGTTATTTGGTGTGCCTATGGCTATTTATCTGGCACGCCTCGTTGCTCTGCGCTGATCCTGAAAAAGTCATCGCACTCCCCAAAATCGCCTGTCTGCGAATGCACAGCATTCACAGACTGTTCGGTGATTTGCGGCGTCGTGCTTGATTTTTCAGGGCTCCGAGCCTCGGCGCTTCTTGGCACGCACACTATGGACTTCGCTCTTCCTGAAAAATCCTCAAAAGTCCTCTGATTTGCCTGTACGGATTTATAAAGTATAAAATCCGTACTGCTCGGCAAATCACCCGTCCCCTCGGGATTTTTCAGGGCTGCGTCCGTGTGCGCTTCTGAAAACAGAAAACCCCCAAGCGGAAACTTGGGGGTTCGTCACAAAATAAAAATTATCCGAATCTAAATGTCCGAAGAATTATTCTGCGTCTGTGCCTCTTCTCTTGTCTAAGCATGCTCTGCAGTAGTAGTCCTTGCCCTCCATGGGAGCGAAGGGGATGCTGTCCTCTGCACCGCAGTCAGCGCAAACGATAGCGTGTCTCTCTCTTGCAGGTCTGCCTGCGTTCTTGCGAGCCATTCTGCAAGCCTTGCAGCGCTGAGGCTCATTTGCAAGTCCTTTTTCTGCGTAGAATTCCTGCTCGCCTGCGGAGAAAATGAACTCCTCGCCGCAATCCTTGCAAATGATTGTCTTGTCTTCGTACATTGGATTTTACCTCGCTTTGGAAATAATAATATTTTATCCCTCTGCGGTTTTGCCGCTTTGGGACGTATGTCCTTAAAATCAGATCACTCTGCCAGCTTCTTGCGGATGCGCTGGAGAGCGTTGTCTACGGATTTGGTTGATGTGGAGAGCCTCTTTGCAATTTCCGTGTAGGAATTGCCGTGCAGGTACAGCCTGAGCACCTTCATCTCCAACTCAGAGAGCCTGTCTCTGATGAGCCTTGCAAGCAGTCTGCTGCTCTCCTGCTCAATGATAAGGGTCTCCGGGTTGGTCTGGTTGCTGTCCGAGATCTCCATATCTTCAATTGGCACAATGCGGTCAAAGGGGATGGTGCCCTTGGTGGCGGCACTGCGGATAACGGACAGAAAGCGGTTGCTTATGCAAACTCCTGCATAGGTGCGAAAGCTTGCCTTGCTTTCTTCCGCTTTGTAGGCTTTGCAGGCAGAAAGCAATGCCAAAAGCCCCTCCTGCATAAAGTCAGAGTGGTCAAAGCCTGCCGCAGAATATCTGCTTGCCACAAGGCTTATGAGTCCTTGGTATCTTGCGGTCATTTCTTCAAAAGCCGCCTGGTTGCCTTTGCGGACTTCGTCTGCAAGCTGTGCGTCCGATAAATCGCTCAGGCGAGTGGGTGCCTTATGTTTGTCCAATCCGATACCTCTCAATGCCAATAATACATTATTATTGTATATGATAAAAAATAGCCAGTCAATGTGCATTTTTGATTTTTGGTTATTATTCCCCCTAAAATATACAAAATAGCCAAAACACACCCTGGTTTTTTGTGTGGATAATAATGGGAATCGGTGGTATAATTTAAGAATAACACATATGTAGTGTCGAAGTATGTATAGCTTTGTAGACAGCCTTTGTGAGGAGGATGCTTATGGTAGTGAAATGCAACAGCGTGGGACTGTTTGGCTTGGACGGATTTATGGTGGAGGTAGAGGCTGACGTTTCGGGCGGAGTGGCGGCTTTTGACGTTGTGGGACTTCCTGACACGGCGGTCAAGGAAAGCCGCGACAGGGTGCGCACGGCAATGCACAACTGCGGCTACGGATTTCCCGTCTCCAGAATCACCGTAAACCTTGCCCCTGCGGATATCAAGAAGGCAGGTCCCCTTTATGACCTGCCCATACTTGTTGCCATAATGAGGGCCACTTCTCAGATCACCTGCGATGTTTCGGACAGTGCGTTTATTGGTGAGCTGTCTTTATCCGGTGAGGTCAGACCCGTCAACGGAATCCTGCCCATGACCATTACCGCAAAGGAAGCAGGAATAAAGAAACTGTACGTCCCTGCTGACGACAGCGCTCAGGGCGCCGTGGTGGAGGGAATTGAGGTTTACCCCGTCCGTGATGTGCCCCAGCTTATTGCACATCTGCAGGGAAGGAATACCATAGAAAAAGCAACTGCTCCCGAGTATGTGCCCTCAGAGGGCTTTGTGCCTGATTTCTCTCAGGTAAAGGGGCAGTATGAGGCAAAGCGTGCTTTGGAGGTTGCCGCCGCAGGAGGGCACAACGTTCTGCTTATAGGCCCTCCCGGCTCAGGCAAGAGCATGCTTGCAAAGAGGCTCCCTTCTATTTTGCCCGATATGACCTTTGAGGAACGAATTGATACGTCAAAGATACACTCCATTGCAGGGCTTCTGGCAAAGGGTCAGCCCCTTGTCAATGAGAGACCCTTCCGCAATCCTCACCACACGGTATCCGCGGTGGGGCTTTCCGGCGGAGGTACTGTCCCTAAGCCCGGGGAGGTCTCCCTTGCTCACAACGGGGTGCTGTTTCTTGATGAATTGCCAGAGTTTTCGCGAACGGCGCTGGAGGTTTTGCGCCAGCCTATGGAGGACGGTGCGGTTACTGTTTCCAGAGTTCACTCTACGGTAAGCTATCCCTGCTCCGTTATGCTTATTGCGGCAATGAATCCCTGTCCTTGCGGATATTATGAACATCCCAGAAAGGTGTGCACCTGCAGCGATAAAGCAATACATAATTACCTGAACAAGGTTTCCGGTCCTCTGCTTGACAGAATAGACATCCACATAGAGGTACCTCCCGTAGAGTATGACGACCTGAACGGCTGCAGCGATGCAGAGCCCTCGGCAAAGATCAAGGAGCGAGTGAACAGGGCGCGGCAGATCCAGCTTGCCCGCTTTGAGGGCACGGGGGTCACCTGCAACGCAAGGATCACCGCGGATATATTCCCTAAGGTCTGCGCAACCGACCAAAACGCTCAGGAGATACTGCGCAGAGCCTTTGACAAATTGGGACTGTCTGCAAGAGCCTACGACAGGGTGCTGAAGGTGGCACGTACCATTGCAGACCTGGAGGGCAGTGAGATCATCAAAGCTGACCATGTGCTTGAGGCTGTGCAGTACCGTACTCTTGACAAAAAATACTGGTCCAAGGGTTGATTTTGTAACTTTTTGCTTTGTGCAGTATATACACAGAGGTTTCTACATATTGTGGTTGTATATACGGCGGATGTAAATATATGGAAAAAAAGCAAGAATTATTGTAAAAAATCCATTAAAAACGAATGTACGTTCTAAAGTGTGAAGAGGGTTTTACAAAAAATAGTTACAATTCTAAAAATCGGTTGACATTGAGGCATTTCTGTATTATTATTTGAATGCGAGAGAATGGTTAAATCATCTAAAACTAAAACTTCTCTTTTGTGAAATACTGACAAAGATAAAAAGAGGGAAAAACAGAGGAACAGACTGTTTTTTTACCTTGGTTTTTTATGCTCTTGTCAAGCGTAGAATTTAACTTTTTATTATAAAGATAATAACTACAAACCGTGTGAATCCCCTAATTATTTGAATTATCGGAGTGTGCAGATTTGGAAAAATATATAATTAACGGCGGCAAGCCTCTTGTTGGAGAGGTTACCATAAGCGGCGCCAAGAATGCGGCAGTTGCAATTATTCCTGCTACGATTCTTTGCGATGAGCCCTGCCGTATTGAGAACGTACCCAACATAAGCGACGTTAACCTTATTGCCAGGATCCTTCAGAATCTGGGTGCTAAGGTAAAGAGAGTAGATAAACATACACTTGATATAGATCCCAGACCCATCAGAACCTATGAGGCAACTGACGATGCAGTCCGCGGAATGAGAGCTTCTTATTATCTTCTGGGAGCTCTTATCGGCAGATTCCACAATGCAAAGGTTGCTCTTCCCGGCGGCTGTAACTTCGGGCTTCGTCCCATTGACCAGCACCTTAAGGGCTTTGAGGCTATGGGTGCAGATTGCAACCTTGTTAACGGTGCGATCATTGAGGCTACAAGCGACAAGCGTGTATGCGGAACAGAGATCCATCTGGATACCGTATCCGTAGGCACCACAATGAACCTTATGCTTGCGGCGGTTAAGGCACAGGGGCAGACAGTTATCAGCAACGCTGCAAAGGAGCCCCATATTGTTGACCTTGCAAACTTTTTAAACACCATGGGTGCAAACATCCGAGGTGCAGGTACAGATGTAATCAAGATCCGCGGAGTTGACTATCTTCACGGCACAACCTATTCCATTATCCCTGACCAGATAGAGGCAGGTACGTATATGGCGGCAGTTGCCGCAACAAGGGGCAAGCTCCTTGTAAAGAACGTTACCCCCAAGCATCTGGATTCCATTACGGCAAAGCTGGAGGAGATAGGTGTTTCCGTTGAGGAGTATGACGAGGCGGTTGTTATAGATGCAACAAACAGAGATCTCAGACGTTGCAACATTATGACCATGCCCCATCCGGGATTCCCCACGGATTGTCAGCCTCAGTTTGTGGCTTTGCTCACAACTGTAAGCGGCACTTCCATTGTAACCGAGAACGTGTGGGATAACCGCTACCAATACATCAGAGAGCTTCACAATATGGGAGCAAGGATCTCCGTTAACGGCAGGGTTGCCATTGTGGACGGGGACTGCACTCTGCATGCGGCACCGGTCAAGGCTACTGACCTGCGTGCAGGCGCGGCGCTTATTATTGCAGGTCTTGTTGCAAGCGGTACCACAGAGATCTCTTCTATCCACTATATAGAAAGAGGCTACGAGGAGATCATTGAAAAGCTGTGTGCCTTGGGAGCAGATATCAAGAAGAAATATTTTCCTGAGGATGAGACTGCGGTTACAGCATAATCTGACTTTTTCAGGGGTACGGCTTGTACCCCTGTTTTTGTTTTTATTTTACGTGTATGAGAGGATCTAACATTGGCTAAGTTCGTTACTTTGTTCAGTTCCAGCAAAGGGAACAGTTATTACATAGGCTCTTCAGGCCAGGCGGTGCTTATTGATGCAGGCAGAAGCTGCAAGCAGATAGAGCAGGCCATGATGCAGAACAACCTGGATATGAGAAGTGTCCGTGCCATATTCGTTACCCACGAGCATTCGGACCATTGCAGTGGGCTCAGGGTGCTGGCCTCCCGCTACGGCATCAACGTTTACGCAAGCGCAGGTACCCTTGAGGGGCTGTTGGCAGACGGAAGGCTTGACAGCCGCTTCTCTGCTGATATCATAGAGTCCAGGCTCAGCTTGGGAGATATGCTCATTGAGCGCATAAACACTCCCCATGATTCCCGTGAAAGCTGTGGATACAGGGTCACAACTGCCGATGGAAAAAAAGCCATCGTGGCAACGGATATGGGCATTATGCTCCCAAGTGTAAGGGTCGCTGTTTGCGCCTGTGACCTGGCGGTGGTGGAGTCTAACCACGACGTTAATATGCTTTTGTCCGGTCCGTATCCCTACCCGCTTAAAAGGCGCATACTCTCTGACAGAGGGCACCTTTCCAACATAGCCTGTGCACAGGAGCTGCCAGGCTTTGTGCGCGCCGGGGTAAAGAGGCTTGTGCTGGGGCATTTGAGCCAGGATAACAACACTCCCGACGTAGCTTTTGCAACTGCAATGTGTGAGCTCACTCAGGCAGGAATGAAGCAGGGAGAGGACTTTGAGCTGAGCGTGGCTCCCGTAGAGACAAACGGCAAAGCAATACTATTTTAAGAGGTCGTTATGCAGAGTGTAAATATAATTTGCATAGGAAAAATAAAAGAAAAATACCTTGCAGACGCAATCAAAGAGTACAGCACGCGGCTTACTCCCTTCTGCAAATTTCAGATCATAGAGCTTGACGAGTACAGACTTCCCGACAAGCCCTCTCAGGCACAGATAAAAGCCTGCCTTGAGGAGGAGGGCAAAAAGATACTCTCAAAGATCTCCAGGAGCTCCTTCGTTATCCCCATGTGCATAGAGGGCAAGACGGTATCCTCAGAAGAGCTCAGCGCAATCATCCGGGATGCCGGGGTGTCGGGCAGGAGTACCGTGGATTTTGTTATAGGAGGCTCCTTCGGGCTTTCTGATGAGGTAAAGAACAGAGGCGACTTGCGCATTTCCATGGGCAGGATGACCTTCCCTCATCAGCTTGCAAGGGTTATGCTTTCAGAGCAGGTCTACAGAAGCTTTCAGATCATGACAGGCGGAAAATACCACAAATAAGATTCAGTATACGTTGATTATCAGGAGGTGTTGGCTTTGGCACTTGACGGAATTTTTCTCAGACATATTGGAAAAGAGATAGAGAACATTGCCATGGATGCAAAGGTGAATCAGGTGCATCAGCCCTCAAGGGATGAGCTGATACTCTCCTTGCATACAAAAACAGGCAATAAAAAGATTCTTATCTCTACCCGTGCGGATTCTCCCAGAGTGAGCTTTACCTCTCATAATGCAGAGAATCCTCAGACAGCACCCATGTTCTGTATGCTTATGAGAAAGCACTTGTGTTCAGCAAGGCTTTGCGGTGTTCGTCAGGAGGGGCTTGAGAGGATACTTTTCCTTGATTTTGACGGAGCAACCACCTTGGGCGACAGAACAAAAATAACCCTCTGTGTGGAGATCATGGGTAAGCACAGCAACTGCATCCTTATAGACAGCGAGGGGGTTATTATTGATGCGCTTAAGCGCATTGACCTGACCCTTTCCTCCAAAAGGCTTGTGCTTCCGCAGCTGAGGTACGAGCTTCCGCCCTCTCAGGGTAAGCTTTCTCTTGAGGAGCTTTCTGCAGAAGAAACGGCGGAAAGAATACTCAGAAACGAAACGATGCCCCTTGATAAAGCGATGCTTTGCACGGTTACGGGTGTTTCTCCCATTGTGTGCAGAGAAACTGCGTTCAGAGCAACGGGGCAGAGTGATATTCTTGTTTCAGAGATGACCTCAGAGCATAAGCAAAGCTACCTTGCGCAGATTGAAAAGCTCAGAGAAATTACTCTGAGCAAAGAGGGTACTCCGTATATACTCAAGGACCCTACGGGCAGACCCTTTGATATGTGTTTTTTAAAGGCTCAGCAGTACGGTGAGTCTGCTGTTCTTAAGGAATATGAAAGCTTTTCGCAGCTTCTTGATGACTACTATTATGAGCGCGACAGCATTGAGCGTATGCGTGTACGCTCAAGGGCCTTAAGCAAGCTGGCGGCAAATAATATATCAAGGCTTTCACGCAAGATAAGCGCCCAGATGGCAGAGCTTGAGAAAAGCCGCGACAGAGAGAGCCTGCGCATCTGCGGAGACCTTTTGCAGGCGAATCTTTACAGAATAGAGAAGGGTGCGCAGTTTGTGCAGGTGGAGAATTTTTACGATGAAAATATGTCCACCATCACTATCAGGCTTGACCCTGCAAAGAGTCCCTCTCAGAATGCACAGAGGTATTACAAAGACTATCAAAGAGCCAAGACCGCAGATAAAATACTGCGTGTGCAGATAGAAAAAGGCAAGCAGGAGCTTGAGTATCTGGAGACGGTTGCTGACGAGATAAACAGAGCAGAGTCTGAACGGGAGCTCTCTCAGATTCGGCTGGAGCTTGTTGACGGGGGATACATTAAGCCTCAGAAGGGCAAGCAGAAGCCCCCTGCTGAGCAGGGCCCCCGTGAGTTTGAGATCTCCGACGGCTTTACCTTGCTTGTAGGCAGGAACAATCGGCAGAACGATATGCTCACCTTAAAGCTGTCTGCAAAGAATGACCTTTGGCTTCACACCAAAGACATCCCGGGTTCTCACTGCATTATAAGAACCGAGGGCAAAGAGGTGACAGATTCAGCAGTAATGGAAGCGGCACAGATCTGCGCCTGGTACTCAAAGGCAAGGGAGAGCTCTCAGGTGCCTGTGGATTTCACCCTTGTGCGCTATGTTTCCAAGCCTCAGGGCTCACCACCCGGAAGGGTCATCTACACGGATCAGCACACAGTATACGTAACACCGCAAAATCCCGAGAAAAGATAAATTTATAGATTACAGACCGCCGTAGCAGAGGCTTTCTTTACCTTCTGTTTACGGCGGTTATTTTTTTGCTCATTATTAATGATTTGTTTATTGAAAACCATGTGCTGTTCATATATAATTACTTTGTAAAGATATACGCAAAAGGACAGATAAGGACGGTGGTTCTGTGAATCTGGTGGAATTCAGGGACGTAAAGAAATACTACAAAATGGGAGAAGTCACCATTAAGGCTGTGGACGGCATATCCTTCTCTATTGAGAAGGGGAGCTTTACCGTGGTAGTGGGCTCCTCAGGAGCAGGCAAGACCACCGTGCTCAACATTCTGGGCGGAATGGACAGCTGCACAGAGGGGCAGGTGCTTGTTGACGGCAGAGATATCAGCAAGCTTTCCGAGAAGGAACTGGTGCTCTTCCGCAGGCACGAGATTGGCTTTGTTTTTCAGTTCTATAACCTTATTCAGAACCTGACCGCAAGAGAGAACGTGGAGCTTGCAACCCAGATCTGCAAGGATACCATAGATGCAGAAAAAGCCCTCCAAAGCGTGGGCCTTGCCGACAGAATGGACAACTTCCCTGCTCAGCTCTCGGGCGGAGAACAGCAGAGGGTATCCATTGCCCGCGCCCTTGCAAAGAAGCCCAAGCTTTTGCTGTGCGACGAGCCGACGGGAGCCCTTGACTACAACACAGGCAGAAACATCCTGAAGCTTCTGCAAAAGAGATCCCGGGAGGACGGGCTTACCGTGGTGCTCATAACCCACAACACAGCCATAACTCCCATGGCTGACCGCGTTATCAAAATGGGAAGCGGAAAGATCGTGAGCGATACAATAAACGAGCATCCCGTCAGTGTGGATGATATAGAGTGGTAATTGGTAACCAATAGCACAAAAGGAGGTGAGTACCTGTGTCAAAAATGCTGTTTAAGAATATGCTGCGCGATATCGGCAGAACAAAAGCACGCTTTATTTCCATTATGCTTATCATAATGCTGGGCGTGGGATTTCTTGTAGGTGTGAATTCCACGGCACCCTCTATGTATGCCGTAGTGGATGAGTATTATGCAGACAAGAACCTTATGGATTTTCGTCTTATCTCCACGGTGGGATTTTCTGAGGAGGACGTAAAAGCTGTAGAGAATACAGAGGGAGTAGAGGACGTTATGCCCTCGTACTTCTGCGACGTGCTCACAAAGGGAGACACAGGTAGCGTTATCCGCCTCCATGCAATTCCGAAGAAATTCGGTGATTACAAAGAGATAAACTCCCTGACCCTTAAGGAGGGCAGAATGCCCCAGGCACCAAACGAGACGGTCATAGGTGCGTCCCGATTCGGCGACTATGAATTGGGAGATACCATCAGCTTTTTCTCTCCGACTGAGGATGCAGACCTTTCTCAGATGCTGAGTGTCACGGAGTTTAAGATAGTGGGTGTAGTGGACAGCCCTTTATATATTTCCTTTGAGCGAGGCTCCACCAACGTAGGCTCAGGCAAGGTCTCGGCATATATGATGATTCCCATGGAGAGCTTCTGTGCAGACAGATACACAGACCTGTACGTTACCTTCGGCGAGCTTAGGGGACTTGAGCCTTATTCAGAGGAGTACAGTGATCTCAGGGACAAGCTTGGCGAAAGGCTTGAGCTTACGTCAGATACCCGTGTGCAGACCTTTGTTAGGGAAGAGGTGGAGTCGGCGCAGGCAAGCATTGACGAAGCAAAAGCAACCCTGCAGTCTGAAAGATCAAAGGCAGAAAAAGGGTTTGCAGAAGCACAAGATGAGCTTGATGCAGGAAGAAAAGCATTGCAGGAGGAGACATCATCTGCACAGAAGACCCTTGCAGCTGCAAAGGAGAAGATAGACGCAGGAGCTTTGGAGCTGCACAGCGGCAAAGAGGAATTTGCGGCTGAGATCGCAAAGGCTCAGCAAGATATAGAAAACACGGAAGCACAGCTTAAAAAGGGCGAAGAAGAGATTTCAAATGCCAAGAAGGATATGAAGGAAGGCATCCTTTCCGTTGCACAGAAGTTTGGAATCAGCCGGGAGCAGATAGAGGCTTTTTACGGAGAAAAGGATATGCTGAGTGCAGAGGACGTGGAGTCTGTAGCGGCATATGCCCGTATTTACAAAGTCTCTGTGGAGGCACAGCTCAAGGAAGCAGAGGAAGATCTTGATTTACTTTTGGCACAGCTTAAGGCTCAGGGAATCGACCCTGCTGAAAATCCAAAGTACATCTCTGCGTTAGAGCTCAGAGATGCTCTGAGTGAAAAGCTTTTTGCACTTTTGGATTTCATTGACAATGGTGCATCTCAGCTTTTGCTTGCAGTCGAGACCATAGCTACTCAGGAAAGCACCCTGAATACCGCCAAAGCACAGCTTTCAGAGGCAACGGCTGCCCTTGATGCAGAAATACAGCAGGCAGAAAAAAAGTTTGCACAGGCAGAAGCAGAGCTTGAGTCTGCATGGGAAGAGTATACTTTGGGAGTAAAGGCTCTGGAGACAAATCAGAAAGAGGCAGAAGCCTTGCTTGAGAAGGCACAGCAGGAGATTGACTCAAAGTCCGCAGAAGCAGAGAGTGAGTTTGAAAAAGCGGAAGAGGAGCTAAAGAAGGCACAGCAGGAGCTTGACAGCATCCCTGAGCCGCAGTGGCTTTGCAACACAAGAGACTCAAGCCCCGGATACTCTTCCTACGAGGATGACGTGGAAAGGGTAACCGCAGTAGGTAAGGTGTTCCCCATATTCTTTCTGCTTGTGGCGGTACTTGTCTGCGTTACTACCATGACAAGGCTCATTGAGGAGCAACGCTCAGACCTGGGAGCCTTCACCACCCTCGGATACAGAAAAAGCTCAATAACTGCAAAGTACATAGCGTATTGCATAAGTGCCACGGTTGTGGGCTCGGCAGTTGGAATACTGCTGGGAATTTTCAGTATTCCTTTTGTGATCTTTAATGCCTACAGAATGTTGTATTCGTCGCTTCCAAAGCTTGTGCTGACGGTCGATGCAGGCAGCGCGGTGATCGCAATCGTGGTGGCAATGCTCTGCACCTCAGGTGTGGCGTATTTAACCTGCCGTTCCCTGCTCAGAAAGGAGCCTGCAACCCTGCTCAGACCCAAGGCCCCCAAGCCCGGCAAGAGGATATTCTTAGAGCATGTGGGCTTTATCTGGAGCAGACTGGGATTTTTCTCAAAGGTGACCGTGAGGAACATATTCCGCTACAAGGTGCGGTTCTTTATGACGGTTTTGGGCGTAGCAGGATGTACGGCTCTGATCGTTGCGGCGTTTGGACTCTACGGCAGTATAAACGACGTGATTGATAAGCAGTTCGGCAAGGTGTTCACCTACGATGCGGTGGCTGCTGTTGACAGCGACACCTCAGAGGCTGAATTCAAAGAACACTTTATGTCAGACAGCAGAATAGACAGCGCTGTGCGATGCCGCCAGACCCTGGTGGCGGTGAATTCCACCGAGAGGGGCTACTATGACGATACCTACATCTGCGTGCCTGAGAATATGCAGGAGTTTGAGAAAATGGTTCACCTGCAGCAGCGCAAGGGCGGAGATAAAATAGAGATAGGAACCAAAGGCGTTGTTTTGTCAGAAAAGCTTGCAAGGAATATGGGAGTATGGGTAGGAGACAAGGTATCCGTGGTTGAAAAGGGTGTGAAGGTACGCCCTGAGGTAGTGGGTATCTGCGAGAATTATCTCTACGGATACGTGTATATGAGCCCTGAGCTGTATGCGGAATACTTCGGCGAAGCTCCTGAGTATAACGTTGTTATGTTTACAAAAGCAGAGGATGCAGACATTTTAAGCGACGCAATGGCTGAAGAATTCCTTGCAAAGGATTTTGTGCGAGGTATCTCCTTTGTAGAGGATAGCATCAAGGCGTTTAGCGAAATGATAGGCTCCCTTAATTACGTTGTACTCGTAATGCTTGTGTGCGCAGGCGCACTTGCGTTTGTGGTGCTCTATAATCTGACAAACATAAATATTGCAGAGCGCAAGAGGGAGATCTCTACCCTTAAGGTCCTGGGATTCAAGGACACGGAGACCTCTGCCTATATATATAGGGAAAACCTGCTTCTCAGCCTCTTGGGTACAGGGGCAGGGCTTGTACTGGGTGTGTGGCTTTTACGCTTTATAATCTCAACCGTAGAGATCGATATGCTTATGTTCGGCAGAGAGATCCATTTTACCGTGTTTATTATCTCTGCGGTGCTGACCCTTGTGTTTGCGGCAATTGTGAATATTATTATGCATTTCAGAATCAAAAAAATAGATATGGTAGAAAGTATGAAGTCTGTGGAATAGCAGTTGGCTTTGGGCAGATACTATATCCATAAACCCCGGAGGAAATATGATTACAAAAGAAGAGATAGAGAATATTGCCATGCTTGCAAAGCTTTCCGTAACCCGTGAGGAATACCCTGCCTTGATCTCAGATTTGCAGCAGATGATAGGCTTTGCAGATGCTGTCAGAAAGGCAAAGGTGCAAAGCTGTGAGTCAGAAGCTCAAAAGGCAGAGGAGTACAGTCTTGCGCAGGACAGAGTCGGCGCTTCTTATTGCAGAGAAGAGCTGCTTGCAAACGCCCCTTTGAGTGACGGAGAGTTTTTTGTGGTCAGAAAGAGAGCGTGAGTATGGGTAGAATAGAGTATCTGCACAAGCTTCTGAAGCACAGAGAGCTTTCTGCGCGTGAGCTTGCAAAACAATATCTTGATGCCATAGACAGAGACAATACCGCCTTGAACGCATATGTGAACGTGACAAGGGAAGAGGCACTTGAGAGTGCACAAAAAGCAGACGAAGCCTTCAGAAAGGGAGAGGGAGTGGGTCTGCTTACAGGTATCCCTATGGCGCTCAAGGACAATATATCCACAAGAGGGACGGAGACCACCTGCTGTTCAAAGATACTCAGGGGCTACAAGCCTCTGTACGATGCAACTGCCTGGAGCAGACTTAAGGCTCAGGGAGCCGTGCTTTTGGGCAAGACGAATATGGATGAATTCGCAATGGGCAGCTCCTGCGAGACCTCCTGCTTCGGTCCTGCACATAATCCCTTTGATATCTCCCGCAGTACAGGCGGCTCCTCAGGCGGAAGTGCAGGTGCTGTGGCAGGCAACCTTGCGGTTTATTCTTTGGGCAGCGACACAGGCGGCTCTGTGCGCCAGCCTGCGGCTTTTTGCGGCCTTGTGGGGCTTAAGCCAACCTACGGGGCTGTGTCCAGAAGCGGACTTGTTGCCTTTGCCTCAAGCCTTGACCAGATAGGCCCCATGGCACAAACGGTAGAGGACGTTGCCATAGTTTTTGATGCAATTGCAGGGGCAGACCCTCTGGACAGCACAAGCAGTAAAACCTACGTGCCTCAAACGTTTAAAAACCTGAATAATGACATAAAAGGAAAAACAATAGGAATAGTGCCTCAGCTTTTCAGCGAAGTATCTTCAGAGGTGGCACAGGCTGTGGAGAGTGCCCTTAAAACCTTTGAGGGAATGGGAATAAACCTTGTGAGTATTGATATTCCTGAGATACACTATGCCCTGCCTGCTTATCATATCCTTGCCTGTGCAGAGGCATCCTCAAACCTTGCAAGGTACGACGGGGTGCGCTTTGGGCACCGCACAGGGGAAGGGTTTGCTTCTGTAAATGAGATGATGATCAAAACCAGAAGCGAGGGTTTTTCTCAGGAGGTAAAGCGCAGGATACTTATGGGCACCTACGTGCTCTCCAAGGGATACTGCGACGCTTATTACAAAAAGGCACAGCTTCTCAGAGAGGGCTTGAGCACAGCCTTTGAAAAAGCATTCGAAAAATGCGATGCGATCCTTGCTCCCACAGCGCCCACCACAGCCTTCAGAACAGGCACACAGCTCAGTCCCGTAGAGGCTTACAAGGCAGATATCTGCACAGCTCCCGTGAACATTGCAGGAGTTCCTGCGGTGTCCCTCTGCTGCGGATATTCACACCATGAACTGCCTGTGGGAATGCAGCTTATAGGAAGAAGATTCGGCGAGGAGGCCATAATGAATCTTGCTTATAAATTTCAGCAGAATACGGATTTTGTAAGGACTGCAGATTGGGGGGTCAGATTATGAGCTATGAGCTTGTTTCGGGCCTTGAGACCCACATTGAGCTGAGCACAGATTCCAAGCTTTTCTGCCTTTGCAGTACCCGTTTCGGCGCAGAGCCCAACACCCTGTGCTGCCCCGTTTGCTTAGGGCATCCGGGCACACTTCCCGTTCTTAATAAGCAGGCGGTGTACCTTGCGCTTATGGCAGGATCGGCACTTAACTGCAGGGTGAATCTTCGCTCCGTTATGGAGCGCAAGAACTACTCCTACCCCGACCTTCCCAAGGCGTATCAGATAACCCAGCTGAGCACTCCTTTGTGTGAGGATGGATACCTGGAGCTGTCCTCGGGCAAGCGCATCCGCATTACACGGATACAGGTGGAGGAGGATGCAGGCAAGGTGGTGCATACAGAGGATGCTTTTTGTGTGGACTACAACCGATGCGGAGTGCCTCTTATAGAGATAGTCAGCGAGCCTGACATTTCGTCTGTGGAGGAGGCAAAGGAGTACGTAGAAAAGCTTCGTATACTTATGCGCTACATAGGAGTTTCAGACTGCAAAATGCAGGAGGGCTCCATGCGCTGTGACGTGAACGTTTCCCTTAAAAAGCAGGGGGCGGAGACTCTGGGCACCAGAACGGAAATTAAGAATATGAGCTCCGTAAGCTCAATCGCAAGGGCTATGGAGTATGAATATGCCAGGCAGAAGGATATCCTTGAAAAAGGCGGAAGTGTTCAAAGGCAGACCCTGAGATTTGACGAAGCAAAGGGAATCACCATCCCTATGAGAAGCAAGGAGGATGCACAGGACTACAGATTCTTTTGCGAGCCCGATCTGCAGCCGGTGGTGCTTACACAGCAGGAGGTGGAGGATGTCAGGCACAGTATGCCCATGCTCCCCTCAGAAAAAGAGAAGATATATACAGAGCAGTTGGGGCTTACAAAGTCACAGGCGGCACTGCTCACAAAATACAGACGGATTTCTGAGTTTTATGACGAAGCGGTGAAGCTTTGTGCAGAGCCTCAGCTTGCGGCCGGGTTCATCACAGGGCAGATATTCTCCCTCTTTGCAACGGAAGGAGAAAAGGAGGAGTTCAGCCTGAGGATAACTCCCCACAGCCTTGCAGAGCTCTGCACTCTGGTACAGCAGAAAACTATCAGCAAAAACCTTGCAAAGGTAACTCTTGACAAAATGCTTGCAACAGGTAAGCGTGCCGAGGAGCTCATTACCGCCCGGGATATGCAGGGAATAAGCGAAGAAGAGCTTATGTCCCTCTGTCAAGCGGCATTGGAGCTGAACGCCCCTGCCGTTGCAGACTTCAAAAACGGAAAAGAAAAGGCGCTCATGGCGTTTCTGGGCACGGTTATGAGGCAAAGCCGAGGTGCGGCAGACCCTGAGCGTGCAAAGGCTTGCCTTTTAAAGCTTTTATCAAATATTAACTAAGGAAGACAGAATATGAAGACCCTGTACGTATCCGACCTGGATTCAACTCTGCTCAACAGCAAAGCACAGCTTTCTCCTTTTACCATCGAAACTCTTAACGCACTTACCAAAAAGGGGCTTATGTTCACCTTTGCCACAGCCCGTTCTGCCGTCACAGCCACGGCGGTAACAAAAGGCCTGGAGGGAGATACTCCCTTAATTGTCTACACGGGCACCTTTATGGTGGACAGATACACCCGCGAGAGGATAGTCTCAAACTTTATGGCAGAAAGGGAGATAGAAGCTGTTAGATCAGCAGTTGAAAAGTACTCGTATATTCCCATTGTATATGCCTATGTACAAGGGCAGGAGAAGTTTATATACGACCCCTCTGCTGTAAGCCAAAACGTGCTCAGATTTGCAAAGACCCGTGAGGATGACAGCCGCAGAACAGAGGTTGCAGGAGGCTTTGAGGGGGCTCTTCAGGGAGATGTGTTTTATTTTTCCTATATGGAGCCCAAGGAAAAGCTCCTGCCTGTTTACGAGTTCCTCAAGGATAAATGCAACTGCCTTTTTCAGCCGGATAATTACACAGACAATTGGTTCTTGGAGGTTATGCCGAAAGCCGCCACAAAGGCAAAGGGTGCACTTAGGCTCAAACATCTCACAGGGGCCAAAAGACTTGTGGTGTTTGGTGACGGATACAACGATATTGACCTGTTTAAGGCAGCAGACGAGGCCTATGCGGTAGAGAATGCCGTGGATGAGCTCAAAGCTATTGCAACGGGGGTTATCGGCAGTTGCGACGAGGACGCAGTGGCAAGGTGGCTCCTTGCAAATTTTAAGGAATAAATAATCAAAAAGAAAAGTGCGGTGAACGATCAAGTTCACCGCACTTTTTAGAGTATATTAATTAAAAGCAAGGAATCCTTATTAATTAAACGCAACCCTGAGCCTTCATAGCCTCTGCAACCTTCAGGAAGCCTGCAATGTTGGCACCTGCAACCAGGTCACCCTCCATGCCGTACTCCTTAGCTGCATCGTAGGAGTTCTTGTAGATGCTCTTCATAATGTCCTTGAGCTTTGCGTCAACCTCTTCTGCACTCCAGCTGTAGCGCATGGAGTTCTGGCTCATCTCAAGGCCGGAAACTGCAACGCCGCCTGCGTTTACTGCCTTGGAGGGAGCAACAACAACCTTGTTCTCCTTCAGGTAGTCAACAGCCTCGTTGGTTGTGGGCATATTGGAAACCTCAACATAGTACTTAACGCCGTTAGCAACGATCTGCTGAGCCTCTGCCATACCAACCTCGTTCTGAGTAGCGCAGGGCATAATGATGTCAGCCTTAACGCCCCAGGGCTTCTGGCCTGCAAAGAAGGGAACACCGAACTTGTCAGCGTAATCCTGAACCTTGTCGCGACGGGAGTCACGCATCTCAAGCATAAAGTTGATCTTCTCTTCTGTGTTGATGCCGTTCTCGTCGTAGATGTAGCCGTCAGGACCGGAAAGTGTAACAACCTTACCGCCGAGCTCAGTAACCTTCTGAACAACACCCCATGCAACGTTACCGAAGCCGGAAACTGCAACTGTCTTGCCCTCAATGCTCTCGCCGAGAGTCTTGAGCATTTCTACTGTATAGTAAACTGCGCCGAAGCCTGTAGCCTCAGGACGGATGAGGGAACCGCCGTACTGGAGGCCCTTACCTGTCAGAACGCCTGTGAACTCGTTTCTGAGTCTCTTGTACTGACCGAACATATAGCCGATCTCAC
>JAFQDM010000006.1 GCA_017416065.1 Ruminococcus sp.
GTAGTTTGCATCTACTACGTCAAAGTATACCTCGTCAAGTACCTGACTCTGGTCATTCGTTCCAAACAGGACTGCCTTGTATTCTCCTGTGTAGAAGATGGGGTCTAACGTTTTATCCTTTGCGTTGTATTTTAACGTCCTGATATCCAGAGGTCTGCCGTCACATCCCTCTACATAATACCAGTATGAGGAGTAGGTGTTTTCATAGTCCGTTGTGTCCGCCTTATATATTCCTACCCATGTTCCGCCGGATGCTGTTACGTAGATGGATTCTCCAAGCTTGAACTCTTCTTTGCTTGTTACTACGTAGGGCTCTGTGGAGGCTGCCTTATCCAAGAGGCTTGTGTCGCCTGCTGTACCGCCTTCGTCCAGCAGAGATGTGTGGTAGATCTTCAAGGTGTTAGTGCTGATTCTGTACTCGAACTCGTACGTTCCGCCAAGAGCTACCAAAGTAGTAGTATTGTCAACCTGAGTAGATCGTGTATTTTCTCTCTGGATTCTGGGAGTGAGTACTATGCCGCTGTCGTCTGTTACATTGTCAATGACAACGGGATTTTCGAACCAGGTTTCAAAATTGTTAAGCTTGAACTCGTAGATACCACGCTTAAAGGTTAGTGATGCTGTAACTAAGTCATCGTCATCCAACGATTTCTCCATTACAACTCCCTCTTCCCAATTATTAAAGCTACCGCGTACATAGTAATTTCTGTCTATGTCTTCAAAAATTCTCAGGGGAAGCTCTGCTCTTGTAACAACCTCTGTATTAGTTGCAGCCGCAGTAACTATTACTGATGTATGAGTGGGTATTGTGTCTCCTACTGCAACAGGAGTTACATAGCCATCCTCTGTTACGGTAACAATGTCTGTGTCGGAAGAAATAAATGAAAGATCTCTGTTTTTATCATTCTTGATGTAATCTTCTTTATTGATGCTCTCTGTAAGAGAAAGTGCTACGTCATCCTTGGTAACTGCTACGTCCTGATTATACAGAACACAACAAGCCTCGGGAATCCAATTACCTGTTTTGAAATCTCTGCCTAAGATGGCAATCTTGTTGGAGTATACTCGAACATAATAGCCTGTTGATGAAGCATCAGTAAAAGCGGTCAAGCCGGTTCCATCGAAATGCCTTGAAAATCCAACAGTACCTGCACTAACAACAACAGGAAGTGTATCGTCTCCTCCAAAAACCAAGTTCTTACTTGACAAATCATAAAGATTATGACCTGAGAAAACATACACGTTATTATATTTTTTTGTAACCTCTGCAATCTCGTCAGTATTGGTAATGGCGCCGTAAGGTGTTACTACCGTGTCTGCAAGAACATCATGCAGAAGAATGAACACAGGCTTGCCGGCGTTTTCCTGTTTATTGTCAGCAAGCTCATCATCCAGCCACTCAAGCTGTTCGACTGAAAGCTCCTTATCGCCCGCATCGCATGCAAGGAAGATGAACTTATAGCCGGAAATCATCGTAGAGTAATAGAGCTTGTCTTCAGATACACTTCCGCCGTTTGCGTTTACATAATCAATAAACGCATTGTAGCCTGTACCCTCTTCGTCATTGTCTGAATCTCCTAACGAGATATAGACAGGGGGTACTGTTTTGCCTGTGGAGGATTCCACAGAAGATTTAATGGAATCAAGAAGCGCAAACTCTGCTCTGGCACCTGAATATGTAGCATCACCTGAAATGAAGATACCTGCACTCTTTGTGCTGTTGTTAACTATATCTCTTAGAGCCAAATCATAATTTTCGTTGCAATCGTACTCTATTTCGTTGGAGGTGAGCTGTGCATCTGCAAGGATCTGAAACTCAGAAACTATGCCCTTGTCAAGATTTGAGTAAGTCTTTGCATCCTCAGGAAGCTCTACAACGTAACCTGTTGTACCCTGTACACCGTTAAACTCAACGTATGCAACAAGACCAGTTGCTCCCTCGGGAATAATTGAATAAGGATGCATATCAAAGGTTACGATATTCTTGTCAAGAGGAATCTTTGCAAAGGATTTGTACCCTGCAAGGGGCAGACCATCTTCTCCTGCCCAGTAAATCACTGCGTATGTATTTTCATTACCAACATAACCGTAGCAGTTCTCTGTATCGATCTCTAAGGCAACTCTGCCGTTTGCAAAGCCGTCAGAGAGGGTGTCGAGCTCATATGCGCCGTTTATAAATTCACCTGTAACTGCGCCTGAAACGGTAACGGTCTGCTTTGTAACTGTGTCAGTATATCCATCATTACCAAGGAGATGTAACGTGTGACTGCCATTGGGATACAAGCTTGAGCTGGTATTACTTGCTAATGTCTTGCTCAGATCCTGAAGGACCACTGCTCTTTGGTTAACGTTTTTCAGATGATACCAACCCTCGGAAGGCGTAGTGCCGAGTGTTGCATCTGATGTATAAATTCCCACTCTCTCATATTCAGAGCTGTAAGTAGGAATAGCCGTGTTGTGTCTGCGGAAGGTAAGCTTGATCTCGTTCTGCTGTGTGTAGCTACGGAACAGCCAACCTGTGAATCCGCCCACCTGAACCTTGATCCAGCAGTTATTACCATATTCCAGGTAGTTGAATGCTGTGCCTACAGGTAAGCCTGAAACTATCTTACTGCTGCTGTTGGAAAGTGATCCGCCAAGACCGGTGTTAACACCAATGCTTGTGTACAGATCTGCCGCCTTGGTAAGCACACCGTAAATCTTAACGTCTGAACCGGAGGCAGCATTCAGATAAGTCTTTGCCCAACCTACGGTTCCGTTGGCTGCTGAACCGTAGGAAGCTTTTTTGCTAACCTTTATACGAGCCCAGTTATAGGTGGAATGTCCGCTTGTTTCAAGCAATTCAAGGATCGCTCCGTTGGCAACCGTACCGGGAGAGTTCACATAGTTACCATTGTTTGCAGTACCTGACAAACCGGAAGTAGTACTACTTGATGACAAACCTGCAACAACAAGTGTATTAGCTATGTTTACGTCTGACGTGTTGTACGTATCAGCTACAGATATAATATCCTCGCCATAGCCGTAGGAGGTCTTGTCGGTACTCAGAGTACCGTACTGCACCTTGAACGTAAGAGATGCAAGCTTTGTGGAGGTTGGGTTCTTGTCTGCAAAGAGGTGAATGTCGTACTCACCTGCTTCAAGCTCCATATTTGTGTTTACTACCGAACGGTAGATTACGTCGGTATTGACCTCTGAATATCTTGTTGAATAACCTGAACCAACAAGAATTACATACTCGGGAGCTGTGGTCTGGGTATTAGCACCCTTTTGGTAAACGCCAACCCATGCATTAGCATTACTTGCAGCCTTAGCCTTCATAACGATAGGCTCACCATAGTTATAGACGGTTCTGTTGGTTTCCAGATATGTGTTAGCATTTACCGAAATAACGTTAGCGTGAGTAATATTTACCGCAACGGGACCTGCGGCAACCGTGTAAGCATCATCCGCAAACAGGAAGATGTTGTATTTTGCCTGTGTGAGATAAGGCTTAACGCCGCTGTCTGAATGATATTCGCCCGTTCTGATATCTACGACCTGTCCCTCGTGACCTTCAAGGTCAAAGGTATAAACAGGCTTATCAGAGCTGGTAGGAGCTGTAACGCTGCCGGGATACAGAGCAAGTCTTGTACCGTAGTCTGCTGTTACAAGAATGGGGCTTTCTATCTGATAAGAGGGTTTTGCCAGCTTGATATACGGCTGTGTGGAATCAGCCTCTTCAAACAATGTGTCGTCACCGCTGACTCCGCCCATTGAATCTATATACACAAAGTCATCAACGTATGAATCTGAGCATACTGTACAAGTGTAGGTTGTATATCCTCTCTCTGTGTCTGTGGGAGGAGTTACAACCGAGGTGTAGCTATGCTCAGGTTTTGAAGCAGAGTTTGTATATCCTACCTCTGAATCATCAGCACAGGATAAGTCGCCGTAATATACTCTGTCATCGTGGAGCAAAGGATAAGAATCTTCTCCAAGAGTCTGACCCCAGATGTTTTCTGTCTGTGTACCCTGGAGGAGATATGCCACCTCACCGCTTGCAAACTCTGCTGCAGTTTTTGCCTCTGCGGAGCCTGTAACGTCGCTACCATCAATACCGCGTTCTTTGACAGTATCAAGATAATAGCAGTTTGTTATTGTACCCAGATTATTTGAACCGACTACAATTCCTGCGTAATCGGTACTACCACTTACGGTACCCGTTGAATAACAGTTACTGATAACAGAATCGCCTGTGATATATCCTGCTATTCCACCGCAATATCCGCTTACACTGGATACATCGCCTGTATTGTAGCAATTCAGGATCTTTCCGCCGTTAATGATACCTGAACTGGTGTGGCAATCACCTGCAATACCGCCTACATACTGAGCACCGCTTACCGTACTGCTGTTAAAGCACTCGGAAATAAGCGCTGTATTAGAACTGTATCCGGATATTCCTCCTACGAAATTACCTATAGCTGTAATCTCCGAATCAGTTACGCTACAGCCTTTTATGGTTCCGTAGTTGTGAGCCACAATAAATCCGATATGTGAATTAGCTGAAATATATGAATTAGTAATATTTACATTGGTAATTAAAGCTTCTGCATCAGCATAACCCACCAAACCAATGTCGTCATTTGATGAATTATGATATAAGCCTGAAATAGACTTTGAATTACCGTCAAGATGTCCGGCAAAACGGAAATCCTCACTGCCTATGGGAGTCCATGCTCTTGCACCGGTAGATGATGATGTAATCTCCCCCTGGTTAATGACAATGTTTTTAGTAAGCTTTCCGTTTATTGAAACATTGCCGGCGTTTACCTGCTCTGCAAACCAATAAAGCTTACCTGCATTGTCTATCTCGTAATATCCGTCTGAATCTGTATCCTTTGCGGGCTCGTAGCCATCGCAGATGGTACAGAAGCCGTTTACGTAGTTATGATCTGTGATCTCGGAAACGTTTGCATAAAGCTCAACCGTCTCGTTTGCACAGTTAGTTGTGACAAGATATACCTTATCATCAAAGAGTAAAGGATATTTATCTTCCCCTACTGTCTGACCCCAGACCTCGTCTGCCTGTGTACCCTGGAGAAGATATGCAACTTTACCGCTTGCAAACTCTTCTGCAGTTTTTGCCTCTGCGGAGCCTGTAACGTTACCTCCGTCAATACCGCCTGCATGAGCAGTGTTCAGGAAATAGCAATTTTTAACCGTGCCCTCGTTGTTTCTGCCAACTACACCACCATCGTAAGTGGTACCTCCGCTGACCTTACCTGTGGTATAGCAATTAGTTACAGTAGAGCCTGAGCTTGTATTATATCCTGCAATTCCACCGCAATATCCGCTTGTGCTGGAGATATCTCCTGTATTATAGCAATTAAGAATATCTGCACCGCCGTGATTGTCTCCTGCAATACCACCTACATACTGAGCGCCACTGACAGTGCTTTCGTTGTAACACTCGGTAATGCGTCCGGTTGTTGAGCTATATCCTGCGATACCGCCTACAAAATCACCTGAACCAACACATTCGGAATCTGTTACGGAACAACCTGAAATTGTACCATAGTTATCGCCTGCAATAATAGCACAATGACCCTTGCCTGAAATATACGAATTGGTAACATGAACGTTTGAAATTATACCGCCATTTTCCAGATTACCAACTAAAGCGGCGTTGTCGATTGCTGCTTTATGATATAAGCCTGAAATAGATTTGGAATTACCGTCAAAGTGACCTGCAAACGGTTCGTTGTCATTACCAATGGGAGTCCACGCTCTTGCATTTGTGGTTGATGATGTAATGTCACCCTGGTTAATAACAATATCTTTGGTGAGCTTTAATTTAATTGCAGTATTGCCGCCGTTGACCTGCTGTGCAAACCAATAGAGCTTACCTGCATTGTCTATCTCGTAATACCCGTCTGAATCTGAATCAACTGCAGGCTCGTATGCATCACAAACAGAGCAGAAGCCGTTCACATAGTTATGGTCAGGATCCTCGGGGCTGTTTGAATAAACCTGAACAGAGCTACCGCCGCAACCTGCATTTACCAGGTAGACCTTGGCATCACTAAGCTGAGGAGTCGGATCCTCTCCGATGTTCTGACCCCAGATCTGCTCTGTCTGAGTTCCCTGAAGAGTGTATGCTATCTCACCGCTTGCAAACTGCTCGGCAGTCTTTGCCTCTGCTTTGCCTGATGTGTCATTGCCGTTAATACCGCCTGATGCTGATGTGCTTAAATAATAACATCCTGTGCAAGTAGCAGGGCTGTATCCCGTTATACCGCCTACATAAGAATTGCCTGTTACAGTACCGGAATTATAGCAGTTCCTTAAGATACTGCTGCTGTTATTACTGCCCGAAATACCGCCTGAGTAGTTAGCAGTGCTGGTAACTGAGCCGATATTATATGAGCTGACAATAGTTGACGAGGAAGTGTTTGAACCTGTAATACCACCGCAATAGTTAGCTGTTGCGCTGACACTACCTGTATTACTACTTGTCAGAATATCAGCATTTGAACCGTAATTATATCCTGCAACACCGCCCACATAGCCTTTACCGGAAACATTGCCTGAGTTTGAACAATCGGTAATGGTACGAGTATTGTATCCGACTATACCGCCCGTATAGCTGCTTGTACCGGTAACGGAACCTGAATTGATACAGTTCAGAACCTGTCCTGTGTTGTAACCGACTACACCGCCTGTTTGGGACTTTCCCTCAACACTGCCAAGGTTTATACAATTGACAACCTGGCCTTTTGTATTATCTACAGTACCTGCAATACCACCGTGTCCGGTTTGAGCATCTGCAATAACATTACCATAATTGTGGCAATCAGTGATGATTGTTGCGCCGGTAGCATAACCAACAATACCGCCTGCGTGTAACTGACCGTAAACCGTGCTGGTATTGGTACAGCCAGTGACCTCTGTGCCGTTACCATAACCAACAACACCACCGGTATACTTAGCAGTTTCATCCAGTCTACCCATAAGGATATTGTCTATACTATGGCAATTGATAACTGCTCCGTAAGAGTAACCAACAATTGCACCAACTGAGTCGTCTGCATGAATGTAAGAGTTCTTAACGGTTACATTCTGAATAACAGCAGCTGAAGTAACTCTTGCAAACAAGCCCTTATAGCTTGAAGATGTGCCGACGTGGTAAAGTCCGGAAATAGAATATCCGTTACCATCAAACGTTGTTGCATATTGTGTAGAACCTCCACCGATAGGGTCCCACGATCTGTATGATCCATTTTCGTCTGTAATTCTGCCTTCATTAACAACGATATCAGCAGTAAGCTCACCTTTGATAGTTGTCTTACCGCCATCTACGAGCTCTGCAAAGGCGTACAGATCGTCTGCCGTGCCGATATCATAAAATCCGTCTCCGTCGTTGTCTGAAATAGTTACAGATGCTCCGGTATCAATGGTGACAGTCAATGGATTGACACCAACACTCGAAAGATCTGCAACCGCCGCAGGGATACCTATAGTGAACATAGATAAAAGTATTATCAAAGCTAACACAAAAGATAATAACTTTTTAAACATATTCATTCGATTACCTCCTAAAAAAGATTTCGAGTTTAAGAAGAGATTCAAGCCTTGGCCCGAACAGCGTCTGACCCCGCCGATGCTATGTATTATAAACCACCGGATATGCAGTGGCTGATAATACACAGCATAGTGCCAAAAGGGCATAGCAATCCCATCCTATTTTACTTATTTATTATATATCTATATATAGGCAAAAAGCAACAAATATTGTGCCAAAAATTACAAAACTGTTAAATTGTATCAAAACGGTTTCAAAGTTTAGTCAAATTGACTAACAGATTTATTTGACAAAAATTTTTAGGGTATTATTACACAAATTTCCGGCAAGTTAATTGTTGATATCAACGAAATTATCAATGCATTAATTCAATCAATTTTATGTATTTATGGATAACAATTGGATAACTTAATTCCCTATTTTATGCTGAAATAAGATGTAAATAATAAAAAACGGCAAGCCTTAGCCTGCCGTCTTGGTCGAGGTGACGGGATTCGAACCCACGACTTCTTCGTCCCGAACGAAGCGCGCTACCAAACTGCGCTACACCTCGATATTTACTTATATTTTTTAATAACACATCTTGACGAAGAATCCTCTTCGTCCCGAAGGTCGCGCGCTACCAAACTGCGCTACACCTCGATATTTACTTATATTTTTTAATAACACATCTTGACGAAGAATCCTCTTCGTCCCGAAGGTCGCGCGCTACTAAACTGCGCTACACCTCGATATTTACTTATATTTTTAATTACATATCCTGACGAAGAATCCTCTTCGTCCCGAAGGTCGCGCGCTTCCTGTTGCAACCGGGACTCTGTCTGCGTGAGCAACGCTCACTTGCCAATCGTCAGGTTGCTGCCACTCCTTTTTCCTCGCTTCATCCGCCCCCGGCGGCGCTCGGAAACGTCCCCAAACTGCGCAATATATTTCAATTAAATGGTAATTACCTCGGTAAAAAGACGACCCCGAATTTCTTCGGGGTCGGACTTGGCTGCGGAACTAGGATTCGAACCCAGACAAACAGAGTCAGAGTCTGCTGTGCTACCCTTACACAATTCCGCAACGAACAGCATTAACTATTATATCCAATTTAAGAAAAAAGTCAATACTATTTTTAAAATTTTTTTAATTTTTTTTCATTGCTCTTATGTCATTACCCAAAAAATCAAGTTTATCGCATTCTCCCATAATTCTGGATGCAAAACGTTGCGAATAGGTTGACTCCAGTTCACGAATGGTCATATTTGTATTGATTATCATAGGTTTGTTCTTAAGCAATCTGTTATTAAAAATATTATAAATAGCAGTCTTTGTGTACTGACTTATGTATTCTGTACCCAAATCGTCAATAATAAGCAGATCGCAATCACACAATGTCTGAATCAGGTGCTCTTCCTCATTGCTGTTATAATCAAAGTGAGAGCTCTCAAGCTTTGACAGAATTGAGGGCGCACTGACGTAAACCACATAATATCCTTTTTCCAGCACCTCGTTTGCAATAGCAAGAGAAAGATGTGTCTTGCCTAAACCTGTTGCGCCACGCATAAGAATTGATTTGCCGAAACCATTGAAGTTTTTTGCATATTCTTTGCAATACGCAAGCATTCTGCTCATACGAAGATACGGAGATGGTGTATCAGGGGTTGACTCCTTTGGATAATAATCCAGACTGAAGGTTTCAAAGGTTGAAAGCTTTAAGGGAGAAAGCCTGTTGATCTCCTCACAAGCACACTCTTTAAGAAGGCTTAGAAAACAGGGACAATAGATAGTTTTTCCGTCTTTTTCAACAGATCCCGTGTCCTTGCAAGCAGAGCAGAAATAATGCGGCTCCATATAATCTGCGGGATACCCCTCTGAGGTAAGTATAGCCTTTTGTCTTGCCTGAAGCTCCATACTTCTGTCTGCAAGAAGTCCCAGCTGCTCCTTAACGTCGCCGCCTCTGAGCACTGCCTTGGCTGCAGATATTGAACACGATGCCAACTGGCGGCTTATGCTCTCTGCCTCGGGGTATTTTGAATATATCTCCTCCGTATGCTTCTGAGCTAAAGTGTCGGCCTTTGAACGGCGTTCATTCATAAGCTGATAAGCCTGAGAAAATATCTCTTTGCTGTATGTCATAGGTATCACCTTTAATCATCAAAAATACTGTAATTCTCGTATTCATCAATATTGTAGGAAGCTTTGTTGCCAGCGGATTTTCCGGACTTCTTCCCTTTCTTGGCAGGTATTGCATCTGCCTTGTGAACATCCTCGGGCTTTTTGAGTCCCTGCTCATTCCAGCGCTTTAAGATACCGTTAATATAAGAAAGATTCACCTCTCCCTTTGCATCAACACAACGCTCATAGGCTAAACGGAGCATTTCTTCACTAAAGCCCCACTCATTTATCCATCTGCCTGAATACTCAAGCTGTTTCTTTGTAGGAGAACCGCTGAGATGGATTCCAAACACCACGCATACCCTGCCCCAAGCAGAGGTTGACTCGCTGTATTGCTTGATCTTCTCCTCTGCAAGGTTGATGGTTGTAATGCCATCGCTCCCCCACTGTATTCCAACGCGTTCAATGTATCGCATATTGCCCTTGTCGATCTGTACACAATGCTCCAGAAGCATCAGAATAACCTCTACGGGAAGACCGTCAGTATCATGAAGCATAATAAGGGTTGCGGTATCGGAATTAGATAAAACCTTGCCTAAAATCCTCTGTGCTTCATCCATAAGCAGTATAAGATTTTTGTCTGCTTTCAGGCGCTTGGCAACGTATCCCGGCTCAGGCTTTGTGGGTCTTGAGACGGGACGGGGCTTATCTGATGCTTTAAGGATATCAGGTTGAGGTTCCTGCGTAAGCTTTGGAGTTGAAGCTTCTGCAGAAGTTGTCTTTGGCATGGTAACAGCACCCCCTGCAGATACAAGGAGCCCTCTTTCAGCCCAGTATTCTATTGAGTCCCGAACATCTTCGGGGTGAAGAGCCAATGCCTCTGCCACAAGCTCATCTGTGAGAGTGTCACCACTGTGCCTGAGCAGAAACAAAAGCACCTTAAGCTGAGCTTCGCTTGCAAGCTTAAGCCCCTTGTCCACAACGCCGACGGGCACCGCAAACACTGATCCCCAGCCGCCGAAATCTATTTTATACGCCATAATTCACCAATTGATCTTGATTGATACTTAAAATAAAAGTATATATTTAAATACTTGTTCTCTTAATTCTGATCAATCAAGAAAATCCTTGAGTTTTTTGCTTCTTGAGGGATGACGGAGCTTTCTGAGCGCCTTTGCCTCGATCTGACGGATACGCTCACGGGTAACGTTAAACTCCTTGCCTACCTCCTCAAGAGTACGGCTTCTGCCGTCTTCAAGTCCAAAACGCAGACGGAGCACCTTCTCCTCTCTGGGAGTGAGGGTATCAAGCACCTCCATAAGCTGCTCACGCAGGAGGGTATGGGATGCGGCATCTGCAGGAGCAGGAGCATCATCATCGGGGATGAAATCGCCAAGATGGCCGTCTTCCTCTTCGCCAATGGGAGTTTCCAGAGAAACAGGCTCCTGAGCAACACGCATTATCTCACGCACTTTATCCACGGACATATCAAGCTCAGCGGCAATCTCGTCTGCTGTGGGCTCGTGTCCGTTCTGGTGAAGAAGCTGTGAAGATATCTTTTTAACCTTGTTTATAGTCTCAACCATATGAACGGGGATTCTGATAGTACGTGCCTGGTCAGCAATAGCTCTTGTAATAGCCTGACGGATCCACCAGGTTGCATAAGTGGAGAACTTAAAGCCCTTGGAGCAATCGAACTTTTCAACTGCTTTGATAAGTCCCAGATTGCCCTCCTGGATCAGATCCAAAAACTGCATACCTCTGCCAAGATATCTCTTTGCAATACTTACAACAAGACGTAGGTTAGCCTCTGAAAGGCGCTGTTTTGCTGCAACGTCTCCATCCTTGATGCGGATGGCAAGCTGGATTTCCTCCTCACTTGAAAGCAGAGGAACGCGACCTATTTCCTTAAGATAAACTTTTACCGGGTCATCAATTGCAACCGCATCTACAGAATCTGCATCATAGGAATCGCCATCCACTGCAGAGGTAACCTCCAAAGCAATGTCATCAAACTGAAGATCGTCGTTGTCTTCAACGATCTCAATTCCCATACTCTCAAGGTTATCATAGAGTTTTTCAAGCTGTTCCGGGTCGAAATCTATCTCACCAATTGCATCAAGAATGTCTTTGTTGGTAAGCTGACCCTTGGTTTTTCCAAGCTCTGTAATTTCTTTGATAACTGTCTTTTTATCCTGTATTGAACCTGCCATAATAAAATTCCTTTCTTATGCACAAATAATATATTAATTATTTTTCTTTTTATTCATTAAAGACTTGAGAATATCCTCAGGAGACATCTCTGAGACCTTGTCGGGAGTGAGCTTGTGCTTCTCTTCCAATATGGTATCTATGTATTCATCCATAGCCTGACGGGTTGCCGCCTGGGAGTTGTATGAAGACAAGATCGAATGAAATTTTGATACTTCCTGAGATGTAAAGTCTCTGCTGAGGGTGGTTTGCGGAGATATTCCCTCTGATATTTTACGAAGTATGTAGGCATACAGATCCGCATTGAATTTTGTAACAAAATCATCAGGAGTTATGCGTTTTTGAGCAAGCGGCGCCATATCGTTGTTAAAAACAAGGTAGGCAATGAGCATTTCTTCCGCCTTGGCAGCTCTGATGTTTTTTGCTTTTTCTGTATTCACCTTATCCTTTACTCCTGTGAGCTCCTCTGAAAGTCTGGTAAACTCTTTTTTCTCTCTGCTTCCGTAGGTTTTGCGGCTGAGCTTTCTGAGGTCTTGAGTAATCGACGCTTTATCAATGCTCAGCTCGGAGGAAAGCTTTGATATATAAATATCCTGCTCAACAGCACTTTCCAAAGAGGCAATTATCTTCAAAGCCTCCGTCATATATGCAACCTTGGAATCCGGTCTTGTAACGTCATAACGCTGCCTTAGCTTAAAAAGTCTGTATTCCACGTCATTGCCGCTGCTCTCAAGCACATTCTTGAAGGCAGCAGGACCTTTGTCCCCATGATTGCGGATAAATTCATCCGGATCTTTTCCGTCGGGAATGGTGATTATTCTGATGACCAGCCCGGCATCCCTCAGAATTGAAATTGCACGGGAGGTGGCTTTTTGCCCCGCTTCGTCAGCATCGTAGCATATGATCACTTCGTCAGCATACCTCTTCATAAGCAACGCCTGCTCTGATGTAAGGGCAGTGCCCAAGGTTGCAACAGCATTGCAGAATCCCGCTTGATTCAGAGCTATAACATCCATATAGCCCTCGCAGAGTATAAGCGTCCTCTCCCCCGTATTTTTTGCATTATTCAAAGAAAAGAGGTTGGAGCTTTTTTTGAACGCCAACGTGTCTGAGGTGTTGAGATATTTGGGTTTCTGGTCAGACATAATTCTGCCGCCAAAAGCTATTACGTTACCCCTCAGATCAATAATGGGAAACATAGCTCTGTCTGCAAATCTGTCAACGATCCGTCTGCCGTCATTACTTTTAAAAGCAAGATTTGCCGCTACGATCTCGTTGTCTGTAAAACCTTTGCTTCGCAGATGATCACAAAGAGCAAATCTGCTTCCCGGAGAATATCCAAGGCCGAATCGTCTTATGGTTTTATCAGACAACGCTCTGCCGTGCAGATACTCCAGAGCATGGCTTCCTGCAGGAGTATAGAGCTGAGAATAGAAAAACCTGGCGGCTTCTCTGTTAGCCTCAAGGATACGGCTTCTAAGCTTACCCACTCCATCATCGTAGGAATTCTCCGGCATTTCCATTCCTGCACGCTGAGCAAGGAACCTGACAGCCTCGATGTAATCCAGGTTTTCTATCTTCATTACAAAGGTGATCACATCTCCGCCGGTACCGCATCCGAAGCAGTAAAAGGATCCGTTTTCGGGATAGATGTTGAAGGAAGGTGTTTTTTCTGAATGAAAAGGACAAAGCCCAACAAGATTCCTGCCTCGCCTTTTAAGATTAACATAGCCCGAAACCACGTCGGAAATGTCACATCTTGACTTTAGCTCCTGCAGAAAATAGTCAGGTAATGCCATATAACTCCCTCCTTCCAAACTACAATTTAATCTGTATCGATTATATATACGATGAAAAAATGAATTTTCCTGCCTAAAAAAACAGAAAAATTCATTTTAAATTAAAACACTGCAAATAAACCGCGAAAAAGCGCTTGGTGCAAGTGATATTTACTTGGTATATTTATGAGGAAAATACTGAGTTGTTTCAGATTCAACGGTAACACTGCCGCTTGTAGCATCCGTAATAAGCTTCTGAAGCCTTGCAAGCTCAGAAACAGGAATATGAAACTCCAGCTTTACTATGTCTGAGAAATCTGTGTTATCAATTGTACCTCCATTTTCAGGCACAAGAGATGAAAGCTTTCCGTATTGATTATACGTACACTGCAGACTGCACATACTGCAGCTGCGCATCTGAATCAATCCCGCTGCCTCTACAGCAAGTGAAGCACTGTGAGAATATGCACGTACAAGACCCCCTCCGCCCAGGAGTATCCCACCGAAATATCTGGTTACAACAATGCATACGTCTGTGATACCGCTTTTACGGATAACATCCAGCACAGGCATCCCTGCTGTGCCCTGAGGCTCGTTATCGTCTGAATATCGGCAGGTATTCTGTTCTCTGAGCACATAGGCGTATACATTATGGGTAGCATCCCAATGCTTTGAGCGTATGGAGTTTATAAAATCAAGAGCCTGCTGCTCTGTGGTGACAGGCTTTATATAGCCAATAAAGCGCGAACGCTTTTCCACAAACTCGGGGGAAGCTTCCATTTCAACAGTAATATAATCTGCTGGCATCACTATCACTCCTATAAAAGAAAAAAACAGGCGGCCCTTCAAATGAAGTGCCGCCGCGTGATATACTATTACTCGATGCCGTAACGCTTCTTAAATCTGTCTACGCGTCCGCCGGTATCAACGAGCTTCTGCTTTCCTGTGAAGAAAGGATGGCACTTTGAGCAAATTTCAACACGCTGGTTGGGCTTTGTGGAGCCTGTCTCAATAACGTTGCCGCAAGCGCAGGTAATAGTAGTCTGCTGATAATTAGGATGGATATTCTCCTGCATTTCTTGTTCACCTCTTTCGCTGATGCCGTTAGTAACAGATGAATTATACTACAAAACATTTGAAATTGCAAGATATTTTTTATAATTCTTTAAATTTCCTGCAAAAATGTATAATTCTACTAAATTTTAGTTGTTATCTGATGGTAACATGGTATGAATATGACTCAAGAATCATATCAAATCGACGCATATTCAAAGCGTGCTCTTCTCCTACATACCTGTACACATCGGGAGCATAAGTCAGTCCCGTGTTGCCTTCTTCTCCCTCGGGATATCGCAGAACAAATCCGTAATTGACAGAGTACTTCTCCAGCCACTTGCCTGCACGGGTCTTTGCAAAATCTCCCTTTTCATCCGTTGCAAAGGATAAAAGCATACCTGTCTGGTTCTCACTGCAACCTGCTCTGGGGCAGATCTTCATTGTTTCAGACTCTGCTTTTATTTCTGAATAATCGTTGTCCTTCTTGACCTTTTTAAAGGTTTCGTCAAAGAGCTTCTCTTGCTCTGAATAGGAAACATAACCCTTTTTAACGGTAATGGTGATTCCCTGGGAAGCGGCATCCTTTATAAGATCATCAAGGCTTTCAAACGCAACCTTTGCAACACGTATCCCGCCAAAGCTTACAAGCTCGGGTTCGTAGTCAGCTTCAAGGGGATAATGTTCATTTACAATATGAAGCAGCTGTTCATCTGAAACAGTATCTGCTTCGTCAACGGTTGCAGGAGCAGGCAGCTTGGGCCTTTGCTTCATTTCTGCATTATAACCCAGATATACACCCAAAAGCACTACAAGCACAATAAGGACAGGTATTAAGAAAAGAAATAAGACCTTGAGTCCCATACGTTCGTTTACTCTTCTGCCCCTGTGGTTATATTTATTTCTTACATCATATCTTTTATAAGGCATAATACTCCCGTCAGTTGATTACTTTTGATTCAATTTCTTCGAGAGCACGTGCAATATAATCTTCAAGGCTCATTGCTCCAAGGTCGCCTGCCTTACGTGCACGGACAGAAACAGTATTGTTCTCAATATCCTTATCGCCCAGAATTATCATATAAGGAACCTTCTCGAGCTGAGCCTCACGGATCTTGTAGCCGACCTTCTCTGAGCGATCGTCAACCTCTACTCTCATGCCCTTTGCCTCAAGAGCCTTCTTAACATTCCAAGCATAGTCGTGATGTCTGTCTGCAATGGGCAGTATCTTGACCTGTGTGGGAGCAAGCCACATGGGGAATGCTCCTGCATACTTCTCAATGAGAAGAGCAAGTGTACGCTCGTAGCAGCCAATAGAGGTACGATGGATAATATAAGGATTCTTTTTGCTTCCGTCTTTGTCCACGTATACCATACCAAACTTCTCTGCAAGGAGCTGGTCAACCTGGATAGTAATGAGAGTATCCTCCTTGCCGTATACGTTCTTTATCTGAATATCCAGCTTGGGACCGTAGAAGGCAGCCTCACCGATACCTATCTTGTAATCAATGCCAAGGTTATCAAGGATCTTGCCCATAACGCCCTGAGCCTCATCCCACTGCTCGGGAGTACCTATATACTTTTCCTTATCCTCAGGATCCCACTGAGAGAAACGGAAGGAAACATCCTCGTAAAGTCCCAGAGTCTTGAGCATATATACTGCAAGCTCAAGGCAGCTCTTGAACTCGTCCTCAAGCTGTTCGGGAGTACACATAAGGTGACCCTCGGAAATGGTAAACTGCCTTACGCGGATAAGACCGTGCATCTCTCCGCTTGCTTCATTTCTGAAGAGTGTGGAGGTCTCGTTATATCTCAGGGGAAGATCGCGATAGGAACGACCGCGGTTAAGATATGCCTGATACTGGAAGGGACAGGTCATGGGACGAAGTGCAAACACTTCCTTGTCAACCTCCTCGTCACCCATAACAAACATACCGTCCTTGTAGTGATCCCAGTGTCCGCTTACCTTGTAAAGGTCTGACTTTGCCATATAGGGAGTTTTGGTAAGGAGCCATCCTCTTCTCTGCTCCTCATCCTCTACAAAACGCTGAAGAAGCTGAATGATTCTTGCGCCCTTGGGAAGCAAAATAGGAAGTCCCTGACCGATAAGCTCAGAGGTCGTGAAGAGTTCGAGCTCTCTGCCCAGCTTGTTGTGATCGCGAAGCTTTGCCTGCTCCATCATCTCGAGATACTCCTCAAGCTGAGAAGCCTTGGGGTAAGCTGTACCGTAAACACGGCACATCTGAGCCTTGCTTGCATCGCCTCTCCAATATGCACCTGTGCAGGCAGTAAGCTCAAATGCCTTAAGAACAGATACATTCATAAGGTGAGGACCTGCACAAAGATCCACAAAATCGCCCTGCTTATAGAAGCTGATGTTCTCGCCCTTATCTGCGTGCTCACGCACAAGCTCAACCTTGTAATCTTCGCCCATATCAGCAAGAAGCTTCTCTGCCTCAGAGGGCTCAAGCTCAAATCTTTCAAGCTCAAGACCGGACTTAACTATTGCCTTCATTTCCTTTTTGATTGCTTCAAGGTCTTCCTGAGTAAAAGGCTTCTCTACGTCGAAGTCATAATAGAAGCCGTTATCCACAGCGGGACCGATTCCAAGCTTTGCCTTGGGATAAAGATGCTTGACTGCCTGTGCAAGCACATGGGAACACGTATGCCAGAATGCACGCTTACCCTCTTCCTCGTCAAAAGTAAGCAGCTCCAGCTTGCAATCAGCGGTAAGCGGTGTGCGCAGGTCACAAAGCACACCGTCAATTTTACAGGCACAGACTGCTTTGTAGAGTCCTGCGCCAAGAGATTTAGCAACTTCTGCAGCGGTAGTATTCTCGTCAAACTCCTTGATTACTCCGCCTTTAAGCTCAACATTGATCATAATAAACATCCTTTCATAAAAAAATAAACCGCCCGATAATTCTCTGAGAGAATATCGGGACGGCGATAAAATACGACGTGGTTCCACCCAACTTTGGCACATAAAATGCCCTTTGAGCATATAACGGTGCTGACCGCCGTGCCATTTCCTGCACGGACTCAGAGGTGGTATTCCGCAAAGACCCTGACCGCAGATATTTCAGCCGTGTATCTGCTCTCTGAAGGTAGGCTCAAGGGGACGTTGTCCTCGTCAAAGTTCAATATTGATTAACAAAAATGATATCACTATTTTGAAATAAAGTCAATCATATTTTTTGTATTTTTAAAAAATTCTGCCGATTAAAAACTACGATCAATCTACGCCAACAAGCTTTTTCTGAATGCTTGTGGCATCACGAACGTTAATAACACCGTTAAAATCCGTGTCTGCTTTAAGCTCTGCAGAAAAATCCAGAGTCAGAAGTCCTGCTACAGACTTGCGTATGTGAGTAGAGTCACGCACATTGAGCTTTCCGTCTGAGTTACAATCTCCGATCTCATTTACTTTTACACCATACTGCTTGAGTATATCCCCAACGTGTTCATCGGTATCACACCAAACAGTAAGATCATCACAACCATCAAAAGCATTCTGAGCAATGAAGGATACAGAGCCGGGCAATGACATCTCCTGCAATGATTCACAGCCGTAAAATGCATAGCTTCCTACGGATTCGGTGTTTGCGGAGATCATAACAGATCTGAGCTTTGTACATCCTGCAAAAAGTCCTGTGCTGATGGGTGCATCGGTACAAACTCTTGCATTTTCAAGTGAGGTGCATCCTAAAAATACGCTGTCTCCCAAAATTTTGACAGTTTCAGGGATGGTTACCTCTTTGAGAGAAGTGCAGTTATAAAACGCTTCTGCTTCAACCGACACAACACTTGCAGGTAGCTGCACACTCTCTAATGATGTACACTGAGCAAATGCACCCTTGCCGATAGAAGTCACTCCCTCGGAGATTGCAACAGATTTAAGAGAGCTGTTTTCTGCAAAGGATGCAGCTCCTATCTGCTTTACATCTGAAGGGATCACAACACTTTCATCTTCGCTGTTTACATCCACAAGTATTCCGTTACCCAGTACCAAAAATTCGTCGGTCACAGAATTCAGATACTTTGTTCCTTCAAAGGCATATCCGCCAATATGTGAAACTTTGCTGCTGACAGATACGGCTTCAAGTGCAGAACAGTTCCAAAATGCTCCTTCCCCAACAGACGAAACATTGTCGCCTATTGCAATGGAGGTAAGCTTTTTATTCTGCGCAAATGCATAGGGCGAAATTGCTTTTATATTCTCAGGAATAGTGTATACACCTGATGCCTTGCTATGCACAAGAACTGAGCCCATAACCAGGTCCTGGTTAGGGTTTTGCTCCTGAAAAGGAGTTCCGTAAAAAGCGAAAGCACCGCAAGAGGATAAGTTATCATATTCCGTGACATCTGCAAGTGAAGTACAATTCCGGAAGGCATCGTTGCCGATTATTGTTACGTTATTAAGCTCCACAGATCTGATGCTCTTGTTATCTTTAAACGCATTATCCGCTATAAAATAAACATCAGAGGGAACGGAAACGTTCTTTGCACTGCCGTTATATGAGAGCAACACGCCGTTTTCCACCGTGAATTCTGAGCTTGCTGACACGGTAAAAACACAGAAGGATATTGATAATACTAATATTAAAACAGCAGAATATACTTTTACAAACTTGTTTTTAAAAAACATACTACCACCCATATACTTCATAAAAACATAAAAGGGCGGAGATCCGCCCTTTTCATTATTCTTCTTCGCTTTGAGCATCGTCGCCCTGAAGACTGATAATGAGCTTATCGATCTCGTCAAGACGCTCTTCATAGCTTTTCTTGGTTCGGGTCTCTTCCCTGGGTCTGTCCTGCTTTTCAAGGATGAATGCGGAAATATCTTCGTCCTCATCAAAAACAGGTTCCTTTGCCTCTGCACCGTCTACAGAGAGGATAAAGTCATCATCTTCATACATAATCGCTTCTCTTGATGTGGGACCCTTGGGCTTATCCCCTGAGCTGCCGGAGCTCTTGGAAAAAGCTGCGATGGGTTCCACATTGCCGTCTATAATCACGTTACCGTCACTTCCTGTTTGATTATTCTGAGATGAATCATCTGCAGACTTTTTGTCTTTTCTTTGTGCTTCCATAAAAAGCTCACTTGCTGATGAATCCTCACCTTCATCTTCTGCGCTATCCTCTGCAACGCGAACAACCGCAGGGGCAACAGAAACAACCTCTTCAACTACATTATCAGCTTCGAATGAGTCGTCAAATAATATAACATCCTCTTTTGAAGCGTTATCAGCGTCCTGAGTATTGTCGTCTTCAGCAGTAGAATCCTCCAAAGCGCCTTCAGGAATAAAACCGGAAGTTTCCTCCTCAGACTCTGATTCATCATCGTCGTAATATTCTGAAGAGATATCCTCTTCTGCTTCAGCCTCAAGAATGATCTGCTCAGCATTTGTTTTTGAGAAAAAGGAAAGCTCAACCGTAAAGCCCAAAGCATACAGGCCTACAAGCAGATAAACCAGTGCAGGAAGCATTGCAAGGAAATCAAAATGCTCTGCATTAATTACGCCGAAAGCTAATGACAGACCATATACAAAAGAAACTATAACAGTCGGGAAACCGAAATTCACACCGGCCTTGACTGCATTCTTGCCCGGGATAACCGCATGAACCATTGCAATATTGATAAAGAACATTGCCATAGCCACAAACATGATCAGATCCATTGTATCTGCTGCTGCAACAGGTGAAGCAGTATGACCGAGGAATCTGTCTATCAGGTGAGCTCCGCACCACAAGGGCAAAGAAAGATACAAAATAGATATACTCTTAGGTGAGTTTTTGCCCGAAAAATGGTTAAGACCCAGGTAAAGCATCGCAATTCCACTCACGGCAGTGAACATGATTGTTATCACGGGCATGAGCTCCACAGTCCCTGCATTTATCATCAGAGTTAGCTCGTAAGCGGCACAAGCTGCCATTGCAAGTGCAGAGGTTACGGCCACAACCCCACAGAAAGGATTCTTCCTGAGCATATGAACGGGAGAAGTCTTTCTGTCAAACAAAGACAATACAAAGCAAACGATAAACAGACCCAGAACAGTAAAAGCAATGATCTCAGCAATACCGTTCTGATCTGTGCCGAAGAAATCAGGGATAGTGCCCGGCATCGATCCGTTAAGTGCTGCTATGGTCACAGACATAAGGCAAACGGGGACAAACAATATCCACTTTATTAGAGAATTGATAGATTTCATTATGTACTCCTTTTCCGCAAACTTGTATGAGCAAAGTTACATTACCCCATGCATACGGGACCCTGCTCACAAATATACATTAAAATATAAATATACATTAAATATTTTATTCCAAACCATATGTAATGTCAAGGTCTTTGGGGTTAAATAAAGGAATGTATTTTGAAAAAAAGCGGTGAATTTATGAAGAAATCCATTCTCTGGATAATTTTACTTATAATACTGACTGCCATCATACCAATAACAGCAGGAATAAAACAGGAGACTGTTTCTGCTAATACCAATAATGACACAAACCAAAAAAGCGAAATTATTGCTGATATTGAGCTGACTGAAGAAGAAAAGAAAGCTGTAATCAGCAACGTAATGGTACATATATCAGAGGACTACAGCACAGAGTGCAAGAAAGCCCTCGTTGCTTTATGCAAAAACAACGCACTTGTGCAAAAGATAAAAGGACTTGAAACCCAAAGTGTGCAGATAAGCAAATACAGCGATGCTTTTTACAATGAGCTTGCAGAGCTTCTGAAAGAGGATGAAACGTGTATCAGTCTAAACGGAGAAAGGCAGTATATTCCTATTATAAATATTTCTCCCGGATATATTGTAGAAGATCCTGAATATCCGTATATAACTTCCGTTGCTTGTCCTTGGGATCTGCAAAGCCCGCAATATCAGAAAAGCGCTGACTACAAATGCGGAATAAGCATAAACGGAATCGAGTCCCTGTGTTCTCTTGGATTTGTGAAGGATTACGCACTGTCTTACTTTCTGCCAATGTTCAGCATAAATTAAAAAGCAACCGCACAAATACTTGCACGGCTGCTAAAATAAGATCACATTCTTCTGTATTTTTTTACATTTCGGCGCTTGTTCCTGCTTCTGACGTTGGAGATAAGAGCGATATAAACTATCACAAGAATAATTGCAATCACAAAAGCTATCCAGAACTGCCACGAAGAGAGAATGGATTTGAACACGTGCATTGTATAAGCAAATCCGCTTTTTTCTACATCCTCGCCTGCAACAAGCTCTACCGTCTGCACAGCTTCGCCCTTGTAATAAACAGTAGCTTTACCAATAACGTCACCTTTCTTTATGGGTGCATCCACAGAATCGGGAATATCTGACTCCACCCTGACATCCTCCTCCAGGCGCTCCTTGGGAAGGATTGCGTTAACGGTCTTTGCAGGATAAAGAAGGATCGTATCCTCACCTGCTGAGAAATTAATATCCGCTTCACAAACCGGGGTTTCGGGAGTTATCATACGGGCAAGCTCAAGATCAAGCAATGCCCAGCGAAGGATCTCACGGGCATCAAGCATAGCTCCGTTGTTGACAGAATCCGCATAAGGTGCACCCATACAAATACACATATAAGCATAGCCGTCTGCAATACCTGTTGTGATAAGGCATCTGCCTGCTTCGTCGGTTGTGCCGGTCTTGATACCCTGTGCGTAGGTGTAATAGTATTCGCCTCCACGGTTAACGTCAATCATAAAATTGGTTGTAACAAGAGGATAGTCGTCTCCCTCACAGTAGTAAGTTGCTGTGTTTGAGATCTCGGAAAACAAAGGCAGGGTCAAGGCATAAGACGTGATCTTGTACAGGTCATTGGCTGTGCTGTAATGATCCTCGTGATGAAGTCCGTGAGGATTTACAAAGTGAGTATCGTTGCATCCAAGCTCCTTGGCCTTTGCATTCATCATATCAACAAATTTCTCTGTGTCCCCGTTGCCCACATAATCTGCAAGAACTAAGGCTGCATCATTGCCCGAAGTTACCATGAGGCAATAAAGCAGATCAATGACGGTGACCTTCTCGCCTACTTTGTAATCAAGACCTGACATACTGCTGCCTGTGCCCAAAAGAGGATCAAGCACATCTTGTCTGATCTTGACCCGAGTATTGTACACATCATCTATGTTTTCCATAGCTATAATATAGGTCATGATCTTGGTAAGAGATGCAGGATATCTTACTTTGTCAGCATTTTTCTCAATAACGGGAATTCCTGTGTCCATATTTACAAGCAAGATCGTATCGGAAACCATTTCCCTCTCGATTTTAGAATAATCGTATGTAATTGCGCTTGAGGAAAATACAGACAATACAATTATTAAAAGTGCAGAAAAACAGCACAGGACTCTCTTTAATTTTTTCATATACATACCCTTTCCGAAGTTTAATTAACACAAACAAGCCTTTGACATCTGAATTAGGCTGTGATAATATACTATTATACAATAGTCAGAAAGCTATTTCAATGAGTTTGAGCTTTTTTCTAAGGAGTTTTTAGCCGTGATTTACGTTACAGGAGACACCCACGGGGATATAAACCGATTCAAAAAAAGAGAACTGAAAAAACTGAGCGCACAGGATTACCTGATAGTATGCGGAGATTTTGGCTTTTTGTGGAACGACAGTCCACAAGAATCAGAAAAGCTCGAGTTTTTGAAATCACAAAAGTACACCATCCTTTTTGTTGACGGTACACACGAAAACTTTGATACACTTGAAAGCTTCCCCACCGTGGAGCTTGGCAACGGCAGAGCCGGAAAGATTGCTGACAACATCTACCACCTTAAACGCGGGGAGATCTACAATATCAACGGAAAATTCATCTTTACCTTTGGCGGCGGAGTAAGCTCGGATCTGCAACAGATCATGGATTCAAACGCATGGTTTGAAAGAGAACTGCCCACTGTGGAAGAAATGAAATACGCAGTTGCAAACCTTAAGGCTTACAACTGTGAGGTAGACTACATTATAACCCACGAAACCTCTGCCACCTACAAACACAAAATATGGCGAAACTGCGAGACAAACCCCGTCAATGATTTTCTGGAGCAGCTCTCCTGCGAGGTAAGGTACGACAAATGGTTCTTTGGTAACCTGCACGTTGACTTTGCAGTGGACAGCAATGCTTTTGCTGTGTTTGAGGAAATCATCCCCATTGACGGTGTGAGAAAAAGCAGAAGCTTTTGATACTAATTAATTAATCAGGATATAGCTAAGACCGCACAAGGAAACAATAGCCTTGCGCGGTCTTTATTCTTTCTTATTCTCTTTTTATTTTTGATATTCAAGAATATCTCCTGCATCACAATCAAGTGCCTCACAGATTGCCGCAAGGGTTGAAAAGCGAATAGCAGTAACCTTATTATTCTTGATTTTGGAGAGGTTAACGTTGGAAATTCCAACTCGCTCTGCAAGCTCATTCAAGGACATTTTTCGCTCAACCATCATTCGGTCAAGTCGAAGAACAATATTTCCCATACTTACCTCCTTACAGCAAGCCGTCCACTTCGTCCTCAAGCTTTGTTCCGTGAACAATGAACTGAGTCAGACACAAAACGATGATTCCCATAAATATTCCGCCAAGATTTATGCTGATTTCTGCAAAATCCACGCCGATTACCAAACGAATGATCACACTCATAATAAATCCTATAACAGGCACGGAAATTGAGAAGATGCCAATTTCTTTGAATCTGCGGACATTACCCTTGCGAAAAGGAGTTGAATTCTCTGAAGCCTTAAAGATAAGATAAAGATTGCGGAAAACCATTGCCATAAAAAGCAATATGATTACAGCACCTATGCCAAAAAGCAAAAATGTTTTCATATCTGCAGATCCGTTTACAACAGGAGCGTTTACCTCAAATCCGTAAACATTCAGATTTGCCCCGCAGCATTCCTTAGCATCAAATCCAACAAAATACTTCACCCAACCCGGAGCTGCCGCAGAGCATACGGTTGCTGCCGCCATAAGTGCCGCACCCACCCAATGGAATACCTCCAGAATTTTGGTGATGACTTTTCCTAATGTGTTAATACCTTTCATAATTAAAACCTCCGTTTTTTATTCAGTGAGGTCAGTATAACACACAATTTATCGTTTGTCAAGTGTTTTTTATCGTTTATCGTTAATTGTTTTATCTTTTACATATCATTATTAACGATTATCATTACTGCTGTTTCGCAGTAAGTTCAATTCTTCAGTTAATTCATCGTGCCCTCTGTGTCTTTGAACAAGCGCTTGACGGCACCTCTGAGGCCTTTGTATTTATCATCTGATAAATCGGGGGATTCTGATATTATATCCTCGGCCATAGCCTGAGAAAGACTGAGAGAATCCATATCTGAAAATTCTGCTATGGAAAGCTTTGGCAGTCCGTGCTGACGTTCGCCAAAGAAATCACCCGGTCCACGAAGTTTCAGGTCTTCATCTGCTATCTTAAAGCCGTCTGTGGTGGAGCACATTACCGAAAGGCGTCTTTGAGTGTTTTCGGATGTGCTGTCTGAAACCATGATGCAATAGGACTTGCCCTCTCCTCTGCCTACTCTGCCTCTGAGCTGATGAAGCTGAGAAAGTCCGAAGCGCTCCGCATTCTCTATCATCATAATGGTTGAACGGGGTACGTCCACGCCTACCTCGATTACCGTTGTGGCAACAAGCAGATCAAGCTCCCCTGCGGCAAAGGCCGCCATTGTTTTTTCTTTTTCAGAATATTTCATCTTACCGTGAATGATTCCTACCGCATAGTCAGAAAACTCCTTGAGCATAAGCTCTGCAGCATACTCCTCTGCCGCCATAAGGTCAGATTCATCCTCTTCGACCAAAGGACAGACAATGTAAGCCGCGTTGCCCTTGTCAATTTCCTTGCGGATAAAACCATAGGCTCTGTGTCTTTTGTCTGAGCTTATAAGGAGAGTATCTATAGGTTGTCTGCCTGGTGGGATCTCGTCCACAATGGAAATATCAAGGTCACCATACACAATAAGTGCAAGAGTCCGCGGAATAGGAGTTGCACTCATTACAAGCAAATGCGGGGTTTCGCCCTTCGCAAGGAGCTTTGAGCGCTGAGATACTCCAAAGCGGTGCTGTTCATCCGTCACAGCAAGCCCCAGGGACATAAAAATCGTTTTATCCGTAATGAGGGCATGAGTACCTACGATAATATCTATCTCTCCCTCTGAAAGCTTTCTGCGGATCTCCTTTTTTGCAGAAGCAGTGCAAGAGCCTGTGAGCAAGCCAAGCTTTACGTCAGTGTTGGAGAAAAGCTTTGAAAGAGTTGCAAAATGCTGCTCTGCCAAAATCTCCGTCGGAGCCATAAAAGCAGCCTGCTTGCCGTTTTTTGCCATATTATAGCAAGCACAAGCGGCAATTGCAGTTTTTCCTGAGCCAACATCTCCCTGCACAAGTCTGTTCATCGGAGATACACTGTGGAGCATATCACGGGTACAATCCCCCATTGCTCTGAGCTGTGCACCCGTCGGCTTAAAAGGTAAGAGATTTAAAAAATCCTCTGTATAATCTACTTTTATATTACTTCCCTTGCGTCTGGTGTTTTTGCCCCTCAGAACACGAAGGCCAAGGCTCAGCACCAAAAATTCCTCTGCCGCAAGTCTTTGGCGAGCCCTTGCAAGTGCCGAAGGAGAAGCTGGAGAATGAATGTTGACTATTGCTTCCCTTAAACCGCAAAGTCCATATTCGTTCCTGATATCCTCAGGGATAGGGTCGGACACCTTTTGGGGTAAAAGCTCAAGAGCTTGCTTTACGGCATTCTGCACCGCTTTATTTGTGAGCCCTGCTGTGAGGGCATACACAGGATGCATAGACGGCTCGTCATTCTTAAACACTCTGAACTCAGGCGACACCATCTGCACACCGCTTAGATCCTTAGAAGCCTTGCCGTAGAAAAGATACTCCGTGTCGTACTTGAGCATAGAGGTTATGTATTTATTGTTAAAGAAAACAAGGCGCATGGCATCAAAGCCGTCAGAAACCTCTGCACGGACCATAAACCTGTTGCCGGGCAGCCTTGACTCGCGCATAGTGGCTGAAAGCTTGCCACGCACACAGCAAAGCTCTCCTCCCTGAACCTGCGAGATAGGTACAGGCTTGCTCCAGTCCTCGTATTCTCTGGGGAAATGATAGAGCAACTCCCCTACGCTGTTTATATTAAGTTTTGAGAAAAGCTTTGCTTTGACGGCGCCAACACCCTTCAAAGCAGATACAGATAGCTCAAATAAAGAGGACACGGATATCACCTGCACTTTATAAAAACATTGCTGAAAATTCAGAAAAAGGCGGACAAAATCTGTCCGCCTTTTAATATATCATAATTACTGTGCTTATTCAACACCAAGAATGTAATAGTAGATGGGCTGTCCGCCGTTTATCATATTGATATCCACATTCTCGCCGTATTTGAGAATGAGCTCATCGTAGGTTTCCTGAGCATCCTGCTCGGAAATACCTGCACCGTAGATAAGAGTTACAAACTCAGAATCCTTATCTATCATAGTCTTTGCAAGCTTGAGAAGTGCCTTCTTGGGGGATTTGTCTGCTACTGTGAGCTTGCCGTTATCAAGGCCGATTATATCTCCTTCCTTGATCTTCTTCATACCAAACTCAGAGTCGCGAGCTGCAAAGGTGACCTGTCCTGTGGATACATTTGCAAAAGCATCCATCATTGCACCCTTGTTGATAACAGCATCGCTGTCGGGATCAAAGCTGAGCATTGCAGAAATACCCTGGGGGATGGTCTTTGTGGGAAGAATGATTACCTCTCTGTCCTCAACGATCTTTGCTGTCTGCTCTGCAGCCATAATGATGTTCTTGTTGTTAGGAAGAACAAAAACTGTCTTTGCAGGAGTAGCCATAACAGCCTCATAGATATCGTCTGTGCTGGGGTTCATACTCTGTCCGCCGGAAACAACGTGAGTACAGCCAAGATCTGTGAAGAGGGTCGTGAGTCCTTCGCCTGAAGCTACTGCAACAAATCCGATCTCTTCCTCAGGAGCTGCAACCTCCAGCTTGACCTTCTCCTGACGCTTCTCGTTCTCTGCCTTCTGCTGCTCGTGCTGCTGGCGCATATTCTCAACCTTAACGGTGAGGAGCTGACCGTACTGCAGACCTCTCTGAAGAGCCTTTCCGGGATCCTCTGTGTGTACGTGAACCTTGATGATCTCATCATCGTCTACCACAACTACACAGTCGCCGATAGTCTCAAGATAAGCACGGAGCTTGAGAGGTGAAGTTGTAACAGATGCATCTCTGCCAACAATGAACTCTGTGCAATATGTGAAGTTGATAACCTCGTCAAATTCTGCTGCTGCATTTCTGAACACATCGTCAGAAGAGGAATCCGTGTTGAATTCCTGAGCAGAATACTCTATCATCTTACCATCCTGAATAAATGAAAGCATACCCTCAAAGATAACAAGGAGGCCCTTGCCGCCTGCATCTACAACGCCTGCCTTTTTAAGCACGGGAAGAAGCTCGGGAGTTCTGTCCAGAGACTCCTGTGCTGCTTTGCAAACGATTGCCCAAACCTCTGCAGGATCTGTTGTCTTCTTGACTGCCTTAGCACCCTCCTCGAAGGCTTCTCTTGCAACAGTGAGGATAGTGCCCTCTGTGGGCTTCATAACTGCCTTATAAGCTGCGTCAACACCCAAGCCGAGTGCCTTTACAAGGTCCTTGCCGCTTGCCTGCTCTTTGCCCTCAAGGCCCTTTGAGAAACCTCTGAAAAGCAAAGAAAGGATAACGCCTGAGTTGCCTCTGGCTCCTCTGAGCATTGCAGAAGCAATAACCTTGGCAACCTCACCTGCATTGTCAGACTCACAAGCAGAAACCGCCTTAACAGCCTCGCTGATAGTCATTGACATATTGGTACCTGTGTCTCCGTCAGGCACAGGGAAAATATTGAGATCGTTGATTCTTTCCTTCTGGGAACAAATGTTGTTAGCGCCGGAAATAACAGCCTGCTTTAACATAGATCCTGTCAGCATTAGAACACATCCTTAATATACTAAAATATTTAGTGCGGTATTTCCAAATGATACCATTGTAATTATAAATGAACAAAAGGTTACTTTCAAGCGAAAAAAGCAAAAATTGGTTATTTGCATAAAATAATCAGAACAAAAACAGAACATTTGACAATTAATACATATTGATTTATTCAACGGTAAAACTCTCTGCAAACAGGGTTTTTCCTGTTTTTTCATCTATCTCAAACAATGCACAATCCATAGTGCATTCCCCTTGCAACGGCTCAAAACGAACGGGCATTTTATTGCGAAAGCTCTCCACCGTGATCTCCGGATTAACACCCAAGACCGAGTGGCGGGGACCCGTCATACCTGCATCCGTGATATATCCTGTTCCCTTGGGAAGAATCTGGCAATCTGCAGTGCGCACGTGGGTGTGGGTACCAAACACAGCAGACACTCTGCCGTCAAGATAAAATCCCAGGGAACGTTTTTCGCTGGTAGCCTCTGCGTGTATGTCAACAATGATAATATTTACATCTAAATCCTTTAATATACCATCCACAGTGCGAAACGGGCAATCAAGGGCCGTTGCACTGAACACGTTACCCATTATATTGATAACAGCCATTCTGTATCTTCCGCAATCAAGCACACACACTCCCCTGCCCGGTGTTGTGGAGGGTGGGAAGTTTGCAGGACGGATTATATACTCGTTTTCTTCAAGATACGGATATATTTCTCTGCGGCGAAAGGAATGGTTGCCAAGAGTTATAACGTCAACACCACTTTGAAAAAGATAATCTGCAGACGTAGGCAGAACTCCGTTACCGTCTGCGGAGTTTTCTCCATTGCAGATAACAATATCAATATTCATAGAGCGTTTAAGGGCAGGAAGCTTCTCCCTAAGGAATCTGCATCCAACGCCTGCAACTACATCACCAATACATAAAACACGCATATTATCACCCATTTCATTATTAAATCTTATTATATCACAGAAAGGGTTAATTTACAATAATGTTTTCTTTGTATCCAATTTCCTCTGTACAAGTATAGCTCACATCTACCTTATAGTCATCCCCGTCTATGCTGGATGAACTTGACGTTATTTCCGCGGATTCACAATCCTTCAACACAAAGAGCCTGAAAAGTGCCTCCTCTGCAGCTATCACATCATCTCTGCTTCCCTCATCAAGAGTGTAAGCTTTATTTTCAAACATCGTGCAGTACTGAGAAGTATATCCGCAGGGAAGCGAGGTGTTGTTGAGAAACAGCCTGTTTGTGATATTCCTTGAGGAATATTCACCGCTTACGGGACTAAAGGACACAGGAACACTCAACCATAAAAAATCAACACGGTGCCTGAGGGCTGTGTCTGCAACTGATTTATATGTTCCTCTGAGTTTTGCTTCAAATGTATTTTGCTTTGTAGTAGCTGCAACCACCTGTGCATCCGAAGAAATAAAATTTACATTCTGCAAGGCATTCTCTACAATACCACTCACAAGCAACTGACCTTTTTTCACGGCAGAGCCCACGGGCACCACGGCTTTTCCGTTCTTTATGTTCATACTCACGATGATTCCGTCGGTGTATGCTTTGATATTGCAAGGGGTGTTATCGTTCAAGATCTCGGGCTTTCCGTCTTTTTCTTTGACCTCTACCTGAGCCTTTGTGCCCAAGATATTTATGGACATCCAGCCTATATCCTCCACTTCCTGCATTACCTTGCGCTGTATTGCCTGCAGATCGAGGCTTCCCTTAAACGCGCCTACAGATACACCTGACTCCTTTAAGGTTTCTGCAAATTCCACTGCACTCACCGAATCAAGGCCGTTGATCTCTACTGTCCAGATAAAGCTCTGCATAACTATAATTATTACGACAAAGGCCGCCGCACCTGCTAAAAGTCCTGACCTTGAGCGATATTTTGCAAACAAGAAAGGGAGTCCGTGTCTTTCTTTCACACGTAAAACAACACCGCATTTTCGTGCAACTGCTCTGATGTTCTTGTAATCACATAAAAGCATAGAGCCTGTGATAGTCCTGCCGTGCGGGATAGGATCAAACAAGGAGATGCCAAAACGTGCACATATATTAATGAATCTTTCGGGAAATTTACCCTTCAGCTCAAACACCACAAAGCCCCGAAGCCACCTGATAAGCTTTACCATACAACACCTCTACACGCAAAATTCTACATTCAGAAAAAAGCCCTCTATGATAAGGGATGTAGAAGATAAACATTTAAGGTTAAGTCCTCTGCCGACAAAGGCCACCGAGTAAGCACCGAAGCTTATTCTAATCACCGTGTCAGAATACTCAACTACACCCTTGCAACCCTCAACGACGGCCCTTGTGTTGTCGCAGATCTCAATGTTTGATTTTTCGCAGAACAGCTCCTGCATAGAATCCTTGAATGATAACCTGTCTTTAAGGTTTAGTTTTTCTTTAGCTTGTTTTTTACTCAAATAACCCACCTACTTATTTTTCTGTTAATTTTTATGCAGTATAAGTCATATATATTATACGGTGAAGAAAATGAGGATATATAAAATATTCAACAAAACAAAAGCGGCTTTAATCTGGGTGTTAGTGTGTGTATCCCTTGCAACGCTTCTGATCTTTCCAAAGGAATGCAGAAACGGAGGAACAAACGGAGCGTATCTTTGCATTCAGGTGCTTATTCCCTCTTTGTTTCCTTTTATGGTCTTATCTTCTTTTATAACTGAAAGCGGACTTTCTGCACACTTGCCCCAATGGATGAATAAGGCAACTATGTTCATATTCAATCTGCCCGGATGCTGTACCTTGACCATTCTATTATCATTGGTAGGAGGATATCCTGTGGGTGCTTCGGGAATAAAATCACTTTGGAAACAAAAAATGATTACAAAGGACCAGGCAAAAAGGATGGCTCTGTTTTGTGTTGCGGCAGGTCCGGGATTTCTTGTGACCTACATCGGAGCAGTAATGACAAGGAACCTTAAAACGGGTTATATACTGCTTGTATCCCAGATCGTTTCGGTTTTAATATTGGGAATACTTACAGGACTGTCTGCAAAGAGAGAAGAAACCATTAATCCTTGCAGTAATGCACAAATAGAAATAGCTCCTGCAAGGGCAATAATACCCTCTGTGACAAAAGCCATTAACTCCTGTGCTCTGATGTGTGCACTGGTGGTGATTTTTTCATCTGCAAGCGAGGTGCTGATCACCCTTATCAAGGATAACCCTTCGGTAAAATGGATAGTAGCTATGTTCGAGATCACAAACGGAGTAAAAATACTTGCACAGGGGTACCCTACCGCATTACTTTCTGCCGCCTGCGGATTTGGAGGATTGTGCGTACATTTTCAGGTATTGTCACAACTCAGAGGACTGGGAATATCAAAGCTTGTATTTTTTATTTTCAGGATACTTCAGAGCATACTGTGTGGAGCTTGCACATATATTCTTTTGAAGTTCTTCCCTGTTTCTCAGACTGTATTCTCCACGGTAGAAAATGCACAAAGCAAAATGAACAATACCACGGCAGGCTGTATAGTGCTTGTGATCTGCTGTTGCGCATTTCTGATTTCGCTTAAAGGTGCAAAATCTGCCGGGAGAACAAGGTAAATACATAACAATTCGGAGGTAATATAATGTGCGGAATAGCCGGCTGGATAAACAGTGTACAGAATATGTGTGAAAAGGCGTATGTTCTTGAGAAGATGTCAGACACTCTGAAAATGAGGGGCCCGGATGAAAACGGAATATACATTGAAAGAAACGCTGCCCTTATTCACAGAAGGCTTGCGGTTGTGGATATTGAAAACGGCAAACAGCCTATGGTATATGCTGACAATGAAGAAAAGTATATACTTGTCTACAACGGAGAATTATATAACACTCACGAGATAAAATCCGAGCTTATGCTGGCAGGGTTTGAATTTGAGGGACATTCCGACACAGAGGTGGTGCTGAAAGCCTATGTTAAATGGAAGGAAAAATGTGCAGAAAAGTTCAACGGCATCTTTGCTTTTTCTGTATATGAAACAAAAAGAAAACGACTTTTTCTGTGCAGAGACAGAATTGGGGTCAAGCCTCTGTTCTATGCATATAAAAACAATAATTTTATATTTGCATCTCAGATAAAGACCATACTTGCAAGCGGGCAAATACCTGCGGTTATAGACGAGCAGGGGCTGGAAGAGATATTCTTTTTGGGGCCTGCAAGGACTCCGGGTAACGGTGTGTTTAAATACATTGAAGAAATTCTGCCCGGTGAATACGCATTCTTTGAAAACAATAGTCTGCAAAAGCACAAGTATTTTATCATAAAAGCAAAAGAACACACAGAAAATGAGAAAGAAACAATTGAGCATACACGCTTCCTGATTCAGGATGCAATCAGACGACAGCTTGTGTCGGATGTTCCTTTATGTTGCTTTCTGTCGGGGGGACTTGACTCAAGCATCATCACTCAGACAGCCTCAGATTACCTGAGAGAAACAGGCAAAGGAACGCTTGATACCTACTCTGTTGAATACGTTGACAACGACAAATACTTTGAAAAAAGTCTGTTTCAGCCAAACAGCGACACACAGTTCATTAACCTGATGACAGACAGCGCAAAAACAAAACACCACCAGGTTATTCTTGACAATATTGAGCTGGGCAAAGCACTCCCTGCCGCAACTTTTGCCCGTGATCTGCCAGGAATGGCAGACGTTGACTCTTCCCTGTTGCTGTTTTGCAGAGAGGTCAAGAAGAATTTCACCGTTGCACTGTCCGGAGAATGTGCAGATGAGCTGTTTGGCGGTTATCCATGGTATCACAACAAAGATATACTCTTTGAGGAAAGCTTTCCATGGTCAAGAAGCCAGGATGTGCGCAGACGAATACTCAAAAAAGGACTGCTTCCAAAGGGTGAAGAATATGTAAAGGAAAAATATCTGCAGACAATAAAGCTTGCTGATAAGCTTCCCTCAGACACAAAGCTCTCTGCCCGAATGAGAGAGATGTTTATGCTGAATTTCAATTGGTTTATGCAGTGTCTGCTTGACAGGAAGGACAGAATGAGCATGGACTGCGGACTTGAGGTAAGAGTACCCTTCTGCGATTACAGAATCGTAGAATATGCCTACAATATGCCTTGGGAGCTGAAGTCGCTCTTTGGCAGAGAAAAGGGCATTGTTAGAAAAGCCTTTGAGGGCATACTCCCCGAGGGCATCGTCTACCGTAAAAAGAGTCCCTACCCCAAGACCCACAACCCAATATACTTTGAGTATGTGTCAGGAAGGGTCAGAGAAATAATGAATCAAAAATCTATTCTTTCTGAACTGCTTGACAAAGATGGAATAAAGAAAATAACAGAAAATCCTGAATCCATCCCCTCACCCTGGTACGGTCAGCTCATGCGTGCTCCCCAGATACTCGCATATATAATCCAGCTTGACACATGGTTTGAAGAATTCAAAGTTCAGATAATATAAAAGCACCCTGCCGACTTAAAATCGGCAGGGTGTCTGCTGTTTAAAAGATATTAAATTACTCCTTGGCGGCTTCAATAATATCGGAGTAAACAGTCTGGATCTGACCCTGAGCATCTCTGTACTGAACGTAAGCTTTTGCTACCCAGGTCTGACCTGATGCAACGTTTGACTTAGTCCAGGTGAAGGTGTTTACGGGCTTCAGGTTATCTCCTGAAGGGATTCTGTCGTAAACATTTGCGTCAGAGGAGCCTGCAACGAAGGTTGCTTCGTTGTAGTTATCCTTATTAACTGCCACGATTCCTGCCTTAACAAAGGTGTACTGCTCAGGGCAGTACCAGCTGTAGGTAAACACGTTCTTGCCGGCAACTGTTGTGGTGTCAATAGAATCCATACTTACCAGGATCTGATAATCAATTGCCTCGTCTTCATCTACAAACACAGCAGTAACTATTGTGTCTGCTGAGGGGAAGAATGTGTACTCTGCATTGTAGCTTCTGATGTTACCCTCTGCGTCTGTCCAGTAGGCAAACTTCTGACCCATCTCTGCCTCGTTTGCAGTAACTGTTACCGCATTGTTTGCATAGTAGGTACCGGAGCCTGTGCCGCCGTTAACTGTAACCTCTACGGGCACAAGTGACTTAGTCCACAAAGCTACAACAGTTACATCCTCACCCTTTGCAATAGCAGACTGGATCTCTGCCTCTGTCATACTCCAACCAGCAAAGACGTATCCTACCTGAGTAGGTGCATCGGGGAAGGTGACTGCATCTGTGGATGCATAATACTGAGAATCCAGAATTCTGTTTGACTTGTCATTCTTGAAGGTTACAACCTGCACACCATCAATCATAGTATTGAACATAGCGTTAATCGCATCGTTACCCGAGGAGATAAAGGTATACTCAAAATCAGCAGAAAGAATAATTCCCGTTGCAGGATTCATCCAACCTACAAAGACTGCATCAGCGGTCTCTTGTGCCACAACTGTGACTTCTGTGCCGAGCGCTATCTTTGTGTTGCGATATGCAGAGCCCTGCGGACGAGGACTACCGCCGTCAAGTGCAATGGTAAAGCCCGTTCCGCCTACAACTTCAACCTTGAGCCTACCTGTTGCAGGCAGAGTGGGAGTTGCTGTCTTCTTGTACTGAGCTGTAACCGTTGTATCACCGTTTATATTATCAAAGGGTACGTCCCAGCCTGTGAAGGTGTAGCCATCTACAACAGGGGCTTTGGGTGCAACTGCCGCCATACCCGAAGCTACTGTTTGTTCGCTTAAAACCGTTCCGTCAAAGCCTATGAACGTTACCGTATATTCCTTAGTTGCAGGATCCGATGCATCCTCAACTGTAAGGATCAGAAGGTTAATGTCTCCACGAACATCCGGAATTATATATACTCCGTCAACTGCTTCAAGAATCTGCATATCATAGATAACAGCATAAATCCTGAAGCCTTCAGACGGTTTTACGGTAAATTCATAATCATCGCCTTGCTCAACAGAAGTGTCGCCTGTTAGGGTGTAATTCTCGCTTTCATTGTATGAAATCGAGTAGGAAGGTAATTGAGGTGGAATCTCTCTTGTTTCTGTATGAGAAGGATCAATTTTACAGGTTCTGGTCTCTTCACCTGCCTCAGTTTCTGTAGGTGATTTCGTTACGACCCATTCGCCCCAATCGTGACCGAGAGGATCCGTATTGCGGGTTTCTTCTAAATCGCAAATATCGCAAACTCTCTTTTGAACTCCTCCCTGTGTACAGGTAGCCTCTGTTTCATTCAGCCAATCACCAAAGGTGTGAACGATGGGCTCTTCTACCCAATCGAGGTTTTGTGCCGTAACGTTTACTATTTTTTCAGATTCTTCTATAGCGGCATTTACGTTGGATATCCAGGCCGTCTGGCCGTTATAATCCACCTTCAGCCACTTCTCATTCTGTATCTCTCCAAGATACTCAAACCTGTCGCCGTTAAAGCCGTTGCCTAGTACTGAGTAAGATGTATCGGGACCGCTTCGGATGTTAACCTCATAAGATGTAACAACAACGTACTTCGGAACATTTACAAGTGATGAAAGGTTGTTGTTGACAGAGATCCAAGCAACCTGTCCGTTATAATCGATCTTATGGAAATTCCCCTGAGCCTCACCAAGATACTCAAAGCTGTCGCCGTTATAAGCTATACCTATGGACGGATAAGAGGTACCGGGACCGCTTCGGATGTTAACGTCTGCGTTGACCTGCAAGATCTGAGGCTCGGTCTGCGTAAACGTGTAGCCTTCCAGCCCCAAAGAATCGCTTCCGCCTAGGATCACGTCAAATCCGCCGGAATCATTTGCAACAAGAATCACGTTTTCTTTAAGTATTCCGACCACACTTTCAACGTCTAATCCGTCTGCGGATATCTCTGAGTTACTCCAAAGATTGGAATCTGTTTTCACGATCTCAAAACCGCGTTTGAGCACGATTGTTTCTATCTCTTCTCCGTGACCTTTTACACCTTGAACACGAAGTCGGGACGTATCTGCAATGTCAATTCCCAGGTAAGCATTGCCCTCTCCTGCTCCGTATATCCAGATATTATTTAGGATCTGAGTTCCCGAACGGCTTTCCCATTTCTCCCATGTTCTGCCGTTTATCATTATTTTATCTTTGTTTGTTCCGTAATTTTCCAAGCCCTTGTAGCTGTTGGAATCTTCTCTGAGTCCGGTAATATACACGTTGGGGTTGTTGGAATTATTATTTTCCTCAGGCACGGAAGAACCCGCCGCATAGCTTGAATTCTTAATAGAATCAGCATCTACGGATACATTCATACCTTCTGCAACATACGCAGAATTAGTGGCAGTTACCTGAATCGTGTCTGAATTAAGGGTTGCATATCCTGTGCTGCCTTTGTATGAGACCTGTGCATAACCGCCGTCAAAACCGGTCACGTCAAACATCTCGTACTTTCCAACCGTAAAAGCTGCTGAGCCGCCCTTTGTAGCAGAAACACTGAGAGTTGCGTTATTTGTTATGTACTGTCCTTCGGTCTTGTTCTTGCCGGAATAATCAACCTTAGGTGCCTTGTCGTTGGTGGGATAAGGAAGTATTCCGTATCCGCAGATCTGCGTGTCACTCAAAGAATAGCTTGTAAGGATAACGTGATTGTGTCTGTTGCCCTCAAGAGTATAAACCTTTGAGCCGTCACAATACCTGACAAGACCTATGTGATTGGTCCAGGCTGTTCCGCCACCGTCCATTTTGAAGAAGATAAGATCTCCGGCCTTGGGAGTGTACGTGCCGCGCTCGTTGTACATATTGAATCTTTTAAGCTGATCTGCCCACTGATAACAGGAGCACTCACGCCAGATATAGGTTTTGTTGCCTATATTGTTTCTGCAGGATTGAGCATGGGTGGAGTGATTTGCTGTGCGCGACTGATAGATCGCCCAGGAGCAAAAAGATGCACACCATGCCATTTTGTATCCACTGCTGTCTGCATCACCGTAGTTGTATACATACTCTGTAGTTTTGTTAGTGGTATATTGGTCATAAGTGTTATAAAGTCCGCTGTAGGGATTGCTTGCAGTTCCCTCGTAGTATCCAAGCTGAGAAAGTCCTGCGGCAAGGGTATCTGTTACACCGTCACCGGTCAGACCGATGCTTGTAACGTGGGTATAGTACTTGCTGTTCAGGTAAGTAGAGGCAGGGGCATTCGCTCCCGTTCGGTAAACAAGAGGTTGGGTCTGGAACTTTTCATTTCCTGTGTAGCCGTTATATCCGCCGTTTTTAATGATGCTGGGATAATCAACGTAAGAAACATTAAGGTCTACGATCGCTCCGCCGTCACCATAATAAATTCCGTCGATCTTGCCTGCACCCGTGTACTGCCAAATGGTAACGTTATCATCGCAGAGAGAAAGCTTTTCTCTCTTGCTGTGGTCGATGCTTCCTGCATCGGCAGGTCCCGTACCTGCATAGATCTGCTTATCTCCCGACCTTGGATAAGAGGCAAGCCAAAGGTCGTAATCCTGCACGTTCTCCATACCGATCTTGGCCTCGTAGTACCATGCATATGAATATACCATAGGATAGTAACCGTTAGCATCCAGAATATCGCAGAAAGTCTTGCAGGCGCTGCCCGCAAAACTGCCGATATCATAAATATCATTGCCGGAAACATTGGGGTCATCCGTAGTATCACCGTCTTCTGCATCAAACACAATCGGGAAGGAAAAAACTCCGGGATACTTGTTAAGCTCGTTAACAACCATCTCAGCTTCTCCCTTGACTGCATCAAGGGTCTGAGCATAGCTGAAGAAATACGCTCCAAGCTGAATGCCGTACTTTTGTGCCTCACGGACATTTCGCTCAAACTGCTCGTCCAACTCGTAATTTGGGGTGTTCTTCAAATGATGGAAAACTCTCACTATGGCAAACTCAACCCCTGCATCCTTAACCTTTGCCCAGTCTATCTCCTGATTCCAGGAAGAAACGTCGATACCCACCATAGGCACGCTCAGTCTTTCGGTTGCATTGGGAGCCTGAAGGCTTGCAGAGTCAATGCTTGCCGCACTAACTGCAGGGAGTGCGCAAACAGATAAAATCATACTGAGAAGCATCACTATGCCGATAAATCTTTTCCACTTCATAATTCTCGCCCCTTTAATTTTACTAAATATTATTTAGATAAACTTTATAATGCAATATTAACAAAATTCATTGCGCTCGTCAACAACTTTTAAGCAGAAAGCTAAGCAATCATCAATTCAACCTCTTTTCAAATCTTCAGAATCATTTATTAATAAAAAGCAATTCATACAATGAAAAATGCGCAGTCGAAGCAATACACTAAAAAACATACTTAATGAGCTTATATATAGGATTTTGTTAGCACATTTATTTAATCCTAAGCATCTCAAAAAAACAACTATAAATCTTATTGTAAAAAGACAAATAAGGTGATAAAATAAACGAAGGAGTGAATAAGTATGAATGACAAACTCTACATAAAAATGCTTAATATAATAAATAGTAACAGGGTAGCATTTACAATACTAGGTGTTATGTATAAATGGCTTCCTTTGCTTGTGTTTTTGTGCTACCCCGTAATGCTTACACTCAAAGGATTGCAGGGATTTGACAAAAGCTTTTGGCTTTTGCTGTGTGTGCCTGCAGGAGTGCTTGTGCTGGTAACTGTGTTGAGAAAGCTTTTTAAACGGCAAAGACCCTATGAAATATTCAGCACTCCTCCCCTTTTTGAGCGCGAAGGCAAGGGAGACTCCTTCCCAAGCAGACACACGGCATCTGCTTTCATTATTGCCATGGGCGGATTTTTGCTGAGCATTTGGCTCGGTACTGCCCTGCTTATAACTGCGGCTATGATCGGAGCTGCAAGGGTGCTTGCAGGTGTGCACTATATCTCTGACGTATTGGCAGGCGCAGTGCTGGCAGTTGCTGCAGGGAGCTTATTCTTTATCATTTAAAGCAAAGATCACCGTACAATGTATGCTGTACATTGCACGGTGATCTGTTTTTATTATTAGGTTTTTGCCAGATCCTTGATAACCTCTGAGGCTATGACAAGTCCTGCCACGGAAGGCACAAAAGCTACGCTTGCCACAGTAGGCTTGCCTGCCGAATCCATAGGACAAGCAGGGGTTGTGGGAATCTCTTTTGAATATACTGTTTTAATATGAGTGATACCCTTTTCTCTGAGAAGTCTGCGCATGGTACGCGCCAAAGGGCACACGCTGGTCTTCTGAAGATCGGCTACCTCCACCTGAGTCGGGTCAAGCTTGTTGCCAAAGCCCATACTGCTGATAATGGGGATATTCAAAGCTTTTGCGCGGACACAAAGCTCTACTTTGGCAGGTACCGTGTCTATGGCATCTATAATGTAGTCGTAAACGGAAAGATCTATGCTGTCTGCATTTTCGGGCAGATAGAAAACTTCAAAGCAATTAACCTCAGCCGTGGGATTTATCTGCAGAGTGCGTTCCTTAATAACCTGTACCTTGCTTTTGCCCACGGTGGATTCAAGAGCTATTATCTGACGGTTAAGGTTGCTTTTGGAAACAAGGTCAGGGTCCACAACGTCTATTCTGCCCACACCGCTTCTGGCAAGCGCCTCAACAGCATAGCCACCAACACCGCCAACACCAAAAACAATTACTTTTGAACTTTTGAGTTTCTCCATTGCATCAGCACCAAACAGTGCCTGAGTACGGATGAATCTGTCCATATTACAAACACACCTTACTTTTCCATAAGTTTAAGAAGCTCTTCTTCGCTTATAAATCCCTTGCTTGCTCCGTTTTCTCCTATCTTATAGGATGCAAAGCACACCGCATATTGCAAAGATCTGAGTGCATCGTGAGTTTTTGCAAAAAAATGCACAAAAGCAGAATACAAGCTGTCACCTGCGCCTACGGTATTCACTACGGGTCTGGTATACACAGCAGGCACGAGGGTTAAACTCTCAGTCTCTCTTGTGTAGAGCATAGCGCCCTTATCCCCCATACCCACAACGATGATCTTCGCAGAGTAAGCACCGGCAAGCTCTCTTATAAACTCCTCTTCTTTGCCAATAATATTTTCGTTACTGAGAAAGAGAATATCCGCCGCTTTCATAAATCTGCTGTTGTACTCATCGTAAACATCCCAAAGACAATGAACGTCAGTGGCAATGGGCACACCTGCTTCTTTTGCCGCAGGAATAAGCGCTGCAGCGTAGTTTATATTACATAGGCAGGCAATATCACAATCCTTGAGGGCTTCCTTGAAGCTTTGCACATCATATGACTGCTCCTGATTATCTGCAAGATCTGTGATGATATACCGTTTGCCCGTTGCATCAAACAGCACCACAGACTGGGCTGTGGCTTTATTCTGAGCAAGAACGTAATTCACAGGGATTCCCCTTGAGGAAAGCTCTGACTTGATTATCTGCGCAGGAGCATCATTACCGCAAAGCGAACACAGGCTTACGTCATCACCCAAGGTCTTCAGCGCCAAAGAGACGTTGTATCCAACTCCACCGGGAGAAGTGTTGATACCAAAAAATTTATAGTCAACGGGTCGGTAAGTTATCGGAAACTCTTCAACAGGGGCCGAAGTTTCCATATTCACAAGTCCGCAAACAAGGATTTTGCTCATATTATCACCACACATAATTTTTATAAATTATATTACTTTTTTCTTCCATCGTCAACTTTTGTTTCCTGCAATAAATGCACAACACGGGGTAAATAATAGTGAAGTGCAAAGGAGTGAGAATGATGAAAGAATATAAACATACCAAAGCCAAAGAAGCAAGTCTGAAATCTGAGGATAAGAATGAGCTTGGTGCAAAGCTCTCTGCCCCCGTAATACTTGCAAGTGTTATACTTTTGTCACTTGCTTACATCACAGATATCATATACACAAAAAACACAGTCTCTGCAGTAGGTGAAACATTTATCATCTCCCGATTTCTGCTTGAAGCAGGGAATCTGCTACAAAAGCTTATATTTCCCCTGATAAGTACAGGCATTGCCGCAGTCTACGGAGGTTTGGGAGCAATTCCCGGAGGTTTGCTTGGAGGAATGCTTGCGGGGATTGGTTCGACCTATGAAAGTGCAAATGCCAATGCTACAAGTGTTTCCGGGGTATTCTGCAGCTTGCTTGCAGGATTTATTGCAGGATCGTGCACAAGATCAGCTCTGAAAATCTTTCGCAGACACAGCCAAAAGGATGAGGTCACTCCATTTATATTTGTCCCTGCGTTCTCATTGATTATAACGCTTTTTGCTGTATTACTTCTGAACACAGTCTCGGGATATATAAACTACCTTGCTTGTACTCTTGCAGGACTTGCAGGCAAAACAAACCCATTGGCAGTATCTGTGATCCTGGGAATATTTATGACCGCAGATGCAGGCGGACCACTCTATCTTGCAGGTTACACCTTCGGGGTGGCATCTATCTCCACAGGAAACCCTGAATATATGGCAATAGTGATAGCGGCAGGTGCAATTCCACCTCTAACCATGGGGCTGTACACAATTGCTTACAAAGAAAGAACACAAGGATATGAGAAAGCACTTGGAATTGCAGGGATAGGCGGGGGACTTTTGGGGCTTCCGCAGTCAGCCCTTGTCTTCTACACCAAAAAGACCTACAGGTTTATACTTGCTTGCATACCCGGTGGGATACTTGCAGGGATGCTCTCCTTATCTCTCAACTGCAGCAGCGAATTGCCCGCAGGCGGAATCCTGAGCTTCACAAGCTACGGCAGACCGTTGTTTTTTATATTCGCACTTGCTTGCGGAGCAATGGTGTCCACATTCCTTCTGAGTCTGACGGACGGATATAATTACATTACCGAAACACAAAACCATAAGGAAGGCCCTGAAGCAGCAGAAAGCCTATCTGTGCAGATATAAAATCAGCCACTCCTGTGAGTGGCTGACATATTTGCAAATATTAACTTATGATCTTGCCTCCTGCAAGGAGCATCTCACCACTATACAACACTAAAGACTGACCCTGAGTAACGGCTCGCTGAGGTGAATCAAACCTGACACACAAGTTTCCTTCTTCATTTACATAAGCAGTACCCTTTTGCTCAGGTTGGTTATAGCGCACTCTTGCCATAACCGGCACCTCTTCTTTTATTTCTCCAGCAGAAACAAAATTTACATCTTCTGCTGTAACCAACGAGGAAAACAGATCCTCGCTAAGCCCTAAAGTGACGGTGTTGTTAACCATATCCTTTGAGAGCACGTACATTGGCTGAGGAAGCGCCAGCCCCAAGCCTTTGCGCTGACCGCGGGTATAGCACACAGCACCCTTGTGTTTGCCGAGAACTCTACCGTCCAAATCAAGAAAATCCCCCGGTTCAAGGATTATGCCGCAGTTATCGCGCAGATAGTCATAATAATTCCCGTTTATAAAGCAAATATCCTGACTGTCACGCTTCAAAGCATTCACAAAGCCTTGCTCTGCAGCAATTCTTCTGACCTCGTCCTTTGACAACCTCCCTACAGGCAAAAGCAGCTTAGAAAGGATATTCTGAGTAAGATTATAAAGCACGTAGGACTGGTCTTTGGTTTTGTCCAAACCTTTGAGAAGGCAATATCTGTCTGAGTCGGGGTCGTATTTTACACAGGCGTAATGACCTGTTGCTATATAATCAAAGCCGTTATTCACAGCATAATCATAGACAAAGGGAATCTTTACATAGCGGTTACAGTCAACACAGGGGTTTGGGGTCTCCCCTGCAAGATACGAGGAGGCAAAGCGGTCTATTACCTCTGCCTTGAACTGCTGCCTGTAATCGGGATAAAGAAAGTCTATGTTCAGTTTTCTGCACAGCTCCTGCGCATCATAAGCGTCTGTAGAATCAGGCTTGTCGTAAAGACGAAGCATTATCCCCGTTACGTCATAGCCTTCCTTCAGAAGCAGATAGGCAGCTACTGCGCTGTCTACCCCTCCGCTGAGAGCCACTAATGCTTTTTTCTTCATAAGAATCTTCCTTATATACTCATTTGCCTTTTCATATTATCACAGCAAGGTAAAACCTGCAAGTATAATTATTTGACAATGTAAGTATTATCTGCTACAATAGAGATCACAAAATTCTATAACTGCCACCGGGTAGGAAATGCTCAGCATTCGCAACACATCGTTAGGTCTTAGAAGATGTGTTTCGGATGTTTTTTGTTTATTGGAGGGTTTACCGTGAAAAACAAAATCAGAATCGGAGGACTTAACAGATTTGAAATCATCCTTTGGAGTGCATCGGCTGTTGTTATAATAGCATCATCTTTATTATCGGGTCATATCGACTATTTCTCCGTTATAGGCTCGCTTATCGGAATCACATCCCTGATCTACCTTGCAAAGGGATACGCAGTGGGTCAGGTGTTGATGATAATCTTCTCTTTATTCTACGGAACTGTTTCTTATTTCACTCAATACTACGGAGAAATGATCACCTATCTTTGTATGACTATGCCAATGGCTGTGGTGGGTCTTGTGCAATGGCTCAGGAATCCGTACAAAGACACAAAGGAGGTAAAGGTCAGCAAGGTATCCAAAAAGCAAGCTGCCCTTATGTATTTTTCTGCAGTATGCGTTACTGCCGCATTTTACTTTGTGCTAAAGGCACTGGGTAACGCTTCCTTGATCATAAGCACGATCTCCATAACCACAAGCTTTATTGCGGCATACCTGACAGCATTGCGAAGCCCCTACTGTACTCTTTGCTACGGATGCAACGACGTGGTGCTGATCGCATTGTGGACTATAGCCTCCATAAAAGATCCTCAGAACATCTCTATGGTTGCCTGCTTTGCAACCTTCCTGGTCAATGACCTTTACGGTTTTTACAGCTGGAAGAAAATGGAAAAAAGACAAAATAAGAATTTGTAAAAACACACCCGCCGTGAAAGAAACCACGACGGGTGTTCTGCATTAATCAAGAGTAGATTTTACCCTGCTGATAAGAAAATCATAAAAGCTTTGTGCATAGCTTGATTCCGGCAAGGTGCTGTGAAGCTCAATAATAAGATCTCGAGAGCAAGCGGGAGCGCTTATGGGCAGCAGAGTAACATTTTCGTTGTTGATATCGCCCCAGGAATGCTCGGGCCAAAACGCAACTCCCGTGCCTGTACTGATAATGTTCTGCACTGCTGTACGTGAATCGGATTCAAACAGTATTTTGGGATAAAACCCTGCCTCTTTGCAGAATTCGTTACAAAGAGCACCAAAAAGCCTGGCACTTGAAAGCATTATAAACCCCTCTTCCTTTACGTCGGAAAGATTGACGGAAGTCATTTTTGCATAATCCGAGCTTTTGGGAACAGCAAGGTATATATTTTCTTTTTTTATGTATCTGCTCAGCTCAGATTCAGAGTTTGTAGGCACAAGTCCGTTTGTGTAAATAACTATATTACAACCGGATTTCTGCTCACTTTGCTCGTAATCAAATACTACGTCGGGATTATTCCTTCTGAACTCAACAATGCTGTCTATAACAAAAGCAGATGCTGCAAGAATATTAAGCCTGACGGTCTTGGTTTCCTCCCCTTTCAGCTTGGCTATTTCAATAGGAATGCTGTCAATCTCAGGAAGTAAGGATTCAAGTCGATGAAACAGAAACTCCCCGTAAGCTGTAAGCACAATGTTCCTGCCCTTCTTAAAAAACAAAGGAACATCCAGCTCCTTCTCCAAAGATTTTATAGCCTGAGAAAGCGCCGGCTGAGCCAAAGATAGATACTCCGCCGCTTTGGTCATATGCTGAAGTTTTGCCACCGTGTAAAAATATCTTAGCTTGTGAAGCTCCATAGCACTCCCACCTATAAGTATTACTTATGATTTCTATAAGAATAATATATTTTACTTTTCAGTCTGTCAAGTGTATTATAAATAAAAATGAAAAGGAAGGTAGTTTATTATGACACAAGTTTTCGAACTTATTATGCTGATTTGCTTTGGGCTTTCCTGGCCTATATCCGTTTATAAAAGTCTTACATCAAGGTCAATTCAAGGAAAAAGCCTGGCATTTATGATCGCTATAATCATAGGATACATCTGCGGTATTTTAGGCAAGATAATTGGTGGTGAGTTAAATTACGTAATAACTCTGTATCTGCTGAATCTGTTTTTTGTTTCTATGGATCTGGTCCTTTATTTCATAAATAGAAAACACAATAAAATACATCACAAATGAAAAAGCAGGGCGGATAATATGCACCCCAAAAGTTAGACACTTTTGGAGGTGCATATTTTTATGTCAAAAAAAGGTCACAAACACAAAAAGTATAGTGCAGAATTTAAAATAGGTGTTATAATGGACATGCGAGAACATCATTTAGGATATTGTGA
>JAFQDM010000007.1 GCA_017416065.1 Ruminococcus sp.
TTAGAATTTAAGTGCTTTTTCATTCGGCGTCATAGCCAAGTGGTAAGGCACGAGTCTGCAAAACTCTGATTCCCCGGTTCAAATCCGGGTGACGCCTCCAAAAAATTCCAAGTCTTCGGACTTGGAATTTTTTTATCCATTGCGAAAGCAATGGCATATCATCAGTCCAAAGGACTGTATATCATCAACAACGGCTTGACGTTGTTGTATCTTATCACACCTTCAGGTGTGCATCAAAAAGCTTTCGCAATGATGATATACAAAACTTCGTTTTGATGATATGCAATTCCTTATGGAATTGATGATATACACACCTTCGGTGTGATTTGTCGCGCAACCTCCTTGCACCCCACAACACTTTGTGTTACAATCAAATCAGGCGGTGATGTTGTGAAAAAGATATTGCATAAAATATGGCAGTTTTTTCAGTATCCGTTCATTATCTTTATGGCAATTCTTTTTTGCTTGTGCTTAGTTCTGAGGTTGCCCTTTGATTATATCAAATACAAGCGTTCGCCCTACTGGAAGGATCTGCATAAGAAGTATAGGATGTTTGCGGCAAGCGGGGATAACTTTGAGCTTTATAATCAAATTGCTCTTAATGATCTTCCTATAGAATATATTGCCAATCCTCAAAATGACACCATTGATTGCGGCTGGTTTGTTTTTGAGAAAACGCTTATTGTTACTAATTATTTTGATTTTGCATATGATTTTGAATTGGGGAAGTGGTGCTATCACAGCGAGGATGACGATGAACAAAGCGTGATAATGACCATTGAAGAATACATAGAAGCAGAGATTGAAGATGTAAATAAAATTGCAGGGGATATGATCTGCAATGATGCAGTTATCCTCGTTGATGCGGCCAGCATAGAAAATCCGGAGCTTGCCAAAGAGGACGGAAGATTTCTGGTATATGACAATAACAGGGTTGATGTGCTCAGGACTTTTTGCGGCAAAAGAACATCATAATGGACACAGGAGGGCTTACTCAGCTGTAAATTTTAAGCTTGCATTATAATTGGATTTTTGCAGCAAGTATGTTACAATCAAATCAGGCGGTGGTTTTGATGAAATATAAGCTTAATGTGAGTTTGAATGATAAGATTTACCTTGAATATAATACATTCTGGGCGACAAGGTCTCATTATGGCAAAAAGCAGATGCTGACGTTGAGGGTGCTTTTTGCACTTTTTATATTTGTGATGATCCTGTTTTCTTTTTTCGGCGGGTTTTCACTTGATATATTAATTGCAGATATTCCTATGCTTGTTTTGCTGGTGCTTTGGCAGTTACTGCTTGTGCCTGTGTATAAATGGATGTTAAGGCTACATATTAAATCCCTGAAGAAAAGGGGTAAGGTGGGGTATTCTCCCACGGCGGTTATGGAGTTCTTTGAGGAGAACTTTGTTGAGAATACACCTGAGAACAGAAATGAGGTCAGGTATTCTGCTGTGGAGAGGGTAAGTGTTGTTGACAATAAGGTGATCTATCTTCATGTTAACAATCTTCTGGCTTACATTCTGCCCTTTGAATGCTTTGAGTCAGAAGAGCAAAGAAAGAGCTTCCTTGAGTTCGTCGGCACAAAGTGCGGTAATATTGACGTGTATGATTAACTGCTCAGGAGGAAAGGCAGGATTTGTATGAAGATTAAGAGGATCGTTAAAATACTGCGTGTGGTGTCTCTGTGTCTGGCGGTACTGGGAATTGCTTCGCTGATAATTGTTAATCTCCATGTGAAGTCTGCGGCAGGGGAGCATTTCCTCAGCCCAACTCAGGCGGCACAGCTTGAGGATGCAGACTGCATCATAGTCCTCGGCTGCGGAGTGGGCGCAGACGGCTCTTTAAGCGGAATGCTCCGGGACAGGCTCACACGGGGGCTTGAGCTTTACAGCTCAGGTGCGGCAAAGAAGCTCCTTATGAGCGGCGACCACGGCAGGGCTGACTACAACGAGGTTGGCGCCATGAAGCAGTACGCTATAGACAACGGCGTGCCCTCAGAGGATGTTTTTATGGACCACGCAGGATTCTCTACATATGAGACCATGTACAGGGCAAGGGATGTTTTCAAGGCTCGCAAGGTCATCATCGTCACTCAGGAATACCACCTGTACAGGGCGGTCTATATTGCCCGTCAGTTGGGGCTTGAGGCCTACGGAGTATCCTCGGACCTGCACAGCTACTCAGGGCAGGGAATGCGCAATTTCCGCGAGGTGCTGGCGCGGTTTAAGGATTTTACCTATACCGTGTTTATGCCTGAGCCCACATTCCTGGGAGAGGCCATCCCCGTAAACGGCGACGGCAACCTTACAAATGATTGAGCGAATGAGTATAAAAAGTAAAAATTCCTCCGAAGGCTTTGTGTGATGCATACCTCAGAGAATAATGCAGTTGAATATCTATTAGTCCGAGCAGAAATGTTCGGACTTTTTCTTTTTGTCATATATCGCAAAATGCAAGCATAAGATATAATACTTGCAAAACTGCAGGGAAAAAATAAAAAATATATGTAAATTTTGCAAGAAGTGTTGACAAATTATGCAAGAGTGTGTATAATAAGCTCAAACAGAGATGAAAAATCTCGAAATTTTAAAGGAGGCTTGTATTTATGTTCAGTCACAAGGATTTACCCCTGCTGTTACTTGACAACAGCTCTATGATGTCCGTCCTTAACGAGGGCGAGTTCAAGTGCTATAACCTTTCCTTTGAAGAGGCAAAGCATCTTGTTGATATTTACGATGAGTCGGATATTCTCCGCTGCTTCAGCAATCAGGATATTGAGACCATCATCTTTGATTACCTTGGTGCGGCAAAGCGCAACTTTGAATACAAGCGCATCCGCAATATGAGAGCAGGTCAGGACGCTATAGTCTTTAAGCTCTACGTTACCCCCTCAGAGACCCAGCCCGTTATTAAGGCAGACGATGGGGTAGAGGCAAAGAAGATCCAGAACGTTTACGTTTACTGCCAGTACCTGACAAGGATTAGCTGATGATTTCTTTCTTTTATTTTTCTTTTCATAATTCTTCGAATCCCGTATAATGACAGAGGTCCCGAGTACTCAGGTGCTCGGGCTTCTTCTTTTGCTTGCAAATATTTGCAGGCTGTGTGCTTTACGCTTGCAGGGTGTGCAATTGCTTATTGTAATGTATGAGTGATTGTAGTATAATATATAATGAGGTGATTTTGATTGAAGAATTTAATTTGCCTTATTGCGGCGGCGGTGATGCTCTGCTCCCTCTTTGCTTGCAACCAAACAGGTGAGGAGCATACTCACAGCCACGACCATACTCACAATAACACGTCAGCGCAGGAGCCTGCTTCGGCCATCTTTGAGGAGGACAAAACGCAGGTGCCTCAGATTGCCTCAGAAGCTTCAGAGAGCGCCGAAACTCAAGCGGAAGGGTCAGACCCAAAACAGGAGACTTCTGCACCTTTCAGCGAGAATACGGAGCTTTCACAATACCCCTTTACCAAAGAGGCAGAGGGTGTGCTTATGAAACGGCACAGCGACAAAATAGACTCTCCCTTTGAGCAGGAATACCTGGATGCAGAGAATGACAAAGAGCTTGCCCGCATTTGCGAGGAATATACTGAAAAATGGAGGACCATTGCCGAGCGCTACTTTAAGGAGCTCCTCTACTACAACGGCTCCGTGCCGGAAACTCCCGATTTCTCAACAGATGCGCAGATGCACGGGTACGTTGAGGACAGGAAGGCCCGATGGGAAGAGGAATATGAGGAAAATCACAGTAATTACCTTGCTCAGCTTCTGAAGCAATACTCTGATGCAGACAAGGCTCAGGCCCTTTGCGCGGCTTACAAGTTTGATATGCAAAGAGAATTTGCTCTTGAGATGATTGGTATCTATGAGATGCTGGGTGAGTTTAATAATCAGGAATTCTAATTTAATATCTAAGGAGTTTAGGAATTATGCAGGAGAAATTGTATTTTAAAAACGACTATTCAGAGGGTGCCGCAACAGAGATTCTGGAGGCATTTGTGCGCACTCAGCTTGAGCAGAACACAGGCTACGGCACAGACCGCTACTGCCGGAGCGCAGAAGAGAAGATCAGAAAGATATGCGGCTGTGAGGATGCTCAGGTGAAGTTTATCTGCGGAGGCACCCAGACCAATCAGCTTGTGATAAGCACAATGCTTCAGCCCTACGAGGGGGTTATAGGCGCCACAACTGCCCACATCGCCGCCCACGAGGCAGGAGCCATTGAGTATTCCGGTCACAAGGTGCTCACCGTGCCCTCTCATGATGGCAAGATCGACCCTTCAGAGCTTGTGGATCTGATCGAGACCTTCTGGAATGACGAGAGCCACGAGCATATGGTGTACCCGGGAATGGTTTACGTTTCTCATCCCACAGAGCTGGGAACCCTCTACACCAAAGATGAACTTACTGCAATTGCTAACGTGTGCAAAAACTACAACCTGCCCCTGTACCTTGACGGCGCACGCCTGGGCTACGGACTTATGAGCGAGGGCACAGACCTGACTCTTTCCGATATTGCAAGGCTCTGCGACGTGTTCTACATAGGCGGCACAAAGGTTGGCGCGCTCTGCGGCGAGGCGGTTGTGTTCACAAAAGGCAATATGCCCAAGTGCTTTGTGGCTCAGATAAAGCAGCACGGTGCGCTTATGGCAAAGGGCTGGGTGACGGGTCTGCAGTTTGACGTGCTGTTTACGGACGAGCTGTACCTGAAGCTTTCCAAAAATGCAATTGAGATGGCAAAGCTGCTCAAGGAGGGCTTTGTGTCCAAGGGCTATACCCTCCACGTGGATTCCCCCACAAACCAGCAGTTTGTTGTTGTGAATGAGGAACAGCTCAGAAAGCTGCGTGAGATCGCGGTTTTTGAGGTGTGGGAGAGAGTGGACAAGGAGCACGTTGCCATCCGCTTTGTAACCAGCTGGGCCACAAAGAGAGAAACCGTAGAAAAGCTCATTGAGGTGATCTGAGCTCACTCAAGGAGGAGCTTTTTATGCCTTCCCCTTAGAGGAAACTCCCTTGATAAGGGAGTTGTCACGAAGTGACAGAGGGTTTGCCGTTCCTGCAAGGAAAAGGGGTACCGCTTGCGGTGGATGAGGTGTAGCTCACATGGTGAGCGTTACCCGTTTATCATAAAGACAAGGTTTTGACGGAGGGTTTGTAAACCTATTACCTCTTACCTATCACTTCTTACCTCACTCCGACCCGCCCCTACGATAAACGTATGATGTGAATTGTGGGGGGATTTCCTCAAGGAGAATAGGATCGGCAGGAGCAAGCCCCTCGGCAGGAGCAAGCCCCTCGGCAGGAGCAAGCCCCTGCCCTACAGACTTTCTCCTTTCTCTCAAACATCACTCCCTCAGTCGCCTGCGGCGGAGCTCCCTTTACCGGAAGGAGTGGATTGTAGGGGCGAATCACGATTCGCCCGAATGTTTTTGCATAGAGGAAGTGTAACGGGCGGGCGCAGAGACCCGCCCCTACGATAGACGATTTGATTTGAATTGCAGGGGAATTTCCCCAAAGGAGGAGCCTTTAAGCCTCCCTTTTTACCTCTTATCTATTACCTCTTACCTCACTCCGACCCGCCCCTACGATAGACGCTTTGATTTGAATTGCAGGGGAATTTCTCCAGAGGAGGAGCCAAACTCCCTCAGTCACCTTCGGTGACAGCTCCCCCAGAGGAGGAGCCTAATATATCTCCCTTTTGAGGGAGGTGGCATTTGCGATGTGTATAACAAAACTTCCATAAAAAAAGAAATAACCCTTGGCTTCTGCTTCTTTTGCATCAGCCAAGGGTTATTTCTGTTCAGTCTTGTTATCTAACATCGTTGTCTACCTCTCTTTCTGCAGACTAAACATTATCTTTATTCTTCATTCATCCTCTTCACTTTATTCTTTCTTTTGTTCTCGTAAGTGAGATTTACTTATGTGTGGGATCAATTATTTTTAGGATAATGTTCATGGATTCTTTCAGCATTTCACTTTATTTTTCTTTTTAACCTTTACTTCTTTAAGATCAGTCTTGAAAAATTAGATTTGTAAATTCTTTTTTGACTTTACCGCTTACCTTGCAGTCTGAAATCTTTTTAGCTTTTATTTTAGTGTTCTTTTGGCTTTGAAGTTTTGGTTTTAAGCTTTTGCTTACTTTGAACCCTAAGGTTGTTTACCTCTTCATTGGTATCATCCTTTCTGTCTATAATATACCATAGGGTAGGGGAGTTTGCAAGATGGAATATTGTATAAAGTTAACATTAGTTATTAATACAAAACGTAGAATTTGTATGATATGCTGAACAAATAATGAGAAAACCCATTGACAGATATAATGTAAATGTGTTATTATATTTGTGTTGGGTCGTTTGAGGCGTGCTTCCTGAGGAAGTGCGCCTCAGCTATATTCGTGCAAAGCACGAGCTATATAACATATGTTGCGATATGCGGCAAAACCGCGCCATATACGGCTTCGCCGTGCAAAAAGGCACGAATATAATATCGCAAAAGCTAAAGGCTTTTATATCGCTTTTGCCTTGTGGTAAAAATATCGTTGCAAACGGATAGTTTGCAATATCGCTTTTTGCACTGTAAAATTAAATGCTTTATTTTTACAGGTAATGATTCTCTCAAAGTATGTAACCGATATGACACTTTTCGATTCCTGAAAGTGTCTTTTTTATTTATTGAGCCCCGAATAAGAAAACCGACAGCAGTCTTTTTTGAAAAGAAGCTGTCGGCTTTTTGTTTCTCAGATCTTTTTGAGTTTTTTGGTGTTGCCTACAACCACCAAAGTGGCATCTTCCTGCAGGGGCTTTGAGGGGTCGATGTCTATGGTTGTGATCTCTCCCTGCTTGATGGCAACAATGTTCAGGGAGTATTTATTCCTCAGATTCAGTTCTATGAGGGATCTGCCTACCCACTCGGGTCTGACCGCTATCTCTACCATGGATATGTCCTTTGAAAGGTCGATTATATCTGTAAAGCCTGAGCTTAGCAGATTCTTTGCAAGGCGTACTCCTGCCTCCTGCTCGGGAATGAGGACTCTGTCTGCCCCTATCTTCGTAAGTATCTTTTTGTGCATTTCGTCTGCGCATTTTGCGATTACCGTAGGCACTCCGGCTTCTTTGCATAGGGCGGTGGCCATAACGCTTGCCTCAAGGTTTGATGCCATTGCGATGATCGCCACGTCTACGTTTGAGATTCCCAGCTGTTCAATAACCTCAGGGTCTGTGATGTCTGCACATTTGCACACGGGGATGTGTGCGGCTGCGGCATTGACTGTGTCTTCGTCTGAATCCACGGCAATAACCTCTGCTCCGCTTGTTATAAGCTCCTGCGCAACTGCAAGCCCGTATCTGCCAAGTCCGAAAACGGCGTATGTTTTGTTTATACTCATAGCGGATTCTCCTTACATACTAATATTGTGAATTTTGCAAAAATCTTTTTGGTGACAGCTTTATCCCACGCTTATCTGCTCTGTGGGGTTGATGATGATGTTCTGAGCTTTTCTTCTCAGCTTAAAGGCAAAGGCAAGGGAGATAGGTCCCACTCTGCCCAGATACATGGTTGCGATGATTATTGCCTTGCCTGCGCCGTTAAGGCTTGCGGTCAGGTTTCTGGAGAGACCCACCGTGGCGGTGGCGCTGACTGTTTCAAAGGCAATGTCTATGAAAGAAGCCTTTGTTGCGGCGCTGAGCAGTAAGGTTGAGGTAAACATAATTGCAAAGGAGGTGCACACAACGGCGGTGGCCTTTCTGACAGCCTCCTTGCTGATGGTGCGGTTGAACATTGAGGTCTCCTCTGCGCCCTTGACTGAGCTTACTGCACTTGCAAAGAGCACCGCAATGGTGACGGTCTTTACTCCGCCGGCTGTGCCCACGGGGGAGCCGCCGATGAACATAAGCAGCAAAGAGATTGCCGCAGAGCCGTTTGTGAGGTTCTCCTGGGGGATGGTGGCAAAGCCTGCGGTCCTGGTTGTGACAGACTGAAAAAAGGAAACCTGAAGCTTGTCAAAGAGGGACATATTGCCTATTGTGGCAGGATTGCTCCATTCAAATAAGAGGATGCTGATTCCTCCTGCAAGGATCAGCACTAAGGTGGAGAACAGTGCAATCTTGCTGTGGAGGGTGAGGCCCTTGAAGGCTCTCAGCTTGCTTGTTTTAAGGGCTTTTGCCGTAAGCGCCAGATCCCACCAAACTATGTAGCCCAAGCCGCCCAGAATTATAAGGGCACAGGTGACTGCATTGACGATAGGGTTGGTGGCGTAGTTTATGAGGCTGTTGCTCCCGATTATGTCTATGCCTGCGTTGCAAAAGGCGGAGATGGAGTTGAAAACAGAGATCCAGATGCCCCTTGCCCCAAACTGAGGCACAAACACAAGCATATAGAGCAGTGCTCCCACACCCTCAACCAAAAAGGTTCCAAGGAGCACCTTTTTTACGAATCTTACAAGTCCTGACAGGGTGTTCAGGTTAAAGGCGTCCTGAATCAGCAGTCGGCTTGACAGGCTCACCCGCTTTTTAAGCATCAGCATAAAGCCGCACATTATGGTGATAACTCCAAGACCGCCCACCTGAATCAGCAGAAGGATAACAATATGCCCGAAGGTGCTCCAGGCTGTGGCGGTGGTAAGGGTAACAAGCCCCGTTACGCAGGTGGAGGTTGTGGCTGTGAAGAGTGCGTCTATGTAGGGCACGGCCGTGCCGCTTGCAGAGCTTATTGGCAGAGAGAGCAGGGCACTGCCCAAGAGGATTATCCCCAGAAAGCTGAGCATAATTATGTGAGTTGTAGAGAGGGAAAAACGCTTTTTCTTCATAATCTGCCCCCTTTTTCATATATGTTTAAGAATTACGCATCCATTATATCACGGCGGATTTTGTTTAGCAATACAGCAGCTTGATTTTCCCGGAATAAAAGAAAATGCCCAAGAGCTGAGTTGGCGCTTGGGCATTGATGTGTGTATTTATTCTTTTAAGTGCAGACTATCAGCTTCGCAGGGTGACGCCGATGTTTGCAAGGTTTGCGATCACCTTGTCCATGATCTCTCCGATCTCTGCGCCTGAGAGAGTACGCTCTGAGGAGGAGAACTCGAAGCGGATGGTGATGGAGTGGAACTCCTCTGTGTCGTAGGTGTCTACAATGCGGGCGCCCTTGAGAAGTCCGTTTCCTTCTGCCTGCCAGCAGTTCTCGAGTGCTTCAAAGAGTGTGCCTGAGGGAACCTCTACGCTTATGTCGTAAGAAACTCCGGGGAACTTGGAGGGCTCGTCGTAAACGATGGGTGCGGTTTCTGCATCTGTGAAGGCGCTCATATTGATCTCTGCAAATACCACGTTTGCTTTTTTGTCTATCTTCTTGAGCACGGCAGGATGGAGGATTCCCATGGTGCCGATCTCCTCGCCGTCAATGTAGATCTTGTTAAGGTTTACGGGGTGCTCAAAGGCGTGAGCAGGCTCTGCTGCTTTGTAGGAGAGGGACTTGTGCTTTATGTCTCCTGCAATGATAGCCAGCATATCGCGAAGCTCAAGATAAAGGTCGCGGATGTTTTTGGTCTTGCTGAAGAGTGTGATGCAAAGCATCTTCTGCTCGTTGCAAAGTCCGTCTGCCTTGAGTCCCTTTACAACTCTGCCTATCTCAAAAATGCCGTAGTCAGGTGCGTAGCCTGCGTTTGCCTTCAGCTGGCAAAGCTGGGTGGGGATGATGGAGTTTCTGATGGTCTCTATGTTGGGGTTGGTTGCGTTTGCAAGCCTTACGTTATCCTCAACGGGAAGTCCCAGGTCCTTCATCTCGTCGTTGTAAGCCCACACGTAGGAGTGGAGCTCGTGAAGGTTCCAACGCTTTACAAGCATATCCTTTATCTTGTCCTCGTTGTGCTTGACTGCGTCTGCACGCACGGGATAAAGGGGAGAACGGGTGGTGTTGATGTCAAAGTTGTCGTAGCCGTAGATACGGGTGATCTCCTCTATGATGTCTGCCTTGATGGTAACGTCCTTGGTAGCTCTCCAGGAGGGAACCACAACCGTGAAGCTGTCTCCATCAAGTGTAACCTTAAAGCCCAGGTCTGTGAGGGTCTTGAGGATAGTGTCGTTTGAGATCTCGATGCCTGTGTAGCGGTCAACGAAGTTCTTGTCAAAGTTCAGGGTCACCGTGTCATACTTGAAGGCGTACTCGTCTGTCAGTGCGGACACAACCTGAACGTCCTTGTCATATTTCTTCAGAAGATTTATGAATCTTGCAATAGCAAGGGTGGTCATCTCGGGGTCAAGACACTTTTCATAGCGCATGGAGGCATCTGTTCTGTGTGCAAGACGAACTGTGGATTTGCGGATGGAGACTGCGTCAAAGGTGGCGGATTCAAGGGTGAGGGTGGTGGTATCCTCTACTATTTCGGAGTCAAGACCGCCCATAATACCTGCGATGGCAACAGGTGTGTTGTCGTTGCAGATCATCAGAGTGTTTTCGTCGATGTTTCTCTCTACGCCGTCAAGGGTCTGGAAGGTGAAGGGGGTGTCAAAGCGCTTGATGCGGATCTTCTCTACCTTTCTGGAGTCGAAGGCGTGCATGGGCTGACCTACCTCAAGCATAAGGTAGTTTGTCAGGTCTGCAAGGAAGTTGATGCCGCGCATTCCGCAGTAAGAAAGGCGGATGCGCATATTAACGGGGCTCACACTTCTTGTGATGTTCTCCACCTGCATACAGCTGTAGCGCTGGCACAGGGGGTCTTCTATCTTCATATCTATCTTTTTAAGGCTGTCGTATGCCTTAAGGTCCTCAACCTCCAAGGGCTTAAGCTGTCTGCCTGCAAGTGCGGCAAACTCTCTTGCAAAGCCGTAGTGGCTCCACAGGTCGGGGCGGTTGGTGAGGGATTTGTTGTCTATTTCAAACACGATATCGTCGATATCCCAGATCTGCTTTACGTCTGTGCCGCAGGGAACGTCCTCTGTGATGTCCATAATGCCCGAGTGGTCGTCTGAGATTCCAAGCTCTGCCTCTGAGCAGCACATACCAAAGGATGTGTAGCCTGCAAGGGGACGGGGAGCTATGGTGATCTCGCCCAAAGTAGCGCCTACCTTTGCAAAGGCAGTCTTCATACCAACGCGCACGTTGGGTGCTCCGCAGACCACGTCTGTGAGCTTGCCGTCGCCTGCATCAACCTTGAGCAGATGGAGCTTCTTTGACTCGGGGTGGTCTTCAACGGATTTGATCTCTGCCACCACAACACCGCTAAGGTCTGCGCCCTTGAAGAATATCTCGTTTTCAACCTCTGCGGTTGAAAGTGAAAGCTTATGGATAAGATCCAGTTTGTCAAGACCTGAAAGGTCTACAAAATCCTCGATCCAGTTCATTGATAATAACATGGTTTTGCCCTCCTTATTCGTCGTCTGTAAACTGAGCAAGTGCCTTGAGACTGCCAGAGTTTAAGTTTCTGATGTCCTTAACGCCGTACTTCATCATTGCAAGACGGGTAAGACCCAGACCAAAAGCAAAGCCTGTGTACTGCTCGGGGTCAATGCCGCCTTCTTTGAGCACGTTGGGGTGGATCATACCGCAGGGGCAAAGCTCAAGCCAGCCACTCTGCTTGCAGGAGGGACAGCCCTCGCCGCCGCAGATGAGGCAGCTTATGTCAAGCTCAAAGCCGGGCTCAACGAAGGGGAAGAAGCCGGGGCGCAGACGCACCTTGATATCCTTGCGGAATACCTCTGAGAGCATGGTCTTCATAAAATAGATAAGGTTGGAGATGGAGATGTCTTTGTCAACCATAACGCCCTCCATCTGGAAGAAGGTGTTTTCGTGGCAGGCATCCGTTGCCTCGTTTCTAAAGCATCTGCCGGGGAAGATGGCGCGGATGGGCTCGCCCTTCTCCACAAGAGCCTTGCCGTATTTTTTGAGGATAGCGTTCTGAGCCGCAGAGGTGTGGGATTTGAGAAGCTGACCGTTGTCAAGATAGTATGTGTCCTGCATATCGCGTGCAGGGTGGTGCTTGGGAATGTTGAGAGCCTCAAAGCACTCGTAGTCTGTGACTATCTCGGGGTAGTCGATGATGGCAAAGCCCATGGTGCGGAAGATCGCCTCACACTGGCGCTGTACCAGCGTGATGGGGTGATAGGAGCCTCTGTCTGTGTTGGCAGGGGTCGTAACGTCAAAGACGGGCATGGAGTCAAGCTCACGCTGAATCTCCTGCTCCTTAAGCTCCAGAGCCTTTTTGTCGATAGCCTCCGTTGCCTCCTCCTTAAGCTCGTTGACCTTTGCGCCAAAGGACTTCTTCTCCTCAACGGAGAGATCCTTCATACCCTTTAAAAGTGCGGTGATGCTGCCCTTTTTGCCAAGGTATGCAACTCTGATTGCATCAAGCTCGGAAAGGTCTGTGACCTCAGAGAGCTTTCCTGTGATTTCATTTCTTAAAGCAATGATTTGATTTTCCATGAAAAACCTCCGTAAAAAAATAAAACGCCCTGCGTGAAAACACGCAGGGACGAATAGTATCCGTGGTACCACCCTGATTTTTGCATCGTAAAGAAGCAAACACTCCTTTGGCGGATAACGGTGCCTGCCGTTGAAGCCTACTGAGAAATTTCAGCCTCACCACTCGGAAGGGAACTTCTCTGCTTATGTACACGGGGTTGCTTTCAGCCGCGGCAACCACTCTCTTTACAGCACAAACAGCAGATACTTTTCTTCGTCATAGTGTTGTATTGATATCAGTTAAAAATAATATTATCACAAATTTGTTAATTTGACAAGTAGTTTATTGAAAAAAACAATTCTTTATGATATACTCAACTTGTATTATATTTTAGGATTGGTGATTGTTTATGGACGGATTCTGCGAACAGGTTGTGAAAAGAAAGGTGGGCTTTAAGCAGAGGCTTGCTTCTGTACTGCTCTTCAGCATTTTTGCCTTGCTTGAGGTTTTGTTTATACTCCTTTATCTTGTGGTGCCCTCACCCTTCTGGATAATGATGAACATTATGGTGGGTCTTGCGGCTGTGTTTATCATCTCTGCCGCACTGCCCCGTATCTTCAAGACCGAGTTTGACTACTCAGTTGTTGGCAACACTCTTTACGTTGACAAGGTGATTGCCGCCAAAAAGCGCAAAAGCTACAACAGCGTAGAGATCCCCACCATTGTTGATATTGCAAAAATAGAGAACGACAACGTTCCAAATCAGAAATACGCCAAAACCTACGACTGCTCAGAGGGCGGCTACGAGGGTAACTACTACTGCGTTTTTCATCGGGCAGGCAAGGGCAAGTGCCTGATGCTGTTTTCACCTTCAGAGAAGATTCTGCAGGGTATGCGCCCTCATATGACCAGAGAAGTTCAGATGCAGCTTTTTCACAAAAAATAATCAGGTGAGCTTATGACAGACATATGTGCAGAGAACGTAAGGGAGCTGCTTCCTCAAAGAGCTCCCGATGCAAATAAATACACGGTGGGAACCTTACTGCTTGTGTGCGGAAGCTACTCTATGGCAGGTGCCTGTGTGCTGTGTGCCAAGGCGGCGCTGAGAAGCGGCGTGGGGCTGGTGCGCTGTGCCGTGCCCAAGGGAATATATCCCATTGTGTCCTGCTCGGTGCCCGAGGCTGTGTTTATGGTGCTTGAAGAAAACGCACAGGGGGCTTTGTCCGCAAGCTCAGCAAGGGAGATAGTAAAAGCGGCAGAGTGCGCAGATGCGGTGGTCTTCGGCTGTGGCTCAAGGCTGTGTGCAGACACAGAAAGCCTTGCCGTAACTCTGCTTACTGAGTGCAGTACGCCCATTATAATTGATGCAGACGGAATAAACGCACTTGCAAAGCATATAAATGTATTGGACGAGGCAAAGTGCAGGGTGGTGCTCACACCCCACGAGGGAGAGATGAGCCGCCTCTCCCGCATTTCTGCTGAGAAGATTCGGGAAAACCGAGAGGAAGCGGCACAGAGCTTTGCAGATGCTCACGATTGCGTGCTGGTGCTCAAGGGTATGGACACCCTCGTTGCCCGCAAGGGCAAGGAGATCCGCCGCAACACCACAGGCAACGCAGGAATGGCAGTTGCAGGCTCAGGAGATGTGCTCTCAGGCATTATGGGCGGACTTCTGGCTCAGGGGCTGAGGACTGTGGACGCCGCCACTCTGGGAGTTTACATTCACGGCAGAGCAGGGGACCTGGCGGCTATGGAGTACACGGAGTATTCTATGCTTCCAACGGATATTATCGGGCATATCCCTGCGGTGTTCAAGGAATTGATCAGATAAACAAGGCATTGATTTAATAAATTCAAAGGAAAGTTAAGCTATCACCTGCAAGGAGTTTTCTCTTGAGGATACGGATAATTATACTTTCCTTTTTTATTTTGCTTCTTTGCGGCTGCAAGGGCAAAGAGCCTCCCGTGCCTGTGGTGGAATTCTCTGCCACCGCGGCGGTGTATACGGATTATAAGCTGCAAAGCAGAAACGAGTTTCAGGCGCGGGTCACCTCTGCGGCACAGGGGGTGCTTTCTGTTATACTCACTTCTCCTGCAGAGCTGGCAGGGCTTTCCTGCAGGTGGGGCGATGGGTTTGAGATGACGTACAATGACCTTTGCCTTAAGGGGGAGGAGGCTTATCTGCCGGATTTCTCCTTTCAGCGTGTGATATACGACGTGCTCAAATGTGTGCGCCGTGCTGAATGTACGGGCTTTGCAGAGGGAATTGCAACCTTTCAGGGGAGGATCCCAGCAGGGGAGTATGTTGCCGAAACGGACAGCGCAGGATATTTAAAGGAAATTTTTGTGGAAGAAATAAATCTGGAAATACAATTTTCTTATAAAGAATAATAGCTCGGGGCTCACACCCCGGGCTTTTGCATTTTTTGAGGTGAATCCGAAAGACGGAAGGAGTGGATTGTAGGGGAGGGGTTCCATCCCCTCCCGAAAGGTTTTGCACAGAGGAAGTGTAACGGGCGGGCGCAGAGACCCGCCCCTACGATAAACGATTTGATTTGAATTGTGGGGGAATTCTTCAAAGAGGAGCTTTTAAAGCCTTCCTGCTGAGGAAGGTGTCATCTGCAAAGAAAATGACGGTGGGAGTAATTTGTAGGGGAGGGGTTCCATCCCCTCCCGAAAGGTTTTGCATAGAGGAAGTGTTTCGGGCGGGCAACGGATGTCAAGAGTAACATAGTATACAACGGTGTAAGGACATGGCATACACATTTATAGACGATAAACGTTTTGATGTGAATTGTGGGGGAAACTCCTCAAGGAAAAGCCTTTAAGCCTCCCTTCTTACCTCTTATCTATTACCTATTACCTCTTACCTCACTCCGACCCGCCCCTACGAAAAACGTTTGATGTGAAATTAAAAACATACAAATTCTTCTTAAATTGCATAAAAGTATGCAATTTCTACTCTTTTTGGGGGCAAGGGTGAGAGAACTATTTCTCTTACATTACCTGAACAGGAGGAATTTTTATGGCAAAAAGACGGTGTATTGGGGTGGATGTGTACAGCAGTTGGGAGTTTCTGAGTTTGTCTCATTCTGCAAAGGCGCTGTATACATACCTTTTGCTGTATAGTGACGACGAGGGGGTTGTTATTAACCACAGATCTGTGATGCATATGTGCTCTATTGGAGAAGAGGAGCTTGCAGAATTGATTGAAAACGGCTTTGTGCTTGAGGTGGAGGGGGTGTACGTTATCCGTCATTGGTATACTCAGAATAAGATCCAGCCTTCAAGAATGACATCCTCTATGTATCAATATGAACTGAAAAACTTGTACGTCAACCATAAGAAAGAATACGATTATCTGAAAAATAAAAGCGATTTTTGAAATGTCAACAGAATGTCGACAAATTGTCGACAACTTGTCGACCTAATATAATATAAATCAATATAACCTAATTCAATATAATAAA
>JAFQDM010000008.1 GCA_017416065.1 Ruminococcus sp.
ATCGAGGCTCTCGCAGCAGCTCAGGGCAAGACAGTTGCAGACATCAAGGCTCTTATCGCTTCTCTCCACGAGTTCAACCCCATGATGGGTCACCGTGGTTGCCGTCTCGCAGTAACATACCCCGAGATCGCAAAGATGCAGACAAAGGCTGTTATCCGTGCAGCTATCAACGTTCAGAAGGCACACGCTGACTGGAACATCGTACCCGAGATCATGATCCCCCTCACAGGTGAGGTTAAGGAGCTTAAGTTCGTTAAGGACGTAGTTGTTGCAACTGCAGACGCAGAGATCGCAGCAGCAGGCGTAGAGCTCAAGTACGAAGTTGGTACAATGATGGAGATCCCCAGAGCTTGTCTGACAGCAGACCAGATCGCAACAGAGGCTGAGTTCTTCTGCTTCGGTACAAACGATCTTACTCAGATGACATTCGGCTTCAGCCGTGACGACGCAGGTAAGTTCCTCAACGCTTACTACGATACAAAGATTTACGAGAACGATCCCTTCGCAAAGCTCGACCAGACAGGTGTTGGACAGCTTATGAAGATGGCAGTTGCAAACGGTAAGGCAACCCGTCCCGAGATTCACTGCGGTATCTGCGGTGAGCACGGCGGCGACCCCGTTTCCGTTGAGTTCTGCCACACAATCGGCCTCGACTATGTATCCTGCTCTCCCTTCCGCGTTCCCATCGCTCGCCTCGCAGCAGCACAGGCCGCTATCAAGGGCTAATCCGTAAGGTTAAGCATATATACAATAGTATAGCTCAATAATAAAACATCCCCACTCGAGTGATCGGGTGGGGATTTTTGTATCTATTGAAAATTTCTCGAATATCGGTATAATGAAATTAAGAGGTGATAGATATGAAAAACGTTATAGCTTTTTATCTTTGCGTAATAATGTTATTATCTTTTGCGTCTTGCAGTGAGGAAACCAATACAAATCCTAATACGCAACCAACCGAAATTACAACACAATCCGAATCCAAAACCAAAGTCGATGTTACACATAATGAATCGGTGAGCGCAACAAGTCCTCCAAAATCTGCAGTTTTTATTACAAAAAATGTTAAACGTATTACATTCTACGCTTATTATGGCGGCGGTAAGGGCAGTGATGTTCCTGCCAAACATTTAGATGAAATTATAAATTGGCTGGACTCGTTTGTGATTGATACAGACAGGGATTTTCCTGATTTGGTTCCTCCTGGCACAAACACCATCTATGTAGAAATTGAGTGTCTTGACGGAACTATTGTTAAAAAAGGGTTAGATGCGACTACGGTTGACGGAATTACATATTATATAAAACATAATACAACCCCTGATTGTTATTATGATATTATATCAAAAACAAGTTTAAATTAACGAATTGTTTTCCCTCTTTTGCTGTCAGCGACTCAAGTAGCTATCATGGGCTTAATATTTCAATAACAATAAAACACCGCTGACCAATTTTGCTTCGGTCAGCGGTGTTGCTGTATAAGAACATATTAATTATTCTGAATTACTTCAGAGGGGAGCCGCAGTATTCACATTGGCCCAAATCCCCGTAGACGGTGTTGTTGGCGCCACAGCAAGCGCAATTGACAATTCTCGGAGTTTCCTCTTTAACGTATTTATCCTCGGGCATAACAATCTTTTTTGAGCTTTCATCAATGTATGCATTGTGAAGATAGCCTTTATTTATCAGATTATTGATGTCTCTGTAAACCACGTCGTAGGGCTTGCCTGTTGCAGAGGCAATGGCACTCAGCTTGCGAACGTTGCCGTTAACAATAACAGAGATATACCTTCTTATCTGCTCCGCTTCTTTGGTGACCTTGTTTCCCTTATAAAGCAAGGCAACACCGCCTGCAGCAAAAAACACCACGCCGACTATGCCATAGGTATCATCAGACCGATATCCGTTTTCTGCAAGAGAGGAACCAAAGCCGATAAGCCCAATGGCAACGAATATAATCAACGATATGCCCACTATCTTCATCACCTTACCGCTTGCACCCAAAGTCGCTTTTTTATCATCAGAAAATTTCTTGAAAAGCAAAAATAAACCAACAGGCCAGAATACGATCAAAGCTATGATTACTAACGACCAGGAATATGACGAATTATCTCTTCCGCTATACATATTCTCTTCCCCCAAAAACGAATTAATAATTAATTCATATTTTATCATATAGAAAGATTAATTTCAATAGCTCACGGCTATCTCTACATTTCCCGGTGAAAAATCACTCGTTTTAAACAGCAAAAAATATACATAAAAATGCAACTATACGTCATATTTTATTGACTTATGCAGGGTTTGGTGGTATATTTTAAGAAAATGAAAGGAGATGCTTATATGCAAACAATTTCTATTCTTACGCTGGTTTTTGCTATTTTGGCAACAGTTCTGGCATTTATCTTTGTGGTTCCCGCAAAGAGAAGGAACAGACTGAACGCACTCGGCAAAGTTGTGCACGACGTTCTTAACTTCAAGTTCCTTTTTATTGAGAAGGTTCTGCAGGCACTGTACATCTTTGCAACCGCATCCGTTATCTTCTACGGCTTCTTCCTGCTGTTTTACGTGCAGAAGGGCTACAACTTCGGAGGCTACTACCGTTCACCCGACCGTTGGTTCGGCGGCTACGGCTTGCTTATTATGCTTCTGGGACCCATTGTTGTGCGCATTGTTTTTGAGTCAGTTATGATGTTCATTCTTCTTATCAAGAACGTTATCCAGATCAACAACAAGCTCAAGAGCGAAAACAACAACTCTGAAGACATCTTTGCAACACCCATTGCTTCTGCAGTCAATCAGCAGGCTTACTACGCAGCACCTGCAAGCAGCATCTGCCCTCACTGCGGATATGCGATCGAGCCCGGCAGCACATTCTGCCCCTATTGCGGTCAGCGAACACAGTAATCTTATTAACACAAAGTACTCAACACAAGCATCCCTTTGCAGACTTTGCAGAGGGATGTTCTTTATGCAAAAAGAGAGAACAAAGCGGTGCAGTTCACATCCGTTATGTTCTCTCTTTCATTTTAATCAGCCTTCGAAGTATGTGCGCAGAATATGCTTCATCAGGTCGTCTCTGTCAATAGCCATCAGCGCCTGGCGGGCACCGTTGTATGAGGTTATATGTATCTCATCCTCAGTGTAAAGGTAATACATCAGCTGACTGTAAGGGTCGTAGCCCTTCTCCTGCATTGCGTTGAAGGCAAGGGTAAGTGCCTCATTGATCTTAACATCCTTGGGGTCAGTAAATCTGCACGCTTTGTCCGTATCCTTCTTAAAAAATCCCATAGTGTTATTGCCTCATTTTTGTGATGCTATCAGTATATCACAAAAATCGCACATACACAAGCAAGGATCGGCTGTAATCTTCAATGTCAACGGCAGAGCCCCTTGCTTTAAATCTTCGTCCTGCTTTTCTTTGGCTTCTCTTCTGGCTATATGCTCCTCTATTATGGGAATAGCATAGTCAAAGCTCTCGCGATTTCCCGGCATAGAATAATGCCTGATTATTGCTCGCAGTTGATGTATCTCCAATTTACTAAGATAATCTTCTATAGAATTTGACATAAAAACACTTCCCGAAAAATAAAAAAGTGTGTGCAGCACGAAGCCACACACACTGAAAAATGCATAGCCTCAATTGCTGCGACACAACTTTCACTCCATATAGGGGCAATTACCCAATCAGGTGCAAAAACAGAGGATGCATTTTTGCCTTAGTAAAATGCATCTGATTAGGGTAATTTATTCAGTTGTGTCGCAAAATTAGTATAACATTTAAGGTAAAAAAAATCAATGGGATTTATAAATATCCATAAATATATAATTCCTGATAAAATAAAAAAGTGTGTGTAGCACAAAGCCACACACACTGAAAAATGCATAGCCTCAATTGCTGCGACACAACCTTCTTTGCACAACCGGGTACATCAAAGTAGAGGGTGCATTTTTACCATAGTAAAAATGACCCGGTCACTGCAAATTTATTCGGTTGTGTCGCAAAATTAGTATAACATTTAAGGCATAAAAAATCAATAAATTTCGCAAATATACCCTGCATAAAAAAGAAAGGCAGGCTCGGATCAGCTCCAAGTCTGCCTTTAGCTTATCAATTCGTATTACTTTGCGGCGTTGAAGATATCCTCCATAGCCTTGTGGTTGGGAGACATAAACAGAGCGATAACCTCGCCCGACTGCTGTACACTGCACTCCTGAGCAATTGCGTAGTTCTCGGGGTCGTAGCTCTGGGACTGAACCTTTATCTCCTCCAGGCGAGCAGAGAGCTTCTCCCTCACCCTCTTGGCGGCTTCTGCGCCTGATGCCTTGATGATCACTATCTCATCCGGAAAAACTCCGTCCATGGTCACGTAGCAAGCAGAATCCGCAATGTCTGCCTCTTCTATACCATAAAGAGCAAGGAGCCTCTCAGGCGCAAGATCCATAGCTCCCTCCACCTTCAGCTCGGTAATTATCTGCTCCTTTACAGCCTGAATATCCATATCCTTTGCAGGTGCTTTCTCCCCTGCGCCGCAGGCAAAGAGTGAAAGCATACAAACTACTGCAAGTACTGCACAAAGAAATCTTTTCATTTTCATATCCTCTTTCAGTTTAGTTTATGCAGGCACGTGGGTGCTCAGATACTCCACCCACTTCTCGCATCCTGCCTCTGTAAAGTGAACTCCCAATCCATCGGGGTCACTGCAGAAATCACGGTTAAGGTTCTTGCCCTCTGCATCGTACATCACAGAGGCAACGTCAACAAATGCCCAACCCTGCTGTGTGCAAAGCTCCCTGAGCTTTTCGTTATACACCTTGATGTTCTCATTGTTAAGGGATTCGCCCAATATCTCGCTTGTGTCTGTCATAGGCGTCATAGACTGAACAACTATCTTAACTGCAGGGCTTTTCTCAAGGATCTTCTCTGCAAGGGTCTTGTAGTTTTTGACGGAATCCTCTATGCCGTAAAGGCCGATATCATTCATTCCAAGCATAATGTAAACAACCTCAGCGCCTGAGTTTGCAACGCAGTCTTCGACCGTCATCTTTACTCCCTGATAGGAGGGATGCACTGATTCGCCAGAAACCTCCCAAAGAGCATTTGCAGAGCCCAGAGAGCCTGCGGTAAAGAACTGTGCATTGCCGAGAGCATCTGTTGCGGCGGCATAGTAGCTGAGCTTAAGGCTTACGGAATCGCCTACAAATGCCGCATTGTCAAAATAGCTTGGGTCAACGGGCTCACCCTCCCCTGCAGCTCCTGCAGAGGTCTCAGGCTGAGCTTCAGGGGCTGTAGCCTGTGTGGTGCTCTGAGCATTTGAGTTTACAGGCTCGGTAGCTGTCTGTGAGCTTTCGTTACCGCAAGCGCACATAGAGAGCACAAGCAAAACACACATCATAGAAATTATAAGCACTTTAAAGGTTTTTATCATAAAAATCCCAACCTTTCTTATCCCTACTCATTTTCATAATATATCATACATCACAGGAAAAAATTTTTCAACTGTTTATTTTCTTTTTTGCAAAAACAAAAGGCAGAGAACAGCTCTGCCTTTGAAAAGTTTGTTTGAGATATGCTCAGAATCTTGCGATCTGAGTTTTGTCAACGCAGGAATCGTGGTCCTTAAAGAGCATGGTTCTGCCCTTGTACTCAGGACGGCGCTCCACAAAACGCTTGACCATATCGTAGATCTCAGATTTATCCAGACCCTTGATTCCGTCAAGGTACTCCTCGTTGTAGCAATTGTTGATCTTCAGGATAACGTCGGGGTAAGGAGCAAGGAAGTCTCCAAGTGTATCCAGAGATTCATCTGTAAACTGGCCCTCGCAAGCAACGTATGTGAGCAACACACGCACGTTCTCTGCCTTAGAGCCCAGCTCAAGGCTCTCAAAGAGATTGTCCCAGCAAAGCTTAGTGTTGGTGATGCTGGCAGTGTCTGCCGCCTGCTGAGGAGTGAGACCCTTAAGCGAGAGACCCAGCACGTCAACCAGCCCCTCCTCGATCATTTCTTTGATAATGCGCGGACGGGAGCCGTTTGTGTCAAGATAGATCTTGCCTCCGTAAAGCCTGATGATCCTTGCAAGATCCTTAACATAAGGGTTGAGAGTGGGCTCTCCGCCAACTATCTTAAAATTCTTGCTGACGGTGAGGAGCTTCCATACCTTTTTCTCAAACTGCTCCAGAGTATATTCGGGATAAAGCTCCAGATGCTTGCTTCTCTGGCCAAAGATGCAGAAATCGCAATTAAAATTGCATTTTGCATAGCCCACAAAGTGCACCGGCTTTTCGTCCTTGAATTCCTCCACCGTAGAAGTAAAATACGCAGGGAGAATCCTCAGACGGAAGGTATTTTCGCTCATTAACATCACATCCCTTTAAGAACATTATATCATAATATATCAATATATATCAATTAAAACAATAAAACTATCAGATAAAAAAAGGCACAGGCGACGGTGAGTCGCCTGTGTGTGCCTTTCTTTGCAAGGAAATTAGTCCTCGTCACCGCCAACGATGATAGCCTCTTTAGCTGTAGTTGTCTCAACCTGAGAAGCAACGATAACCTCCTCTGTCTCGAACATAACAACGTTCATCTCGGGAGCTGTGTATTTCATGCGGATTCACCTCCTAAAAAAAATTACATATATATATTACCACTAGCAAAACATATTGTCAACACTTTTAGAAACATTTTTGTAATTTTTTAACAGCTTAACTCAGAGAGCATTCGGATCATCTCTCCATTAAAAAAATATAATTTATAAGGAATAATTCCCCAAGCAAACAATCCCCTCTGAGGGTAAAAAAAACTCATTCATAGTGTAGAGGATGGAACCGCCCCCTACAAATGCTCGTTCTCATAAAAGCCCTCCTTGTATAAAAGGGGTGGCAAAACCGCCGGGTTTTGACGGGAGGATCGTCTGCTCCTTACCTATTACTTATTACCTATTACTTCTTACCTATTACTTCTTACCTCAATTACATATCCCCCCTGATAGCCTACGGCTATCTTCCCCCCTTTAGGCAAGTGAGCTCAAAGCCTTTCCCTCCCGAAATGTTTCATATTGAGGAAGTGTAACGTGAGGGCACAGAGACCTGCCCCTACAATAAACGTTTTGATTTGAATTGCAGGGGAATTTCCTCAAGGAGAAGCCTTTTGAGCCTTCCCATACATAAGCCTTATACACAATAAAAATCCACCGGCGTAGCCGGTGGTTTTTCTTATGCGCCTAAAAGGCTCTGTTACAAGCGGTGCCTCAAGGCACATCTGCGGTCTGACACTTGCGTCTGTTACTTACTACCCGTGAACGGGTCTTCCCATCCTCGGA
>JAFQDM010000009.1 GCA_017416065.1 Ruminococcus sp.
ACTGCCGTGTTTGTAGAGGAGGATACAGAGATCGACTATCAGATCCTGGTAAGCCTTGATTCCATCGACACCACAACCGTTGAGGGCAAGAACGTGTTCACCTACAGCTGGTACTGCCCTGAGCAGTACAGCTTTGTTAAGGCAGGAATCGTGGCAGTTAACAAGGATAACTACAACGAAGCAACATTCGTTGCAGGCTCCTCAGATGCAAACGTTTACGACAGAAGCCCCTCAGGAGATAACCTGAAGCCCGTAAACACCTTCACCTGGACTAAGTCAAACGTTGCCTCAGGTCAGACCTGGATGGCTATGGCTTACGTTCAGTACAAGGATGCAAGCGGTCAGGTAATCACAGTTTATTCCGACGTAGTAGAGGCTACTAAGGACTGATAAAAGCTTGATAAAGCAGAACTCCCTGTCAATTTAAAGGCAGGGAGTTTTTTGTTTATGGGGAATAAAATTACATTCGGCAGATTAGAAATATAAAAGAGATAACCTTAAAAACTTTTGAGATTTTATTGACTATATTTATGCGAAGTTGTATCATTTATTTACAGGATAATAAGGAGGGTTTCTTATGGGTAAAAAAACAAACGCGAATTACGTATGGACTGAAAGAAAGAGAACAATATTCGGATTACCGCTGAGCTTTACCGTATATAAGCTTACAGAGGAGAAGCTTATGATCGAAACAGGCTTTCTGTCTAAGAAAGAGGAGGAGATCCGCCTGTACAGAGTAATGGACCTTACCCTTAATCGTTCACTGGGGCAGAGGATTTTCGGCCTGGGCACGATTCATTGCTGTACGGGAGACAAATCCACTCCTGAATTTGATATTAAGCGGATCAAAAATTCTCAGAGCGTTAAAGAGATGCTCTCTGATATGGTAGAAAAACAGCGTGAAGCAAAGCGCGTGGTGGGCAGAGAGTTTATGGATGACGACAGCGACCATGACGATTTCTGATATCTGATCAATAGAGCTTTGGAGCTTATCCCTTCGGCACAGCCACATAGGGCGGTAGAGCACAAAATATCCCTTGCTGTGCCGAAACTAAGTTTGCCCTTGAGGGCAAGAGAAGTTGCGAGCATGCGGTGAAGTTACTTTGTAGTGAAGTTTGCTTCGCAAGTGTTTTGAGGCAAACTAAACTTTACTTTTGCCAAAAAGGTAACTACTTCACTGTAATTTATTACAACTTCAATTCAAACCGAAGGGTTGAAACTTCACAAATAGATATCACCCGAACAAGAACTCTCTCGTCCTTGTTCGGGTGGTTTTGTCTTATGCTCAGCAAGCAGAGAATTTGTAAGGCAAATTCCTCTCGTTTTATTTAAATGCTTATTGGATGCAAGTTTTGGGTGAGCTCCTGTTTTTTTATAATATAGTGGAAGTTTTAAAGTCATTGTGATATAATTAAATATTAATAAGAGATTGCATATGAATCGTTAGGAGGGTGCTGTATGAACGAGATCATCAGCTCGCTTTTTGAGAGAAAATCCGTGAGAGCTTTTGAGGATAAGGAGATTTCCCCTGAGCAAAAGAGACAGATACTTTCTGCGGCGCTTCAGGCGCCTTCGGCAGGGAATATGACACTATATACCGTGCTGGACGTTACGGACCAAAGGCTTAAGGATATATTGTCCGTTACCTGCGACAATCAGCCTTTTATTGCCAAGGCACCTCTTGTGCTTGTGTTCTGTGCAGATTACAACAGATGGTATCAGCTTTTTGTGCGCCATTGCGAGCAGGTGCGCAAGCCTTCCTACGGCGATCTTCAGCTTGCATCTGTGGATGCAGTAATTGCCGCGCAGAATTGTGTGGTTGCGGCAGAGAGTATGGGCATAGGCTCCTGCTACATTGGAGATATTGCAGAAAATTTTGAAAAGCACAGGGAGCTTTTTTCTTTGCCTTCTCATGTGGTGCCTGTGTGTATGCTTGTTTTCGGATACCCCACCCAGCAGCAGAAGGAAAGGCAAAAGCCTGCCCGCTTTGCTGTGGAAGACATTGTTTTTGAGAACACCTACGATAATTCAAAGGCTATGGAGATGGAGCGTATGCTCTCAGAGCGTGACGGCAGAGAAAACGCGGAGGAGCTCCGCGATTGGGTTCAGAAGTTCTGCACTCGAAAGCATAACGGAGAGTTCAGCATTGAGATGTCCCGTTCCTGCAAAGAGATGCTTAAGTTTTTTTGTGAGTAAGATTTATCTGTAAACTACGGAGTGATGATTTATGACCTTTTCATATATTTTAAGAATGCTTCTTGAGGAGAGAGGTCTTACTCAGAAGCAGCTTGCAAAGGACCTGCACATTGCCGTGTCAACCCTGGGCGGATACGTGCAGGGCACAAGCGAGCCCGACTTTGATACCCTCAGGCGGATCGCAGAGTACTTTGAGGTATCTGCGGATTATCTTCTGGATTTTCGCACAGGCAAGGCAAACTCCCATATGGAGGATGACCTGCTCAGGGTGTTTCGTTCTCTTACCCGCACTCAGCAGGAGCTGTATCTTGAGCAGGGTAAGGTGTTTCTGAGGCTTGCGGCAAAGAACGCAGACAAAGCGGAAGCACAGGAATAATAAGCTTTTTGGAAGGTATGGCTATGAAGGAAAAATTCAAAGAAAAAATGAACGACAGATCCTATGAAGAAAGGCTCAGACAAAGCTATAATAAAAAGAGAGCGCGCTCAGAGCAAAGGGCAGATGCCTACTCCGTCTTTTTAGCGGTAATTTGTGCTATTGTGGCGATCGTGTTTTTTGTTTTCAGAGAGCTTTGGCTTGGACTTGGCTTTGTTGGCATCGGCGGTCTTCTTATATTGATGGTATATCTTTCTAAAAAAGAGGAAGAAAAAGAGGATAAAAATAAGAAAAAATGAGTTTTTAAGAGGTATTTATGAAAAAATCAGAGAAAAAGCCCTCAAGGCTTAGGCGGTTTTTGCCCTATTACGGAAGGTACAAGGGCATAATGATCAAGGATCTGCTGTGTGCGGCGCTCACCACAATATGCGAGCTTTTGCTGCCCTTGATCGTGAGAGAGCTTACCAACCGTGCAGGGGGCGGAGGCACTGCCCTGACGGTGAATTTTGTCCTCACCCTGGGTGCGGCGTACCTGGCACTTCGCATTATAGATGCGCTGGCTTACTACTATATGGCAAACAAGGGCCACATTATGGGAGCAAGGATCGAGACGGATATGCGCCGTGACCTGTTTGCCCATTTGCAGCTTCTGCCCTTTAAGTTCTACGACAATACAAAGGTGGGCACGCTTATGTCACGTATTACAAGCGATCTGTTTGACGTGACGGAGTTTGCTCATCATTGCCCGGAGGAATTCTTTATAGGAGGCATCAAGATCCTTGTGTCCTTCATAATCCTGTGCACAATGAGTGTGCCTTTGACCCTTATTGTGTTTGCTTTGGTTCCTCCCATGCTTTTCATTCTCTACTACTTCAACAAGCGTATGCACGCAGGCTTTCGCCAGCAGAGGAAAGAAATGGGCGAGCTCAATGCGGCGGTTGAAGACAGCCTTTTGGGTGTGCGTGTGGTGCGCTCCTTTACGGGTGAAAATATTGAGGAAGAAAAGTTCCGTATGGGTAACAGAAGATTTTTGGAGATAAAGTCAAAAAACTACAAGTATATGGGAGGCTTCCAGACCTCAACAAGGTTTTTTGAAGGCTTTATGTACATTGTAGTGGTAGTGGTAGGTGCTTTGTTTATGATAAACAAGGTGATCTCTGCCCCTGACTTTATAGCATATATTCTGTATGTAACCACTCTCTTTGCCACCATTAGAAGGATAGTGGAATTTGCAGAGCAGTTCCAGCGCGGTATGACGGGTATTGAGAGATTCTTTGAGATCATAGACACAAAGCCCGAGATAGCAGACGCTCCTGATGCAGTATCCCTGGAGAATGTAAAGGGAGAGGTGGAGTTCTGCAACGTTACCTTCAGATATTCTGAGGAAAACGAGGATGTGCTCACAAATGTGAGCTTTAAGATAAAGCCCGGAGAGAATGTTGCATTGGTAGGCCCCTCAGGCGGCGGCAAAACCACCATCTGCTCTCTGATCCCCAGATTCTATGAGGTGGATTCGGGCAGTATCTTAATTGACGGCACGGATATAAAGCAGGCAAGCCTTGGCTCTCTGCGCTCAAACGTGGGTGTTGTTCAGCAGGATGTGTACCTTTTCTCCGGCAATATTTATGATAACATTGAGTACGGACGCCCCGGAGCTACAAAGGAGGAAATAATAGCTGCTGCAAAGCTTGCAGGTGCTCACGAGTTTATTGAGGAGCTCCCCGAGGGATACGATACCTACGTGGGAGAGAGAGGCGTGAAGCTCTCAGGCGGACAGAAGCAGAGGATATCCATTGCAAGAGTTTTCCTGAAGAATCCTCCCATACTCCTCCTTGACGAGGCAACCTCTGCTCTTGACAACGAGAGCGAGTATCTGGTGCAGAAGTCTCTGCAGGAGCTCTCTAAGGGAAGAACCACCGTGACCGTTGCCCACAGACTTACCACCATAAAGGGTGCAGACCGCATTTTTGTTATCACAAAGAACGGCATTGCCGAGGAGGGAACTCACGAGGAGCTCCTTGCAAAGAACGGGGTCTACTCAGGACTTTACAAGACGTATACACAGTAACAAAGAGGTGAAAAGAATGAAATTTATATCCTGGAACGTAAACGGTCTGAGAGCCGTTATGACAAAAGGCTTTGAAGAAATATTCAAAAACTTTGATGCCGATATCTTTTGTCTGCAAGAGACAAAACTGCAGGAGGGACAGATCGACTTTGCCCCTGAGGGCTATTACTGCTACTGGAACTATGCTGAGAAAAAGGGCTACTCGGGCACGGCTGTTTTCTCCAAAGCGGAGCCTGTGGCTGTTACCTACGGAATGGGCATAGAAGAGCACGACAAAGAGGGCAGACTCATAACATTGGAGTTTGAGGATTTTTACTTTATAACGGTATACGTGCCCAATTCCCAGGACGGGCTCAAAAGGCTTGAGTACCGTATGCAGTGGGAGGAGGACTTCCTTAAATACATCAATAAATTGCAGGAGAAAAAGCCTGTTGTGTTCTGCGGAGATCTGAACGTTGCCCACAAGGAGATAGACCTGAAGAATCCCAAAACAAACCGTAAGAACGCAGGCTTTACCGATGAGGAGCGAGCCTGCTTTACAAGACTTACACAGGAGGGCTACATAGACACCTTCCGCCTGCTCAACCCCGACCTGGAGGGGGCTTACTCCTGGTGGTCCTACCGCTTTCAGGCAAGGGCAAAGAACGCAGGCTGGCGTATTGACTATTTTGTAACCTCAGGGTCACTCAAGGACCGCATCAAGGATGCAAAGATCCACTCTGATATTTTCGGCTCAGACCATTGCCCCGTTGAGCTTGTTCTTGAATAATTGCGCAATAAAAATCGGCACAGTTGCTTAAAGCGGTGACTGTGCCGATTCTTGTATTATTTGATCTCTGAGCTGTCGTTGAGCACCAGCGTGCTCTGCAAAAACAGCACGTCCTGGTCTTTGAATTCCACCAGGTTTCCAAGGTATGCAGGTGCCGCACGTCTGATGTCGATAAGGGTGATTTTTTGATATCCCTCCACAAGCAGGGGTGCCAGAGCGTTTGCGTAGGAATCTCTGAAGATGATAAGCTCCTTATCTGTGGTGGCATCAGGATTGTGAATCTCCAGAATTGACCTGTTGGGACCGGAGAGGAACATCTCGTAGGGGTCGGGGATCTTGGATTCGCTGTGGCTTGTGAGCTTGTCCATATCGTAAACGGGGATGATTGTGTTTGTTTCCAGATCCTTTACCGTACAGCCTTCAAGAATGCTGTTTGTCAGAAAGTAAAGACTGTCAGCCTCAACGGGCAGAGCCGCCTGGCCGTGATACACTCCGTAGAAGGGAACGTCTGCCTTTTCGGATGTGTACTCACCCTTGAGAGTAACCCCCATAGCGCTTGCAAGGTGCCTTGCAACGTTTACTATCTTCTCCTGTCGCCAATGGGTATCCGTTGCGTAGTAGTCGGAGAGCTCAAGCAGAGGGAAGATGTCTATATATTCTGCATACTCCATCTGCTCTCTGAGAGTGTCTGCGAATGCCTCAAAGTTTATGGATAAGTAGCCTGCGTCCTTGGGAACAAGGCTGTTTTTGTCGGGGATAAGGCTTGTGTAGATCTTCATGTCCTTATCCTTAAGGAATGTGTCGTATATAAACTGAAAACGGCTTGTGGCATAGGAAACGGAGTCCTTGTTCATAGGATACTCCATTTTTACAAGGTAGCCGTCATAGCAGTAATAGTCGTTGTTATCTTTTTGACCCATAGCATAGAATGAGGTCAGGGCCTTGAGTGTGCGGAAGCTGTCTCTAAGGGGGAAGTGGTCAAGGGAGTAGGACTCAAAGTCCTTCATAAAAGTGCCCGAAGAAACAGACTCTGCAGAAATTTTTGGGAATTTTGCAAGCTTTCTGCGTTCTGTTTTGGAGATCTCTGCATCAGGAAGGAATATGCTCCACACAAAGAATCCCAGCACGAACGCAATGGCAAGGCCTGCCACAAGGAAGTTTTTTATTTTTGACATAATATACCTCCTTAAAAGCGGAAATAAAGGAAGGGGTTAAACGAGCCGTCAATAAGAAACGCGGTGCAGACAGTAAGCAGTGCCGTAAGCACCAGGGGCTCTGCAAAGGTGAGCACCGCTGTGCCTGTGCGCTTTTTGCCGAGAGCCGAGATGAGCTTTGAGGGCAGGGGGGTAGCACCGACTGCGGAAATAATGAGTATCACGCCGAAGCTTTTGAGATAATAGATGGCTTCAGAGGATACCAAGGGCAAGCCTTTGGCACCAAACATTGCGCCGATGCGCTCCAAAGCCTCCAGGGGATTTGCGGCGTCAAAGAGCACGAAGCTTACCGTTACTATAAGCAACAGGTAGATGTGCTTTAAGATATGCGTCTTTTGCAGGAATTTGAGCAGGAAGAGCTTCTCTACAATAAGGATTATTGCAAAGTAAACGCCCCAAAGGATAAAGGTCCAGGCGGCACCGTGCCAGAAGCCTGTAGCCATCCACACCACAAAGATGTTAAAGAAGAAGCGGGGCTTGGAGACTCTGTTGCCTCCCATGGGGATGTAGAGGTAATCTCTGAACCAGGAGCCCAAAGACATATGCCATCTTCTCCAGAATTCCGTTGCGCTGGAGGAGATGTAGGGGTAGTTGAAGTTTTCCAGAAAATCAAATCCGAAGATCTTGCCCAGGCCGATGGCCATATCGCTGTAGCCCGAAAAATCAAAGTAAACGTGGAGAATGTAGGAAAAAGCATATACCCAGCAGAAAAGCACGGAGGGGTCTGACGTTGCCTTGAACACAGCCACAACCTCACCCAAAAGGTTTGCAAGAAGTATTTTTTTGCTGAGTCCTATCACAAATCTCCTTACACCCAGAGCAAACTTTTCTATGCTGTGAGTGCGGTTTTCAAGCTGAAGGGCAATGTCTGAGTACCTGACTATAGGTCCTGCAATAAGCTGAGGGAACATTGAGATGTAGGCCGCAAGGTTGATGAAGTTGCGCTGTGCCTTTGTGTCGCCACGGTAAACGTCTACGGCATAGCTGAGTATCTGGAAGGTGTAGAAGCTGATGCCGATGGGCAGAGCTATCCTCAGAAGAGGCAGGGACATACCGGTTAGGGCGTTGAAATTCTCAATGAAGAAGTCTGCGTATTTATAGTAGCCCAGAATACCAAGGCTTAAAAGCACAGAAGCGACCAAAAATACTTTTGATCGCTTCATGCCGTGGTACTTTTCTATCAATAGTCCGAACACATAACCTTGTGTGATGGAGATCAGCATGAAGATGAGGAATTTGGGCTCACCCCAGCCGTAGAAGAAAAGACTCGAGAGAAGCAAGACCGTGTTTTTAAGTTTTTTTGGTACCGCGAAGTACAGTATCAGCACAACGGGCAAGAAATAGAACAGAAAGGGAATACTTGAAAAAAGCATAGGTCTTACTCCACTCGTATTATTTTGTTATGTTTTGGTTTCGATTAAGCTACGATTGCCTCGTCGATAACTACAACTGTAGATGTATAAGCAGTTGTGAGCTTTGTGTTGAATGTGTCTACCAGGTCTGTGTTGCCAACAACGGAAACGATGGTGTCGCCTGTCTTTGCAATGAGAACCTTCTCAGGGAATCCGCACATCCACTGTGTGCCGTCGATGGTTGCCTTGATCTCTGTAACGAGAGCATCCATTTCGTTAGCATCTGCTACCTTGAACACACCGCAGGTAAAGGTGTTAGCGTTCATAGCGTGCATAAGGGAAGCAGCCTCTGTGATTTTGGAAGCAGACTCTGTGGGGAAGTGAAGTGTTGCGTTGAGAGCCTCAACTGCATCGCCTGTAACGCCGAATGCTGCAGGGCCTTCCCAGCTTGTTGTTTCCTCTGAGAGCATATCTCCGCCGCCTGCAGGGAACTTCTCTGCATCTTCGTAGGATGCCCAAACTGTGTTCAGAACATCAAGGGGCTTGAGAGCCTCAACCTGGGGTGCTTTTTCGCCGCCGCATGCTGCCAGGGAGAGCATGAGCATAGCTGCCATAATTACTGCAATAATTCTTTTCATGATAGTAACCTCCGTTAATAAATTTTTATAAAGTTTTATTGCTTACGTTTTATTGCTTACAGATTGACCAGAGTGACGTGCCTTCGTCAAAGCTCAGTGCATAGACTTCTTCGCCGTCGTTCAGAGTCAGAGTGTAAGACTTTGTTGTATCTGAACCGTCAACGGTCCAATGGATGTTGACGGGAATATCCGTGGTGTATTCCGTGCCTTTGTGGTACAGAGTATCTGTTTGGCCGGCAGAGCAGACGCTCATTACTCCGGCTGACACGGTGATCTTTGTAGGTTCCTTTGTTTTAAGGGACAAGGAAACCGTTTGCTCCCGGGTGATGCTTCTTGCATAGGCAGCTGTGGGGGAATTGACGGCTATGGGCTTGTCGGATATCTTTTCATTGCCGATAAAGAGTCCGAGGCTTCCTGAGCCTACAACATTAAAGATAAGGGTAAACACAAGCACCAGGCAAGCGGCAAGTGCCGCAATGCTGTATACAGGGCGCAACCTGTTTGATCTTTTGGTTATCACTTGTGCTTCCGTTATCAAGTTGTCGTCAATATCCGTAACAGCCCTTGCCATTACTTCGTTTTTCATATACTGTATCCTTCCTTTTGAAGATAGGTGCCGAGCTTGTTCCTTGTGCGCATCAATATGGACTTCACCTTGCTTATGCTGAAGCCGAAGCTTTCTGCAATATCCTCTATGCTGTCGCAGTAGAAGTATCTGCGTACAAAGACCTTGCGCGCGTCTTCCTTCTGCGTGTGGAGAAAATCCGAGATGTGGCGGCTGAGCATTTTTACCTCAGCTTCGTTTTCCACGCTTACTCCCGACGGAGTGCAGTCGTCAAGCTCTGAAAGAGAAATGCTTGCCTCTGAGGCGCCTCGCTTTAATGCGCTTTTGCGGCGCATTTTATTGATGGCAAGGTTCCTGGCAATTCTTGCGATGTATGCCGTAAGGGACTCGGGCCTTTGAGGAGGAATAGAGTTCCAGACCTGCATGTATGTATCGTTTACGTTTTCTTCGCTGTCAGATACGTTGGAAAGAATGTTCATTGATATCTTCATGCAGTAGTCGCCGTACTTTTCAGACACAGCGCCGATGGCAAGCTGGTTGCGACTTTCAAAAAGGCTGATTATCTTGTTATCATCCAAGGGGAACTCCTTTCCCAAAAGCGCCTTCAACTATAAAGACAACTTTTGAAGCGTCAGGTTGCAAAAAAATAAAAATTTTTTAAAAAATTTACGTACTTCTATAGTATAGCACAGATTTCCTTAAATTACACTCCCATTTTTATTGTTTATTAAAAGAATGTGTGATACAATACAAGGCGGTGATAAAAGTGATATTTACAACTACTGTTTCTTCTGTGGCACTTTTGCTTCTGTATGCGGTGCCCGGCTTCTTACTTGTCAGGTCAAGGCTTACGGATGCAGGGGCAATACCTGCCTTTGCAAAGGTGCTTTTGTACGTGTGCCAGCCCTGCCTTACCTTCTATTCCTTTGATAAAGCAGAGTTTTCCCCAGAGCTTCTGGTAAATCTGGGGGTGTTCTTTCTTATAGCTTTAGTGGGTCAGCTTGGGCTTCTTTTGCTTTTCTACCTGGTCTTCAGAAACAAAAGCAGGGAAAACGTTCGGCTCAGAATAGTTAACATCGCAATGGTGCTGGGCAACTGCGGATTCTTTGGAATTCCTGTTGTGGAGAGGTTGTTTCCGCAAAGGCAGGATGCGGCGGCGCTGTGCCTGGTTTTTACCCTTGCAATGAATCTTCTGTGCTGGACTGTGGTGCTCTACATTGTAACAAGGGACAAAAAGTATATAACGGCAAAGCAGCTGCTTCTGAATCCTGCAACCATTTCCTTTGCCGTGAGCTTTGTGCTGTTTTTGTTCTCCGTAAAGCTTCCGGGAATTCTTTCTGAGGCTGTGTCCTTGGGAGGGAAGATCTCAACTCCGCTTTGTATGACCATACTCGGTATGCGCCTTGCAACCACAAGCTTTAAAAAGATCTTCCTCAGACCCGTGCAGTATGCGGCGGTGCTTGCAAAGCAGATGCTTATTCCGCTTTTTATATATGCGGCTGTGTACTTCCTGCCTGTGGATGTGTTCATAAAGCAGCTGAGCTTTATACTCTTCTGCTGCCCTGTGGCAAGCAACGTGCTGAATTTTGCGGAAATAGGCGGAGTGGGCCAGGAAGAGGCATCGGGCTGTGTGCTGTTGGGAACCATCATAAGCATAGGGACCATGCCCTTGATGCTTCTGCTGATGTAAACAGAATATTGCAATAATAAATGCACCTTGAGAATTGCTTTCAAGGTGCATTTTTCTTTAGTATTCGTAGAATGGCAGGTATTTGCCGATGTTGGGGTTTGAGGGCAGGTCTGCAAGGTGCTTTTGAATTGCGGTTGCATCCTTTATGTTGACCGAGCCGTTTTCGTCTGCATCAAGGCACAGCTTAGCCAAATCTCCCACGTAGGAGAGCAGTCCTGCGGTGATCTTCTGAATGACCGTTGCATCAGAAACAGAGAGCCGTGTGTTTCCGTCTGCATCACCCAGAAGGTAGTAGAGATCTGCCGACCTGGGGATGAGCCCTGCTTCTTCAAGCTCGTTTATCTTCTCAAGCAAGACCTGCGCAATTAAGGCGTGCCCTGCTTCTGAGGGGTGGATGCCGTCTGCCTGAATGATATCGTAGTTTCCCTCGGTCTTGTAATAGTCATCAAAGACAGCGTGAACATCTGCAAGGTAAACGTTGCCGTGCTCTTTGCAGAGTGTTTCGAATATGTCTTTGAGTGCAGGTGCGAGCTCCTCTGCCAAAGAGGCGAAGGTGCTGTACTGAGGATTTGCGTACAGGGGATTGTACTGGGTCTGAAGGATTATGGGGGCGTTGGGGTTAAGTGCTCTGAGCTCCGTGCATATTCCTCCAAGGTTGAACGCTGTTTCCTCCAGCAATTCCTTGATTGCAGAAGTCTCCATCCCTTTGGTCATTATCTCCAGAAGGGTCGGGGTGTCTGCTTTTGTAAGAAACTGAATCAGGTCGTTTCCGCAGATGGATACAGATATTACGTCTGCTCTTTTAATACTTTTTCTGGCGGTGGCGCTGTTGAAAATGACCCACAGCAGATTCTCTGTTGTATGCCCGGGTACTGCGTCGTTCGTCAGGTGATAGGACTTTGCTTCAGACACAAGGGCGCCGTAGCAATCCAGAGTGTTCCTGAGCCCGTAGCCTGAGGCAATGGAGTCGCCCAGCACCGCAAAGTAAATGCCGGGGGAGCCCTCCTCAGAGGCAAAGGCTGTGCCTGAGCAAAATACAAGAGTTGCAATTGCTAAAACAAGGGAGATAATCCTTGTAAGTTTTTTCATAGAAATCATCCTTTGTGCCTGGGGGTTCGTTTTAAAAAGCCCAGTTTCCGTCCTTGAACACGGGTATCTCTTTACCGTCAAAGGTTTTTGCCGTTATGGAAAGGTCGGCGGTACCTATCATAAAGTCCACGTGAACAATGCTGTTGTTGATGCCCATTGCTCTGATCTCTTCCAAGGAATATTTTTCATAATCCTTCACGCAGGAGCTGAAGCCCTCACCGAAGGCCAGGTGGCAAGCGGCGTTTTCGTCAAAGAGGGTGTTGTAGAAGAGTATTCCGCTGTTGCGGATGGGGGAATCGTAGGGCACAAGGGCACATTCTCCCAGATAGCGGGCGCCCTCGTCTGTGTCCAGAATGGAGTTGAGGAGCTCCTCGCCCTTTTCGGCGTGCGCCTCGACGATTTTGCCTTCCTTAAATACAAAGTGGAAGTTTTCGATCAGCGCACCCTGATAGGATAAAGGCATAGATGCGTACACCACACCATCTGCACGGCTTCGGTCGGGAGAGGTGAACACCTCCTCTGAGGGGATGTTTGCGTTGTACTCAACGTCGCTTCCCAGCAGCAGGTCGCTTCCTCCCATAAATCTGCTTTGAGGCAGCAGACCTACTCGAAGATCTGTGCCGTTTGAGCTTTGGTAATAAAGCTCAGAAATTCCCAGGGAGTTCAGGTATTCGTATCTGCTTCTCAGGTCTGCGTTGTGCTCCTCCCAGTTTTTGATCGGGTCGCCCTGAGCTCTTGCGGTGTAAAGGATAGCCTCCCACAGCTTTTCAACTGCAACTGAGGCACGCTCTGAGGGGAACACCTTCTTTGCCCAGGCTTTGCCTGCAACGGCGGCAATGCACCACTGGTATTTGTTGTCCATTTCATCCCTGTAAGGCTTGAACACACCGCGACGTATACCCAGGCACTTAGCCATTTTCTTCTGATTGATGCCGTTGAGTCCGTCGGGGTCTTCGCTTTCAAGGTAGAGCATTGCAGGCAGAGTTTCTACTCTGTGCTTGATCTTTTCGATCTCCCAGTTCTCTACCTTTGAGAGGGTCTTTTCCTTCTGATAGCGCACGTCCAGCTTTCTGAGAGGCTGGTAGCTCCACTCAACCGTTACCTTGCCTGCTCCTGCACGGTAGCACTCCTCTGCAAGGATCCTGACAAACTCAGGCTGGTCAAGCTCAGCAACAATAATAACCTCCTGGCCCTTCTGAACGTTTATACCCTTGCGGGCAAGAAGCTTTGCGTAATCACGCAGAATGGTTTTTTTCATAATTTTTTCTCCTTGTATTTATCTGTAATTCATAATTTGCATTATCTGATATTATTATACCATTTGTGTGTTTAAGGTCAACAGAAACATTCAGATTATACGATTAATTCTTTGACTTTTGCCATCTGCACAGATATAATATAAATTGATATGGTATGTGCCGCTGTGGGCACAGCTTTTGGAGGCGATGTAATGAAACTATGTGCAGAAAAAAACCACGGGAGCAAGGGGCTCAGAGGTTTCTTTGGAAACAACCTGTATGTTATTCTGGCTTTTTTGATTCCTGCGGCAATTATGGGTGCGGCCTTTGTGTTTAAGCGCTTTTTCCCTTTTGGCAACGGAATGATTCTGGTTGTTGACTCCTGGCATCAGTATTATCCCTTCTTGTGTGAGTATCAGCAGATGCTCAAGGAGGGCAGCTCCCTTATGTATTCCTGGAACACAGGAGGAGGCTCAAGCTTTTTGGGTGTGATCGCAAACTATCTTGCAAGCCCGTTGTATCTGCTGTCTGCCTTAGTACCCTCGGGTACTCCCTGGCTTCAGGTGTTTCTTGCGTTAACGGTGGTTCTGCGCATAGGCTGTGCAGGTATGTTCTTTGCAATTTTCCTGCGCAAGGTCTTCGGCAGAAACGACCTGTCCCTTCTGATGTTCTCACCTATGTATGCTCTGTGCGCCTTTGTGCAGGGATATTATTGGAATATGATGTGGCTGGATACCATGGCCTTGCTTCCTTTGGTGATAGCGGGAGTTGTGGGAGTTCTCAGAGACAAAAAGTTCGGACTGTACATAGTGTCACTTGCGCTCTCTGTTATGTTCAGCTTTTACATAGGCTATATGGTATGCCTGTTTGTGCTTATTGTAAGCATATGCTACACCTTAGTGAGCTTTGTGAACTTCAAAGAAAGCTTCAAGAACGCAGGGAAAATGCTTGGGTATACGGTTGTAGCGTTTATGATCACGGCAGTTATTACGATTCCTGCATTTCTGAATCTGAGCGCGTCGGATTCTGCAAGCGATGCAAGCTCATTCCCCCTTGAGTACACCATAAATCAAGGGTACGGCTATGATTCTGACAGCCTGGGGAATACTTTGCTTGCAATTGTAAGAACCGCTACCAATATGATGGCTTACACAAAGCCCATAAAGCTTGACCAGGGCTTGCCCAACATTGCCTGCGGTGTGCTGAGCCTGGTTTTGCTGTTCTTCTATTTTACAACCAACAGGATAAAGCTCAAAGAGAAGCTTGTAAGCGGTGGTCTTTGTGTGTTCTTCCTTCTGAGCTTTGTTGTGAATCAGTTGAATTATATATGGCACGGGCTAAATACCCCTGCCATGGTTTACTTCCGCTGGAGCTTTATATTCTCCTTTGCGGTGATAACTCTGGCTTACAGAGCCTTTACGCTGATAGACGGCTTTACAAAGAAGACCTTTGCAGTTACTGCAGTTTTGTTGGTGCTTTATCTCGGCGGGGCTTTTGTATTCCAGAAGAAGGTGTCTGTAGCCCTGACCTTTGCAGGAGCAGTTGCTGTTGTGGCAGGTTTTGCTCTTTACAGAAAGGGTAAGCTTAACTACAAGGTGCTGTCTGTGCTTTTGTGCATCCTTACAGTTGGCGAGATGGGACTGAATACCATTATGGGAGTTCGCACGGTCGGTCGTTCCAAGCTCACTGATTATCCTCAGAACCATGCAGAGGTCTCTGAGCTTCTGGAGGTTGCAGGAGCAAATAAAAAGGACGAAATGTTCCGCACGGAATTTTCTCAGGCATTTACCCTGAACGACGGTGCCCTGTATTCTGAGTTCGGCATTACCACCTTTAACTCTATGGTGGACAGCTCCTATGCCGACGTGCTTAAGGACCTGGGACTTGCCGCCTCAAAGGGGAATAACCGCTACGAATATATGGAGGGAACCCCTGTTGAAAATATGTTCCTGAATATTAAGTATCTTATCACCCGTAACGGTCAGAAGCTTTACGACCATAAGAATATGGAGATCGTTGCCGCTACGGACGAATGTGGCCTTTATGAGAACAGATACTACGTTCCCATGGGCTTTATGGTGGAGGATGACCTGCTCACGGCTTACTCTGCAGACGAGGGCTGGGACTTCCCGGGCTATATTCAAAATCTGTGGTTCAGCTCTGCAACGGGCATAAAAGAGGATGTGTTGACAGAGATCGACCCCGTGACAGAGGTACAGGGTGAATATACGGACAGATTCACTCCCAATGACAGCACTACCCATTACTATAAATACGAGCTGAAGGACTTAGAGAAGCCCGAGAGCACACAGGACGAAGCAGAAGCAGACAAAGACAACAGCACGCCCTTGTGGGTGGAATATGAGATAAAGGAAGACGGTTGTTACTACGGTACCTTTAAGACCACGACAGTTGAGAAAGCAACCGTAATTATAAATGAAGATGAAGAAAACGCCCATAAGCTGGACCAGGATTATACAAATCTTACTGCTGTAGGAGTGCTCAGAAAGGGAGACAGGGTCCGAGTTGAGCTGGAGGCAGAGTACAAAAAGACCTCCAACGTTATCTATAAGCTTGTAAAGCTTGAGGAAGATGTTATGGCAAAAGGAGTTGAGAAGCTCCGCCAAAACACCATGACCCTTGAAGAATGGACGGACAGAGGGCTTAAAGGCTCAGTAAAGGCGGACGAATCCGGACTTTTCTACACCTCCGTGCTGTATACTGAGGGCTGGAAGGCTTACGTTGACGGCAAAGAGGTGGAGATAACCCCCGTTGCAGATACGTTCGTTGCCTTTGAGCTTCCTCAGGGTGAGCACACGGTGGAGCTCAGATTTACCACCCCGGGGCTCTATGCAGGCTTGGCGGTTTCCTTGGCAGGCATTGTGATCTTTGCCCTGCTGTGCCTTGTTTCCTCAAAAAACAGGAGGAAGGCTGAGGCAGACCACCGGGACGATTTTGCTGCTGCAGGCACGGGTTCGGAGCTTACAGAGGAAAATTGCACAGATACTGAATAATAATTATATGTATTTTGTTAATTGAAAGAAGCATATATTTGTGGTATTATATTATATGTAAAATTATCCCTGTAAAGTGAATGCTTTCGGGGACAAGGAGGAATAATTATGAAACAGACAAGAACCTTCAGAAGAATAATGTCTTTTCTTCTGATTGTAACAATGCTTGTGTCTGTGGCAATGGTTGGCATTGCAGGTGCTTCTGCAGCAGAAGGACTTGCCCTCAACTACAGCTACAAATACAGCAATGCAGGTTACGCAGAGGGTAGACTTGAGCTTACCGGCTCAGCCGATGACTACGGCAACTACTACCTCTACTGGGCAGACGACGCAAAGGCTCTTGACGGTTATGCTGAGATCGCTGCGGTTAACCTCAACAGCCCCAGAAAGTTTGTCAGCCTTGCAAAGTTCACAGCAATTCCTGCTGATGCAACAAAGATCATTGCAATCAAGGGCGACGCAGAGCCTGCTGAGAAGACAGTAGCTTCTGCTGCAGTGGTATATGATATCCCCGCAGAGAAGCAGTTTGGATATTCTGCATCTGACGCAGAGTACAACTTCCAGACTCTGTCCGATATCCATGTCCACAAAACCAACTACTACACATATGCAGAGACTCACTTCAAGAGTGCACTTAACGCTGCTGCAGACAGAGATGCAGAGTTTGTCTCCACTGTAGGTGACCAGACAAACTACGGTGATGAAACAGAGTGGGCAAGATACCTGAAGGTTATTGCTGAGTCTGACTTCACAGGTTATATTTTCGAGGTTACAGGTAACCACGAGGACTACGGTAAGGGTACTATCCCCAACGCAGAGCACACAAAGAACCTTAACCGCTTCATAACTGCAACAGGTCTTGGCGTTGAGACAGAAAAAATGCCCTCCGAGCTTTATTACGAGATAACAGCTCCCAACGGCGACCACCACATCTATATGTCTTTGGAGCTTGTTAACAACGAATTCCATCCCGGTATTTCCGACAACTTCACAAAGGCTCAGATCGACTGGCTCGAGGGTCTTCTCAACAAGTACAAGAACGACGGCAAGAAGATCTTTATCTACGAGCATGCTCCCTTCACAGGCTACGGTGCAGGCGACAACAAGGTAACTCCTCACTACGATGCAGCAATGACTATTGATAAGAACCTCTATCCCCAGACATTCAGATTCAAGGAGCTCCTTGAGGCTAACAAGAACGTTATCTGGTTCAACGGTCATACTCACATCGACTTTAAGTACAACTACAACATTGACAATGAGAACGGCACAAGTGCTTATTCCGTACACGTTCCCTCCACAGCTTCCACTACTCTGGTAAATGCAAGCGGCGGTCTGGATCGTCCTCAGGATATCAACAGCTCTCAGGGTTACTTTGTAGACGTATATGCAGATGCAACAGTTCTCAACGGTACAGATCTTGTTAAGAACGAGATCCTTCCTCTTTACACTTACCTGGTAGATTACACAGGCGAGGAGCTTGTTGCTAACCCCGACTACAAGGAGCTGGAGGACCTTTACGAGAAGGCAACGGTTACTGTAGACGCTAAGGCACTTCTCGAAAATCCCGCATCCGTTAAGGTTTCTCTCTACGGCGCAGAGGACGAAGGCGCAACATCTGTTGTAGAGATGACAAAGAACGAGGACGGCACATACACAGCACAGGTATCCAAAATGTATACAAAGATGAAGTTCCTTGTAAACAATGGTGCTGTAGATATTAAATCTGCTGAGTATCCCGTTGAGGATGGCAGCGTTACAATTTCCGTAATCAAGATCCGTTACAACAACGACAAGAACTGGAGCAACGTTAACATCTACGCTTGGAGCGATGCAGGCGGAGACGTTGTAACCTGGCCCGGTCTGGCAATGACCAAAGAGGCTGACGGCACATTCACAGCTATCATCCCCGATTATCCCAACAAGGTTATCTTCAACGACGGCACAAACCAGACAGACGACCTTGACATTGCTCCTTACATTGTAGGAGAACAGATCATCACACCTCCCGAAACCACAGATTACCTCTATGGTGACGCAGACAGAAACGGCAAGGTTAACGTTAAGGACGCAACAACAGTTGGTAAGTATGTTGCAGACCTTATTGAGCTTGACGATATAGCATTTATCCAGGCTAACGTTACAGGTGACGCAGCAGTTAACGTTCGTGACTGCACAGCTATCCAGAAGTACGTTGCAGAGCTTATCACATCCTTTGCAGTTGAGGCAAAGAACAACGTTGCACCTGTAAGTGCAGCTTCCGATGATGAGATCATCGCTTCCGACGATGAGATCGATACACCCGACGAGCCCGACGACGGCGACGACACACCTGACACACCTGATGATCCCAAGGTAGACGTTGCAGATGCACTCCAGGCTGCTCAGAAGGTACTGGCTGACGAGTACTACTACGCTTCATACGTTGCATATGCAGACCTGAAGAAGGCTGTATTTGCTTGCAACGGTGAGGCAGCAGTAAGCGCAGCAGTTGCAGAGGCTCTCACTTCTGCTATTGCAAATTACAACACAATGAAGACAAACAACCCCACTCACGTTGGTGCTCTGGCAGGAACCATCACTCCTCCCAGCACAGAGAAGGCTACTGTTTACTTCGTAAAGCCTGCTGATTGGGCAGATGCATACATCTATCTGATGGATGCAAACCAGGCAGCTACAGGCACAGCATATCCCGGTGACAAGATGACAAAGGCTGAGGGCGACAAGTATTCCTTCGAGGTTCCCGCAGGCACAGGCTACATCAAGTTCACTGACGGAACTAATACAGATCCCAACAGACGTACAGAAAACATTGCTGCTGCTGATATTGTAGACGGCAGAACCTACGAGGTTGACTTTGATAAGCCCACTGCCGGTAAGGACAACAGCTGGGCAGCAAAGTGGACAGGCGGCACAACACCTACTCCCACACCCACACCTACACCCGGCGAGAATGCTACAATTTACTTCATCAAGCCTAGTGATTGGGATGTGGCATACGTCCATCTTATGAAGGATGATTTGTCAGAGTATGGCGAAAAATATCCCGGATACAAGATGACTCTTGTTGAAGGTGATAAGTATACCTTCGAGGTTCCTGCAGATGTAGGAGCAATCAAGTTTAAGAACAGCTGGGCAGAAGGCGCTGCTGTTGAGAACCTTCGTACAGAAAACGTTCTGAAGGCAGACATCGTAGACGGCAGAACCTACGAGGTAGACTTTGACAAGCCCACTGCCGGTAAGGACAACAGTTGGGCAGCAAAATGGGAAGGCAAAACTGAGTCCACACCTACTCCCACACCTACTCCCGATCCCAACGCACCCTCAGTTTACTTTGTAAACACAGCAAAATGGGCAGATGTTTATGCGTATACTTTCAGTGAAGAGACTCTCGGCGGATGGCCCGGAACTCAGATGGCAAAGACTGGGGATCAGGTTCACGGATTTGACGTTTATATGATAAATATAAGCGGTACTTCTGCAGGACTTGTTTTCAATAACGGTAACGGCACTCAGACATCAGACATCACCTACACAGCAGGTAAGTACTATGATGCTCAGGGTAATGAATATGCTTCCTTGAACGACGTTCCTGCTCCTTCAGGACTTTCAACAAACAGATTCCTTGCAGGTGAGTTCAACGGTTGGAGCGCAACTGCAACTGAGTTTATGCTCAAAGAAGCAGGTGCTGACACTTGCTACGTTGAGTTAGATCTTGAAGCTAACACAACCTATCAGTTTAAGATAGTTCGTGAGGGCACATGGGCAAGCGGTAAGGAAACACTCAGCATTACAGATACTGTAAGCGGTATCACATTCAGTGGCTCCGTACAGGATAACTGTACTATCACAACTAAGGCTGCAGGTACATATGTATTTGCCTTTGGTATGGAGACATCTCAGCTTGCTGTAACATATCCCGGTTGATCAGGATGAATAAATCCTAATACCCAAACATTCAGGGCTGACCCGAAAGGTTACACCTGATAAGGAAATAATTCTATAAACAAGAGGAATTTGCTGTACAAATTCCCTGCTTGTAATGGTGTAAGACAAAACCACCCGAAGAAGAAACAAAGCATTCTTTTTCGGGTGGTATTTTTTTGTGAAGTTTAAAACCTGCGGTTTGAAGTGAAGTTGTCATAAATGACAGTGAAGTTTTTGCTTTTTGGGCAAAGGTGAAGTTAAGTTTGCCTCAAAACACTTGTGAAGCAAACTTCACTACGAAGTAACTTCACTGCGTGCTCGCAACTTCACTTGCCCTCAAGGGCAAACTTAGTTTCGGCACAGCACGGTACATTTCTTAAATTACTGCCTTATGCGGCTGTGCCGAAAGGGTCGGCCCTTTTTGTGTGTATTGCCTGCAAAGCAAAACGGCGGAGCACTCCTGTTTTGGAATGCTCCGCTGCTGTTTGTTTTGAATATATTAATTGCTGTTTATGCTTTCAGTTTGTTTATGCTTTCAGTTTCTTTTGATATTTTGCATCGTTTTTAAAGAAGAGGTTCTTCTCAAGGCTTTGGCAAGCGGCTTTGAGCGCCATAGCGCCCAGGATCGTAATAACTGCAATTGCAATGTAGAATGCAATCTTGGAGGAATCTCCCGTGTGGAAGGATTTGTTGAGGATAGAAGCCGCTTTTTCGTGAATAAGGTAGATCTCCATGGAGTATCCGCCTATCCATACAAGGAAGGTGCCAAAGGCGCCCTTTGCGGTTTTGTCAAAGATAAATGCAAAAAGGATAACGTGGGCAAGTCCAAAGAATCCGCCGATGTAGCGGTACAAATGGAGGAACTCTGATTCGCTCAGAGGCTTGAAGTAGTAGAAGAAGTATATGCCCACAATAACTATCGCTGATGCAAGTACCCACAGCTTTGAAACGGTAACGCCGTTTTTAACGTGTTTTCCTATCCAGGCTCCGGCAAGGAATACGGGGATTCGCGTTAGGGCGATCTCCATATGGCTGTAGTCTACGGGTGCCGTGGCACGAAGCAGCTCGTTTACGGCAACTATAATTGCAACGGAGGAGATGAATCCGATGGCTCCCGTCTTTTCATAAAGCTTGTGGATGAGGGGATAAACTATGTACAAAATAAGTATCAGCGCAAAATACCAGAAGTTGCGCACACCTTTGGTAAAGAACGAGATCAGGAATACGTTATTCAGGTATCCCGCAAGCCCTGCGGAGCCCTGAATTCCAAACCAAATGGTGGAGACTATCAGCACCGCAGGCAGAATGCGCACAAAGCGCTTTTTGTAGAATTCCCTGAGCTTCGGCTTGCCCGACATAGAGTAGTAGAGTCCGATTCCCGACATAAACAGGAACATATCAACACCCTTGTTGCAGTGTGAACGAACCATATTGAGAACGTTGGCAAGCACCGGATTGTTTGGAAGAAGTGTGCCGATGGAGATGTATGAATGAAAGAGAATTACCATCAGAGTTGCAAGCCCGAAGAGCTTGTCTCTTGATGTGCTCAGAACAGAGAGAGAAAATCCCTTCTTCTGAGGCAGTTGATTTGATTTGCCCATTTTCTGTCCTCCTTGTTATTTAGTTGTATCAATAAAGCTGCAGGCTGAAAGTGCGGCAACTGCACCGTCTGCCGTAGCAGTAGTGATCTGCCGTATCTGCTTTGTTCTGCAGTCTCCTGCAACAAAGATGCCGGGAGTGTCTGTTGTGCAGGCCTCCGTGGCAATAACATAGCCCGTTTTATCAAGTGCGGTCATATCCTCAAAGGCTTTGTTGTCAGGTGCAAGACCGATTGCTACAAACACACCCTGAGGCTTTATCTCGCTTATTTCGTTTGTATCCGTATTGCGAAGCACCACAGCCTCAAGTTCACCGTCACCTATGAATTTCTCCACAACCGTGGAGTAGATGACCTCTACGTTATCTCTTGCCGTAAGGGCATCTGCAACCTTTTTTTCTCCTGTAAGGTAAGGCAGATTCTGGATGATGGTTACCTTTTTGCAGGTTTCTGCAAGGAGTGCCGCCTCTACCAAAGCTGAGTTTCCTCCGCCGATGACCGCAACCTCCTGCCCTGCATAGAACGCACCGTCGCAAACAGCGCAGAAGGAGATGCCTGCACCAATGAGGTCCTCTTCACCCTCAACACCTAAAGTGCGGTGCTTGGCTCCCGTGGCAATGATGACTGCCTTGCAATCGTACTTGCCAAAGTCTGTGACGACGGTAAAGGTGCCGTTTGAGTTTTGCTCTATTTTCTGCGCTTCCTCCAGCTCAACCTGAGCCCCCTGAGAAATTGCCTGCTCAACCATTTTGTCTGCAAGCTCCGTGCCGCTGATAGACTGTGCTGAAGGGAAGTTTTCAATCTTATGGGAGTAGGTGATCTGTCCGCCAAAGCCTGCTTTTTCCAGCACCAAAACGGACTTGCCTGCTCTGCAGGCATAAACTGCGGCAGTAAGCCCTGCAGGGCCTCCGCCGATTATAACTATGTCTGTCATTGGATCTGCTCCTTTAATAATAATCCAATTCCGCCGCAAGGTTTTTACCCTGCGGCGGAGCCGTTTTTAATATCTTAGCCTGTCTGAGCTGTTTTATTCTGAATGTAGGTTTTGATGGCAACTACGTTTACGAATTTTTCGGCGTTGCCTGCCTTAACCTCAACCAGAGTGGGAGCCTGTCTGAGTCCGAGTGCTCTTGCCAGGTCCTCGTTATCTTCAACGTAGATCTTCTCAAAGCTGATGCCTGCGCGGTCAAGAAGCTGAGCCATAGCCTTGCAGTTGGGACAGCTCTTTGTTGCAAAGAGGTATACGCCGTCTGCAAGTGATGCCTCTGTTTCCTCAGCCTTTGTGTCTACTGTGGTGGAGACTCCGTCTCTGCGCAGAACAGAATTCTCTATGTTGTAAACCTTTCTGTCCTTGAACTCCTGAGCCTTGCCGTCGTTGAAGTTCTGAACAGGGCGGTAGTAGCCGGTAATACGGCTGTAAACCTCTGCCTTTTCTCCGCACTCGGGGCAGGTGTATTCCTCGCCCTTAATGTATCCGTGGTTCTTGCATACGGAGTATGTGGGAGAAAGTGTGAAGTAGGGGAGTTTGTAGTTCTCTGCAATAGTGCGCACAAGCTTTGCGGCACTCTGCCATGTGGGCAGCTTCTCGCCCAGGAATGCGTGGAATACGGTACCTGAGGTGTAGAGTGTCTGCAGGTTGTCCTGAATGTCAAGAGCAGAGAAGATATCCTCTGTGTAGCCTACGGGCAGGTGAGAGGAGTTGGTGTAGTAGGGAACTCCTGACTCCTGATTTGCGGTGATGATGTCGGGGTAGTACTTCAGGTCGTGCTTTGCAAGACGGAAAGCCGTGGACTCTGCAGGAGTTGCCTCCAGGTTGTACAGGTCGCCGTACATCTCCTGATAGTCAGAGAGGCGCTCTCTCATATGGTTGAGAACTCTCTCCGTAAAGTTCTGGCACTCGGGATGAGTCATATCTTTACCTACCCACTTAGCGTTCAGGCCTGCTTCGTTCATACCAACAAGTCCGATGGTGGAGAAGTGGTTGTTGAAGGTACCCAGGTAGTGTCTTGTGTAGGGATAAAGTCCCTCGTCCATAAGCTTTGTGATAACGTTTCTCTTGATCTTCAGAGAACGTGCGGCAATGTCCATCATATGGTCAAGCTGCTTGTAGAAGTCTTCCTCGTCCTTAGCAACGTGAGCAAGTCTGGGCATATTGATGGTAACTACGCCGATGGAGCCTGTGCTCTCACCTGAGCCAAAGAAGCCGCCGGACTTCTTTCTCAGCTCTCTCAGGTCAAGGCGGAGACGACAGCACATGGAGCGAACGTCGTTGGGCTCCATATCGGAGTTGATGTAGTTTGAGAAGTAGGGTGTGCCGTATTTGGAAGCCATCTCAAAGAGGAGACGGTTGTTCTCTGTGTCAGACCAGTCAAAGTCACGTGTGATGGAGTATGTGGGGATGGGATACTGGAAGCCTCTGCCGTTGGCGTCGCCCTCGATCATGATCTCGATGAAGGCTTTGTTGATCATATCCATCTCTTTTTTGCAGTCTTTGTACTTGAAGTCCATCTCCTTGCCGCCAACAATTGCAGGCTGCTCTGCCAGATCCGGGGGAACTACCCAGTCAAGAGTGATGTTGGAGAAGGGAGCCTGTGTGCCCCATCTGGAGGGTGTGTTTACACCGAAGATGAAGGATTCAAGAGCCTTCTTGGTCTGCTCGTAGGAAAGGTTGTCAACCTTTACGAAGGGAGCAAGGTATGTATCAAAGGAAGAGAATGCCTGTGCGCCTGCCCACTCGTTCTGCATAATACCCAGGAAGTTCACCATCTGGTTGCAAAGGGTTGCAAGGTGGCTTGCAGGGGAGGATGTAACCTTGCCTGTGATGCCGCCCAAGCCCTGCTGGATGAGCTGCTTTAAGGACCAGCCTGCACAGTAGCCTGTGAGCATGGAAAGGTCGTGAATGTGGATATCTGCACGGCGGTGAGCATTTGCGATCTCGTCGTCGTATACTTCAGAAAGCCAGTAGTTAGCGGTAATTGCGCCGGAGTTTGAAAGGATAAGTCCGCCTACGGAATAGGTAACCGTGGAGTTTTCCTTAACTCTCCAGTCGTTAATGTTAACGTAGTTGTCAACTATCTCTTTGTAGTCAAGAATGGTGGACTTAACGCGGCGGAGCTTTTCTCTCTGGCGTCTGTAGAGGATGTATGCCTTGGCAACGTCACCGTAGCCTGTCTGAATGAGCACGTCCTCAACGGAGTCCTGAATGTCTTCAACTGCGATCTTGTCATCTACAACCTTGGGTGCAAAATCAGCGGTAACCTTGAGCGCGATAAGGTCGATCACGGAATCGTGATAATCCTTTTTTGTAGCTTCAAAAGCCTGCTTGATAGCGGCTGAGATTTTGGAAAGATCGAATTCAACAATTTTGTTGTCACGTTTAATTACTTTATACATTTTTGTCTCTCCTCTCAAAAGTCTTAATTTTTCGTTGCTACACAATAATACACAAAAAATTGTGGTTTGTCAATAGATAAACCACAATATATTGTGACAATGTTGTTATCTTTATTTGCTGATTTCGAATTAAAAACACAGAAAAAAAGCCCCAAACTCAGTGCCCATCGGGCTTTGACCCAATATTACAAAACCACCACAATATTTAGTGGTGAAAACCTCCCACACCAATATATTGTGGTATATATTGTGGTGAAACACAAGAAACGGTTCAGCACGCTGAAATCATAAAGCAGCCGGCATCAAAAGAGCTAATAAAGTATTCAATTAAACGATATCTTTTCCCCTTATAAGGCTTGTCGACAAATTGTCGACAAAATGTCGACCTAATATAATATAAATCAATATAACCTAATTCAATATAAAATAAATAAAGAAAAATAAATATAAAACAAATGAAGTGAATAAAAGCATTTTTTCATAACAAAAAATGCCGCTATGTTGAAAACTCTGTGGAAAACTTTTCAGCTCATAACGGCAAACAATACGCAGACGGTATTGGGTATTATGTTTTTATATTGCAGACAGTAAATTGCATTTGTATATGTATACAGAATTACTTTACACCTCGAAGCTGGGTGCAGGGGAGGACTCTTTTGATCTCTTTGTGCATAGCCTTAAGTTCTGAGTCTGAGTAGCCTGTGGTGGTGCTGTCTATAAGGTTGCCTGAGGTTGTAAGAGCCTCCCTTGTGTAAAGGGAGGAAAGAACGGCAAAGCCGTTCAGGAGGGATTGACCTTATAAACTATTTGGTAATGTATTTTTTGTAGTCACGAGTAAGCATTAGGACTTGAGTTTTTGGAAGAACTGAAATCAGGTAATCATAAAGTTCCTTGCTGAATTTGACCTTAATTCGTGTATTTGACGGCTTCCATAGGTTTATCTTTGAACGATATTTTTCAGCAAATGGCTCGTATGATAAATAAATGAAATGTACTTTAGTTCCAACGTGAGAATTTAAAATTCCGTGGGTATAGTATCCAATACCGCAACCGCAAAGTTTTGAATATTGAATGCTATATGGCTTTGACAAAAATGATTTAATGGTAACTTCACTGCTTTTGAAATATCCCCATGAGTAAAGTTGAATGGAAACCATCTTTAGATACAATATTAAAACAACAGTACACAGAATACAACCAATAAACAATAAAACAGTTGCTGGGCTTATCTCTGCCCAAAGAGCACTTATCCCAAAAATCAGAGGAAAGCAAAGCAGTAAAGGCAGAACAATTGCCGCAAAGGCAGTAAATGATGAGCCAAGATATTTTTTCATAATTTGCAGTTCCTTTATAAAGTGAATTACTTTACACCTCGAAGCTGGGTGCAGGGGAGGACTCTTTTGATCTCTTTGTGCATAGCCTTAAGTTCTGCATCTGAGTAGCCTGTGGTGGTGCTGTCTATAAGGTTGCCTGAGTCCACAAACTGCTGGAGAAAGTATGCGTCACAGCCCGAGAGCCATTTTGTTATGTCCATCAGGTCCTCCAAGGTGTGGAAATCCTTTGTTACCGTGGTGCGGAATTCGTAGGGCACAGTGCCGCTTTTAAGAAATTCCACACTCTTTGTAACGGTAGACAGGTCAAAAAGCTGTTTGCCCACGGTCTGAGCATACTTTTTCTGCGAATTCTTGATGTCCATTGCCACGTAGTCCACAAGCCCCTTTTTGCAAAGATCACGGAGCTTTTCGGGAAAACTTCCGTTTGTGTCCAGCTTTACAAGGTAGCCCATATCCTTGATCTTGCGCATAAAGTCCTCAATATCTGCCTGCAGTAAGGGTTCGCCGCCGGTGATGCACACTCCCTCCAGAATTCCCTGACGGGATTTGAGAAACTTAAGAACTTCTTCCTCGCTGATGTTTACCTGCTGTTCCTGTGTTACAAGTCCTGCATTGTGGCAGAAGGGACAACGGAAGTTGCATCCGTGGGTAAAGATGGTGCAGGCCATCTTCTGGGGAAAATCCAGCAGGGTCAGCTTTTGTATTGCTTCTATTTTCATTGGTATTTCTCCTTGCTTGACGTATTATTGCTCTGATGCTTCAGATACTATTGATAATATATATTCTGCTGTGACGAAATTTAAAAGCTTAAGATCAGGTGCAAGGCGGGTCTTGAGCCTGCCGTCTTCTGCAGTGGAAAAGCTTGTGAGCTCCGTGCCGAGACCCTTGCCCGTGTACTTTATGTACGCTTCCTTGGCGGTCCACACCTGCAGAAACCTGAGGGATTCCTCTTCGCTGAGATGCTCGCTTGCAGAGGGCGGCTCTTTGCTGCCTGTAACAAAGCAAAGCTCCTCCTGTGTGCATACTCTGCGCAGAAGGCGGTTGTGCACAAGGCGCACAGCCTCAACGTCAATGCCTATGGGGCTTGAATCCACCGCACAGGCAATGAAGCTTTTGCTGTGGCTTATGTTAAAGTGTACCTCTCTGCCTGCAAGGTAGGGCTTGCCGTTTTCTTCCCTTGTAAATCTGGGGGAGGCTATGCCTGCGGCTTCTCTCAGCATTTCTCTCAGCATCATATCTGAGAACACGCAGAGCCGCTTATCCTCGTCAAAGCGGAGCTTGTCTGCCTTTTGGCGGCGGTCGGAGCTCATAGCATTGTAAGCCTGCTCAAAGAGCTCAGGGGAGTATTTCGCTTGGGTTATATCCTCGACCTTGTATATCATTGCGCACTTCCTTTGGCTTGGGACTGCATAAGCTGTGCCCCGTTTATGATTGAATTATAGTTTATTCTTTTGATTTTTTCAATAATTTAAGGGAATTAAGGATGATTTGCCTTTATTTTACAAAGTTTCAGAGAAGAAGTTGACAAATCAACTTCTTGAGGCTATACTAAATTAAGCACAGAACCCCGTGCGTTAATTTTTTAAGAAAACAGGAGGATGGAATATGGTACAGAGATACGGCAGGTTTTCTGCGGCTGTTTCTAAAATAAGCTACTGTATTCAGAAGATAGAATCAGAGGTAATGGCAAAGCAAGGGCTTGCAGGCTCGTGTGCACAGTATCTTGCTGCTTTGGGTCTGAGCGAAGAGGGAATGACGGTGTCTGCCCTTGGTAAGTCTTGTATGAAGGACAAGGCGGCGGTGTCCCGAGCTGTGGCTAAATTGGAAGAAAAAGGACTTGTACAACGCAATTGCACAGGCAATAATATATACCGTGCTCCCATTGTACTTACGGAAAAGGGCAGGGAGGTCTCCCGCTATGTGGCAGAGCGTGCATCTGAAGTGGTTGAGATCGCAGGGCTTGGAGAAGCGGACAGAGAGAGTTTCTATATTGCTCTGAACACCATTGCAGAAAACCTCAGCAAAATGAGTGAGGGTGGCTTGCCTGAGCAATAAGCTCAGCTTATGAAAGGTGAAGGATATGGCAACTAATAATATCAGGATAATAGTGGATTCTGCGGCAGATATTCCTGCAAACGTGGCAGAACAGCTTGTTATACTGCCCATGACCCTAAGGTTTGGAGATACGGAATATTCAGACGGAGTCAATATTACAAAAAAAGAATTTTACGAAAAGCTTATAGAGAGCGACAGCCTTCCCACCACAAGCCAGATCATGCCTTTGGCCTTTGAGGAGGCATACAGAGAGGCTCTCTCGGATGGTTGTGACGTGGTGGTTATCACGGTTTCCTCCAAGCTTTCGGGCACTTATCAGAGTGCCTGCATTGCAAGGGATGAGGTCGGCGGCAACATTTATGTTGTAGACAGCCTTTCTGCGGCCATCGGCGAGGGAATCCTTGCAGAGTACGCACTCAGACTGGTCCGCGAGGGCAAATCTGCTGCAGATATTGCCGCAGAGCTTGCAAAAAAGACAGAAGATATCCGCGTTATTGCAATGCTTAACACCCTTGAGTATCTGAAAAAAGGAGGCAGGATCTCAAAGACAGTTGCCTTTGCAGGGGAGATGCTCTCTATAAAGCCCGTTGTGCACATTGCGGATGGAGAGGTTAAGCTCCTTGGCAAAGCAAGAGGCTCAAAGCAGGCAAACAATCTGCTGGTTAAAGAGATAGAAGCCGCAGGCGGAGTTGATTTTTCAATGCCTGTGCTCCTTGGATTCACGGGGATTGAGGATTCCTTGCTCAAAAAATACGTAGAGGACAGCACGTCCCTTTGGCAGGGTCACGCAGAGTCCCTCAAGGCTGAGCGCATCGGCGGAATAATCGGCACTCACGTGGGACCCGGCGCGGTTGCCGTGGCATTTTTTAAGAATTAAATAATTTTTATAACATAACTGCCCGAAAAGAGCAAATCATAAACTCTTTTTTGGGCATATTTTTTGCAAAAAATGCAGGAAAAGCTCTAAATATATTGATAAAAAGGTTTACAAACCACAATATGTATGATACAATGCTATTATTAATAGTGCGTTTTTATGTTTGAGAAGGCTTGGTTCAAGCCTTAATTTGAGGAGGGGTATCTGTGAGTTTGTCCCGTTCAAAGATTGAGGGCTATATGCTGCCCACCATAAAAAGAAAATACTACGATAAGGAGCAGGTGGATGCTTTTCTGCAGGAGATCGCCTCTGACGCTGACGATACACTCTGCGAGCTCTCAGAGAAAAGAGAGAGGATCCGCGAGCTTGAAAAAAGAGAAGAATCCATTGCTCAGGCATTGGTCATAGTTAAGCAGCTCTCTGAGCAGATCATCTCCAAAGCAAAGGCAGAGGCGGAAAAGTCGATTATGGAGACTACCGCAAAGCAGATGGAGATCGAGGAAGAGATCTCCCGCCTTGAGGCTGTGCGCGACAAAATGCGCTCAGACCTGGAGGAAAACATAAAAACTCTTATGAACAAGTTTCTGCAGGATGTAAAGGATGCAGGTACATCTGCCGAATGATTTTTGAATACAAGGTCTTAAGCTGTCCGTTATTTTACGGGCAGCTTTTTTATCTTTGATTTTGTAGAAGCACAGGATTTCTATAAATTTCATTCCATATAAAACGATTTTTCGCAGAGAATAAATACGGGTGAGAAAATGAAAAAGGAGAATAGAGAAGAAAAGGTTCCTGCGAGTATGTTTATGATGCTTGCAGAGGACGCAAAGGCCGTCAATCTGTACGCGGCACTGGGCACCATGGGTCAGCAGCTTCTTTTGGAAAGGTTTGCAAAAGCAGACTCTTTGGAGGACAAACGCCGACTCATTGAGGAGCTTACAAGGTAAAAGAGAAACGGTCCGTCTCCATTTTGTGAGACAGACCGTTTTTATATACAGTGCATAGAAAGGGAGCTGCTGGTTACCATCTTCCGCCGGGGGAGTGCATATGATTATCTCCCATACCTCCGTGCATTCCGCCCATACCCCCAAAGGAAGAGCCATAGGAGGTAACTATGCTGTCCTGAGTGACTTCAATCAGCTTTTCTCCTGCTGTGTAGCTGCCGTCAGAGTACAGTCCGTCTGTGCTTTTGCCTGAATGAGCACCACCTGTTCTGACAATATAGGTCTCGCCAAGCTTTAGATCCGGTGTGCTTACAAGCAGATAGCTACTATTGATTGCAGGGGAGAAGGTGAGGGAGAATTGGGAGTTGACTGCGGAAATGTTGCTCAGAGAGCCACTGCTGAGAGTGGTGCCTAAGTTAAGGCTTAATATACATTGCTCAGAAGCGTTTGATAAGGATTCCATCATCTGAGCGTTTCCGCAGGCAATAAGAGTGCCGCCGTTCACCTTGCATTCGGTTTGCCAATCAAGAGGAGCATTTCCGCCGCTTTCGGAACCGTTCACAATGATCGTACCGTTACTTACTGTTATATCTCCGTTTGAGTCAAGGCCGTCGCCCATGGCAAGCACATATACATAACCTCCGCTGATATTCACAGCATAGTCAGACGAGTCGGAGAACGAGTCGGGACCAAAGCCGCCGTAGCCACTGTCGCCGCCTCCTGCAGAGTTAATGCCGTCATCGTAAGCATTGATGCGGATCTCTCCGCCCTCTATGTTTATGCTTGTGCCCTCAAGTCCTTCGTAGGATGTTGCAACCTCAATACTGCCTTCGGAGATGGAGAGGACGTCGTCTGCATGAATGCCGTCGTCTCCGCTCGAAAGACAGAAATCACCTGCTGAAATGTTTATTTCTCCGTTGCTGTGCAGAGAATCGTCCTCACTGTCAATATTAAATTTGCCTCCGGAGATGTTCACTGCTCCCTGAGCCTTGATGCCCTTCATGCTTACGGAATCGGACTCTGAGTCAGAGTAGAAGCTCTGATTTGGAGGCATCATCTGTGTGCTGTAAGCATAATCTGCATTTTCTGCGCCACCTCCTGTGGTAAGGTTAAAGCTTCCTGCAGTAATTGTCAGAGCGTTTTCGGATTGTATTGCATCTTTTTCGGATTTTACGGTAATGCTTCCACCGTGGATCTCTATATTCCCCAGGGCGGGGTCTTCAGAATTAGTCGTTTGGATTCCGTCGCCGTTGCAGGTAATGTTCAGAATACCCGCGTTTATTATCAGGCCGTCTTTGGCCTTGATGCCTGTGTCAACAGAGTTGATGTTTATGGTTGCCGACCGAATGGTGAGAGTATCCTTTGTGTGCAGAGCGTTGTTGTAATTGGAGCTGATGCTCAGTGTTCCGCCACCTCCTATGATCAGATCGTTTTTGCAGAATAGAGTGGCATCAGGATCCTCACTAAAAGAGCTTGAGTAGGCAGAGCCGTCTGTGAGTGAGTTATCGCTTCCCGTGCGCAGTATAAGGTAGGTGTTTTTTGCATCTGAGATGCACAAGGGGGAGGAGTCCTCGCAGGTGATGTGAGCATTGTCAAGCACCAGCCACACATCCTGCTTGTCGGCATTTATGTTGAGCTGACCCTGCAGAGTTCCTTTAACGATGTAAGTACCGCCCTTTAGTATGGAGTAGTCGTTGCCGTTTTTGTTTACACCGGATTCGGGAATGGTGCCCTTGTCAAAATCAATTGTCAGAGCACTGCTGAGATTTACCTGATTTTCGAGCTCATCCTCTGAAGTGGCAATGGGGTCTGTGGAGGGGTCGGTGGTGAATTGTACCGTACCGTCGGTTTTGCTGTTTGCGCAGCCGAAGGGTGAAAAGAAAAGTGTAAGGCAAAGCAGCAAGCAAAGATTTTTTAGTTTTGAAATTTTGAAATTTTTCATAAATCTTTTCTCCAAAGTTTTTGTGGGGTTACAGGTCTGTGGAGGTTTGCACAGCTCTGCTTAGAGAAACGGGAAGATTGCCGTTTCTGGTGCGGATTCCATCCAAAAAGGCCTTCTCTTGCGCTTCGTTTTTGATGGATACATTATAGGTAAGCTCAAAGATACTGCCCATATTTTTTGTTCTGACAGAGAGCAAGGTGTGATTTTTTGTATATGCATCAAATAAGTCGTCAATAAAGTTATTGTAATCGAGAGTTTCCGGAATGGATATCCTGAGCTGTTTTTCTGTTTTGTTTTCTCCGAATCTTATCGCAAACAGCAGGAGCCACATAAGGCACAGAATCGCCGTAAGTGACAGAGCAAAGGTCACATATCCCAGACCGCAGGCAACGCCTATTGCCATTGACAGCATAATTGCCAGGATCTCTCCTGAGTTACCCGGTTGACTGCGATACCTCACAAGACTAAAAACACCCAAAGCGGCAATTCCTGCGGCACCCATATTTTCACTTACCAGCATAATGAGTGCTTGCACAATGATGGGGAGCAAAGCGATGGTGATGGCAAAATTTTTGGTGCAGGAGCTCTTTCGCATATAAACAAGGGCAGAGATTACCCCAAGCACTAAGGATGCAAGCGCGCAAAGCGCAACGCTTTTAATTGTGAGCGAACCCATATAGGTGACAGAGGTTCCTTGAAGAATACTGTTAAACATGGTTGTTATCTCCTTTTAAGACAGAATTTATGTAGGCGGTTCCGTATTTGGAAAAGCTGTGGCTGAAAATATTGTTATTTGATAGGAGTGCTGAAAGCCATAAGGGAGTAGCGTTTGGTATTTTGATTTCCATTACATAAGTATTTGGAGGAATGACCAAAGTTCCGTTTGTGCCGTTTTCAAAGCTTACATTCTCATACCTATAGCGTATGTTTTTATCAAATGTAATTCTTAATCCCGGATCTTCTGTTGAGCGCCAGGCAGTTCGCTCATATGCAAGAAATATTTTGGGCCTGATGTCCCAGAACTTGACCATATAGTCGATCTCTTTTGCAATCTGACTGTTAATATCTGTTGGAAATTCTCCTGTTTCAATGTACGACCGGGCTTGCTTTAAAGACAGGGGTATCCTTCTTTTGTATACGGTACCCTTGTACTTCTTTTTTATTTCAAAGAAGACTGTGTCATCTTCTGATTTGGGCTCTCCATAGCTTCTTAGTCTGAGCTTCTCTTTGTATATTGGTTTGTCTATGGATAGGTTGATGAGCTTGTTGTCGCTGCTGTCAAAGTATATGTTGCAGATGGTGGTTTCGCCGTATTTATCTATGGACATATGCTTAAATATTCCGTTTATTATTGCGTCGTACTGATCTGCATTCAGCATATACTTTTTTTCTACGCGTTTAAAAATATATTGAAAGACCACGAGATCACCTCACTTTGTCCGTTTTTATAGTATAATAAGAAGGTGAAGTGAATTTGTGGACATTGTGAAAACTATGCGACAAACAAGCCTGAGGCAAAGAGAAAGATTTGGTTAAGATTTTTAGTATGCTGCATAATTTTAAGACTTAAAATGCAAAAAATGATGTGTTGTTTCTGTTTTGGAAAAATAACTTGCATTTCTGCAATGTAATATGTTATAATAATCACAATAATGGGAAATATAGGTTTTTGCAAGCTTCACGGTAGAGAAAGATTTTGTTTATGCTGAGTTTATCAAAAGCTTTCATTCGGTACATACTTTGTTCAAAGGCTGATTGTTGAAGTTTTCGGGCTTTAAGAGTACCATTATTATCAGTAAATATTTGGAAAGGCAGTGATTAAATTGACATCTAAATTTAACTCCTACTCACAGAATTCCCCTGTGCTGGAGCAGTTGTGCTCCAAGTGTGTTGAGAATTCCTGCATTGACGCTGACCTTTACGCCAAATTTGATGTTAAGCGAGGTCTGAGAGACCTAAACGGAAAAGGCGTGCTGACAGGTCTGACGGAGGTATCTGAGATTCGTCAGAACAAGGTGGTAGACGGACAGGTTGTTCCCACAGACGGAAAGCTTTTCTACCGCGGCATCAACGTCAATGACCTTATAGGCGGATTTGCCGCAGACGGCAGATTCGGCTTTGAGGAAACCATATATCTTCTCCTTTTCGGAGATCTGCCCAACGCACAGGAGCTGGAGGATTTCCGCAGTCTCCTTGCATCCTACAGAACACTTCCCAAGAACTTTGTGCGTGACGTTGTTATGAAGGCTCCCTCAGGAGATATGATGAACACCTTAGCGCGAAGCGTTCTGACCCTTTATTGCTACGACACAAACGCAAACGATATTTCTCTTACAAACGTTCTGCGCCAGTGCCTGCAGCTTATTTCTGTGTTCCCCTTACTGTCCGTTTACGGATACAATGCGTATAATCATTATCAGTTGGGAAAAAGCCTTTATATCCACAATCCCGATCCCAATCTTTCCATAGCAGAGAATATTCTTCTGATGCTTCGCCCTGACCAGCAGTACACAGCGCTGGAGGCTCAGGTGCTTGACGTGGCTTTGGTGCTTCATGCAGAGCATGGCGGCGGTAATAACTCTACCTTTACCACAAGGGTAGTTACCTCCTCCGGCACAGATACCTATGCGGCAATTGCGGCGGCGCTTTCTTCTTTGAAGGGACCCAAGCACGGCGGTGCAAACGCAAAGGTAGTTGGAATGTTCAAGGAGCTTAAGGAGAACGTTAAGGATTGGCAGGACGAGGAAGCCATCAAGGGCTTCCTGCGTAAGCTCTTGCACAAAGAGGCTTACGATAAAGCAGGACTCATCTACGGTATGGGTCACGCTGTGTATTCTATCTCTGACCCCAGAGCAAAGGCGCTGAAGGTTTACGTTGAGCGCCTTGCGGCAGAAAAGGGTCTGGAGGAGGAGTTTGACCTTTACGCAAGGGTAGAGCAGCTTGCTCCCTCTGTTATTGCAGAAGAGAAGAAGATCTACAAGGGCGTTTCTGCAAACATCGACTTCTACAGCGGCTTTATGTACAATATGCTGGGACTTCCCCAGGAGCTCTACACACCCCTGTTTGCAATTGCACGTATTGCAGGTTGGTCTGCTCACCGTATGGAGGAGCTCATCAACGCAAGCAAGATCATCCGTCCTGCATATATGAGCGTTGCCACTGAGCGTGACTACACACCCCTTTGCGACAGATAAGGAACGTATATGAAGATCAAGGGACTTATTTTTGATATGGACGGTCTGCTTATAGACACAGAGAAGCTCTCCTACGAGGCTTTGGTCTATGATTGCAGACAAAGAGGCTACGAGCTGACTCTGGAGCAATTCCTCTCCATACGCAGCCTGTCTATTCCCAAATGTGAGGAAAAGTTCAAGGGCTATTTCGGTCAGGATTTTGACTTTCAGGACAGCTTTGATAAGCATTTTTTGTATATGCGAGAGCATATAGATAAATACGGAGTGCCCATGAAGAAGGGCGCAGACTCAATACTTAAATACGCAAGGAGCAAGGGGCTCAGGGTGGCACTTGCCACAAGCACACCCTTAGGTATTGCAGAGGGATATCTGCGCTCCCTGGGACTTTGGGAGTACTTTGACAAGGTGCAGAGTGCGGCAGACATCAAAAACGGCAAGCCTGCTCCTGACGTGTACCTGGCGGCGGCAAAGCTTCTGGAGCTTGAGCCCTGTGAGTGTATGGCATTTGAGGATTCTCCCAACGGAGTGCGCTCCGCATCATCTGCAGGCTGCGTCACCGTTATGGTGCCTGACCTCTCAGGTCCTGACGAAGAGCTTGAAAAGCTTATCTACGCCTGTGCAGAGGATCTGGACAAAGCGGTAGATCTAATTGAAAATTTTAAGGAATGATAATGTAACCACAGTTTGCGAGGCAAAAATATGGCTATGTTCATTCAGACCATCAACGGCTATCTTTGGGGATTCCCCATGATAGCCTTTTTGTTTTCCACTCATATTTTTATGAGCATAAAAACAGGCTTTGTGCAGCGCAGGGTCTTTAAGGGAATACGGCTTTCTGTCTCTGCATATGAAAAAGGCAGAGGAGATATGTCTCCCTTTGCAAGCCTTGCTACTACTCTTGCCTCAACCCTGGGTACGGGCAACATTATAGGCGTGGGCAGTGCAGTTGCCCTGGGGGGCGCAGGTGCAGTATTCTGGTGCTGGGTTACGGGAGTCTTTGGTATGGCTACCCAATACGGCGAATGTATGCTCTCCGTTAAATTCCGCACAAGGAATCATAGGGGGGAATTCTGCGGAGGACCGATGTACGTGCTGAGAGACGGCGCAAGCAGCAGAGGATTGGGGCTGTTTTATGCTTTTCTGGCGGCTTTGTGCGGACTTGTGACAGGTGCCGCCATACAGTCAAATTCCATTTCTGAAATTATTATCAGTGCTGTGGTAGGCAGGTCCTTCAAGGTAAGTCCCACGGCGGTGAAAGTTCTTGTTGGGATAATAACGGCTACCCTTGCCTCTCTTGTGATATTCGGCGGAGTTAAGTCTGTCGGCAGGGTCTGCAGCTTTTTTGTACCCTTTATGGCAGGAGCGTATATTCTGGGGTGCGTTGCCGTTTTGTTTGTTAACAGAGGCGTGGTTTTGGAGGCCCTGTGCTTAATAATAAAGGATGCCTTTTCCCTTCGGGCGCTTAGCGGCGGAGCTCAGGGCTCGGCACTTATGCTTGCTTGCCGTTACGGTATGGCAAGGGGGCTTTTTTCCAACGAGGCAGGTCTTGGCACCTCCTCGGTTGTGTGCGCCTGTGCAGAGTCAAAGAGCCCTGTCAGACAAGGGATGATCTCAATGACTGCCACCTTTTGGGACACGGTGGTGATGTGTTTTGTGACAGGGGTTGTGATAGTCAGTACGGAGCTTGCGGTTGCAGGTGCGGTAGAGGTGGGAACCCTTGAGCAGGGCAATTTATGCCTGAGAGCATTTTGCAGGATTCCGTATATTGGGGAATGGCTGCTTGTGTTCAGCATGGTGACCTTTGCTTTTTCCACGGTGATCGGTTGGTATGTAGTGGGAGAAAAGTGTTTTACCTTTGTGTTCGGAGAAGGCGCCACGGCTGTGTACAGGGTGCTTTGGGTGCTTGCGGTGCTTGTGGCGCCTGTGTGTACCCTTCAGGGGGTGTGGGCAGTTGGAGACCTGGTGAACGCTCTGCTGGTAATTCCCAACGTGACGGGGCTTGTGCTGTTGTCAGGTACTGTGAAAAAAGAGACAAGAGAATACTTTGCAAAGAAGTAAAAAAACTCCCGAAGCGGTCTGCTTCGGGAGTCGTTTGCATATTGTCTTGAATTATGCGAAGTATACGTCCATTTCCTTCTCTTCGCCGTCTGCTACAAAGTAAGCCTTGCTGTCCTCGGGCTTGAGGTAGATGGTGTAGTTCTTAGCATCCTTGCCGTTAACCTTCTTAACGTTCTCTACGATCTCGTCAACGGAAACCTGAACGCCGCCGAACTCGATGAACATTTCTACCTTTGCAGCAACCTTCTTGGTTGTTGTCTTCTTGGTTGTAGTTGTCTTCTTAGCAGCGGGCTTCTTCTCAGCAGCCTTAGTCTCTGCCTTAACCTCTGCAGCCTTTGTCTCAACTGCCTTGGTCTCTGTCTTTGTTGTTGCCTTCTTGGTTGTTGTCTTTGTTGCTGCAGCCTTTGTGGTCTTTGCAGCAGTCTTCTTCTCTGTTGCCATAATTAATATACCTCTTTCGCGAATTTACATAGTTTTAGCAGGCTTTTGCCTTACCTTTGCTATTATATAGTTCTCTTTTTTTGTTGTCAAAGGTAAAAGACAAAATTCGGCTATTGCCACAAATAAAGGCGGATTAAAAGTGAGTTTATGGGCATTCGTACCATAAAAAACAGCATTAATTTAGTTGTTTTATAGGATTGCTTGTTTGATGTAAACATAAAAAGCGGCGGTGTGTTGTGCATATATACAAAATTTACGAGTGGTTTTTGACCTTATTTTCTGTTCTTGAAAATACACCTTTTGGTGTGTTATACTTATAATATATGTGAAATAAACGGCTTTTGAGGGGGTTGAAAATATGGCAAAAAGTTCGCGTCAAAAGCAGAAGCTTCTGCAGATACTCAGGATGCTTATGGAGCAAACGGACGAGAACCACGGCCTGACGGTTGCACAGATAATCGAGCAGCTGGAGTCTATGGGTATCTCTGCAGAGCGCAAGAGCGTTTACGATGACCTGGAGGTTCTGGAGCAATTCGGCGAGGCTATGGGCTACGAACTTTGCAGAATCAAGACCAATACCGTTAACTACTACATAGGCAGCAGGCAGTTTCAGCTTGCAGAGCTGAAGCTTCTGGTGGATTCGATACAGAGCTCCAAGTTCATCACCGCCAAGAAGTCCCACGAGCTCATCAGCAAGGTGGAATCCCTTGCCTCGGTTTACGAGGGAAGACAGCTTCAGCGTCAGGTGTACGTTACAAACAGGGTGAAGAATCCCAATGAGACCATATATTACGCGGTGGATTGTATTCACGAGGCTATCTCCTCAGATAAAAAGATAAGATTCTCCTATCTGGAGTGGGCTTTCGGACAGGGTAAGGATAAGATATATAAGCGCCCCAAGCGTGAGGGCAAGCGCTATTGTGTTTCCCCGTTCTCACTTTCCTGGGATGACGAGAATTATTATCTTGTTGCCTTTGACAGCGTGGCTCAGGCTATCCGCCATTACCGTGTGGATAAAATGGAGAAGGTTGAGCTTTCAGAGGAGGACCGCGATGGCAAGGACGTGTTTGAAAACTTTGATATGGCCCTTTATTCCAAGAGTGTCTTTGGAATGTTCGGCGGAGAGCTTACTGACGTAAGGCTTCGTTTTACCAAGGATATGATCGGAGTTGTGGCTGACAGATTCGGCAAGGACGTTTTTGTTCGCGAGGACGGAGAGGAGCATTTTATAATTGATATAAAGGTAGCTCTCAGCCCTCAGTTCTTTGGTTGGGTGTTCGGACTTTCTTCCAAGGTGCAGATAGTATCTCCCAAGGAGGCGGTTGAAGGCTTTACCGCTGAGCTTCAAAAGGTACTCGGCAACTATAATTAAGTGAATTGAGTGAAAAGCATTGTCCTTTTTAAGGGACACTCTTTCTTGTAGAATTATATACAAGGAGGAGATAACAATGCTTAATCTTTGTATTTTTATTTTTGTTTTTTATGCTCTCGGGGCAATCGTGCGGATGCTTATTGACTACACGGTAGGCTCAAATTCCGCATCTTCCCCAAGCAAAAGGAGAAGACCTTATGAAAAGAATAGTTCTGGCTTCCGCGTCTCCGAGGCGCAGGGAGCTGATAAGGCTTATTTCTGACGATGTGCTCTGTGTGCCGTCGGGTGAGGATGAAACCTTGCCTGACGGCATCAGTGCGTCTGAAGTGCCCCTGCACCTTGCAAGGCTCAAGGCGCAAAGTGTTGCAAAGGAGTACCCCCACAGCGTGGTTATCGGCAGCGACACGGTGGTGATTCTGGAGGAAGAGATACTCTCAAAGCCCGAATCTGAGCAGGATGCTTTTCTGAAGCTTTCGGCACTCAGCGGCAAGGTGCACAGAGTTATTACAGCCTGCTGTATCATAGACGGAGAAAAGGTGCGCACCTTCAGCGAGGAAACCCGGGTGGAGTTCTACGAGCTTTCACCGCGTGAGATAGAGGAATACATCAAAACAGGGGAGCCTATGGACAAAGCAGGAGCCTACGGCATACAGGGCAGAGGCTCTCTCTTTGTAAAGGGCATCACGGGAGATTACTTTAATGTGGTGGGTCTGCCTGTGGCAAGGCTTTTAAGAGAATTGAAGGAATTTTAAAGTGTTTAAGATGTCATAAGGGGTGGAACCATGAGGCATATTTTTATCATTAATCCTGCGGCAGGCAAGAAAGACAGCACTCAGGAGCTGAGAAGGCAGATTCATAGTCTTAAAACGGATGAAAGCGTAGAGGTCTACATAACCAAAGGGGTTGGAGATGCACGGCGCAAGGCTCAGACAGAGGCTTCAGTTGGCGACGAGCTCCGCATTTATTCCTGCGGAGGAGACGGCACCGCCAACGAGGTACTCTCCGGCATTGCAGGGCACAAAAACTGTGCCTTGGGCATAATTCCTCTGGGCTCGGGCAACGACTTTGTTCGTGCGTTTGAGCCCCTTGCAAAGGAAGCTTTCCTTGATGTTCAGAGGATGATAGAGGGGGAAGAAAGGTCTATTGACCTTTTGGAGTGCAATGGCAATTACTCTATGAACGTTATGTCCGTAGGCTTTGACGCAGAGGTTGCAAAGAATGTGGACAAATTCAAGCGTTGGCCCATGGTCAGCGGAAGCTTTGCCTACAAGCTTTCAATCGTCTATTGCCTTTTTACAAAGCGCAGGCACAGGGTGAAGATACTCCTTGACGGGGAGCCCTTCCAAAAGGCAGATTACGACAAGACTACCCTTTTGGCAGTAGGCGGCAACGGCAAGTTTTACGGCGGAGGGATCAAGGCGGCACCACTTGCAGACCTGAGCGACGGATATATGGACTTTGTCCATGCAAACACATTGTCGGTTCTGAAGTTTGCAACCATGATCGGCATCTACACAAAGGGCGAGCACATCAACAACCCAAAGCTGCCCTTCATCACCTTTAAAAGGTGCAAAAAGATCAAGTTCATAGCAGAGGAGCCAATAGCTCTCAACCTTGACGGCGAGATATTTATGGAGAATAACCCTGAGGTGACCCTCCTTGAGGGCGCACTCAGAATAATTTTACCCAAACAGAAATAAAAGGCTGCGTTACTAATACGCAGGTTTTGTAATAAACTGAAAAGATTATAGTACATAAAATTATATTATGGAGGAAGTCTTATGTTTTGCTCGAAATGCGGAACGCAATTGCCGGAAGATAGTGTGTATTGCACTAACTGTGGGGATAAAATTATTAAGGGAAACATGAAAGCGCAATCAAAAACAAAATTATCAAGAGTCAACATAATTGTTATAGTTGCTATTTTATGCATATCGGTAATTGTTGTAACTTGGTTGCTTATAGACCAAAGCGGCAAAGCAAATTTGCAAAAGCAATTTTTGCGTGATTGGGAAAACGTAGAAGTGGAAGATGGAGCATGTTATACACTAGTTTTGGATTTTTCAGAAGATGAAATTGAATACCGTTTTGAAAGTGTTTTTTATGATACAGAAATAGCAACTTACAAATATAATATTATTTCAAAAAATCAATTTAAAATTAATAAAAGAGATACGGTTTATACGGTAGAATTTAATAATGATAAATCAATGATGACGATTACACCTGCTCTAACAAGCACAGATTCATCTGAAGATTGGTTTTGTTTTGAGGATTAAGGAGGGGTGATATATGTTTTGCAGAAAATGTGGCACACGGATTTTAGATGATAGCATATTTTGCTCTGAATGCGGCACAAAGGTTGAAACTGTAGATCGAAATGTTGCTACGGATTTTTCCGAAAGCAAAGAAGATACACATACGTCGTTAATAAATGAAAACGCATTTGCTCACGACAAATTTGAAGCAAATGAATACATTAAAGATCTTGATGGTGTTGAGCCGAATACATCAATGGATAGTTGTATAAGTGATTCGAGAAAACGCAAAACAATAGGAACTATTGTAATATCTGCTATAGCCATTTTTGTTATCTTGATACTTGTTTTTTTTTCGATAGAAAATAATCGTTGCGAGTATTATAAGGAGTGTTCTAATAAGAAATACAATGGCAAAGATTATTGCTATTCTCACAGTTGTAGTTATCCCAACTGTCGCTTAAGTAAAAGTTATAGAGGGGATTATTGTTATATCCATAAGTGTTCATATGTTTCTTGCAACCATAGGGTCGCAGATGGCAGTGATTATTGTATTATTCATACATGTAATGTTGATGGCTGTTACAATGAGGTTGAAGCGGATTCCTCAAATTGTAGTGAGCATCGGATTGATATGCGAAACAAGCTGAGTTTACCTTCGATGTATTTTAGCATTAATTCTGCAGGTGGAATTAAATTTAGTTTTAGTGCCACCAATAGGTCTGGAAAAACCATAAAGTATGTTCGATTTAATGCTTATTTGAAAAATGCTGTTGGAGACCCTGTTCAAGAAGAGATTTCTAATGATTACTATGCAGATGTTGAAATTATTGGTCCCATTAGTAATGGTGAAACCGTATGGTTAAACAACGAGATAATTGGTTATTGTGATAATCTTGGGCGAATTGATGTTCGTGATATTACACTTATTTATACTGATGGTACATCAGAAACCGGTTCATATAATTATTACTGTGATTAGTATACAACAACAGCGGAGAATTACGCCCCGCTGTTACTATTACTTAATTAATGTATCTTTGTTTTTGTTGTGTGCATCCTGCCTGTGTGGTCGGTGGTGTAGTCACCTTCCAAAATGATTTCGGAGATTGGCACAAATTCGTAGCCTGCGGCACGTACTGCGTCTATAATCTGCGGCAGAGCCTCGGGGGTGTTTTTTGCTCCGTTGTGCATGAGGATAATGCTTCCCGATGTGAGTTTGCTTGTTATCCTCTCCACCATCTGCTGTGGGGATGGGTCCTTCCAGTCCGGATAATCACTATCTGATACAAAGGTAAAGAGGCTTAGTTTAATAATTTACTTTATAGGATAAATATAGTATAATCTAACCGATAAACTTGAATTTGACGAGGAGAACATGATATGAGTATCACCCAGACTTTTTACGATAATCTGGCATCCCAGTATGACAAACTGTTTCTTGATTGGCAAGCTGCCACACAGGAACAAGCAGCCATTCTGGACAGACTTTTTGTGGACAATGGCTTTGACAAATCTGCACATATTCTGGATTGTGCCTGTGGAATCGGAACGCAGGCAATCGGCCTTGCTGCCAT
>JAFQDM010000010.1 GCA_017416065.1 Ruminococcus sp.
GTGCTCATAGGCGAGCCCGGTGTGGGCAAAACCGCCGTGGCAGAGGGTCTGGCGCTGAAAATAGCAGAGGGTCAGGTGCCCGAAACTCTCAGGGATAAGCGAATAGTCAGCCTGAACCTGACGGGTATGATCGCGGGTACAAAGTACAGGGGAGAATTTGAGGAAAGAATAAAGGGCATTATTGATGAGCTCAGGGAGTCACAGGACGTTATCCTGTTCATAGACGAGCTCCATACCATTGTGGGCGCAGGCTCAGCAGAGGGCTCTGCAGATGCGGCAAATATTCTGAAGCCCTCCCTTGCCAAGGGTGATTTCCGCATAATCGGTGCCACCACCCTGGAGGAATACAGAAAGTATATAGAGAAGGATGCGGCTCTTGAGAGGCGCTTCCAGCCTGTGCAGGTTGACGAGCCTACCCGTGAGGAATCCGTGGAGATACTAAAGGGACTTCGTGACCGCTACGAGGCTCACCACAAGGTGACCATTACGGACGAGGCCATTGAGGCGGCGGTGGAGCTTTCTGTGCGCTATATTGCAGACAGGTATCTGCCCGATAAGGCGATCGACCTTATTGACGAGGCGGCCTCCAGAGTTCGGCTTTCTTCCATTACAACTCCTCCTGACCTTAAAGAGCTGAAGGAGCAGATCGAGAATATGGAGCAGGAAAAGTCAGAGGCTGTAAACCAGCAGGACTTTGAGCGTGCGGCAAGGATCCGCGACGAGCAGAAGAAGCTCACGGAAAAGCTGGAGCTTGAGCGCAAGCAGTGGGAGGAGGATTCAGCAAAATCCCACGCAAAGGTTACCAAGGACGATATTTCCGCAACCGTTTCCGAATGGTCAAAGATCCCCGTCACGGAGCTTACCCGTGAGGAATCAGACCGACTCCTGAGTCTCGAGGAGGAGCTTCATCGCAGAGTTGTGGGTCAGCACGAGGCAGTATCTGCCGTGGCAAAGGCAGTAAGGCGCAGTCGCTCAGGGCTCAAGGACCCTGCAAGGCCTGTAGGCTCCTTTATATTCTCAGGTCCCACAGGTGTGGGCAAAACAGAGCTGTGCAAGGCTTTGGCCTATGCAATGTTCGGCGATGAAAACGCAATGCTCAGACTTGATATGAGCGAATATATGGAGAAGCATACGGTTGCAAAGCTCATAGGCTCACCTCCCGGATACGTGGGCTATGACGAGGGCGGACAGCTGACAGAGCGCGTGAGGCGCAAGCCCTATTCCGTTATACTCTTTGACGAGATAGAGAAGGCTCACCCTGACGTTTTCAATATTCTTCTGCAGATACTGGAGGACGGGAGACTTACGGATTCTCAGGGCAGAACCGTGAATTTCCGCAATACGGTCATCATTATGACCTCCAACGTAGGCGCAAGGCTTATAACGGATAAAAAGACAGCCCTGGGCTTTGCAGACGGCAATCCGCAGGAGGCTGAGAACATCAGATCAGCGGTGCTCTCTGAGCTTAAAGGTGTGTTCAGACCTGAGTTTCTGAACAGAGTAGACGAGATAATTGTGTTCTCAAAGCTGACAGCCGAGGAAACGCAGGAGATTGCAAGGCTTATGCTGTGCACTTTGGGAGAAAGGCTCAAGGCCCTGGGCACAGAGCTTGTGGTGACGGATGAGGCGGTGGCCGAAATCTCAAAATTAGGTTTTGACGATGCATACGGAGCCAGACCTTTGCGCCGCGCCATTACCACTAAGATAGAAGACCCCCTCTCTGAAAAACTCATCAGCGGTGAGCTTTCGGGCAAGGGCAGGGTAGTGTGCGACTTTAAGGACGGAGAGTTCACCTTTAAAGCCGAATAGAATTTTTGAAAAAAATATGCAGACGGTAACCTTTTTTGCCGTCTGCATTTTTCTATTGCAAAAAGTCAATTAGTATAGTACAATATGAGGAGTATAATATTCGGATAACGGAGATGTTTTTTATGAAGAAGATTCTGGCGATTGTTTTTGCTATGATTATGATTGCATCCTTTGCAGGCTGCAGCAACAGAGGAGCTATTGTTTATGATATCGGCAATGCAGATGCCGCAACGTATTTTAACCGCGAATATGACAATATGGTTGAAAAATACGGCAAGGCTGAGCTTGTAGGAGATAAGCTTGCAGGCGTTGCAGTTGTGAGATTCCTTGACTTTACGGGCAACGGCAACTACGAGCTGTACATTGCTTATGCTGACGGAACAAAGGACTATGTAAACAGACACAAGGTTGTGGGCTTTGACCGTGGCAGTGCCACCATCCTTGACGAGGAGATAACCTCCAAGGAGAATGCAGAGGATACCACCCCCAGCATCTGGCTCTATAAGGACGCAACAAGCAGAGGCTACATTGTATCAGGTGATGTGCTTACACAGAAGGCTGACTACAGAACCTTTGTCCGTACCCGCAACGAAGAGGCGGTTTATGCTTTTGTGCCTGAGTTTACCATTGACGCAGCAAGCGAAGACGAGGTTATCATTGACGGTACCTATGAAAAAATCAGGCTTTCAGGCTTGACCTCTGAGGACTTTGATTTTATCAACGAAACAAACATAAAGGTAGTTGACAGCATCAAGGGCTGGGCAAACAGATAACTCGCTGCTTAAACTCAATATAATTTTAAATCCCGAAAACTTCAGTTGTGAGTTTTCGGGATTTTTGTTTGTGTTGTTTATTCTGTTGTTTGATTATATTTTTGTGTAGTCTGTTCCGTCCTTGGTAAGGTATGCAATCCTGGAAAACCCGCAGGCCTTTAAGAGCTGTATACATTCCTCAAAGCCGTGGTCAAGGTATCGTTTGTCGTGGCAATCGGAGTTGAGGATAACGTCTCCGCCCTTTTGGGAAATGTATTCAAGCCACTGCTTTGCAGGGTAGGGGCAGGTTCTGAGGCCTCGGGCCATAGCTCCTGTGTTCACCTCAAAAAGTGCCCTTGTGGGAATGAGCTTATCAATGGCATCCTTGGCGGCTTCAATATACATGGGGTGCTCAGGGGCAAAGATATTCACCTTTTCCGAGAACTTTTCTATCAGGTCAAAGTGGCCGATTATTTGTGCGCCTGTTTTATTTACAACATCTGACAATGTTCGAAAGTACTCGCAGGCAAAAGCGGTTGCATCGCCGCCAAAGTGCTCGTTGATTCCGTTTATGAGCGCCTCTGCCGTGTCGTCAACTGCAATGAGGATCTCGCCTGCTTTTACGCAGTGTACGGAGCCGATTATGTAGTCATAGCCCTGCTCGGGCTCGCTGTAATAATCCTGCTCAATGCCGCAGAGTATCTCGATCTTATCTTTGTATTTTTCCTTGAGCCTTGCAATCTCTGCGCGGTATGCGCCTGTGTCAGGCTGCATACACCAGTCTTCTCCCTCAAGGGGACTGTGGCCTGAGAATCCTAAGGTCTGAAAGCCTTTTTCTATTGCCGAAAGCACCATTTCCTCTGCTGTGTCCTTGCCGTCGCAGAAGGTGGTGTGGGTGTGGTAATTCCTGAGGATCATACCATTTTTTCCTGCTTTACCTTGTGGTCTATAACGTGTCTGGAGGCAAGCTCGTTTCTGATGTCGTCAACGGAAATACCCATCTCTACCATAAGCACCATTACGTGGTAGGCAAGGTCTGCGATCTCGTATACAGCTTCTGCGCGGTCATTCTTGCAAGCGCCGATGATAACCTCCGTGCATTCCTCACCAACCTTCTTGAGGATCTTATCCATACCCTTCTGGAAGAGGTAGGTAGTATATGAGCCCTCGGGAAGGTTTTCTTTTCTGCCTTTAAGCAGGGCGTAGAGGCTTTCCATAGAGAAGCCCTCAGGCTCCTGACCCTCAAAAACAGCATTGGTAAAGCAGGAGTCTGTGCCTGTGTGGCAGGCAGGACCGTCCTTGCGAACTACAACGTTCAGAGCATCGTAGTCGCAATCTGCGGTGATGGACACAATGTGCTGGTAGTTGCCGCTGGTTTCTCCTTTGAGCCAAAGCTCCTGACGGGAACGGCTGAAGAAGCAGGTGAGCCCCTTCTCCATAGAGATCTGCAGGCTTTCCTTGTTCATATATGCAAGGGTCAGCACCTTGCCTGTGTCTGCATCTGTTACAATTGCAGGGATAAGTCCCTTTTCGTCAAATTTGAGTTTTTCTATATCGAACATAATCATAACCTCACATTAATGTTGTTTTCTCTGAGTGCTTTTTTCAGGGTGGGGATCTCTACCTCGCCGAAGTGGAAGATAGAAGCCGCAAGACCTGCATCAACCTTGGGCAGAGTGTGGAACAGCTCTACAAAATCATTGATACAGCCTGCGCCGCCGGAGGCGATAACGGGAACGTTTACTACATCGGAGACTGCTTTGAGCATCTCAAGATCAAAGCCGCCCTTGACGCCGTCTGTATCAATTGAGTTGAGCACTACCTCGCCTGCACCTCTTTCAACGCAGGATTTTATCCAGCTTATGGCTTCCATTCCCGTGTTTTCTCTGCCGCCCTTTGCAAATACGCGGAACACTCCGTCCACACGCTTTACATCAGCAGAGATAACAACGCATTGGTCGCCGTATTTCTGAGCTGCCTGAGTGATTAGCTCAGGGTTGCGGATGGCACCTGAGTTAACGCTTACCTTGTCTGCACCGCACTTGAGCACTCTGTCAAAGTCGTCAAGGGTGTTGATGCCGCCGCCTACGGTCAGGGGGATAAAGATGGTCTTTGCCACCTCACGGAGTATATCCGTAAACAGAGCTCTGCCCTCTGCAGAAGCCGTTATATCGTAGAAGACCAGCTCGTCGGCTCCGTTCTCGCTGTAGTATTTTCCCAGTTCTACGGGTGAAGAAACGTCTGAAAGTCCCTCAAAGTTTACACCCTTTACAACTCTGCCGTTTCTAACGTCCAGGCAGGGGATAATTCTTTTTGTAATCATCTTGATACCTCGATTGCTTCCTTAAGGTCAATGGCTCCTATGTAGTAGGCCTTGCCGATAATTGCACCGTACAGATTCATTGCGGTCAGAGCCTTTATGTCTTCAATGGTGGACACACCGCCTGAGGCTATAAGATCAATGCTGTATTTCTCGGAAAGCTCTTTGTAAAGCTCATTGTTGCTGCCTTGCATTGCTCCGTCGCGGGAGATGTCTGTGCAGATGACGGTCTTTACTCCCAAAGCTTCCATTTTTGAGAGGAAGGCGTCTGCGGTAAGCTCAGATTTCTCTGTCCAGCCTTTAATGGCAACGTAGCCGTCTTTAAGGTCAACGCCTACTGCTACCTTGTCGCCGAAGAGTGAGAGTGCCTCTTTCAGAAATTCCTCGTCCTTTACTGCGGCGGTGCCTAAGATTATGCGGTCAACACCGCTTTCTATGTATGCCTTTGCAGTTTCGATATTGCGGATTCCTCCGCCTACTTCTGTAAAGAGACCTGTGTTTTCCACTATCTTGCGGATGGTGTCAAGGTTGCCTGGCTTGCCGTCTTTGGCACCCTGAAGATCTACAAGATGCAGAAATTTTGCCCCTGAGGCCTCAAATTTCTTTGCAACCTCCAAAGGCTCGTTGCTGTACACGGTCATCTGTGCATAGTCGCCCTTGAAAAGGCGCACAGCCTTGCCTGCGTACAGATCTATTGCAGGAAAAATATTCATAATACCCTCGCTTGTTTTTTTGATTATTTGCAAAGCTTGCAGAAGGAGCGCAGGATCTTCATACCCACACTTCCGCTTTTTTCAGGATGGAACTGGCATCCGTATACGTTGCCCTTGCACACGGCGGCGGTGAGCTCTTTGCCGTACTCTGTGGTGGCGGCAAGGGAGTCCTCGCAGTTTTCTGCGTAGTAGGAATGAACAAAGTACACGCAGTCATCCTTGTTAAGCTCCTCAAACAGGGGACAGCTTTCGTCCTTGATGTGCAGAGCGTTCCAGCCTATGTGGGGGATCTTGAGCTCGCAGGGGATGGAGCCCTGCATGGGCACGACCTGACCCTTGAGAAGTGAGAGCCCCTGGTGCTCTCCGTATTCAAAGCTTTTCTCAAAAAGAAGCTGCATACCAAGGCAGATACCCATCAGAGGCTTGCCGTTTTCTGCCTGCTCCTTTACAAATTCATCCAGTCCGTTTTCCCGAAGCTTTGCGATTGCATCTGCAAAAGCTCCCACACCTGGGAGGATGAGCCCGTCTGCTTTTGCAAGCTCCTCTTTGTTGCCTGATACAAAAACCTTTTCTCCTATTGCTTCAAAGGAAGAACGCAGAGAAAAAAGGTTTCCGACACCGTAGTCTATAATACCTATCATCAGAGTACTCCTTTTGTAGAGGGAACCTCATCGCCGAGTGCAGGGTCAAGGGCAACGGCCGATTTAAGGCTTCGTGCCAGGGATTTGAAAATGCCCTCTGCAATGTGGTGAGAGTTACTGCCTGCAAGCTTTCTTACGTGCAGGCTCATGGGGCAGTTTCTGACAAAAGCCTGGAGGAATTCCTCCACAAGCTCCGTGTCAAAGGTGCCTATCTTTTCTGTGGGGTAGGTCACGTCGTAGCACAGACAACTTCTGCCTGAAATATCAATTGCTGTGAGTATGAGGGATTCGTCCATAGGCAGCATTGTGCTTGCATAGCGGTTGATGCCCTTCTTTGCACCCAAGGCATCGTAGAATGCATTTCCAAGGCAGATGCCGATATCCTCTGCGGAGTGGTGGTCGTCTACCTGTGTGTCGCCTGTGCAGGTAAGGTTAAGGTCAAATCTGCCGTGTGCGGCAAAAAGGGTGAGCATATGGTCAAGAAAACCCACACCTGTGCTTACCGTGCTTTTGCCCGTTCCGTCAAGGTCAAGGGTCAGGCTTATGCTTGTTTCTGCGGTCTTGCGTTCAATAACACTTGTTCTCATTGCTTTTCTCCTTTGAGTATCTCCTCTGCAGCAAGGAGGAATTGTTCCATTTGTTCCTGTGTGCCGATGGTGATTCTGTTGAACTGACAGATTCGTTCCTTTGTAAAGTGCCGCACCAGGATCCCCCGTGCTTTGAGCTCCTTGTAGAGCTTTTCTCCGTCTATGTCGTTGCTTTTTGCAAAGAGGAAGTTTGCCTTTGAGGGAAGTACCTCAAAGCCTAAGCCCTTGAGCTTCTCTGCTGTGTACTCACGCACACGGATTATCTCTTTGCATTTCTCCATGTAGTAATCCTCTGCATCTGCCGTAGCCTCGCCAAGGGTAGTGGTTAGGCGGTTGATGTTGTAGGGATTTGTGGAGAATTTGAGCCTCATAAGGTCATCAATAAGCCCCTTGGCGCCTATTGCGTAGCCAAGGCGGGCACCTGCCATAGAGCGTGACTTTGAGAAGGTACGCACCGTAAGCAGATTTTCATATTTATTTATGAGCTTGCAGGCTGACGTGCCGCCAAAGTCCACGTATGCCTCGTCAATAACCACAACGGAATCCGGGTTTGTTCTGATTATCTCCTCGATCTCCTCAAGGGGTCTTGAGTTGCCCGTGGGAGCATTGGGGTTTGCTATAACTATGAGCTTGTTTTTGTTAAGGTAATCCTTGTAATCAATTGTGAAGTCCTCTCTCAGAGGTATCTCCTCGTACTCAACTGCGTGAAGCTCGGCGAACACTGTGTAGAATCCGTAGGTGATATCGGGGAACAAAGCTCCCTTCTGACCAAATGCCATAAAGGCAAAGTTCAGGATATCGTCTGAGCCGTTGGAGAGGAAGATGTTTTCGCTCTCAACACCGTAGAGCGCTGCAAGCTTGCCCTTAAGGGTGGAGAGAGTGGGGTCTGAGTAAAGCCTCAGATTCTCAACGTCCTGTTTCCCCAGAGCTTCTACAACGGAAGGTGCAGGCGGGTAAGGGGATTCGTTGGTGTTGAGCTTTATGTATTGGGTGTCCTTGGGCTGTTCACCTGGGGTGTAGACCTCAAGGCTTTTGTATTGTTCTTTCAGGAATCTGCTCATATTAGTCCTCGGTTCTGATGGTAACGCTTCTTGCGTGGGCTGTGAGCCCCTCTTTTGTGGCAAAGAAGGCAACCTCGTGGCCTATCTTGTCAAGAGCATCCTTTGTGTAGTAGGTGTACTGAATCTTCTTTACAAAATCATCCACGGACAGAGGGCTTGAGAATCTTGCCGTGCCTGAGGTGGGCAGGGTGTGGTTTGCACCTGCGTAGTAGTCACCCAGAGCCTCGGGGCAGTTTCTGCCAAGGAAAACAGAGCCTGCGTTCTCAATGGAATCAAGGTAGTCAAAGGGATTGTCTACCATGATCTCCAGATGCTCGGGAGCTATCTCGTTGGAAATGGCAATAACGTCGCGGATGTTGTCTGCAACTATGATCTTGCCGTTGTTGTCAATGGAAGCTCTGGCAATTTCTGCACGCAGAAGCAGGGGAATCTGACGCTCCAGCTCCTGGCTTACCTTCTGTGCAAGCTCTTCGCTGTCTGTTACCAGTACGGCACTTGCAAGCTTGTCGTGCTCTGCCTGAGAGAGCAGGTCAGCCGCAACGTGGGCAGGGTTGCTGCCTCCGTCTGCAATGATGAGTATCTCGCTGGGACCTGCGATCATATCTATGGAGACCATACCGAATACCTGCTTCTTTGCTTCTGCAACAAAAGCATTTCCGGGGCCTACTATTTTGTCTACCTTGGGGATAGACTCTGTTCCGTAAGCCAAAGCGGCAACTGCCTGTGCTCCGCCTACCTTGTAGATCCTGTCAACTCCTGCGATCTTTGCGGCAGCAAGGATAACGGGATTTACTTTGCCGTCCTTTGAGGGAGGAGTTACCATTACTATCTCTTTGCAGCCTGCAATTTTAGCGGGGATGCTGTCCATCAGCACGGTGGAGGGATATGCGGCGGTGCCGCCGGGAACGTAAAGACCTACCTTCTCAATGGGGGTTATCTTCTGTCCTGTTACCACACCTGCTTTTTCGTTCATAATAAAGCTTGTGCGCACCTGCTTCTGGTGGAAGGCACGGATGTTTTCGGAGGCGTTGCGGAGTATCTGCAGGAATTCAGGTTCCACAGCCTCAAACGCCTCGTTGATCTCAGCTTCTGTTACCTCAAGGCTTTTAAGGTCTGCTCCGTCAAATTTTAAATTATATGCAAGCACGGCTTTGTCGCCGTTTTCTTTTACGTCTGCGATGATGCCTTCAACGATCGAAGAGACATCCACCGTGTTTTCCTGTCTTGCAAAGATCTCCTCCTTGGAGATCTCGCCGTATTTCATTATCTTTATCATTTGCGTGACCTCACTTCGTTCTCAAGTCCCTGACGGATATTGAGAATTTCTGCGTTTTTAAATTTATAACCTGATTTGTTTGCAATAAGACGGGCGCTGATGGGGACTATTGTGTCGTAGACCTCAAGGTCGTTTTCCCTGAGTGTGGTGCCTGTCTCAACAATATCAACAATAACGTCTGAAAGTCCCAGAATGGGAGCGATCTCTATGGAGCCGTTGAGCTTGATTATATCAATATCTCTGCCCTTTTCATTGTAGAAGGTTTCTGCAATGTTGGGGAATTTTGTGGCAACTCTCAGGGTTCTGCCCTTAGGGTCGCGGAAGTCCTTTTTAGCGGCAACAGCCATACGGCATTTGCCCATTTCCATATCCAGCAGCTCGTAAACGTCGGGCTGGTACTCAAGGAGGATATCCTTGCCGGCAACGCCGATGTCTGCGGTGCCTCTTTCAACGTAGATCGCAACGTCTGAGGGTTTTACCCAGAAGTAGCGCACACCCTTTTGTGGGTTTTCAAAGATGAGCTTTCTGTTTGTTTCTTCAATGGAGGGGCACTCAAATCCTGCACTCTTGAAGTAAGCATATACCTTTTCTCCGAGTCTGCCCTTGGGCAGAGCAACATTAACCATTTTCTTCAAGGGTCTCTATCCTCCCGTCTGTAAGTTTCAGAAGTCTGCGGTAGCGAAGCTGAGAGGGGATCTGTGTGCATACCCTCACGCTGTGTGCAGAGTTTGCCAGCCTGTCTACGGCACTTGTGATGGTTATGGGGTCTGCGTCCTTTGTATAGAGCAGAACCGTGTCCACGTCGTATTCGTTTGAGGAGTCTTCCATCTGCTCCAGCATATCCAGATAAAGTGCAAAGCCGATGGCACCGCTTTGTCTTTTCATTTTTCTCAAAAGCTTGTCGTACTGTCCACCTGAGAGGATGCTTGTGGGAAGTCCCTCAAGGTAGCCCTTGAACACAACTCCCGAGTAGTACTTCATATCGTTGCCGACTGAGAAGTCTACAATGACGGAGTTTGCAAATCCGCTTCTTTCAATAATATCGCAAAGGGTACGGAATTGCTCAAAGGCTTCTTTTTCTTTTTGGCTTGAGAGCAGGGGAGAGATCTTTGAAAGCACCTGTGATGCGCTTCCGCAGCAGTCGATAAGTGCACAGAGCTTTTCTGTTTTATCCTCGGGGAGGTTCTCTGCCGTGCAGACAGCTCTCAGCTCGTGGGAGTTCTTCTGATGCAGGAAGGTATGCGCCATACCCTTGCCTTCGTAGCTCAGTCCGCTGTCTTCAAGCATTGCGGCAACAAGTCCCATATGGGATATGTCCAGAACGTAATTTCGGCTTACAAGAGCAAGGCTCTTCACAGCAAGGAGCACAACCTCTGCGATTTCGTAGTCGTTCAGGTCACCTATGCACTCAAGTCCTGCCTGCATAATTTCCTTAAAGGAATGTGTGCCCTTGGAAACTCGGTACACGTTTTCGTTGTAGTACACCTTCTGAAGCTTGCCGGGGCTGTCTGTGGTGTTTTTGATGATCGACAGGGTGACGTCGGGCTTGAGCGCCATAAGCCTGCCGTTTTTGTCTGTAAAGGTGATGACCTCGTCAGACACAAGGAAGTCCTTGTTCTTAACATAAAGGTCGTATTCTTCAAATCTGGACATTTTGAACTGAGAGTAGCCGTATTGACGGTAAAGCTCCCTGAGCTCAAATATCGCTTTTTCATCGCTTTTGATGATAGCTTCGTTTATCATGAATTTTGTCCTTCCTTTTTGATCCTGTTGATGGCTGTAAGGTAGCCGCCTGTGCCGTAGTTCAGGCATTTGTTTACTCTGCAGATGGTGGCGGTGCTCACGCTTGTCTGCTTGTTTACCTCCTGGTAGTTCTGCCCTGAGTTCAGAAGCCTTGCAACGTGGAACCTCTGTGCCATTTCTCTGATTTCCTTTATGGTGCATACGTCCTCAAGGAATTGATAGAGCTCCTCTGTGTTTTCCATAGAGAGGATGGCCTCAAGGAGAGCGTCGGTCTCGGCATTTCGGAAATTGCTCATAAACCTAATCCTTTCTGTTAGTTGGTGCAATATATAATTATAGATATATACTACAATAAATATGTTTGACATTTTACCACTATATCACGCTAAAGTCAAGGTGTTTCTGAAATATGTATTTTTTGCACTATATTTCGCACAAAGATGAAATAAAAAACATCAATCTGACAACAGCGTGATGATTTTTGCGGTCACGCAAGGGGAGAAAATCCCTCAGATTGATGTTATGCTTTTGAAGTTTAAGCTTAAAGCTCTATGGGGATACGGGAGTCTGCTTTGATGGAATCGGGGGTGACTATGCAGTCAAGAGCAAGTATCTTTACACCTGATTTTTGGGCTTTTCTCAGGGCATCTCCAAAGGCTTTATGGGTAAGGTCGTTGGGGATAAGCTTGTGCACACCCTTCATCTGAATTACAAAGAGAATATATGCTTCAAAGCCCTGCGTTCTGCATTTGATAAGCTCCTCAACGTGCTTTACTCCGCGTTCTGTGGGAGCATCGGGAAACATGGCAATTCCTGAGTTTTCCTGGGTTACTCCCTTGACCTCCATAAAGACCTTTCTTCCTCTGTCCTCTATATAAAAATCAAAGCGGGAGCTTGCGTACTTTACCTCTCTTTTTATGATGGCATCAGGGGAGAAAAGGGGACTTTCTCCAAGCCATTCCCGGGCTACGTCGTTGGGAATCTGTGAATCCAGATTAATGAGTAAAGATGGGAGATTTCCCCGTTCTTTTTCTGCCGTCACAAGGTCGTATTTTGTTTTTCTTGCAGGGTTTTCCGAGGTTTCCAGATACACGGTGCAGCCCTCTCTCAGAAGCTCCTTGCATCTGCCAGTATTCTTCACGTGTACGGTGTGCACCTCGCCGTTTATTTCCACGTTTGCAATAAAGCGGTTTGGCCTTTGGAGGAACACTCCCTTGACTATATTCTTGTACTTCATAATCCACGCTCTTTGTTTTAAATTTAAATGTTTTTATGCTATGCAATTATATCGTATTACATAAAATAAATCAACGGTAACGGGATTAATTTGTATGAAACAAAGAAGTTGTTAAATTTTTGACAAATCACTTTATAATGTATTGCACCGGGATAAAGTTTGTGATATAATTAACACACTGTAAAATGCGTAAATTCGGGCAAAAATATTTTTGCCGCTTTTTTTGCGGCTTTTGCAGAGATCTAACTAAGTATTTAATGATTTATTTTACAAGCTTAAAGGAGAACCGTTATGAACAAAATCACAGTTATCGGCTCAGGTAATGTAGGCGCTACAATTGCGTACACATTCACCGTCAACGGTCTTTGCTCAGAGATCGTCCTGATCGACATTAACAAAGAGAAGGCTGTGGGAGAAGCGCTTGACATTCGTCAGGGCACACCCTTCTGCCATTCCTGCTCGGTATATGCAGGTGATTTTCAGGATGCTGCAGGCTCAGATATTGTAATTCTGACCTCAGGTGTGGGCAGAGCTCCCGGTCAGAGCAGGCTTGACCTTGCGCAGACAAACATTGAGATCACAAAGAGCATCATTCCTCAGATCACACGCTATGCTCCTGATGCTATCTACGTTATCGTAAGCAATCCCGTTGACGTGCTGACTTACGCATTCTGCAAGGTTTCCGGTCTTCCTCAGGAGAGAGTCATCGGCTCAGGTACCATTCTTGATACCTCCAGGCTCAGAGCAAGGCTTTCTGAGTACTACTTCCTGAATCAGCGTAACGTGCACGCATACGTTCTGGGCGAGCACGGTAACTCAAGCTTTGTTCCCTGGTCACTTTGCAATATTTCAAACGTTCCCATTGAGGAGTACCGCAGAAGCGTTCAGCGCACAGATGTTATCTACCCCGAGCTTAACTACGATGAGGTGGAGGAATACGTTAAGAAGTCAGGCGCAGAGGTTATCTCCCGCAAGGGCGCAACCTTCTATGCAGTTTCTGTATCTGTTGCACATCTTTGCAAATGTATTCTCTCAGGTGTTGACACAACCCTGACTGTTTCCACAATGCTCAACGGTGAGTACGGAATCAGCGATGTTTGCCTGAGCCTTCTCAACGTTGTAGGCAACAACGGAGCACACAGCAAGGTTCTGCTTCCTCTTACGGATGAAGAGATAGTGAAGCTCCGTACAAGCGCAGACACGCTCAAGGAAGTTATCAAGAGCGTTAACATCTAACGGCTTAGAAAAAATTACTTTTTACGATAGATTGTTTTGAAAGGATGACAGAGATGGAATATCGTATTGAACACGATTCAATGGGCGAGGTAAAGGTGCCTGCCGACAAGCTTTGGGGAGCACAGACACAGCGCTCCAGCATGAATTTTGAGATCGGTGTGGGCATAGAGACAATGCCCCGTGAGATAATAAATGCCTTTGCAATTCTTAAGAAGGCGGCGGCTATGACAAACGCTGAGCTTAAGCCTGAGAAGATGACCCAGGCTAAGCTTTCTGCCATAGCACAGGCTTGCGATGAGGTGCTTGAGGGTAAGCTTGAGGGCAACTTCCCCTTGGTTGTGTGGCAGACAGGCTCAGGCACACAGTCAAATATGAATATGAACGAGGTGCTTGCAAACCGCGGCAACCAGATTGCAGGGGAGAAGCTTCTGCATCCCAATGACGATATCAATATGAGCCAGTCCTCCAACGATACGTTCCCTACGGCAATGCACATTGCGGCTGTGACTATGATAGAGGATAAGCTCATTCCTGCGGCAGAGGTTCTCATTGATACCTTCAAAAGACTTGAGCAGGAGAATGAGGGCATAGTTAAAAGCGGCAGAACCCACCTGCAGGACGCAACTCCCATTACCTTCAGCCAGGAGATAAGCGGTTGGAGGTCAAGCCTTGAGCGTGACGTTGAGATGCTCCGCCTTGCAGTAAAGCCCCTGTGCGAGCTTGCTCTGGGCGGCACGGCAGTGGGCACCGGACTCAATACCCCCAAGGGCTTTGCAGAGCTTGTAGCACAGAATGTAAAGAAGCTCACAGGTAAGGATTTTGCGACAGCAGGCAACAAGTTCCACGCACTTACCTCCAAGGATGAGCTTGTGTTTGCACACGGTGCCATCAAGGCACTTGCCTGCGATATGATGAAGATAGCAAACGACGTGCGCTGGCTTGCAAGCGGTCCCAGAGACGGCCTGGGAGAGATATTCATTCCCGAGAACGAGCCCGGCTCCTCCATTATGCCCGGCAAGGTCAACCCCACTCAGTGTGAGGCTGTGACCATGGTTGCAGTTCAGGTTATGGGTAACGACGTTGCAGTGGGTATGGCGGCTTCTCAGGGTAACTTTGAGCTTAACGTGTTTATGCCTGTATGCATTTACAACTTCCTGCAGTCCGGCAGACTCCTCTCTGAGGCAATTCTTTCCTTCAACAAAAACTGTGCTGTGGGCATTGTTGCAAACCGCGAGAAGATGCACCACAACCTCCACAATTCTCTGATGCTGGTAACTGCACTCAATCCCTACATAGGCTATGAGAATGCGGCTAAAACAGCCAAAAAGGCATACAAGGACAACATCTCTCTGAAAGAGGCCTGCGTAGAGCTTGGCTTCCTTACTGCAGAGAGATTTGACGAAGTGTTCCATCCCGAAGAGATGGTTTAAAACCCTACACAAACTTATTTGAGGAGCGTAATCTTATGAAAGTAAGTTATTTTCCCGGATGCACACTCAAGAACAAGGCAAAGATACTTGACGTTTATGCACGCAGGTGCGCAGAGGTTCTGGGTGTTACTCTGGAAGAAATAGATAATTGGCAGTGCTGCGGAGGTGTTTTTACCTCCAAGGACGAGCCGGGCTCAAAGCTTTCTTCCGTCCGTGCATTGAAGTTTGCATTTGAGAAGTCTCAGCCTTTGGTTTCCGTTTGCTCAGCATGCCACAACGTGCTCAAGCAGACAAACCACCTGATGCAGAGTGATGAGGCATTCTGCACCAAGGTGAACCGCTATATGGCAGAGGATTCAGCCTACGACGGAAGCACTCAGGTTTATCATTACCTGGAGCTTTTGCGGGATGTGGTAGGCTTTGACAAGATAAGGGAAGCAGTAGTTAACCCCTTAAAGGGCAGAAAGATAGCCCCTTACTACGGATGCCTTCTGCTCAGACCTTCCTCAGTTATGCAGATGGACGACCCTGAGAATCCCACCATCTTTGAGGATTTGCTCAGAGCATTGGGTGCAGAGGTTGTTGTATCCTCTATGCGCAACGAATGCTGCGGCGGATACGTTACCATGGAAAAGCCCGAATTTGCAAAGAAAAAGAGTCTTGACATCACAAGCAATATGCAGGCCATGGGTGCTGATATGATCGCTACTGCCTGCCCTCTTTGCAAGTATAATCTTGACAAGAATTCAGACGCAATTCCCACGGTTTATTTCACAGAGCTTCTGGCAGAGGCACTGGGTGTTAAGGAGGAATGCGACAATGCATAACGACAGCAGAAAGATTGCAGATGAGATCATCCTCAGAAGCGGAGTTAACCCCCGCAGATGTATGAAGTGCGGCAAGTGCTCCGGCACCTGCCCTGCTTATGAGGAGATGGAATATCATCCTCATGAGTTTGTATATATGGTAGAGTCGGGAGAGGTAGAGCCTCTGCTTAACTCAAAATCCCTTTATATGTGTCTTTCCTGCTTTGCTTGTGTGGACAGATGCCCCCGTGGGGTAGAGCCTGCAAAGCTTGTTGAGGCTGTGCGCAATGCTTACCTCAGACAGCAGGACAATAAGCATATGAACGCAGACGATGTGCCTGCAAAGCTTGACGACGACCTGCCTCAGCAGGCAATAGTAAGCGCATTTAGAAAATACAGAAAGTAAGGAGGAGAAAACAATATGCAGAGAATTGGCGTATTTGTATGCTGGTGCGGAAGCAACATTGCAGGCACGGTTGACGTGCAGGCAGTTTCAGAGGCTCTCAAAACCGAGCCCGGAGTTGTTTTTTTCACCAATTATCAATATATGTGCTCACAGGCAGGACAGGACATTATCATTGATGCCGTCAAGGAGCATAACCTGACAGGCATCGTTGTGTGCTCCTGCTCACCCCGTATGCACGAGGCAACCTTCCGCAAAACTGCGGCGGCTGCAGGACTTAACCCTTATATGGTAGAGATAGCAAACATCCGCGAGCAGTGCTCCTGGGTACATAAGGATATGGCATCAGGCACAGAAAAAGCAATTATCCTGGGCAAGGCCGCAATTGCAAAGGTAAACCTGAATGCTCCCCTCACTCCCGGTGAGTCCCCGGTTACAAAGAGAGCTCTTGTTATAGGCGGAGGTATTGCAGGAATCCAGACTGCACTTGATATTGCAGATGCAGGCTTCCCCGTTGATATTGTGGAAACAAAGCCCACCATCGGCGGCAAGATGGCTCAGCTGGACAAAACCTTCCCGACCCTTGACTGTGCGGCTTGTATCCTCACTCCCAAAATGGTTGACGTGGCTCAGAACGACAAGATCCGCATCTTCTCCTACAGCGAGGTGCAGGAGATCAAGGGCTTTGTGGGTAACTTTGACGTTACCATTAAGAAGAAAGCAAGATTTGTGAAAGAAGAGATCTGCACAGGCTGCGGCGCTTGCGTTGAAAAGTGCCCTATGAAGAAGATTCCCAACGAGTTCAACCTGGGTATGGACAACCGCCGTGCGATCTATATTCCCTTTGCTCAGGCAGTTCCCAAGGTTGCAACCATCGACCCCTCTGCCTGTAATATGCTGAAAAACGGTAAGTGCGGTGTGTGCTCTAAGGTTTGTACCGCAGGCGCCATTGACTATACTCAGAAAGACGAGTTTATTAACGAAAAGTACGGTGCGATCGTGGTTGCAACAGGCTTCAATCCCATCAGTATGGATAAGTTTGACGAGTATGCTTACAATCAGTCCAAGGACGTAATCACCTCTTTGGAATTTGAAAGACTCACAAATGCTGCAGGTCCCACTCAGGGCAAGCTTCTGAGACCCTCTGACCTGGAGCATCCCCACACCATTGTGTTTGTTCAGTGTGTGGGCTCACGTTGTGCCGCTTGTGCAGAGAAGGGCAAGGAGTACTGCTCCAAGATCTGCTGTATGTACACGGCAAAGCACGCAATGCTTGTAAGGGATAAATACCCGGATACTGAGGTTTACGTGTTCTACATTGACGTGAGAACTCCCGGCAAGAACTTTGATGAATTCTACCGCAGAGCTGTGGAGGAATACGGAGTTAAGTACATCAAGGGTATGGTTGGTAAGGTCACTCCCGAGGGCAACAAGCTCAAGGTCAGAGCCTCTGACCTGATTGCAGGCAAGCAGCTGAATATTGATGCAGACCTGGTGGTCCTTGCGGTTGCTATTGAGCCCGATAAATCAGCCCGACCCCTTGCAACAATGCTCACAGCAAGTATGGACACAAACGATTTCTTCACAGAGGCTCACCCAAAGCTCAGGCCTGTAGAGAGCCCCACGGCAGGTGTGTTCCTCTCAGGTGCATGCCAGGGACCCAAGGATATTCCCGAGACGGTATCCCAGGCATCAGCCGCCGCTTCTAAGGTTATCGGACTTCTGGTAAAGGATAAGCTCAAGGGTAATCCCTGCATTGCAAGTGCAAACGAGCTTATGTGCAACGGTTGCTCCACTTGTGCAAATGTCTGCCCTTACGGAGCGATCACCTATATTGATAAAGAATTCCCCATGTTTGACAGAACGATGCAGACCCGTCGAGTGGCTCAGGTCAACCCGGCAGTTTGCCAGGGCTGCGGTGCCTGCACGGTAGCCTGTATGTCAGGTGCTATGGATTTAAGAGGCTTTGCAAGCTCACAGATCATTGCGGAGGTGGATGCTATATGCAGGTAAATGAATACAAACCCCTTATTGTGGCATTCTGCTGCAACTGGTGCTCCTATGCAGGTGCAGACCTGGCCGGCAACAACCGTCTGAACTACCCTGCCGACGTAAAGATCATCCGTGTGCCCTGCTCCTGCAGAGTAAACCCCATGTTTATCCTGCGTGCTTTTCAGCGCGGTGCAGACGGTGTTATCATCTGCGGTTGCCATCCCGGCGACTGCCACTACACATCAGGCAACTACTACACAAGACGCCGTATGGCTCTGCTGTTCTCTATGCTTGATTTCCTTGGAATCGAGCGCGAGAGAACCCGTCTTGAGTGGGTATCTGCCGCAGAGGGCGCAAAGTTTGCCGCTACAATGAACGATTTTGCAGAGACTGTAGCCGCCTTGGGCGAGAACAAGAGATTGGAGGATCTGAGATGCAAAAAGTAAACCGTGACGTGCTTCTGGAGAAAGCCGCCGCTATGCTTGACGCAGGTGAGGTTCAGGCTGTGCTTGGCTGGGGTGCAGGCGAATTTGCATACGACGTGACTCCCCGTGTGTTTGAGACATCAGACGAACTGCGTGCAGACTTTGTATGGAACGATTTCTGCGGTGCAAACCTTTCCAAGTACCTTGTTTCCAAAACAAAGAAGCTTGAGGGCAAGCTCCTTGTATTCCTTAAGCCCTGCGATACCTACAGCTTCAACCAGCTCCTGACAGAGCACAGATTTGAGAGAGAAAAGGTATACGCAGTTGCTGTTCCTTGTGAAGGAATGGCAGATGTTCAGAAACTGAAGGCTCTGGCAGGCGACGGAATCAGCAGTATTGAGAGCACAGACTCAGGCTTTTCCGTTACAACTATCTACGACGATGCACCTGTTGAGGTAAAGGGTGCAGACGTACTTCTTGAGAAATGTGCAAACTGCAAGAGTCGCAAGCACGTGGCATACGACGAGCTCCTGGGCGATGAGGGAGAGGTGCTTGATTCCAACCGCTTTGATGAGGTTGAGAGGATCGAGGCCATGACTTCCGAGGAGCGATTTGCATTCTGGCAGGGTGAGCTTTCACGCTGTATCCGTTGCAACGCTTGCCGCGACGTTTGTCCTGCTTGCACCTGCGAGAAATGCGTGTTTGATAACCCGAACTCAGGGGCTGAGAACAAGGCTCCCACAACCTCTTTTGAGGAGCAGATGTTCCACGTTATCCGCGCCTTTCACGTTGCAGGCAGATGCACAGACTGCGGAGAATGCTCCAGGGTCTGCCCTCAGAACATTCCCCTGCATCTGCTCAACAGAAAGTTCATCAAGGATATCAACACCTTCTACGGCGAGTATCAGGCAGGAGCCGAGGAAGGCTCCAGAGCACCTCTTGTGGATTACACACTTGAGGATCTGGAAGCAGAAGATGTATTTAAGAAGGAGGCAGAGTAAGATATGCGCAAATGTTCACTGAGTAAGCTTACCGACCTCTTTCAGAAGATAAATGAAAGTGCAAGTTTGTATCTGCCTGCAACAGATAATGCAGGCGGAGCAGTGTATACCAAATGGGCAGACGGTGTGGAGTATCTTGACGTGCTCAACACAGTCAGAAGCCCCAAGGATTTCTTCTTCCCTCAGAGTGAGAACCTTATGGAGTTTAAACTCAAGGGCAAGAATATTGAGATCCTGGACATCAGAGAAGAATCAGAAGATTTTGTGATCTTCGGCGTTCGAGCTTGTGATGTTAAGAGCTTTGAGGTGCTGGACAGAGTGTTCCTTTCAGAGCCTGTGGACAGCTATTATCAGAACCGCAGAGCACACGCAGTTATCATCTCTATGGCTTGCATGCGCCCTGCAGATACTTGCTTCTGCACAGCCTTCGGCATTGATGCCGCAGAGCCTGCAGGCGATGTTTCTGCCTGGAAGACAGAGTGCGACCTCTACCTTAAAGCCAACACGGAAAAGGGTGCTCAGCTTCTTGCAAAGCTTTCAAACCTTACAGAGGAATGTGATGATTCAGAAGTATCCCCCTTGCAGGAGAAGATCCGCAATATTATGAAGAAGCTTCCTCTTGAGGGAATATCGTTAGAAAACTTCGGCAAGGGCAAGACAAAGGAGTACTTTGATTCTCCCCTTTGGACAGAGCTTTCAGAGGCTTGCCTGGGATGCGGTACCTGCACCTTTGTGTGTCCCACCTGCCAGTGCTACGATATCAAAGATTTTGACACAGGCTCAGGGGTCATCCGTTACCGTTGCTGGGATTCCTGTATGTACTCTGATTTTACAAAGATGGCACACGGAAACTCCAGAAACACTCAGGTTGAGAGATTCCGCCAGCGCTTTATGCACAAGCTTGTGTATTATCCCGAGAATAACGATGGGCTCTTCAGCTGTGTCGGCTGCGGCAGATGCCTTTCCAAGTGCCCCATCTCCATGAATATAGTAAAAGTTATGAAAGCTTTGGGAGGAGAGAAGAAATGAACACGGTAAACGATACTCTTATTCCCGTTTTAGGTGTTATCACAGATGTAAGAATAGATACCCCGGACGTAAAGACCTTTAGGGTCGTAACTCCCGACGGCAAAAAAGCCTTTGACCACAAGCCGGGTCAGTGCGCAATGCTCTCTATCCCCGGTGTGGGTGAGGCTATGTTCTCCATAACCTCATCTCCTACAAATACGGAGTTTATGGAGTTTTCCATTAAGAAGTGCGGATGCGTTACCGATTGGCTCCACCAGGCAGAGGCAGGTCAGCAGATCACCATCCGCGGACCTTACGGCAGACCCTTCCCCGTGGATACGGAATTCAAGGGCAAGGACCTGCTCTTTATTGCAGGCGGTATCGGCCTTGCGCCCTTGCGCTCAGTCATCAACTATTGCCGCGACAACCGCGCCGACTACGGCACCATTGACATTGTGTACGGCTCACGCAGTATGGATGACCTTGTTGACTACAAGGAGATAGTTGACGAGTGGACAAAGGACACGGACGTGCACGTTCACCTTACCATCGACAGAGAGCAGCAGGGCTGGGACGGACACGTAGGCTTTGTTCCTTCTTACGTTAAGGAGCTGGGCTTTGACACAAACAAAACGGCAATCATCTGCGGACCTCCCATTATGATCAAGTTCACCCTTGACGCTATGATAGAGTTAGGCTTTGACAAAACTCAGGTCTACACCACCATGGAGCTTCGTATGAAGTGCGGTGTGGGTAAATGCGGCCGTTGCAACATTGGTGCAAAGTACGTGTGCAAAGACGGTCCCGTCTTCCGTTGCGACGAGCTGGATGAGCTTCCCGATGAGTACTGATAAAGGAGAGAAATGATATGGATAATATGGTTAACATTTTTCTGTTCGGAAAAAAATACGAAGTTCCCTCAAACCTTACTATAATGCGTGCCATGGAGTACGCAGGCTATGAGCTTGTGCGCGGTTGCGGGTGCAGAAACGGCTTCTGCGGAGCTTGCGCCACGATCTACCGTATTGCAGGAGACAGAGAGCTCAGAGCCTGCCTTGCCTGCCAGACAAAGGTAGAGGATAATATGTACATTGCAACCCTGCCTTTCTTCCCGCTTGTAAAGCAGGTTTACGATATGGAGAAGATCTCTGCTTCAGAGCAGGTCATGATGCAGCTTTACCCTGAGATCTATGCCTGCATTGGCTGTAATGCCTGCACAAAGGCCTGCACACAGGGCTTGAACGTTATGCAGTACATAGCCTATGCTCAGCGCGGTGACTTTGCATCTTGTGCAGAGGAGTCCTTTGACTGCGTAATGTGCGGTGTGTGCTCCACACGTTGTCCTGCAGGAATCTCTCATCCTCAGGTTGCAATGCTTGCCCGCAGAATCAACGGCAAGTACCTGGCTCCCAAGTGTGCACATCTTGAGGACAGAGTGCAGGAGATCAAGGACGGCACCTTTACAGAGCTTATCGAGGCTTTGATGCAGAAGCCCGTAGAGGAAATGAAAGAGCTCTACAATACACGAGAGATAGAAAAGTAAGGAGGGGCAGAAAATGTATTCAGAACAGTTTATGACATCACTTAAGGCGGTAGAGGCCGCAAGAGAAGCAAACATTGCCCTTGAGCCTCAGCGTATGACTGCTCAGCAGAAGGAGGAGCTTCTGGCTGCCTACCATCCTGATTACAGAAAAGATCAGTTTACAGAACTTAAAATCGGTCCCAATAAGGGCGACAAGGTGCCCCACGAGCTTGCAGAAACTCTGCAGGCACACGCAAGAATAAAGGCAGAGGACGTAGACCTGAGCGCTCCCGATTACGACGTTGACGTGCTGATTATCGGCGGCGGCGGTGCAGGTGCATCTGCGGCGGTTGAGGCACACGAGGCAGGAGCCAACGTTATGATAGTTACAAAGCTTCGCATTGGTGATGCCAACACTATGATGGCAGAGGGCGGAATTCAGGCGGCTGACAAGAGCAACGACAGCCCTGCAATCCATTTTGTGGATGCATTCGGCGGCGGACACTTTGCAGCAAAGAGAGAGCTCCTCAGAAAGCTTGTGTGCGATGCTCCCGAGGCCATCCATTGGCTCTCAGAGCTGGGCGTTGAGTTTGACAAAGATGCAGATGGCAATATGATAACCACCCACGGCGGCGGTACCTCCAGAAAGCGTATGCACGCCGCAAAGGACTACTCAGGGGCAGAGATCATGCGTACTCTGCGTGATGAAGTTTTAAACAGACAGATTCCTGTTGTGGATTTCACCTCCGCAATAGAGCTTATACTTGACGACAAGGGCAGAGCTGCCGGCGCTGTGCTTATGAATATGGAAACAGGCGAGCTTCTTGTTGCAAGAGCCAAGACCGTTATCATCGCCACAGGCGGTGCAGGCAGAATGCATTACCAGGGATTCCCTACCTCTAACCACTACGGCGCTACAGCAGACGGCCTGGTGCTGGGCTACAGAGCAGGCGCCAAGCTCCTCTATGCAGAGACCCTGCAGTATCATCCCACAGGTGCCGCATTCCCGGAGCAGATCTTTGGTGCACTTGTAACCGAGAAGGTGCGTTCCCTGGGAGCAAAGCTTGTAAACGTTAAGGGAGAGGTGTTTATGCATCCTCTGGAGACCCGTGACGTTGCGGCGGCTTCTATCATCCGCGAATGCTCAGACAGAGAAAACGGTGTGAGCACAGGCGAGGGTGTGGGCGTATGGCTTGACACTCCCATGATCGAGAAGATCGGCGGAGAGGGCACCATTATGAAGAGGATCCCCGCTATGTGGAGAATGTTTGACAAGTACGGCATCGACATCAGAAAAGAGCCCATCCTGGTTTATCCCACACTTCACTACCAGAACGGCGGACTTGACATTACAGAGGACGGAATGACCACAAACGTTGAGAATCTCTACGTTGCAGGTGAGGCTGTGGGAGGAATCCACGGCAGAAACCGTCTGATGGGCAACTCTTTGCTGGATATTATCGTGTTCGGCAGAAGTGCAGGCAAGAATGCCGCACAGCGTGCAAAGAGCGTAGAGCAGGGCACACTTACCCTTGAGCATATAGAGAAGTTTGAGCAGGAGATTGCAAATGCCGGAATCGTGACGGATGCAGTCAGCCCCAAGCTTCTGCCCAAATATGCAAGGGAAGTTTGAGCTGTAATCAAAAGTTGATTTATTTAAATATTAAGGAGATGGCGTAATGTCTTTATTTGGAGGAGTGATCTCCATTTCCGGAGTTTCTTTCTTCTTGTTCTGTGTGTTTGCCGTGCTGCTTGCAGGCTACGCACTGGGTCGAATCACCATAAAGGGTGTTTCTTTGGGTGACGCAGGTGTGTTCATTGTGGCTTTGCTCTTTGGCGCATTTTTCTGCTCAGGACTTGCAACGGATACCTTTGGTATGAAGCCTCTTGAGTTCAGCGGAGAGTGGCTGGAGCTTCTTGAGAGTTTTGGACTTATCCTTTTTGTTACAAGCGTGGGCTTTATTGCAGGACCCAAGTTCTTTGCAAATATGAAGAAAAACTTCAAGTCCTACGTTCTTTTGGGACTTATCATCATCATTGCAGGCGGACTTGCCGCTTTTGGATGTATAATGCTGGGCGAGCACGTGTTTGGCTACGGTGCAGAGTCCATCACAGATATTGACGGCTTTGTGGCAATGATAGTGGGACTGCTCTCAGGCTCACTCACATCAACCCCTGCATTCTCCGCCGCAAAGGCAACTGTAGCACCTGAGTACCAGAGCCTTGTTTCCGTAGGTTACGGCATAGCTTACATATTCGGCGTTGTGGGTGTTGTGCTCTTTGTTCAGCTTATTCCCAAGCTTACAAAGGCAGATATGGCAAAGGAACGTGCGGCAATTGCAATTAAAGAAAGCGAAACGGCAAAGGCTAAAAAGGAGAGGACCTTCCACTTTGACCATATGGGTGTTTGCGTGTTCTCCCTTGCAGCTATTCTGGGCACATTCGTAGGCAAGATCAAGATCCCCATGAGCGCTCAGGGACTTTCGGGAACTTGCTTCTCTTTGACCACCACAGGCGGTTGCCTGCTTGTGTCCCTTTTGCTGGGACACTTCGGAGGCTTTGGCAAAGTAAGCCTTATGCCCAAGGAATCCACCCTTAAGCTCTTCCGTGAGCTTGGACTTGTGCTTTTCCTTGTGGGAGCAGGTATCCCCGGCGGAATGGACTTTGTTGCAAACTTCAACGGAATGTACTTCGTATACGGAATCATTATGACGATTGTTCCCATGATACTGGGCTTCCTGTTTGCAAAGTATGTCTTAAAGCTTAAGCTTCTCAACAACTTAGGCTCCATCACAGGCGGTATGACATCTACCCCTGCACTGGGTACGCTCATAGGTGTTGCAGGCACAGAGGACGTGGCAGCAGCTTATGCGGCCACCTATCCCATTGCACTAATTGTGGTTGTGCTTGTGTCCCAGTTCCTTATACTTATGTTCTAATTTAATATTGATGTAAATAATCAGAGCAAGAACAGAAGGGTTTATCCTTTTGATCTTGCTCTTTTGTTTTGGAATATATTTAAGTGAAATAATTATTAAAATATTGTATTGACAAATTTTGGCGAGTATTGTATTATTGTGTTAATACAGTAATACAATCTGCGAGGTGACTGTTATGAGGCTTAGATTCATATTTACGCTATTATCCCTTATCCTTGTCGGTATACCGAGTTTAAACGGATGCTTTGCTTTTCTTGAGGACGAGGTTGTTGTTTCTCTTGGTGAATATACTCATAAGGAGTTCTACACAAGCGGCGGATTTCAGGATTATACAGACTATGCAAAGTATCATTACGATGATGTGGATTTAAAGGATAACCCTTATCTTAAACAGGTGAATGATGAAAATATTTCTGAGTTTATTGATTTCCTGGAGAACTTTGAAAGCTGGGTATATATTCATGCAGAGTCAGAGCCTGAGGGTGAACTTGCTGTGAGTTATGATTTCAACACAGATATTATCTCAGAGGATGATTACGTTTACATGGATAATCGCTACGATGGAGATGATGAACTATTTGAATTCTCTAATTATAATCTATACTTTTTTGACTCACAGAGCAAAATACTATATTTCTTTCATAATAATATTTAAACAGAATATTGTATATTCAGTTTAAGTGATAAGAATACATATTCATCTGATAAAATAAAAAGGAGGCGTGTATATGGCGTGGAGCTTTGACAGACATACCCCCGTATATCTGCAGATTATGGCCCGAATCCGCAACGAGATAATCAAGGGCACCTACAAGCCCCATTCTCAGATTCCCTCTGTGCGGCAATTGGCACTTGAAGCGGCGGTAAATCCCAACACCGTTCAGCGTGCTTTGGCGGACTTGGAGGCGGAAGGGCTCATCTACTCTGAGAGCACGGCAGGCAGATTTGTAACGGGAGATACAGAGCTTATTGCGGCGGCAAAGCACAGAGCCGCAAAAGAGTTTGTGGACGGATTCCTGAGCAAGGCAAAGGAGCTGTCCATAAGCAAAGCAGAGCTTACAAAAATGATAGAGGAGGAGAAAGAATGAGCATACTTGAATGCAGAGAACTTACCAAGGCATACAGAAAAGGCTTCAACATTCTGAACAGTATGAACCTTTCTGTGCCAAAGGGTCGCATTGTAGGGCTTTTGGGTCCAAACGGATGCGGTAAATCCACTTTGATCAAACTTGTGGCAGGGCTTTTACAGCCAAATGCAGGTGAAATACTCATAGACGGCAAAAGGGTAGGGGAAGAGACAAAGGCTATGGTGTCTTACCTTCCCGAGCGCACCTACTTTAACGGCTGGATGCGTGTGGATGAGCTTGTAAACTACTTTGCAGAGTTTTACGCGGACTTTGACGAGGAGAAGGCGTACAGACTCCTTGCTGACCTGTCTATCGACCCCAAGGCTAAGCTTAAGGCTCTCTCCAAGGGTACTAAAGAAAAGGTTCAGCTGGTACTTGTGATGTCACGCAGAGCAAAGCTTTATCTGCTCGACGAGCCAATTGCAGGTGTTGATCCTGCCGCAAGAGAGTACATACTCAGCACTATAGTTGGCAACTACAACCCGGATTCAACCATAATCATCACCACCCATCTGATCTCTGATGTTGAGCAGGTGCTGGATGATTTCATGTTTGTTTCCTACGGCGGACAGATACTCAAAAGCGGCAGTGCAGAAGCGGCACGTCAGGAAAACGGCTGCTCGCTTGATGAACTTTTCAGGGAGGTGTTCAGATGTTCTCAAAACTTCTAAAGCACGATACCCGCGCCATACTCAAGTACTGGTGGATAGGTGCGGTTGTGTCTCTGGGCATATCTGCCCTTGGCGGCATTTGTATGCAGATAAACAGCGTAGAATACACAAAATACAGTACAATAATCGCATTTGCAGGTGTGGGCACGTTTTTTTCAATAGTGGGAATTGTGCTCCTGCCTTTGTTTACAGAGGTGCTTTTGCTTGTGCGGTATTATAAGCATTTCTTTACTGATGAGGGCTACCTTACCTTCACACTTCCTGTCAAGAGAACACAGCTTCTTGATTCAAAAGTCTTCACAGCTTTCATTTTTAATACTGCATCCATTCTGCTTGTTGCAATTGATGCTTTAATAATGTTCTCCATTGGGGCGCCTGATATTGTTTTTGACGCAGGAACCTGGCAGGATGTGTTTGAGAAGATAGGTGATCTGTTCAGCGCATTTGGAGGCTACAGCGTGCCGTATATTCTTTTGAGCATTCTGATAATTATCTCATTTCTTCTGCTGCAGTCATTGTTTGTGTTTGCCTGCATTACCTTGGCATCGTCTATAGTAAAGAAGCACAAGATACTTGCCGCCATAGGCATCTATTACGGAGCAAGCATTGCCTTCGCCGTTTTGCTGAATATCATGACCTTAGGCGGACTTCCTACGGTTTTAAATCACATTTCTCAGCTTGAGGGTGGCAGTTTTATAGCGGCTACGCTGTTTGTGCTTGTGGGTGTGCTGGGAATATTGATCCTTGCGTTGGGAGGACTGTATTTCTTTGTGCTCTATCTGCTGGATAGACGCCTGAATCTGGAGTAAGGTGGTGACTGATATGAAGAAAATATTTTCTATTCTTATGGCTTCGCTGATTCTTGCGTTGTCCCTTTGTGCTTTTGTCCCGAGTATCAGCGCCGCGCAGGAGGATTGGGTGCTGGGACCCTATGCAGAGTACATCACTCACTCAGGCAAGACCTATTATCATCTCAATACACCCTTTTCCTTGGATTATGAGTTTGATCACAGAGTGATAGACCTTGAGTTTTCTGACGAAAAAACAGAAGAGAAATTTGAAGGCTCGCACATAAGTGTTTTTGGCCGTGCAGTGGATATTTTGATAGAGGTAGAGCTGTATAGAATGGGCTACTACAGCGAAACACGTGTTTACATAGAAGAATCACATCTGCAGGAATACAAAGACATTACACGGGGTGTTGCAAACAAATACTCAATATGGAATTACTACGGCTATAATAAATTTGAGTTCACAGATGCAGATTATAAAGGATGGCTTCAGGGCGGCACCGTGACAATGGATGCAAGCAAGGTGTATAATTACGATCTGTACAATGTTTGTGCTGTTGATGATACGTTGCTGTTTAACTCAGAGTGTGCACTGATCCTGCACGATTATTATTCAGATGAGCTGTTCCTGCTGAGCTACGGCGATTACGACAGCAGGTATTTTTACGGCGACGGAAGCTTTAATGCAGAAGGTGGCAAGGAAGTGACTGTGTACACCCTTGAGGATGAAAAGCTCAGAAACGAGCTTACAACCTTTGTAAACACAGAGCCGGAGGATGAGCTTGGTTGGCTTGTGGTGGAGAAAGTAAACGAGACTGCGGCACTTACCTTTTGCGGAGTGGTCTTTGGCGTTCTGCCTTTGGGCTTGCTGGTGTTCTCTGTAGTTATGCTGTTCTTCATTAAGGATAAAAAGTACATAAGACCCTATGTGGTTATGGCGGCAGGTTCACTGCTTGTGATCCTTGCATTTTTGGCATTGTTTGTGATTTTGATATAAGGATACATAAAAATTACGCCCCTACGGCTTCGAAAACCGTAGGGGCGTTTTGCATACCTTGAATGTTTTATTTGTGGGGCTTAATAAGGCCCAGAGCCTTGGAGAGCTCCATAAGAATGGTGGGGACGCATATAAGTCCAAAGGAAATAAGGTACAACTGCCAGGGAAGGATAACAAGGTTGAATGCAATTCTGACGGGAGTGAACAGTACAAGGAATACCAAAAGCACAGATGCAAGCACTGCAAGGTTCAGCTTTTTGTTGGTAAAGATTCCCGTCTTGAAGAGTGAGCGCTCACTGCGCATATTGAATGCCTGAAGCACCTGAGAGAGGGAGAGGATCATAAATGCCATGGTCTGACCGCCCTCAACGATTCCTGTCCATTTGGAGCCGATAAAGTATCCAAGCAGAGTCAGCAGACCGAACATAAGTCCCTGGAGCACAACTCTGATGCCCATACCGTTTGCAAAGATTCCCTCGTTCTTGGGCTTTGGCTTTCTGTCCATTACGTCTGATTCCACAGGCTCCATACCAAGTGCGATGGCAGGCAGGGAGTCGGTTACAAGGTTTATCCACAGAAGCTGCATAGAGAGCAGGGGAGAAGTGTGCCACAAAAGCATTGCCGCAAATACAGCCACAACCTCGCCGATGTTTGTACCCAGCAGGAAGCCTACGACCTTCTTGATGTTTGCGTAGATTCCTCTGCCTTCTCTTACCGCTTCAACTATCGTGGAGAAGTTGTCGTCCGTAAGGGTCATATCTGCGGCACCCTTTGCAACGTCTGTGCCCGTGATGCCCATTGCACAGCCGATGTCTGCGGCTTTCAGGGCAGGAGCATCGTTTACTCCGTCACCCGTCATAGATACAACCTGACCCTTTCTCTGCCAAGCTTTAACGATTCTGATCTTATTCTCGGGGGAAACTCGTGCGTAAACAGAGATCTTCTCAACGTTTGCGTCCAGCTCCTCTTCGCTCATAGCGTCAAGCTGTGTGCCTGTGATGGCCATATCGCCCTCCCGGAATATGCCCAGCTCCTTAGCGATGGCTTTTGCGGTGATAACGTGGTCACCTGTGATCATAACAGGTCTGATGCCTGCCTTGCGGCAGGTCTCAACAGCAACCTTTGCCTCGGGTCTTGGAGGGTCTATCATACCCAGAAGTCCCATAAAGGTAAGGTCTTTTTCTATCTGTTCGGGGTCGAGTGTATCCGGAATTTCGTCGATCTCTTTGTAAGCTACGGCAAGCACTCGCAGAGCATCCTCGCTGAGTGATTCCGTGATCTCTTTTGCTTTCTCAAGGTTGCCCTTTACACAGCGTCCTGCCATTATATCGAAGGCACCCTTGACTATGACCACGTTCTTGCCGTTTATGCAGTTGATGCTGGTCATAAGCTTTCTGTCAGAGTCGAAGGGGATTCCCGCAACTCTGGGGAACTGCTTGTTTATCTCGTCTTTTAGGATGGAGCTTTTGTAAGCCGCAAGCACAATGGCAGTTTCCGTGGGGTCGCCTATGTGCTGTTCTTCTCCGTTTGTAAATACCACGGAGCCGTCGCAGCAAAGTGTGCCGAAGGTGAGCAGTCTTTTGATGCTGTCAGGTACGTTTTCGCTCATATCCGTTGCATCCGTGTCGCCGTCTGCAAAGGCCTTCATAACCGTCATTTTGTTCTGTGTGAGCGTTCCTGTTTTGTCTGAGCAGATCACGGAGGCACTTCCCAGAGTTTCCACGGCCGGGAGCCTGCGGATGAGTGCGTTGCGCTTGACCATTCGCTGAACGCCGATGGAGAGCACAATGGTAACTATTGCAGGCAGTCCCTCGGGAATAGCGGATACTGCCAGAGAAACTGAGGTCATAAACAGATGGATGGGGTCGAGCCTATTGAGAAGTCCAACAACGAAGATGACCGCACAGGCACCTAATGCCACAAAGCCCAAGTACTTGCCAAGCTGTGCAAGCTTTTGCTGCAGGGGAGTCTGGGTGGAGGCTTCTCCCTGGAGGAGGTTTGCGATCTTACCCATTTCCGTGTTCATACCCGTGCCCGTTACAACGGCGGTTGCTGTTCCGTAGGTGATGCTGCAGCCTGAGAAAACCATATTCTTTCTGTCGCCCAAAGGAGCATTTGCCTCTACCTGTGCATTTGCGTCCTTTTCTGAGGGAACGGATTCACCCGTCAGGGCAGATTCCTCGGACTTAAGGCTCGTACTCTCTATAAGCCTTGCATCTGCAGGCACAAAATCTCCTGCTTCAAGGTGAATGATGTCTCCGGGTACAAGCTGTGATGCGTCAATTATCTTTTCTTCTCCGTCACGGATGACTCTTGCGTGGGGAGCAGACATATTCTTCAGCGCATCTAAGGCCTTTTCTGCCTTGCTCTCCTGCACAACACCCATTATGGCATTGAGCACAACGATCAGCAGAATGAGTCCCGGCTCAAAGAGCTCGCCCCAGTTTATTTCAATGCAGACAATTGCAAAGGACACGATTGCCGCAATGATCAGAATGACGATCATTACGTCCTTGAACTGATCAAGAAATCTCTGAAAATTTGATTTTTTCTTTTTTTCCTGAAGTCTGTTGGGCCCGTATTCTGCCTGCAGTGCTTTTACCTGCTGAGTGGTCAGACCCTTTTCACGGTTCACAGAAAACTGTTTGATGACTTCTTCCTTTGAAATATCGTGTGAAGCCAATTAGGATACCTCCCAAAAAATTATTGTTATGTTTTGACAGGGCACATGGTGCCAAATTCAACCATTTTTAATATTATAGCAAATTTTTAAATAAATACAACATCAGCACGCAAAGTAAATCTTAAAAGTGTGTTAAATTTGGGTTAATTATTATAAAATATTGAATTTATGTGGTGCATATTCATTTTTGATGTGATATAATTGAAGGCAATTGATTTGTGTATATTAAGGAGAAAACCATGGCACTCACTACAGTTTTATTTGACCTGGACGGAACCTTGCTTCCAATGGATCAGGAGGAATTTGTAAACGCTTATTTCAGCTTGCTTGCAAAAAGACTTGCACCTATGGGCTACGAGCCGAAGGAGCTTGTTGCTACCATCTGGGCAGGCACAAAGGCTATGCTTGCAAACAAGGGCTCAAGACCTAACGACGAGCTGTTCTGGAGCAAATTTGTGGAGAATTACGGTGTGCAGTGCCTCAGAGATAAAGAGCAGATAGATGATTACTACAACAAGGAGTTTCTTTTGGTAAAGGATATCTGCGGCTTTAATCCCAAAGCGGCAGAGTGTGTGCACAGGATAAAAGAGGCAGGCTTCAGAGCAGCACTTGCAACCCAGCCTATCTTCCCTCGTACCGCAACTGAGCACCGCACCCGTTGGGCGGGGCTTCAGGTGTCTGACTTTGAGCTGGTCACCACCTATGAAAACATAAACTACTGCAAGCCCTCCAAAGAATACTATCTGGAGATATGCAGGCGCCTGGGAGTATCTGCAGAGGAATGCCTGATGGTGGGCAATGACGTAGATGACGATATGCCTGCAAGGGACACAGGAATGCAGGTGTTTCTGCTGACAGATTGCCTCATTAATCACAAGGGTGCAGATATTAACGAGTACCCTCACGGAGGCTTTGACGAGCTTCTTGCATTTCTGAATATTTAACATAAGCAAAAACACCGCTTGACTTTTGCTAAGTCAGGCGGTGTTGCTGATTTTTAAGCGTTATTCGGTTTGCTCAGGATTTTCTTCCTCGTCGTTGAGCTTGGAGAATAAAAACCTCTGCTTTGTGTAAAGGCTTGCTTTGCCGGAGAGCATAAAGCTGATGATGCCGCTGAGGGCAAAGAGTATCATTCCCTCACTGCCGAAGAGCTCAACGCACAGCACCATTGTGCCTAAGGGGCAATTGGTAACTCCGCAGAAAAGTGCGGCAATTCCAAGGGCCGCACCCATACCCGGATTCATTCCCAAAAGGATCGCAAGGCTGCCACCCATGGTGGCACCAATGAACATGGTGGGGATGATCTCTCCACCCTTAAACCCTGCGGCAACGGTAATGGCTGTGAATACTATCTTCAGAGCAAAGGCTTCGTATCTCACGTCACCGTTTGTAAAGATTCGGTTGATAACCTCAATGCCTCCGCCGTTGTAATCCTGAGTGCCCAGAATCAGGGTGAGCCCCACAATAAGCGCTCCTCCTGCGAAAATGCGCAGGAATTCATTTTTGAAGAGCTTTTTGAACAAATGCTCAGCTTCGTGCAGTACCTTGCAGAAAAGAATGCTCAGCAGCGCTCCTGCAATTCCTATCAAAGCTGTCTTCCAGAGAGTATCGGGCGAAAGCTCTGGCACTGCTGAAATGGTGAATCTTTCAGGATGTACCCCCAAAAGTGTAGATGTATAAAAAGCGCAGATGCTTGACACAAGACAGGGGAAGATTGCCGCAGAGCATATCTGCCCAACGCTTATGACCTCTATGGCAAACACAGCCGCCCCCAAAGGTGTGCCGAAAAGTGCAGAAAACACAGCTGCCATACCGCACATTGTCAGAATATGCCGGGATTTATCGCTGAGCTTCAGCAGCTTGCTGAGTAGAGAAGAGATGCTTCCGCCAAGCTGGAGTGCCGCACCCTCTCTGCCTGCAGAGGCGCCAAAGGTGTGGCTCAGCACCGTGCCTGCAAATACAGCAGGGGCAAGAGGTATCGGAACGGTTTTGTTTCCTCTTGAGCTTTCAAGCACCCTGTTTGTTCCGATGTCAGAAACTCTGCACAGCTTGAAGATCCCCACAGACAGAAGTCCCGCTACGGGAAGCAGATATATAAGCCATCTGTTTTCTTCTCTCAGGGTAACGCCGTAGCTTATGCATTTGGAGAAGCCTGCCCCCACAAGTCCGCAAAGCACTCCTGTGAGTATACCCAGAATCAACCAGCCGGAGAATGCCATGGCGTAGCCTTTGCTTTTTATAAGAATTTCTTTTGCTTTTGTGTTCATATACGTCACGCTTCTTAATGTAGAATTCGACTGATTATAACATATTTTTATCAGTTCTGCAACATAGCACCCGTCAAAAAACAGGTTGAACAAAACAGCGTTATGTGGTAAAATACTAAATATAAGTCGAATTGCAGTTTAGTATGGAAGTGTAAAAATGGAAAATAAATTTGTCAGCAAGCTCAACGTGCCTTCAAGCTTTTGTGACAATACGGGAAAGCTGGGTTTTGTGGGTGCTTTTAATCTTTTTATGGATCTGGCAACAGAGCATGCAAAGCAAATAGGAGTCGGCGGTGACGTGCTCAGGGAAAAAGGTTGCTTTTGGGTGGTTTCCAAAACCAGGATCCGTTTTAAAAGACATCCCAAAATGACAGAGGAGGTCACAGCCTCCACCTGGCCCGAAAAGCCCAAAACCATCCGCTATAACAGATATTATACCATAGAGGACGAGAGCTCGGTTATTGCCGAGGGCAAGAACGAGTGGGCTATCCTTGATATGGAAAGCGGCAGACCCTGCAAGGCGGCAGATGTGTATCCTGTGGATATGGAGCATCTTGAGGATAAAGTATGCACAGAGCCGTTTCTGAGAATGAGCACGGATTTTGCAGACTGCCAGGAGCTTTGCAAGCACAGGGTTGCTTCCTCCGATATTGATATGAGCAAGCATATGAATAACGTGGCCTACGTCCGTGCGGTGCTCTCTGCCTTTACCTGCGATAAGCTCAGAGAGATGAACATAAGCGAGATAGAGATCCATTACCGCCACCAATGCTACGAGGGAGAGGTGCTCTCCATACGCTGCAGAGATGCCGAGGACTTTGTGGAGATAGGCGTAATCAAGCCTGACGGCAGCTGCGGTGCTGTGCTGAGCATTCGATGAGAGAATACTAAGGCAAATTTTTAAACGAGGTGTGAGTTATGAGTTCAGCCCCTATGTTATCCGTGGTTTTTCCTGTTTATAACAAGGAGAAATACCTGCACAAGTCCTTTGAGTGCCTTCTGAACCAGACCTTTACGGATTCAGAGATAATTGTTGTCAACGACGGCTCCACGGACAAAAGTGCAGAGATCATCAAGGAATATGAGCAAAAGTGCAACAGAATAAAAGTAATAACCCAGGAGAACGCAGGTGCAAGTGCGGCTCGTAACCGCGGCATAGAGGCGGCAACGGGCAAGTACATTGTTATGCTTGACGCAGACGACACCATAGAGCCCGAAATGCACGAAAAAATGGTGGCTTGTGGTGAGAAGCATCAGGCGGATATGGTGGTTTGCAATTACCACATTATAGGCACAGGGGCAGTGCAGGAATCTGTGTACGACTATCCCTACGACGAAAAGCTTGACAGAGAATACATAGAGAAGACAGTCATACCCAATTCCCTTTGTATGCCCGGCAAGGGTAAGTACATCAATGCTCATTGGGTAGTGCTTTTTAAGCGCAGCGTTATCTTTGACAATAACGTAAGGTACAACGAGCTTCACAGAAAAGAAGAAGACAAGCCCTTCATTATGCTTTATCTGAAGTATGTGCAGAGCATTGCTTTTGTCAGGGACTGCCTTTATAATTACCACAAGCTGGGCAATACACTCATAAATCAGTATTCCCCAAGATTCAGTAATCTGATGCGAAACTTTGCTCTTTACGAGGAATTGTATTCAGATATCTTTGATTTTTCGGGCAAGGTATGGACCGATTTCTTTGCAAAGGTTTATGAGGAATGTATAGAGTTTGTTCTGATCCACAGAAAGTCTGCAGGGAATGTGAAGGAAGAGATAATGAAGATCATCACCGACGAAAGGTGCATAAACACCTTTGCCAAGGCTGATGATACTCACAAAGTGATAAAGTCCCTTTACGCTCAGAAAAATTACGGTGGAATCTATAAGCATTATATGAAGAAATTCAGGAGTCTGAGATTGAAGATATTCCTGAGAGATATGCTGAAAAAATAAATTTTGCACCTAAGCCTTGGCTTGGGTGCATTTGTTAAAAGTGCATTTTAAGTTTTAAAGGGGTGACTGCTGTGCCGAAGAACAAAGCGTATCTGGAGATAACAAACGTGTGCAATCTGAGTTGCAGCTTTTGCCACGGAACAAAGCGCGAGCCTCGGTTTATTACAAAAGAAGAGTTCTCCTTGGCGGCACAGCGCCTGCGTCCCTTTGCAGACTATCTCTATTTTCATCTTTTGGGGGAGCCCTTGCTCCATCCTGAGCTGTCCTCATTTTTTGAGATTGCAGGGGCTCTGGGCTTTAAGGTGAACATCACCACAAACGGCACCCTGCTCAAAGAAAGAGAACCTGAGCTCCTTGAGGCAGAAGCTTTGCACAAGGTAAGTATTTCCCTGCATTGCTACGAGGTGAATTCTATCGGAATGACCCTCGAGGAATACCTGGAGCTGTGCTTTGATTTTTGCAAAAAAGCGGCAGACAAAGGGAAGATTGCAGTTATGCGCCTTTGGAACAAGGGCGGCTCTGACTCTATGAATAAAGAGATCCTTGAGAAAATGCACACAGCCTTCCCGAGGGAGTGGCAGGAGCTTTACTCAGGTTATAAATTGCAGGAGTATGTGTTCCTTGAGTGGGGTCAGCTTTTTGAGTGGCCTGACGAGGATGCTCCCGATTTCGGCTCTGACCATTCCTGCTACGGACTCAGGGACCAGGTAGGAGTGCTGTGTGATGGCACGGTGGTGCCCTGCTGCCTCGATGCAGAGGGGAGCATAAACCTGGGCAATATATTTGAAAGCAGTATTGAGGATATCCTCAGCACTCCACGGGCACAAGCGCTTAAAAGGTCCTTTCAGACCAGAAACGTCGCAGAGCCCCTTTGCCGCCGTTGCGGCTACGCGGCAAAACTCAGAAGATAAAGTTATACGTAATTTCAAAATACGAAAGGGGCGAGCTCATTGACCAAGAAATACAACCTTTGTTACGATGTGCTGACAATAATCGCCTGCCTGATGGTGGTTTTCTTTCATTGCAACAGCATAATTAACACCTGCACAGACACCTTAAGCTGGAGGATAAGCGTTGTGGAGCGTTGCGTGGTATACAGCGCAATTCCCATATTCTTTATGCTCACAGGAGCAAAGCTTATGAATTACCGCAGTCGCTACTCCACAAGGGAATATGCCAAAAAACGCCTGCTGAGGGTTGGAATTCCCTTTTTGTTCTGGAATGCTTTCTACGTGGCATTTAAGCTCATAACCTCTCGTCAGATGCCGTTTAATTCTGTAGGGGAATTTATAACTCAGCTTCTCAATTCGGATTTTCAGCCAAGATTCTGGTTTTTCATACCCTTGTTTATGGTGTATCTTGCAATTCCCGTGATCTCCTTGGTGCTCAAAGCGGAGAATCACAGAAAGTATCTTTGGTATGCAGTAGGGTTCACCTTTGTGCTCAGGTGGCTTTTGCCTCCGGTGCTGGGGCTTTTGGGAATAAGATATAATTCCCAGATACTTATGCCTGTGTCTGCAGGATATATGATGTATGTACTTTTCGGCTACCTTGTCAGCACTGAAAGGTGGTGCAGGCTAAAGCGCATAGCCCTCTACATAGCGGCACTTGGCGCAGGGGTGTTCACCGTTTGGTATACTGTGAATTCCTCACTTGCCGCAGGAGGTTTGCAGTCTTATCTGCTCTCTTATGATTATTTCCCCTCTGCACTCACAGGTGCAGCCATCTTTGTGTTCTTCAAGCACCTGTTCAGCAGCTCAAAACGGCTTGCGGAACCGCCCCAAAACAGCAAGGCAGTACGCATTGTCAGAAAAGTATCCGGTGCCTGCATGGGTGTTTGGCTCACACATTCACTGGGGATACTTTTAGTGCAGGCGCTGACAGGACTTGCCAAAAGCAGCTACCTTTACCGCTTTGCCTGCCCGCCCGTAGTATTCCTTGGCTGTGTGGCGGCGGTGCTCATCCTCAAGAAGATCCCCCTGCTCAAGCACATAGTATAAGTTATCATTGCAAATATTTATCACAGAAAAAGGTCGGCTTTATGTACAAAGTAAAGCCGACCTTTAGTATTTCCACTCATTTGTTATCCGCAGGTAAGACTTCGCCTAAAACCCCCGGTATATATGTGTGGGATCAAATAAATATAAGTTTTTGCAATAGCCTGTTGACACTTCCATTTGTTGGGATTATAATTATATTACTATATTAGACAGGAGGCCTTTGTATGAAATTGTCCAAAAGAATGTTATCCCTGTTAATTTGTTTGCTGATGCTTGCCTCTGCGACCTTTGTTGCCTCGGCATCCTCTGCAGATCTATATCTTGGAGATGCAAACGAAGATGACAGCGTAAACGTAAAGGATGCAACGCTGATTCAGAAGTATGCGGCATCACTTTTACAGCTTAGCGATGAACAGTTTTCAGCGGCGGATGTTAACGATGACCGCAAGGTAAACGTTAAGGATGCCACGGCTATTCAGAAATATTCTGCAGGGATAGAGACAGGCTTTCCTATCGGATTGCCTCAGAATACAGAAAAAGATCCACCCGCAGACACATCCATAACCGTCTGCCTTGGTTCATATCCGGAGTCTATCGACCCTGCTCTGAACTCGGCAATTGACGGGAGCACTTATATCGTTCATGCCTTTTCCGGTCTTGTGGGCTATGAAAAATCAGAAAGCGGCGCCTTAAAGCTCATTCCCGAATGTGCACAGGAGCTCCCCAAGGCTGTGGAGCTGGAGGATGGTAAGGTTGCGTATAAATTCAAGCTCAGAGACGGTCTTAAGTGGTCCGACGGCTCTCCTCTTACAGCTCATGACTTTGTTTATGCGTGGAACAGAGCAGTTTCACCGGAGCTTTGGGCGGATTATGGCTATATGTTTGATGTGATAGATGGCTATGAGGATGCGGCATATGGCGAAGGTAAGCTTAATGTTGAAGCGTCAGATGACGGCAAGTACTTTACTGTGGTGCTGAAGAGCGATGTCCCTTATTTCCTTGAGCTTTGTGCATTCACAACATATATGCCGGTCAAGCAGGAGGTAGTTGAAGGTAACGAGGATTGGACCGCAAGTGCCAAGACCTACATCGGAAACGGCCCCTACAAGGTAACAAAGATTGCAGACGATCAGTTTGTTATGGAGAAGAATGAGTACTATCATAACTCAGCTGCAGTCAAGACAAACAAGATCATATGGCCTTTCAGCGAAAACGATGATTATAACTATGAAAAATTCTGCAACGGCGACTACCACTTTATTGATAGCATACCGTATAATCGGATGGATGAGGTCAACAAGCAGTACTCCGACTTGTACAAGGTTATAGGTCAGCTTGGTACATACTATGTATCGTTTAATGTAAACGCAGAGGAACTCTCGATGTTTACTCAAAAGGAGCAGGAATCTATCCGCAAGGCATTGAGCCTTTTAATAGACAGAAGCTATATTGCTTCTGAGATGGGATACGGGGCAAAGCCTGCCAATACATTTGTTCCTATGGGAGTTATAGATGCTGACGGAGTAACCGAGTTTATGAACAACGCAAACGGCGGAGAAGGCTACTTCAGCATATATGCTAATGATTACCAGGTAAATTGCCGGGAGGCGGTGACTCTTCTGAAGGAGGTTGCAAGGTCTTCGGGCGAGTTTACGGTTAATGCTGACGGCAGTGTTTCGGGCTTCCCAACTATCACTTACATCACAAACGAGGGTGTAGGTCACGAGTATATTGCTGAATATATGCAGAGTGTCTATGCACAGTACGGCATAGATATGCGGATCAGAGTTATGGAGTGGAACACCTTCCTTGATACACGCTGGAGTGGCAACTATACCTTTGCACGTAACGGCTGGCTGGCAGACTACAACGATCCCATCTCCTTCCTGGATATGTGGATGACCTACGCAGGTAACAATGATTGTCAGTTTGGCTGGGATTCACATGCTGACTATGCCGGCTATTCCTACAACGGTAAGGACGGTCTCACCTGGGGTGAATCTTATGATATGCTTATCTCTGAAATAAAGTCTAGCAAGGACACAGAGAAAAGATACGAGCTTATGCACAAAGCAGAGGATATGCTTATGCAAACAGGAGCAATTTGCCCTCTTTACTACTACACAGATGACTTTCTGCACAGCAAAGATTTAGAAAACTTCTTTGCAAATCCTCTGGGCTTCAAGTACTTTATGTACGCCTATTGCTCTTGAGTTCAAAGGCATAACGCGGAATCAAACCAACGATTTCCACAGCCCGTAGTGGTCTTGATCGCTTACAAAATATCAAATCAATGAAATAATAAAAATAGCCTGTACAGATGCATTTCAGCTCTGTACAGGCATGTTTTTTATATCAGCAAGTAGCAATCGGTTGCAATAGAGTTTGAGGTTACAGATATTTAAAGTGGGACTGCTCACTTAATTATTGAGACAATTCCCTTTTAATAAAGGGGAGTAAGAGGTTATAGTAGATGAGTATAGGGAAGATAAACTTATTAAACGCAAACTTCTTCTAAAGAATTATTCTGATATCGATAAATCATCTGAAATACATCGGATCATAGAAAAACTCAAATCTCGTCACGATAAGTATACATAGGGATATATGTCTATTACAAGACAGGAGTTCGGCACGCCCTTCCGCTACGCGTTCGCATATTGCCATTGTCTATAATTTGATTTGAAAAATTAACGATTTTGATTGACTGGATTGTGTAACAGTGATAAAATATAATCAATATAGTTGTTATGTTTAGTAACTATTATTTGCGTAATATGGAGTGAGAATTATGAAGAAAATGCATAAATCTAAAAGCGTTACCATTAGCATAGTTTCTTTTTTGTTGGTTATGGTTATAGGTTTTATCGCTAGTTCTAGTGTTGCGTCTGCTGCAACTCAAGATAAGGAATATGACTTGTATAAGGCAGATGTATATTCTGATGTGTATGCAGAACGTTTTGTTGTTGCAGATTCGTCTTCTTATGCAAGGAGTTTTTACAGCAAAGTGGAAAAAGATGTGTTATTTAATATTGAACTCGCTTTGTGGGCCGATTTAAAGGTTATTGCAGATTTTTCTCATATTCAAGAAACTATATCTCACAAGACCTATTATGAAACGGTTTTATTTGACTTGCTTATAGGTAAGTATAGCGATGATTATTCGGATGATTTTGAAGGGATTATGGACAATGTAACCGATTCGTCAAATAGCTTTTTTATTTCAACTGCAAAATATGTGTTGGGTCCGGATAAGAAAGTGACTGCACAGAATCTAAAAGATGCCAAAATAACAGAAGAGAGTAAGAAACTTTTATTGGAAGGTACCGGGCTTGGAAATGCCGCAACTACTGCATCACACGTTATGGAATTGTTGAACTTATATAACAACTGGTATGATGCAATGAAAATGGTTGCGAGTTATAAGGAGCTTGATGATATAGTTAAAGGAACAGATGAGGTGTTGCGCCGCATTTCAGTCAATACAGATAATTGTTGGGAATTAAGAACGGCTGCAGAATCGATGAGAAAATATATTGCTGATGCGCAGGAATCTATTTTTGATGGTTGGAAAGAGGGTTTGTTTAGCTTTGCAGATGACGTATTAGCGGAAGTGCTCGATAAATTTGTTGATTGGACGTGGGATAAACTTGCTGAAGGTTGTCCTGTTTTAGGTGATGCAGTTTTAGCTGCGCAGCTAACAGCAAAGGGTGGATGCGTAGTTGTAAATTTATTAATGAATGAGGATGAAAAAACAAAGGCTTATTATCAGCTTCAAGCAAACGTAGGTTGTGAGATGGCACTTTTGGATGCAATTGCCAGACTTGAGGTAGTATATAAAAATAATCCAACGGAAAGTAATGCTACGAATTATCTTAGAGCTATTGATATGTATGAATCTGTTGTGTTGATGGGGTTTGATTACTCCGTGGATCTTATTGAGGCAATTAAGGATTCGTTTTGGTATAGTATATTTGGCGACAAAGGGGATGCAGAACTGGTTATAAAACAAGTAGAATCCGATAAAAAGGAAAAGGCTAATGATTTTGAGCTTTTCGCTGATAAAACTTATGATGCATACAAGTCAATATATCAGCCTGATTTTGATGAGATATATGATAGCTTTGATGATTATGATTTCAGCAGTAGAATAGAAGTTACAAGCATAGCCTTTGATAAGAAAGAAATATCTTTGCCTATGAATATCGGTACTACTGTTTCTGCTAAAACTTATCCGTCAAACGCAAACTTTGGAACTACTGTTATTTATTTATCTTCTGATGAAAGTGTTGTTGAGGTTGGTGTTTTTGGTGAAGTGACCCCGGTTGGACCCGGCACAGCATATATTACTGCGTCAACAGCTACCACCGGAGATGTTAGAATGAAGGTCACTGTGTATCCATATGAGGTGAAGAGTGTAGCGAGTGGTTATTGCATCACGGATTATTGTGGTGATGGTGGAGATGTAACAATCCCATCAAGTATAGAGGGAATTCCTATAGTTGAAATAGGAGATTGCGCATTTAGCAATGGATATAAAGGCAACAATATTACGTCTATTGTTATACCAAAGGGGGTTACAACCATTGGAAACAGGGCTTTTGAATATAGCTTGTCCTTAAATGATATCGTTATCCCTGAAGGAGTGACGAGTATCGGTAAACAAGCTTTTTATGGATGTAATTCGTTGAAGAATGTAATTATTCCAGAAGGGGTTAACATTATAAACAGTTTAACATTTTACAATTGTGATAGCCTTATAAGTATAGTGCTTCCTAAAAGTATAAATTATATAGGTGATAGTGCTTTTATGTGTTGCAGGTCTTTAAAGAATATAACAATTCCTGATGGGGTAACTTATATTGGAGATGGAGCTTTTACCGAATGTTCATGTCTTACAAGCGTTAATATACCACAAGGAGTAACATTTATTGGAATTGGAACATTTATGAATTGTTATAGCCTTACAAGTATAAATATTCCATCAAGTGTTGAATATTTTTCATTAGAAGCTTTTGGGTATTGTGAGAGCCTTGAAACTGTAGAATTAACTTATGGAATAACCGATATAGGACTCAATACGTTTGTAGGATGTAGCAAACTTAAAAGTATAGACATTCCAGCGAGCGTTACTTCAATTGGAAATGATGTTTTCTTTTTGTGTTCTAGTCTTACTAATATAAATGTATCTGAGGAAAATTTATATTATAGTAGTGTTGAGGGTGTATTATTTAATAAAGATAAATCAATGCTAGTTAAGTATCCTGAAGGAAAACCAGATACAATCTATTCTATACCTCTTGGAGTTGCAAGTTTTGGTTATCATGCTTTCGCTAATACTTTTAATCTTACACATGTTGAAATTCCATATGGTGTTATAGATATAGACATAGATTGTGATTTTCAAGATAGTAGTATCGTGAGTTTAAGTATACCTTCAAGTGTAAAAAACATTCGGAACCATCGACCTGACTTTTGCCTTGATTTCTTAGAGGTTTACTATGTAGGAACAAAAACTCAATGGAGGGAAGTTTATATTGATCCGAGTATCACTGGATTAGAAACTGATAACATCCATTTTATGATTCCAGATGAAGAAATTAAATTCTCTGGAGTTTCAGTGGCTCTTCAAGATAACCTCTGTATCAAATTCAAATGCGACAGAAATTTATTTACTGAAGTTGGGTATGAGAATCCTTATGTAGTCGTTGAAATGAATGGTGAAGAATATACTGTTAGCAAGTATCGTATTGTTGATGGTGAATATGTATTCGATTTTACAGACATTACATCTGCAAATGTTAACGATGTAGTTAAGGCAACACTGTGTGCTATGTATGCCGATACGGTATATCAGAGTGAACCGCTTGAATATTCTTTAGCAACATATTGTAACGATGAAGGTCATACTTGGAGAGATGGCACTTGCTTAGTGTGTGGTGAAGATTGTGAGCACTCTTATACAGACGATACATGTACAATCTGTGGCAAAGTTAAAAACTATGATTCTGATTTTGCAGGCGCAAGTATCACTCTTGGCGGAAATATTGGTGTGAATTTCTATTATGATATCTCCGATGATATCCTTGCTGATAAGGATGCAGTTGTTAGATTTATAGTTCCTGATACCGGATCTACTTACACTGTTGATATTCCTGTTAGTGATGGTGAGTGGGATGGAGATTTAGGTCTTCATAAGTTTACTTGTGACGTAGCTGCAAAAGAAATGACTTCTGTAATTAAAGCACAGGTTATCACATCGTTAGCTGAAACAGAGGTTGTTGAATATTCTGTATATGATTATGCACTGCATATGCTTGAACATTCGGAGAATTATGCTGCAGAGCAGGATCTTATAAAAGCACTTCTTAACTATGGTGCTGCTTCGCAGTTATACTTTAGCTACAATACAGATAACCTTGCAAACGATATTCTTGATGAGGCTGATAAGGTAATTGGTACTTATAACTTTGAAGATTTTTCATCTGTGTTTATGGGCGAGGATGCAAATATAAGTTACTATGGCTCATCACTTTCTCTTAAGAGTGAAACTGCTATCAAGCATTACTTCATTGTTAAGGATGATAGCAGTATGCCTGAGTTTAAGGTGAATGGCGAAGTAGTAGAAGCAGTTAAGAATGGAAATTTCTATGAAGTTAAGATTACAGAGATATCTGCACATAATCTTGATGAAATTTTTACAGTTGAGGCAGGAGATTTTAAGATAGAGTACGGTGTGTTCAGTTATGCTTATCAAGCTATGAAGACAGATAAGGAAACTCTTAAGAATGCTGTAAATGCACTTTATACATACAATATGGCAGCAGATGTTTATCTAAATGCTGAAAATAGATAAGTTACAACTTGATCTGTAAATCAACATTATACATAAGAAACCGTCACAATAATCCGTGGCGGTTTCTTGTGTTTTATAGATGCAAAGAAAAACTCGCAACCGTGTATACGATTGCGAGAATAAAGTATAATCAACGGCAATGCCGTTGTATATTATCAATTTCAAAGAATTTGTATATTATCAAAACGAGGTTTTGTATATCATCATTGCGAAGAGAAATACAGCCTGCGGCTGATGAGATACACGCTTCGCATGATTATATACAGCCTAACGGCTGATGATATGCCATTGCTTTCGCAATGGATAAAAAAATCCAAGTCATCAGACTTGGATTTTTTGGTGGAGCAACAGCGTCTAAAAGTGAACCCTCTACCGCTGCATTGCTTTCCTCAATATCGGACAAAAGCTCATCATCTATGGTAACGGGCTTGTCCCCGGAATTGAAGATAATCGTTATTTTATCGTCATACAGATAGATTGCATTTACAAAGACATTGATCAGCGTCTTTCTGTAGGAAATGCTATCCGCTTTGTCCTTGCGTAGCTGTGACAAGAAGAATTTAACCTCAGTAATGGTCAAGGACACAGCCCCGGCTTGCTCTATGGCGTATTCGTTCTTGAGTGTGTCAAGCTCTGTATTGAGCCGTGCAATTTCCACATACAGGGACTTTCTCACGCTGTCTATTTCACACTCAGCAACGGCAGACATAAGATTGCGCTGCTTGCGCTCATTCTCCCGCATGAGCTTTTCAATGTGTCTGAGATTGGAATTGTCCTTTTCACGCTCACAGAGGGCTACAACCTCACGGGCTATCTTGTCAATGTTTGCCGGGGTAAGCTGCTTGCGGCATTCCTCAATGACAAGGTTTTCAATATAATCCTTGCGGACAATCTTTTTCTTGCACCGCTTTTTGATCATATTGTTACAGGCGTAATAGTAATGAGGTTTACCTGATTTTCCTGTACCGCCGTAGCCCCTCATCATTTCACGGCAATAGCCGCAAAATAGCTTAGTAGTCAGTAGATACTCTTGCCTTGCTTTAGAGCGGGCAGGAGCTTTTCTATTTTTGGTCATAATCTCTTGCACCTTGTAAAAGAGATCGTCCGAAATAATTCGGGGCATACCGCCGGGAATTTCCTTGTCCTTATAGGTGTAAATACCGATGTACCGCTTATTTTGAAGCATTTTCCGCAAACTGTTTTTATTGAACGCAACCCCACGGGATGTTTTATATCCCTGCGCGTTTAGTGTGTCACATATTTCCGTGACCGTCTGACCGCTTGCGTACATTTCAAAGACTTTTACCACAATAGGGGCGGTTTCCTCATCCACTATGAAATACTTATCCGGGGCTACCTTGAAGCCCAGGGCGATATTGCCGCCTGTGCAAAGGCACTTCTCAGCGTTTATATCCATACCCCGCCGGATTTTTTGGGCAAGCTCTGCGCTGTAGTATTCTGCCATAGATTCAAGCAGACCCTCTACAAGAATACCGCTTGCGTCATCTGTGATATTCTCACGGGCAGACAGTACCCGGACGCCGTTTTTCTTGAGCTTTGCCTTGTATGTTGCGCTGTCATAGCGGTTACGGGCGAAGCGGTCAAGCTGATAGACAAGCACATACTGGAAGCCCTTTTTTGCGCTGTCCTCAATCATTCGCAGAAAGTCCGGGCGTGCGTCTGTAGTGCCGGAGATCGCCCGGTCAATGTATTCGCCTACAATGGTATAGCCGTTTTTCTGTGCGAACTCATAACAGGTTTTTAGCTGACCCTCAATAGATTGCTCTGTCTGATTGTGGGATGAAAAGCGGGCATATATTACAGTATTCATGTTCCTAACAACCCCCTCATATATGCGTTAGACTTGCGTCTGTTTGGGCGTTCTTGCTTTGGCATACTGTCTGAATACAGATATTCCATGCAAGCGGTAATATTTTCGACTGTGGGATTCTCCTTGATCGCTGCCTTGTACTGATAAAATCTTTCGTTCAGCTCAAAGCATTCTTCCTCTAACCCCTCAGCGTACCACTTATCGTATATCTGCTTTTTTCTGTCTGCCAAACGCTGCTTGATAATACCTACAGCATCCTTGCAAGTGCGCTCAGAACCTAAGACCTTTTTACCCGCCACAATCAAACCATAACAGGGGCTTGTATTGTCACAGTATTCTTCCTTTAGCGTTTTTGTGGCGAACCATTTTCCGCAATGTTTACAGCGGGTCAATTTGTATTCGTTGTATGCATAATAGTAAAGAGCTGCAATCATAACTTGCGTGACTGTTTTCAGACCCTCAAAGCGCATACTGCCCGGTTCGTCAATGCTGATCGGAAGATAGCTTGTTGTCATTCTGTGAAGCATACGCAAATCTTCAATATCTTTTAAGGTGGGAGAAAGAACCTTTTGCCCGTCAATAAACATGAGTAAATTGTACAGGCTGACACCGTATTCTTCACAATGAAACAGGTATGTACTTTTCTCCTGTTTTGCTTCTGGCTGATTGTTAAGGCGTTTAAACTCATTATTTATACGATTGATAATTATATTACCCATTTCGGAGCAATCAAAGTTAGGAAAATCTCTTTCCAAAGCGGCATAAACAACCCCAAAGAAACGGGATGTTTTAACCGTCCATTTTCCATAAGTTTTTGTGTTATGGACAACGGTATTTTCCTTGTCTATAGAAATATTAAGCATTCGCTGCACCTCTTAAAATCTGTACTTTCAAGTAGATTATACCGCAATTTTTTAACTTTGTCAAGTAGGGCAATAGTTGCTAAACTAATAACAGAACAGAGATGCGCGCGCTCCATGTTCAGAAATAATCTGAAAAGGAGTTTCTCTA
>JAFQDM010000011.1 GCA_017416065.1 Ruminococcus sp.
AACGCTCGTTGGCTGGGCGGTATGCTCACAAACTTCACAACTATCCGTCGCAGAATCGGCAGACTTAAGCAGCTTCGTGCTATGGAGGCAGACGGTACATTTGAGCTTCTTCCCAAGAAGGAAGTTATCAAGCTCAAGCTCGAGATCGAGAAGCTCGAGAAGTTCCTCGGCGGTATCGAGAATATGGAAGAAATGCCCGGTGCACTCTTCATCGTTGACCCCAGAAAAGAGAAGATTGCAGTTGCAGAGGCAAAGAAGCTCGGCATTCCCGTTGTAGCTATTGTTGATACAAACTGCGATCCCGATGAGATCGACTACGTTATCCCCGGTAACGACGATGCTATCCGCGCTGTTAAGCTTATTGCAGGCGCAATGGCTTCCGCTATCATTGAAGGCAGAGAGGGCCAGATGGGCGCTGCTGCTATCGTTGAGGATGACGCAGAGGAGACAGCAGAGGCTCCCAAGAAGAGAAGAACAAAGAAGGCAGAGGAAGCTCCCGCAGAGCAGGCTGACGCTGAGTAATTTTGATAGTTTCATTTATCTTTAATATTTTGAAAGGATGTATGTAAAATGAGTTTTACTGCACAGGACGTTAAGGCATTAAGAGAAAAGACCGGCTGCGGTATGATGGATTGCAAGAAGGCTCTTACAGAGGCTAACGGCGATATGGACGCTGCTATTGATTTCCTCAGAGAGCAGGGTCTTGCAAAGCAGGCTAAGAAGGCTTCCCGTATTGCTGCAGAAGGTATTGCTTTTGCACTTACTAACGATACAAACACAGCAGGTGTTGTAATTGAGGTTAACTCTGAGACAGACTTCGTTGCTAAGAACGTTGACTTCCAGAACTTCGTAAAGACATGTGCTCTCACAGTTATTGAGAATGCACCTGCAGACGTAGAGGCACTCAAGGCTTGCACAGCATCAGGCACAGATATGACTGTAGAGGCTCTTCTTCAGGAAAAAGTTCTCACAATCGGCGAGAATCTTCAGATCAGACGTTTTGAGCGCTTTGATTCAGCTTGTGTAGGTTATGTTCACGCAGGCGGCAAGATTGGCGTTATGGTTACATTTGATACAGATGTTGACACAGCATCCGATGCTTTTGTTGCTTGCGGTAAAGACGTTGCAATGCAGATTGCAGCTCTTAACACTCCTTATCTTAACAAGGAGTCCGTTCCTGCAGATGTTCTTGAGCACGAGAAGAAGATCATGCGTGAGCAGCTCATCAACGAAGGTAAGCCTGAGGCAATCATCGAGAAGATTCTCGGCGGTAAGGTTGCTAAGTATTACAAGGAGAACTGCCTTGTAGATCAGGAGTTCGTTAAGAACAACGATGTTAACATCAAGCAGTATGTTGACTCCGTTGCTAAGGAGCTCGGCGGCAACATTACAATCACAGGCTTCGTTCGTTATGAGAAGGGCGAGGGTATTGAGAAGCGCCAGGATGACTTCGCAGCAGAAGTTGCTTCTATGGTTAAATAATTAGTTTTTTAATTTGCAGTGTCTGTTTTTCAGGCACTGCATTTTTTATTTTAAAAAAGTTAAAAAATAGATATATATTCTTTACAAATTGACCTTAATGTTGTATTATTATAATAACTATATATAGAGTTAACGGGGGTGTTCTGTATGGAACCAAAATATAAGAGAATATTGCTTAAGCTTTCAGGCGAATCCCTTGCAGGCAATCAGAAGAGTGGTATTGATTTCGATACCGTTTTGAAGATATGCGAACCTATCAAAAAGTGTGTTGATATCGGCGTTCAGGTTGCAATCGTTGTAGGCGGCGGCAATTTCTGGCGCGGTAGAACGAGTGGCAAAATGGACCGCACTCGTGCAGACCATATGGGTATGCTTGCAACGTCCATTAACGCCTTGGGTGTTTGTGATGCTTTGGAGCAGCTTGGAGTAGATACAAGAGTTCAGACCGCAATTTCTATGAGGGAGATCGCAGAGCCTTATATCCGAGGCAAGGCTATTCGTCATCTTGAGAAGGGAAGAGTAGTTGTCTTCGGTTGCGGAACAGGTAATCCTTTCTTCTCAACGGATACGGCTGCTTCTCTGCGCGCTGCTGAGATCGAGGCTGACATCATTATGAAGGCTACTATGGTAGACGGTGTCTACGACAGCGATCCTAAAAAGAACGAGAATGCTGTTAAGTACGATAATCTTTCATTTTCAGAGGTTGTTGAAAAGCAGCTTCAGGTTATGGATGGCACTGCAGCAACTATGTGCAGAGAGAACGAAATTCCCATTTTGGTATTCAGTATAGAAAGACCCATGAATATTTACGACGCAGTTTGCGGTGAAAACATCGGTACACTTGTAAACTGATAATAACTCATAATATTTATTTTTAATTTTGGAGGAAATTTTTATGGATAAAGTATTAAAATCTGCAGAAGAATCAATGCAGAAGCGCATTGCGTATCTTGAAAGCGAATATGGCAGAGTAAGAGCAGGCAGAGCCAACCCCGGCGTGCTTGATAAAGTGCTTGTTGATTATTACGGTACTCCCACACCTGTTCAGCAGCTTGCAGCAGTTAACGTTTCAGAGGCAAGAACTCTTACCATTCAGCCTTGGGATGCAATTGTACTCAGAGCTATCGAGAAGGCTATTCAGGCTTCTGATATAGGTATTAATCCTCAGAATGACGGTAAGTGCATTCGTCTTATTTTCCCTCCTCTTACAGAAGACAGACGTAAGGAGATCGTTAAGGAGATCGCAAAGAACGCTGAGGATTGTAAGGTTCAGGTTCGTAACGAGCGCAGAGATGCTATCGAACAGCTCAAGAAGCTTAAGAAGAATTCTGAGATCACAGAGGATGACCTTGAAGTTGGTCAGGAAAAGATCCAGAAGATCACAGATAAATGTGTAAAGAATATTGATGAACTCTGCCAGAAGAAGCAGAAGGAAATTATGGAGATCTGATATTATGTCGATTTTTACACGGCGTAGTAAGAAAGCAAGGAAGGACGATTCTGTCGTCCTTCCTGAACATATCGGAATAATTATGGATGGTAACGGCAGATGGGCAAAAAAGCGGGGTCTTCCTCGCAGTGCCGGTCATACAGCCGGAGCTAAGAACTTCAGAACCATCACCAGGTATTGCAGTGATATCGGAATTAAATATCTTACTGTTTATGCATTTTCTACTGAGAATTGGAAGCGACCTGCAGATGAGGTATCTGCTTTGATGACCTTGTTTAAGCAATATCTTGAAGAAGCTCTTACAGATTTTAAGTACGATAGCATTGTCGTACGGTTTATCGGAGATACGTCTGCATTTTCTCCTGAACTTCAGGAGCTTATTCAAAGAACCGAGGCTGAGTCAGCATCCAGAACTGGAATGGTTCTGAATATTGCAATGAATTACGGAAGTAGAGATGAGCTTGTCAGGGCCACAAAGCTTATAGCTGAAAAGGTTAGAAGCGGAGATATTTCATCTGATGATATTAACGAAGAGCTTATTTCTTCTCATCTGTACACAGCCGGGCAGCCTGATCCGGATCTTATTATCCGTCCCAGCGGAGAGTACAGAATTTCTAATTTTTTGCTTTGGCAGGCAGCTTACACTGAGTTTATTATTCGCGATAAGCTTTGGCCTGATTTTTCTACCGATGATTTGGACGAGGCAATTAATGAATTTGCCCGTCGCAACAGAAGATTTGGTGGAGTCTGATTACTATCTATGATTAGATCACAGGGGGATCTGTATGAAAACGCGTATTATATCTGCCGCAGTCGGCATATTATTTGTAGTCTTGCTGATGATTTTCGGTGAGAAATATTCTATACTTTTTGCTATTGCGTTTGCACTTGCTTGTGCAATTGCTTGCGTGGAATTTCTTACAGCAAGAAAATTGCAGAAGAATCCTCTTGTTATGGTAACTACACTTTTGTTTGCAATTGCCATGCCTTTGGTGGCTCTTACAAATGTTTTTTATTTACCGGTGTACACATATTCCTTACTTATGTTTGCATATATGATATTCCTCAGAGATAAACTTAATATAAAGGATGTAACGTTTGCATATGCCGGTATTTCCGTTATCGCTTGTGCTTTTGGCTATATGTCACGACTTGTTGTATCAAGCGGAGGCTGGCACAGCTTTTATCTTATAATAGCTTTGGTATCTCCCTGGTGTGCAGACAGTGCAGCATATTTTGCAGGAAGCTTCTTAGGTAAGAGGAAGCTGTGTCCTCAGATCAGCCCCAAAAAGACTGTTGAAGGTGCAATAGGCGGAGCCTTTGGTTCAATAATCTGCACCTTGCTTGCAGGTCTTATTTTCCAGTTCCTTGTATATAGGAATATAACGGTTAATTATCTCGCACTCCTTGTTATTGGTGTTTTCTGTGCGTTTGTTTCTGTTATAGGAGATTTGATCTTTTCCGTTATCAAGAGAGATTGCGGAATTAAAGATTATGGCTCGATTATGCCCGGCCACGGCGGAATACTTGACAGAGTAGATTCAGTTATCTTCTGTGTTCCGTTTACATATTTGATTTCTGATGTCTGGGGACTTATTTCCGCAATATAATTTTTACAGTATCTTATTTCATACAAGGTTGTGAGATTTATGACTGAATCAATGTCTATTCTCGGGTCTACAGGTTCAATCGGTACCCAGACCCTTGATGTAGCAGAAAAATATAATATTAAGATCTGTGCTTTAACTGCTCACCGTAACGTGAAGCTTATGGAGGAACAGGTTAGAAAGTTCAGCCCTGAGCTTGCTGTTATGTCCGAAGAGTCTGCGGCTGAAGATCTCAGGGTTCGCCTTGCAGATACAGGAACAAAGGTACTTAGCGGTATGGAAGGCCTCATTGAGGCTGCTTCACTTGATTCTTCTCAGGTGGTTCTTAATTCTCTTGTAGGAATGGTGGGTCTTGAGCCCACCCTTGCTGCTTGTAAGGCTAAAAAGACTATTGCCCTTGCCAATAAAGAAACTCTTGTGGCAGGTGGAGAACTCGTGATGAACACAGTAAAAGACAACGGTGTTGCTCTTCTGCCTGTGGACAGCGAGCATAGCGCAATCTTTCAGTGCTTGCAGGAATGCCCTGACAGCAAAATGATAAAAAAACTAATTCTTACCGCATCAGGCGGACCCTTCTTTGGTAAATCAAAAGAAGAGCTTCAAGGGGTGACGGTAGAACAGGCGTTAGCTCATCCAAATTGGAGTATGGGAGCAAAAATTACGGTTGATAGTGCCAGTATGATGAATAAAGGACTTGAGATAATTGAGGCAAGATGGCTCTTTGATGTGCTTGCAGATGATATTGACGTTGTAGTTCATCGTCAGAGCATTATTCATTCAATGGTTGAATTTACAGATAATTCGGTGCTTGCTCAGATGTCAGAGCCTGATATGCGTATTCCCATTCAATATGCTCTAACATATCCCGAAAGAGTTCCGTCACCGGTTAAGGAACTCGATTTGACTTCCATAGGTACGTTTACATTCCATAAACCTGATTATGAAACGTTTGAGTGCCTCAACGCATGTAAACTTGCTCTTAAAATCGGAGGCACTTCTCCCGCAATTGCTAACGGTGCAAATGAGGTTGCAAACCTTTTTTTCAGAGAGGGCAAGATACCCTTCCTTAGAATAGGTGAACTTGTCACGGGTGCTGTCAATGATATCCCGTCAAAGCCTATCAGCAATCTTAAGGATGTTCTTGAGGCTGATGCTATGGCAAGGGATTATGTTTCTTCACTTGTTTCTTAATTTTTTGGAGTTGATATTGAATTGCTTAGTTTTCTGACTACAGCAGGGCTCATACTTATTGGTGTTCTGCTTTTTGAATTAATTATTCTCTTTCACGAAGGCGGTCACTTTGTTGCCGCAAAGCTTTCAGGAGTAAAAGTCAATGAGTTTTCTTTAGGAATGGGACCCAAGCTTTTTTCTTTCAAAAAGGGCGAGACCACGTATTCTCTGCGACTTCTTCCCATTGGCGGCTTTTGTGCGATGGAGGGTGAGGACGAAGACAGTCAAAACCCCCGTGCTTTTAACAATGCAAAAATATTCAAGAGAATGATTATAATCGTTGCAGGTGCAGCAATGAATATCCTGCTCGGTCTTATTCTTATGCTTGTTACTCTTTTGCCGTCTGAGAGTTTTTCTACAAATCATATTCACAGTTTTGTTCCCCAGTCTTTCAGTGCAAACTGTGGGTTAGAGGTAGGGGATAAGATCGTTTCCGTAAACGGATATAAGGTTAATAATTCCATGGATCTTTCATACGCTTTTGCAAAGCTTAAGGTTCAGAATGTAGACGGAGACAGCCTGCAGATATATAAGCAGGACTGTGCTAACGCACTTTTTAACCTTTTCAGAGATAACGATTTTTACGGCGAGCTTTCTGAAGAAGAGTTCCAAAATGCATATTCAGAGCTTCAAACGCTTGTAAGTAATGTGAATATTAGCAATGATTACTCAGAGGCTGATACTGCCCTTTCAGATGGTGTAAAGGCACTAAATTCTTATTTCAAAACAGATTCTTTTGAAATACCCGAGATATCAGTCAGAGATACACGTATGCGTTTCAGAACGGATTTGACAGTTGAAAGAAACGGTGAGCGACTCACTCTTGAAGATGTGGATTTCTACACATATACAACTGCCGATGATCCTGAGCCAAAAATGTCAATTGATTTTTACAGTACAGCCAAGGATAAAACGTTTTTAACTTTGATCCAGCAAACAGGCTCTCAAACAGTTTCTGTTGTCAGAATGGTAGCTGATTCCCTGTGGGGACTTGTAACGGGACAGTTTGGAATTAACGATGTATCAGGCCCCATCGGTGCTGCGTCTGCCACCGTTGAGGTTGCTCAGCAAGGTCTTAAATCAAGCTTTGGTGATGCAGTTCTCAATATTGTTTATATTATGATGGTGATCACCGTAAACCTTGGTGTTGTTAATATGTTGCCTTTCCCTGCACTTGACGGAGGACGTTTTGTGTTCCTGCTTATAGAGGCAATCTTCCGCAAGCCTATTCCAAGAAAGGCTGAGGCAATCGTAAATGCAGTTGGTCTGGGACTTCTGCTCTTGTTTATATTTATAATATCACTAAAGGATATCTGGATGCTTATTTTGTGAGGTAATTATGTCTAAGATTATGGTTAAGGCCGGCTCGGTTTCTATAGGTGCAGGGGCACCCGTTTCTGTTCAGTCTATGCTTAATACACCTGCTCACGATATCGAAGCAAGTGTTCTGCAGGCCAAAAGGCTTGAACAGGCAGGATGCGACATTATTCGTGCTGCAGTACCGGATAAAGAAGCCGTTTCGCTTATTTATGCTCTTAAAAATTCCGTATCAGCCCCGATTGTGGCAGATATTCATTTTGATTATAAGCTTGCTCTCGAATGTGTTGCGGCAGGTGTAGATAAAATTCGTATAAACCCCGGCAATATCGGCTCAGAAGACAGAGTGAAAGCTGTTGCAGACGCGTGTCGTATCCATGGCGTGCCTATCAGAATCGGAGTTAATTCAGGCTCTTTAGAGAAATCAATTCTTGCAAAGTATGGACATCCAACAGCAGAGGCTTTGTGTGACAGTGCCTTGTACCATGCATCCTTGCTTGAAAAATTTGATTTTACAGATATCGTTTTATCTATGAAATCTTCATCTGTGCCAACTACGGTCAAGGCTTATGAGCTTGCAAATGAAAAATGCGATTACCCCTTACATTTAGGTGTTACTGAGGCCGGTACTGAGTACAGCGGAATCATCAAATCCTCTGCAGGAATCGGTTCATTGCTTCTTCATGGTATTGGAGATACTATTCGTATCTCTCTTACTGCTGACCCAGTGCGTGAGGTTGTGGCAGGAATAGAACTTCTTAAATCCATTGGTGTGAGAGAAGGCGGAGTCCGCTTTGTATCTTGTCCTACCTGCGGTCGAACAAAAATTGATCTTATCTCTCTTGCAAATGAAGTTCAGACCCGACTTGCCTCGGTTAATAAGAATATCACGGTTGCAATTATGGGCTGCGCTGTGAATGGCCCCGGAGAAGCAAAAGAGGCAGATATCGGCGTTGCCGGCGGTGACGGATGCGGACTTATTTTCAGTAAAGGAGAGATCCTGTACAAGGTCCCCGAGGATAAAATTGCAGATGCGTTGCTGAGTGAAATTGAAAAAATCTGATTTATTTATTTATGAAAGAGGAACGAATGTATAATTTAAGAGATTTATTTGAAGGTTATAAAATAGATACCTCATTGCTTACAGATAATTCAGCAAATGGTATCGTCGAAAAAGTAAATATGAATAAAGAGAAGCGTACAGTTTATTTTACTGTACGCTTTAGTGACATTATAGATAGAGATGTCCTTTTTGAAATGGAATCTGCACTTAAGGATTCTGTTCTGAAGCTTAATGAAGTAAGAATCTATCCTATATTTCACGGTGTGGATTTCGATCCTGCATACTATACTGAACTGGTTAAAGAGCTTTCCAGAAAATTTCCTACACTTAAAGGGGCTTTGGCAGACAGTGAAGCGCAAATAAACGGAGATACGATCAGTATAGAACTTTTTCACGGCGGCAAGAGTACACTTGAGTTCTTTTCTTTTGACAGAGAACTTGCGAATATTATCCGTGATGAGTTTGATCAGTGCTATAATGTTGTATTCTCAGGTGTTACAGAGGTTGACACGGAAAGCGATGCTTACAAAGAAAATATAAAGCATTATGAAGAAACGGTAAAAAGACAAGAGCTTGAAGCATTTGCAGAATCCGAAAGGGTAGTTATTGATCCTGATCTGCCTCCTCGTGAGATCGAAGTAAGAAAAGATAATCTTCTGTATCCCTGTGTGTATCCGAATTCTGCAAAGCCTTTATGGGGCAGACTCATAAAGAGTAAAACACAGGCTATCAACACTCTTACCTTTGATTCAGGTAAGGTTACTGTATGGGGAGACATTTTCAGCCTGGAAACAAAGGTCACAAAATCAGGAGACAAAAATATTATCTCTGTTTATATTACCGATTACACGGGCTCAGTTATGCTCAAAATATTTGCTCCCATTGCTGAGTGCAAGCCTTTGGAAGCTCTTAAGAAAGGCACTACTGTAATTGCTAAGGGCGACTATGAATTTGATCCTTTTATGAAGGCTTACGTTATCAGCTGTAAATCTATAATGACTGCAGAGAAATATATGGTTGTTGACAATGCGGAAAAGAAGCGTGTAGAGCTGCATCTGCATACTAATATGTCCGCACTTGATGCTCTTACTCCTGCCGGGGATCTGATAAACCGTGCGGCTGATTGGGGACATACAGCCATTGCTGTTACTGACCACGGAGTTGCACAGGCATTTCCCGATGCTATGAATGCGTGCGAGAGCCTTGAGTATAAAGGCAAAGAGATTAAGATAATCTATGGTACCGAGGCTTATTTTGTAAATGACGTTGTAAACGTTGTAAAGGGAAGCAAGCAGCAGGACTTTAGCGGTGAGTATATTTGTTTTGACTTGGAAACCACGGGGCTGTCTGCAAGAAAGAATAAAATTATAGAGATTGGTGCTGTCCTTGTTAAAAACGGAAAGATCGAAGATACTTTTTCAACCTTTGTTGACCCTTGTGAGCCCATTCCTGCAAAGATAAAAGAATTAACCGGCATTGACGACTCAATGGTCAAGGGAGCATTGTCGGAAAAAGAAGCCATAGATTCCTTCCTTGATTTTTGCGGTGACAGAATTCTTGTGGCTCATAATGCTGAGTTTGATATGTCGTTTATCAGAGCTGCTTGTGAGAGACTTTCAATTGATAAAGAGTTTACATATCTTGATACCGTGGCTCTCTCAAGAGTGGTTCTAAAGGATATAGAGAATTGCAAGCTTGATACAGTAGCCAGGTATCTTCGTTTACCTGATTTTGACCATCATCGTGCACTTGACGATGCTAATATACTTGCTCAGATCTATATTCAGCTTATGTCTCGTCTTGATACTGACTATAAGATCAAAGATGTACAGTCAATCAACGTTGGAATTTTCGGCGGAAATTACAAGGATCTTCCATCTTATCACCAGATAATTCTCGTGAAGAATAAAACGGGACTTAAAAACCTGTACAAGCTGATTTCATATTCACATCTTAATTATTTTTACAAAAGGCCAAGGATACTCAGAAGTGTTCTTGACAAGCACAGGGAAGGTCTTATTATAGGTTCTGCTTGCGAAGCAGGTCAGCTGTTCCGTGCTATTTTTGAGAAAAAGCCCGAGACTGAGATAAAAGAAATTGCCCGTTACTATGATTATCTGGAGATCCAGCCTGAAGGTAACGATTCCTTTATGATTCAGAAAGGTCTTGTGAAATCTGTTGAAGATATCAGAGATATCAACAGGAAGATAGTTGCTTTGGGAGAAAAGCTCAATATTCCCGTTGTCGCTACCTGCGACGTTCATTTTCTTGACCCACACGATGCTGAGTACAGAAAGATACTTCAGGCAGGTCAGGGTTATTCTGATGTGGATAATCAGGCACCTCTTTACTTCAGAACAACTGCAGAAATGCTTGAAGAATTTGCATATCTTGGTGAAGATAAGGCCTATGAGATAGTTGTAGAAAATACCAACGACATAGCAGATATGGTAGAAAAAATCAGACCTATCCCCAAAGAGAACTTCCCGCCCTTTATTGACGGTGCCGAGGAACAGCTTATGGAGATCGTTTGGCGCAGAGCAAAGGAGCTCTACGGCGATCCTTTGCCCGATATCGTTAAGGAACGACTTGATAAAGAGCTTGGAGCCATCACAACCTACGGCTTCTCTGTTCTTTATATGACAGCTCAGAAGCTTGTTGCAAATTCAGAAAAGCACGGTTATCTTGTTGGTTCCCGTGGTAGTGTTGGATCTTCCTTTGTTGCCACCATTTCAGGTATTTCTGAGGTTAATCCTTTGGCTCCTCACTACATTTGTCCCAATTGCAAGCATAGTGAGTTTATATCTGACGGCAGTGTTGGCTCAGGTTTTGACCTGCCTCCCAAGAATTGTCCCGAGTGCGGTCAGGAAATGAACCGTGACGGACACGAGATTCCGTTTGAAACCTTCCTCGGATTTAAAGGGGATAAGGTGCCCGATATTGACCTTAACTTCAGCGGAGAGTTTCAGTCCAGTTCACATAGATACACAGAAGAACTCTTTGGAAAAGATAACGTTTTCAAAGCGGGAACTATCTCTACATTGAAAGATAAGACTGCATTCGGATTTGTTAAAAAATACGAGCAGGAGAGAGGACTTAACCTTGGAAAAGCCGAGGAAGAGCGCCTTGCAGCCGGCTTTACCGGGGTAAAACGTACAAGTGGACAGCATCCGGGCGGTATGGTTGTTGTTCCCAAGGGGATGGAGATCTACGATTTCTGTCCTGTTCAGCATCCTGCGGATGACACGGAATCAGATAATATTACAACTCATTTTGATTTCCATTCAATTCATGATAACATTTGTAAGCTCGACGAGCTCGGCCATGATGTTCCCACGATATATCATTATCTTGAGGAGTTTTCCGGAATTCCCGTAATGGAAGTTCCCATGAGCGATCCCCAGGTTATGTCTTTGTTCCATTCAACAGAGGCCTTGGGGGTTACACCTGAGGATATTGATTCTCTTACAGGAACTTTCTCTTTGCCAGAGCTCGGAACTCCCTTTGTTCGTCAGATGCTTGTTGATGCACAGCCCAGAACCTTTACCGACCTTCTGCAGATTTCAGGCCTATCTCACGGTACGGATGTTTGGATTGGCAATGCTGCTGATCTTATCCGTGACGGAGTGTGCACTATTTCTGAGGTTATCGGTACACGAGATTCCATTATGACGTATCTCATGCATAAAGGGCTTGATCCCTCTATGGCGTTTAAGATCATGGAGATCGTTCGTAAGGGAAAAGCCACCAAGCTTCTTACTGAGGAACACATACAGGCTATGAAGGATCATAACGTGCCCCAGTGGTATATTGATTCTTGTATGAAGATAAAGTATATGTTCCCTAAGGCACACGCCGCCGCTTATATGATTGCGGCTCTGCGTCTTGGTTGGTACAAGGTTCACAAGCCAGTTGAGTATTATGCCGCTTATTTTACCGTTCGTGGAGAAGATTTTGATGGTGTTACAGCACTTAAGGGTAAGCAGGCTGTAGTAAATAAGATGAATCTTATTACTCAGAAGGGCTTTGAAGCTACTGCAAAGGAGAAAACGGAATACGCAACCTTGCAGATTATCAATGAGATGCTTGCCCGCGGAATTGAGCTTTTGCCCATTGATATATATAAATCCGATGCCAAGCGCTTTATGATCGAAGACGGAAAGCTCCGCCTGCCTTTTATGTCCATTTCAGGCATAGGCGAGTCTGCCGCGATATCTCTTGCTGAGTGCGGTAAACAGGGAGAGTACTTCTCTGTCGAAGAGCTTCAGCAAAAGACTAAGGTAACAAAGGCTGTAGTTGAAGCTCTCAGAGAGATAGGATCTCTTGAGGGCTTACCTGAAAGTTCACAGATATCACTGTTTGGTGATTTTTAATTAGTTTTATCAGGAAGTGATTTTTAGTTATGAATTTCAAGATCCATACCTTGGGATGCAAAGTTAATCAATATGAATCTGAGTATATGCGTCAGATAATGCTCGTGAACGGATTTGATTATTGCGATGATGATAAAACTGCAGATATATTAATTGTCAATTCCTGCTCTGTTACTGCTGTCAGCGATTCCAAATGCAGAAAGCTTTTGAGAAAGCTCAAGAGAGATAATCCCGGTTGTATTCTTCTTTTGTGCGGGTGTATGTCTCAGGCATTTCCGCGGAAATATGAAGATTTTGATGTGTGCGATATCGTTATAGGCAATACCACAAGGAATCGGGTTCCTGATTATATTAAAAGATATATCAGTACCGGAGAAAGGATTGCTGATATTCCTGCACACGATAGAAAAAATGAAGAGTTTGAACCTTGCTGTGTTAACGATTTCAGCGAACGTACCCGAGCTTTTCTAAAGATTGAGGATGGGTGTGACAGATTCTGCTCATACTGTATTATTCCGTATGCAAGAGGCAGAGTGCGATCTAAGCCTCTTGCAGATTTGAAGCGTGAGGTTGCGTTGCTTGCTGACAAGGGCTATAAAGAAATTGTTCTTGTAGGGATCAATCTTTCAAAATATGGTACTGATTTAGGATTCACCCTCTGCGATGCGGTTGAAGCTGTGGCAAGTAACGACTTGATTCAAAGAATCCGACTTGGCTCCTTAGAGCCCGAACTTCTTGACGATGATGCGATCTCACGCCTTGCAAAATGCAAAAAATTCTGTCCTCAGTTTCATCTTTCGTTGCAAAGCGGCTGCACGGATACTCTAAAGAGGATGAACCGCAGATATACCTGTGAAGAATATGCAGATATTGTTTTCAGAATCAGACGTAACTTTTCAAATCCTGCAATTACCACAGATGTTATGGTTGGGTTCCCCGGAGAAACAGAAGAGGAATTTTTGTCTTCGCTGAGTTTTGTAACAGATATTGGATTCGCAAAAGTTCACGTTTTTCCTTACTCCAGAAGAAGTGGAACGGTTGCCGACAAAATGCCCATGCAGCTTACTACATCAGAGAAAAACCGCCGTGCCCGTATTATGATCAGCGAAACAGAAAAGAAGCAGCAGGAGTTCTTACGCTCTCAGGTGGGACTTGAATGTGATGTGCTCTTTGAACGCCTTGATGAAAACGGTATGTATGAAGGATACACGGAAAATTATACGATGGTTTCTGTTGATTCAAAAGAAGAGAATCTTGCCGGAAAATGCAGAAAAGTCTTACTTACCACAGTTTCTGAGGATAGATGCATTGGTGTTTTAGTCGATGACTGACAATAGATTATTCAGTTCTTCTTTTGCATATTTGGATTCAAAGGCGCTGTAGTCGTATATCATAAACCCACTGTATTTATATTCTCTGAGCAGTGAAAGTTCATTGGCAAGGATTTCATCTGAGTTGAGCCATGTACCTTTGTCGGCGTCTGTACCGGCTTTATATGCTCCCAAACCAATATACACTTTAATGTCTGAATGGTACTCGAATTCCTTCCATTGCAGCAGATTATCTTCAAATCTCAGGCTTGGATTTTCCGTTGAATAGTACATCTGAGGACAGATATAATCAACGTATCCCTTAATTTCAGACCAACTTTTTATGTCAGCACATAAGTCTTTGTTATTCTCTATATTTCCCTGAGGAGATATTCCAAAATCTATTTCTTTGTTTATACACTTAATTATAGAGTAAGCCTCTGCAATCAGTATATTTACATTTTGCATTCTCCATTCTTCTACAGACAGAGGAATTTTGTTTCCTATCGCTTTTTTGTAGGTGTTATATTCAGCGGCATCCTCATCTTTTATATCTGAAGGATAAAAGTAATCGTCAAATTGAATACCATCAACAGGATAATTATTGATTATTTCTTTGATTCCATCACAGACAAGCTTTCTGGAGGCTTTTTTAGCAGGGTTAAGATATATACCCGAATCAAGCTCCATACCAATGTCAGGGTTATTTACGTATGGGTTATTATTTGAAAGTTTTTTTGGAGTTGTGCTTGTAGCTACTCTGTAAGGGTTTATCCATGCATGAATTTCCAGTCCGTGGCTATGAGCCGTTTTACACATATATTCAAGAGGATCATACCCCGGGTTTTTGTCTTGTGTACCTGTGAGTATATGTGAATAGGGGAATACTTCGGATTTATATAAAGCATCGCAAAATGGTCTTACCTGTACGATCAATGTGTTAAGTTTGTAGTTTACTGCAGTGTTTACTATTTTATCAAATTTCTTCCTGAATGCTTCAAAGCTCATATCTGAATCTGTCATATCAAGCGTGATGAACGAGACCCATAACCCGCGCATTTCTTTTTCGTTTGTGTTTATTTCATCTTCAGAAGCATAAGTGGTATAAGCTTCATCGGTATGATTTGCATCTTTATTTGCGGCAGATGATATTATGATGCTAATAATCAGCAATGCAATTGTAATTAAAACGCTTAAATTGATTTTTATTTTCAAAAATATCACTTCCGGAGGTTTACTGTGGATTGGTATATAAAATTGATCTTAATATATTTATTAATAGTTAGTTTTATAGCACTTGTTGTTACGATCTATGATAAAATTGCAGCTCAGAGGAATAAGAGGAGAATCAGCGAGCGATTTCTCATGTTAGTTTCGTTTATAGGTGGTTCAGTTTCTATGTATATTACTATGAAGGTGATCCGCCACAAAACATTACACAAAAAATTTATGATTGGAATTCCGATCATAATTGTTTTACAGGTGATTCTTACCCTTGTAATTTGGTACTTGGTGTGAAATGGCAGATACAGTTAAATTTATTGTTACAAAAGAATATGACGGAACAAAGGCAGGCAGGTTTCTGAGGTCTTATTGTAAGCTTTCAGCAAGATCGCTTTCACTTTTGAAGCGTACTGAGGGTGGCATTACCGCAAACGGGAGCTTGCTTCGTACCGTTGAATTGGTCAGAGAAGGAGATCTTATAGAGATTAAGCTGCCCGATGAACAAAGCTCAATTACTCCCGTTAAGGGAGAGCTGGACGTTTTGTTTGAGGATGAGTACCTTCTCATTGTTAATAAACCTGCAGCAATGCCTGTGCATCCTGTTAAAATCCATCAGACCGATACTCTCTCAAATATTATTGCATATAGGTGCAAAGAGATCGGGTCGGATTTTGTATTCAGAGCTATCAACAGGTTGGACCGAGATACATCTGGTATCGTTATCGTTGCAAAGGACAGACACACAGCCTCGCTTATGCAGAATACGAAAATCGACAAACACTATTATGCGCTATGCCATGGAACTGTGCAGATAAGCGGTACTGTAAACGCACCTATTGCATTATCTCAAAACAGCAAAATCGTTCGTTGCGTTTCTCCCATGGGTCAGAACGCCGTAACTCACTATAAGAAAATAAAGTCATTTTCTGATTATGCAAGTCTTGTTGATCTTGTATTGGAAACAGGCAGAACCCATCAGATAAGATGCCATATGTCATATATAGGCCATCCTCTTTTAGGTGATGATCTTTATGGAGGAAGCCTTGATCTTATTTCCAGACAGTCCCTTCATTGCTACAGTAGCAGCTTTATTCATCCTTTCAGCAAGGAAATGATTTGTGTTAATGCTCAATTGCCTGCTGATATGAAAAACTTAATAAATCGTCTTGAGGCGGGTGACTATAATGAAAAATAATAGATTGATTTCGGTTCTTTTAAGTGCTATGTTTATATCCATAGGTCTAATCCTGCCTTTTTTTACAGGCCAGATTCAGCAAATAGGTAATATGCTGCTTCCGATGCATATCCCAGTAATGCTGTGCGGGCTTATTTGCGGTTGGCAATATGGATTAATTGTTGGATTTATACTTCCTTGTTTCAGATCTTTGTTGTTTGGAATGCCTGCTATTTATCCATCAGCAATTGCAATGAGCTTTGAGCTTGCAACCTATGGTCTGGTTGTGGGTTGTTTTTTTCAAAAATCAAAATGGAAGTGCTTGTTGACCCTGTATAAATCATTATTATTTGGTATGCTTGCAGGCAGAGTTGTGTGGGGTATATCAATGACAGGTCTTTTAGCTTTTAAAAGCAGCAGATTTACTCTCAGTGCTTTTTTTGCAGGAGCATTTGTTAACGCAATTCCGGGCATTATTCTCCAGCTTGTGCTTATTCCTGCTATAATGCTTATGCTCAAAAAAACACATTTTGTAAAATTAAAGAACGGTGAGAATAAGAATGCAAAACCAGGTAAATGAAATATGTAATAAGATTTCTAATGAAATTTCTCCCTTGTTGCAAAAATCAAAACCGCTTTTAATTGCCATTGATGGGAATTGTGCGGCCGGTAAGACCACCATTGCAAAGCATTTATCTTTGATGCTTTCTGCTGACGTTGTTCATATGGATGATTTCTATTTGCCGCTTGCTATGAGAAGCGAGGAACAAATGAACAGACCGGGCGGTAATATTGATTTTGACAGATTGATATCAGAGGTGTTGCAGCCTTTATCTAAAGGTTTGGAATATATTTACAGGGCATATAACTGTCAGACCGCAGATTTTTCAGAACCTTCTGCAGTTACTCCAAAGCCAATTACCGTTATTGAAGGTGCTTACAGTTGCCATCCTTGCCTTGAGAATTATTTTGATTACAAGGTGTTTGTTTCTGTTGAAGAGGAAAAGCAACTGGACAGAATATTAAAAAGAAACGGTGAGCAGAAGGCAATGGAGTTCAAGACTAAATGGATACCTCGGGAAAACTATTATTTTGATTTTTTTGATATAATGAACAAATGTGATATTATCTTTTAAATAAATATTTTAGAACGGAGTGATTTTATGAGCAAAGCAAAAGTATATTTTACTTCTGAGATAACCCCGGAAAGTCTTTTGCGGATATTTAATGCAATGGGTGTGAGATTAAAAGGAAAAGTAGCGGTTAAGATTTCCACAGGTGAGCCCGGCGGACACAACTTTTTGCAGCCTTCCTTGATTTCTGATCTTGTAAGCAGCGTTCAAGGTACAATAGTCGAATCCTGCACGGCGTACAAGGGAAGACGTCTTGATCCGAAGGAGCATTGGAGATCAATCAAGGAACACGGATTTATGGATATAGCTCCTTGCGACATTCTTGACGAAGAAGGAGATATGGAGATCCCTGTTACAAACGGATTTCATCTTGATAAAGACATTGTAGGAAAAAACCTTGCAAATTATGATTCAATACTTATGCTTTCTCATTTTAAAGGGCATATAATGGGTGGATTCGGTGGTGCTCTTAAAAATATGAGCATAGGCATAGCCTCCACAAAAGGCAAGACTTACATTCATACTGCCACCGTTACCACCGATTATCGTGTGATGTTTGATAATTTACCTCCTCAGGACCACTTCCTTGAGTCTATGGCGGATGCCTGCAAGGGTGTGGTGGATTATATGGGAGCAGAGAATATTGTATATATTAACGTTGCAAACAGACTTTCTGTTGATTGCGACTGCTCCGATCATCCCCGTGAACCTGAGATGGGGGATATAGGCATTTTTGCTTCTACTGATCCTGTAGCTATTGATCAGGCATGCTACGATGCAGTTGTCAACTCTCCTGATGAAGGCAAAAAATCCTTAATCGAAAGAATGAACTCAAGACATGGTATTCATATTGTAGAGGCTTCATGTGAGTTGGGACTCGGTTTAAGAGAATATGAAATTATAAATATCTGAATTTCATCAGAACACCGCAGAGTGATAAGCTCTGCGGTGAATTTTATTTTATATGTAGTTTATCTTTTTTATTTACTCCTTTTATTCCTCCTATTGCTCCGCACAGAGAATAAAGTATTAATTTTATCAGGGTAACAAGTGTTAAAATGCTACCATCTGCTAAGCCTGAAATAAAGAGAATTAAAAAGATGATGAAACCGGAACAAGCACCTACTATCAGTCCATTGGCTTTTGTTATCCTTGAGCTTAAGTATCCGCTTATAAATGCAGAAATTATTCCTATAACAATTCCGAACCATTTAAGCAATTCCAACGGCAGATTTCCGGATATCAGAAGGATTCCGGAAAATAAGCACAGAAGAAGTACAGCAGATAAAGCTCCTGCTGTTGTACCTGCCAGCAATGCTTTCACATATAAGTTTGCGCCCGTGTTTGTTATTTTGGTTTTAATAGTTTTCAAAATAAAAATCCCCTAAATATAATCTGTTTGATTATATTCAGGGGAAAGTTTGAATATTACTTATTAAAATAAATCAGAATTACTCTACTTTATTTTTTGCAGCTTTTTTCTCAGCCTTAGCTTTTGCTTTTTCCTCAGCAATGCGCTTTTTCTCTTCTTCATAGCGTGCCATAGCTGTGTTATTCTGAGAGATGCACCATTTCTTAAATCTGAGCTTTACTCTGTCTGATCCTGTTTCAAGTATGATCTCCTCGTCCTCGTCGCGTACAGCAATTACTCTTCCAACAATACCGCCGATGGTTGTGATCTCATCACCGATCTCAATGTTTTTCTTAAGTTCTTCTTCTTGCTTCTTTCTTTTTGAGTTAGGTCTTATCATTACAAAATAAAGAGCAGCAAAGATAAGAATATAAACAATAAGAACTGATGATCCGCCGCATCCTGCAGCTGTGGGGTCAGTGGTTGCTGTTGCTTCCAATGAAATGTGGTTAATTAAATTAAGCATTTTTTCAAGTCCTTTCATAGCAATAGTAAGATTATAGCAGTATTGGCAAAATAAATCAAGTTAATTATTTATTAATTTACCTACATTATATTCTTCTGGAGATGACATCCTTTTTTGAAATGTAGAATTCCTCAAATCTGTCTTCTTCCAATGCCTTTCTGATATCTTCCATAAGTTTATTGTAAAATCTCAGATTGTGCATCACAGCAAGCCTGAGCCCTAATGCTTCCTGAGCTTTTTGCAGATGCCTTATGTAAGCGCGGCTGAAGTTTTTGCAGGCGGGGCAGTCACATTCAGGATCAATTGGGGAATCGTCCTGCTCGTATTTTGCGTTAGAAATGTTAATTATTCCCTGACTTGTGAATAAATGCCCGTGTCTTGCATTTCTGCTTGGCATCACACAGTCAAACAAGTCCACACCTCTGAGCACACCTTCGAGTATATTCAGGGGAGTGCCCACACCCATCAGATATCTGGGCTTATCTGTTGGCATAAGGGGCTCAACAGCTTCAATTACCTCATACATAACCTCTGCAGCTTCACCAACGGCTAATCCTCCGATAGCGTAACCCGGAAGATCAAGTTCACGGATCATTTTCATATTTTCCTGACGCAGATCCGTATATGTTGCGCCCTGGTTTATTCCAAAGAGCATCTGCTCGGGATTGGTACAGAGATTCTCCGCTTTAAGCCTGTTGTGCTCTGCTTTGCACCTTTCCAGCCAGCGAACTGTTCTGTGAGATGACATTTTTGCATAATCATAAGCTGCAGGGTTTTCAACACATTCATCAAAAGCCATAGCGATTGTGGAGCCTAAGTTTGCCTGAATTTTCATACTTTCTTCAGGTCCCATAAATATTTTTCTGCCGTCTATGTGTGAGGAGAAGGTGACTCCTTCTTCTTTTATGTTGCGAAGCTTAGCCAGAGAAAACACCTGAAAGCCGCCGCTGTCTGTAAGTATTGGACCATCAAACTTTGTGAACTTATGGAGTCCTCCCATATTTCTGACTATTTCATCTCCCGGTCTTACGTGCAGATGATAGGTGTTGCAAAGCTGTACCTGACAACCTAATTCTTTTAGATCAAAGGCAGATAATCCGCCTTTGATAGCACCTGCAGTTGCAACGTTCATAAAGCAAGGCGTCTTAACCGTGCCGTCTGCTGTTGAAAACTCTCCAAGTCTTGCAGAGCCTTCCTTTTTTATAACTTTAAACATATTGCATCTCCTGAATTAAATAATAATCATTGAATCACCGAACGAGAAGAAACGGTATTTTTCTTTTACGGCTTCATTGTAGGCGTTCATGGTGTTATCGTATCCTGCAAAGGCAGAAACAAGCATAACCAACGTACTTTCCGGCAAGTGGAAGTTTGTGATGAGCCCGTCAAGGACTCTGAACTCATAGGGCGGATAAATAAATATGTCGGTTGAGCCGCTGCAGGCAACAAGCTTTCCGTTATTATCTCTTGCAACGCTTTCAAGTGTTCTTGTGGTAGTAGTGCCAACTGCAATTACTCTTCCTCCGTTTGCTTTTGTGGATTCTATAAGATCCACGGTTTCTTGCGGAAGTTCGTAGAATTCGCTGTGCATAATATGATCTGTTATCTCATCTTCCTTAACAGGTCTGAAGGTTCCAAGTCCTACGTGTAAGGTTACAAATGCAGTTTTAATCCCTTTGTTGTGTATCCTTTCTATTAAGTCTTCCGTGAAATGCAGTCCAGCAGTGGGTGCTGCTGCAGAGCCTACTGGATCACTGTATACGGTCTGGTATCTTTCTTTATCCTCAAGATGTTCCTTAATATAAGGGGGGAGGGGCATCTGACCTATCTTGTCAAGAGATGAGTAGATGTTTTCTTCTGACTCGAATTTAACGATTCGTATGCCTTCCTCTGCAATGCCTTCGATTTCGCCTTGCATAATTCCTGAAAAATCAAACTTATGTCCCGTTCTGGCTTTTTTACCGGGTTTAACAAGGACCTCCCATTTGTTGTTTTCTACTTGCTTTAATAGCAAGAATTCAACTACTGCTCCCGTGTCTGTTCTTTTGCCGAATATTCTTGCAGGGATAACCCTTGAGTTATTCATAACAAGCAGGTCGCCCTCGTTCAGATAATCTAAAATATCGAAGAATTGAGAATGCTCAATGCTTCCGTTTTCTTTGTTTAATACAAGAAGTCTGGAGGAATCTCTTTGCTCAAGTGGGGTCTGAGCAATTAATTCTTCAGGTAAATCATAATAAAAATCGCTTTTTTTCATATGTGTTTCCTCCCTGAAATATGATAAAATATGCAGAAATCGCGCATATATGATTGACAAAAAATACATGTAGTGCTATTATAATTTAGATATTGGGTATATATTTGCAATCAGCTATTTTATTTACTTTACTAATAATATAATAAATTCAGAAAAAACTCAACTTTTTTCTGCTTTTTTCAGGAGGTTTTTATGAAAAAGTATAAAGTAGGCATTATTGGTGCCACAGGTATGGTTGGACAGAGATTCGCAATTCTTCTTGAGAATCACCCTTGGTTCGATGTTGTTTGCCTTGCAGCAAGTGCTCGCAGTGCAGGCAAAACATACAAGGAGGTTGTAGAGCCCAGATGGGTTATGGATTCTCCCATTCCTGCAAATATGGCAGATCTTGTCATTAAGGATGCATCTGACGTTGAGGCGGTAGCAGCTGAGGTTGACTTCTGCTTCTGTGCCGTTGATATGAAGAAAGAAGAGATCAAGGCTCTTGAGGAGGCATATGCAAAAGCAGAGTGTCCCATAGTTTCCAACAATTCAGCTCACAGACTTACTCCCGATGTTCCTATGATCGTTCCTGAGATCAACGCTGATCACGTTAAGATCATTGACAGCCAGAGAAAGCGTCTCGGCACAAAGCGTGGCTTCATTGCCGTTAAGTCCAATTGTTCTCTCCAGAGCTATGTTCCTGCAATCCATCCTCTGATGCAGTTCGGAGTTGACAAGGTTCTTGCTTGCACATACCAGGCAATTTCCGGTGCAGGTAAGACATTTGAGCGTTGGCCTGAAATGGTAGATAATATTATCCCTTACATTGGCGGAGAAGAAGAAAAATCAGAGATCGAGCCTCTTAAGATCTGGGGTAAGATCGAGGGTGACGAGATCAAAATGACAGAGGACATTGCTATTACAGCTCAGTGTCTGCGTGTTCCTGTTTCTAACGGACACACAGCAGCTGTATTTATGTCTTTCAAAGATGCTGATAACAAACCCTCAGTAGAAGAGATCATCAAGATCTGGAGCGAATACAAGGGCCGTGCTCAGGAGCTTGAGCTTCCCAGCGCACCTAAGAACTTCCTCCACTATTTCACAGAGCCTGACCGTCCTCAGATCAAGACTGAAAGAAACCTTGAGGGTGGTATGGCAGTTTCTATCGGCAGACTTCGCGAGGATTCACAGTATGACTATAAATTCGTTTGTATGTCACACAACACACTTCGTGGTGCTGCGGGTGGTGCAGTTCTTCTTGCAGAGCTCCTCTGCGCAGAAGGTTATATGGATTAATTTTGTGATTTTATATCCTTTACATTTTGAATGGAGGCAATTTTATGCGTAATCCTATTTATAAGGGTTCAGGCGTAGCGATAATCACACCTATGAATTCAGACGGAAGTGTTAATTATGACTCTTTCGGAAAGATTATTGAATATCAGATAAACGGTGGTACGGATGCAATCATTGCTTGTGGAACAACAGGCGAAGCAGCTACTCTTTCAGAGAAGGAGCACTGTCAGGTCCTTGAGTTTGTTGCTCGCAAGGTTGACGGCAGAATTCCTGTTATAGCCGGTGCAGGCAGCAACGATACCGCAACTGCAATCAGTCTTTCTAAAGCCGCAAAAAACTACGGCGCAGATGCGATCCTCAGCGTTACCCCTTACTATAACAAGACTTCTCAGACAGGTCTTATCCGTCATTTTACAGCAATTGCTGATGCGGTTGATATCCCCATGATTCTCTATAATGTCCCCTCAAGAACAGGTTGTAACATCAAGCCGGAGACATACGCAGAGCTTTGTAAGCACGATAATATCGTTGCAACAAAGGAAGCTAACGGTGATATTTCTTCAGTTTCCAAGACCCGTTCTCTTTGCGGAGATAAGCTGGATATTTATTCCGGTAACGATGATCAGACGGTACCCTTTATGTCTTTGGGTGCATTGGGCGTTATTTCTGTATTTGCAAATATCTGTCCTCAGGAAATGCATGATATTACAAAGCTTTGTCTTGATAATGACTTTGCAGAAGCTTCAAAAATGAATTTCAAATACATTGAGCTTATGGATATGATGTTTTCAGATGTTAACCCCATTCCTGTTAAGACAGCCATGAATCTTATGGGCTTTGATTGCGGCGAATGTCGTCTGCCCTTGGTACCTATGAGCTACCACGGCTATCATGATCTTAAGGATTGTATGGCTAAGTATGACCTTATTGGTAAGGTTAAATAATTATTAATGAATATGAGGCGTGCCGACGGACTTGTGTTAGTCTGCAGCACGCCTGATTTTTTAGGAGTGTTCAAAAATGTTAAATGTTTTATTGCACGGATGCAACGGAAAAATGGGACAAGCGGTAACAAACGCTGCTCTTGGTCGCAATGACTTAAAGATAGTATGCGGAGTAGATCCATACGGCAGCTTGAATCACGATTATCCTGTATATAAATCGTTTGAAGATGTAACTGAGTCTGTTGATGTAATTATTGACTTCTCAAATCCTGCTCTTATAGAGAACTTGTGTAAATATTCTCAGAAAAACAGCCTTCCTGTTGTAGTTTGCACCACCGGACTCAGTGCTGAGCAATCAGAAATGGTAAATAAACTTTCAGAGAGTGTTGCGGTTTTTTCTTCGGGCAATATGTCTTTGGGTATAAATCTCCTTATTGAACTTTGCAAAAAAGCATCCTTGGTATTCGGTGATGCTTTTGATGTTGAAATTGTAGAGAAGCACCATAACCTTAAACTTGATGCACCAAGCGGAACAGCCTTGATGATCGCTGACGGTATATCTAAGGTGAGGGATGATGATCCGAGATACGTTTATGACCGACATGCATATCGTGCCAAGCGCACTAAAAATGAAATAGGAATCCACAGCGTAAGAGGCGGCACCATTGTAGGTGAGCATTCCGTTATTTTTGCAGGCAATGATGAGGTGCTCACTATTACTCATCAAGCCCAGTCAAAATCATTGTTTGCAACAGGAGCTTTATCTGCAGCTGTCTATATTTCTGCACTAAAAGCAGGACTTTATGATATGAGTGATATGCTCGGATGATTTCTTAACACCTCGTGTTTTTGTACATATTATGTATAAAAAACATGAGGTGATTTAAATTTATGGAAAAGCAATTAATAATGTTTCAGAATATTACAATTGCTGTCAGAGCAAAAAACATTCTGGAACATGCAGGCATCCATGGGTATGTACAAAAAACTCCCGTGTCAGGGAATAAACCTTCTTGCGGATACAGTTTGGCTGTAGCTGACAATGCTGATAAAGCAGTGCAATTCTTAAGAGAGAAAGGTTTTATAATTCTTGGAACAAGAAGTGTAGACGGATAATGATATATTTAGATAATGCCGCTACGACTTTTCCTAAGCCTTTGAGTGTAAAAAATGCTGTAAATAACTCATTTTTATATTCTGCAAATCCCGGCAGAGCAGGACACAGTATGTCGATCAAAGCTGCCCAGACTCTTTTTGATTGCCGAAACAATATATGTAGATTATTCAACTTTGATAAACCTGAGAACGTGATTCTCACTCCTGGGTGCACTTTTGCTCTCAATACTGTAATTAAAGGAGTGCTGAATAAAGGGGATCACGTAGTAATTTCTTCTTTAGAGCATAATTCTGTATCTCGTCCTTTGGAGATGCTGAGAGAAAAAGGGATAATATCATATAATGTAGCTAAAGTATATGAAAAGGATCCTGATAAAACAATAGATTCCTTTAGAAACGCTTTAAGAGATAATACAAAATTAGTTGTGTGCACCCACGCTTCCAATGTGTTTGGAATTAAACTGCCTGTATCGAGAATTGGAGCACTTTGTCGATATTACGGGACTTTGTTCTGTGTTGATGCGGCACAGACAGCAGGTGCGTGCGATATTAATATAAAAGCTTTAGGCGCAGATTTTATTTGTGTTCCCGGTCATAAAGGGTTATACGGTCCTATGGGTACTGGATTTTTAATTATAAACTCAGATAATATTCCAGAATCTATTATTGACGGAGGAACAGGAAGCGGCTCAGGTGATCTTAAACAGCCTCAGATGCTTCCGGATAAATTTGAAAGCGGAACCCATAATCTTCATGGGTTTGCAGGACTTACTCAGGGCATAGATTTTGTTATGAAAAAGTCCCCATTAAGAATAGCTCAACATGAAATGAGACTCACAAGAAGGCTTTATAACGAATTGAAGAGCATAAAAGATGTTGTGCTTTATACCGATGAACCGGAAAACGATCACTATGTTCCGCTTTTGTCATTTAATTTAGATGAAGTTGATCCTGAGAGGGTAGCTATGTATCTCGATAAAAGATTCGGAATTGCTGTCAGAGCAGGACTGCATTGCAGTCCCTTGGCACATCGTGCTTTTGGTACAGAATCAGTTGGTACAGTGCGTGTTTGTCCTTCTGTGTTTTCTACTGATTATGAGATAAAAAAACTTATAGATGCTGTATTTTTACTTTCAAAAAATAAAAAAATCTCCATTTAATATTGCAATATATTCTTTAAGATGATAAACTAAATATATATGTAGTATCGGAGGAAGTCTATGAGAGTCATTTCTGAATGGTTTTCAAACTTTTGGTCCTTGTTGGGAACTTTTAAGTTTGCAGATCTTATTGATATTATAATTATTGCTGTTCTTATATACGGAATCCTTAAGCTTGTTCGTGATACAAGAGCAGAACAGCTTCTTAAGGGTATATTCCTTATTCTTTTATTCTATGGCTTGGCAACCATTTTTAATTTAACAATGGTTACCACTATATTAAAAGTGTTCCTTGAGTTTTCAGTTATCATTATATTCATTATTTTTCAGCCTGAGATACGCAAAGCTCTTGAACAGTTGGGTCGTTCTAAGTTTTCAAAAAATTATCTTAAACTTTTTCAGGGTGGACTTATGTCCAACGAAGACAAAGACGCAATGGTTAAGGCGGTTTCTGACGTGGCTGATTCAGCTATACTTTTCAGCCACACAAAAACAGGCGCCCTCTTTGTCTTTGAAAAAGAAACTAAGCTTACTGATATTGCCACAACCGGAACTATACTGAATTGTGATACTTCTACATCTGTTTTCGGTAATCTGTTCTTTAATAAAGCACCTTTGCACGATGGTGCGTGCATACTTCGCGAGGGTAAGATTCTTGCCGCAGGCTGTATTCTGCCTTTGAACAGCAAAGAGGTCGGCAGAAGAGATATTGGAACAAGACACAGAGCTGCAATTGGTGTCAGTGAAGTATCAGATTGCATAGTTGTTGTTGTTTCTGAGGAAACGGGGCAGATCTCGATCGCTTTAAATGGTGTTCTTACCAGAGATTATGACAGAGATTCCCTTGTCTCTGCTTTAGAGGATTACTTGCTTCCTGCAAATACGGATAGCGAAGTACCTTCTATCTTCAGAAAGAGAAAGGAGAAGAAGACAGATGAAGAATAAATCACTGTTCAGTCGTCTCCTTGAAAACAAGAAGATGATGCTTATTGTATCGCTATTGCTTTCTTTCATTTTCTGGATGGTAAGTTCTGATAGCACAACTAAAACTCTAAATGATATCGTCATTAACTACAATACTTTATCAGAAAGTGCAGCACGTGAGCTTAAAGTCTTTAATATAAGCTCCGATACAGTTTCCGTTTCTGCATCGGGAAAACGAGTGTTCGTTGAAACACTTTCTCCTGATGATATAGTTGCAACACTTGATTTGTTTGAGGTTTCTGAACCCGGAGAATACACCTTTGATAAGAATGATATTGACGTATCAGCAGAGCTTGGATCAAAGGTGAGCTTCGATGTATATAAGCCTGACAGCATAACGGTTTTTGTAGACCGAGAAGCAAGCAAAACAGTTGATATTATAAGTGATTTTTTATATAAACCCGACGGATATTACGTTGAGAATAACCTGCCTGCGACTGTTACCATCACAGGACCCGAATCTTTAGTAGAAGCTGTGGAATGTGCTTACGTTTCAGGTGAGGTTGTAAGTTCTGATGCAACGGACATTACCAACACTTATTCTCTCAGCCTCTTTGATAATGCAGATCCTAAGTCGCAGAATGCAAAAGAGATATCATCTGAGTATATTACAATGAGCTATGACACCGTTGATGTAGCTTTCAGATTCCTAAAGATAGATGAAGACGTTCCCTTTACGATCACCTATGATCAGTCTGAAATCAAGCTTCCTTCAAGCTACTATTCAATCACACCTTCCACAATAGCTGTGGCAGGTCCAGAGGAGCTTCTTTTCGGAGATAATGCAATCGAGTCTTTTGCGGTAAACATTGGATCACTTTCCAAGTATAAGAACCAGATATACAACGAATCCTTTAGCGTTGATTCTATAATAGGAAACAGCTTTATCAACAAAAGTGACGGAGTTGAAACTTTAAGAGTTCAGCTGGATTTTTCAAACTTTGAGCTTAAGACCTTTGATGTACCTGCATCAAAAATTAAGGTTTCGGGTCTTTCTGACGGATACACTTACGATGCTCCAACCACCTATGCTGTAACCGTTGTGGGCACCTCTTCTGCTGTTGACTCTTTAGAGGAAACAAGCTTCGTTATAGAATATGATTTTTCAGAGGTAGAACCATCATCAGAAACACCGGTAAACGTCCCTGTAAACATCACTATTAATAACACGGGTCTTTGTTGGGTATATCGTTCCTCAGATACTGCCAGTGTTTTGTTAAGTGCTGCAGAGTAAATGAACAGCTAAATAAAAAAAGAGTGACTCAGACGAGCCACTCTTTTTATTTTGTCAGTATTGCTTCGGCGCATTTAATGCCGTCAACTGCCGCAGACATAATGCCTCCTGCATAGCCTGCGCCTTCTCCGCACGGGAAAAGTCCGTTAATTGCAATTGATTGGAATTTTTCATTTCTGACTATCCGCACAGGGGAGGAGCTTCTTGTCTCTGCGGCAGTAAGAATCGCATTGGTATTTGCAAATGCAGGCATTCTCTGGCCGAGCTTGCTAAGCCCTTCTTTTAAAGAGTCTGAAATTAGTTTTGGGTAGACTTTGCTGATATCGCAGAATTCATAGCCCGGTTTAATTGTGGGCAGGACCTTGTCTGACGTGGGATTTTGTGTATTTAAAAAATCTCCAACCGTTTGCACGGGAGCAAGGTATCCGCCTGTAATATCATACGCAGCTTTTTCTATCTTCCTTTGGAGTTCTATTCCGTCAAGCACATCACCCTGATTGTAGTCATTAGGGGATATCCCAACCAAAACAGCGCTGTTGGAGTTGGAATTATTTCGAGCGTGGTAGCTCATTCCGTTTGTGCACAGCAAGCCTTCCTCGCTTGAAGCGTTTACAACATAGCCTCCGGGGCACATACAAAACGTGTAAACACCTCTGCCATCGTCAAGATGGGTACTTAGCTTGTAATCTGCTGCGCCAAGAATATGTCTTGCCTTGCCGTATTGACATTCATCTATCTCGCTCCTCAGATGTTCGATTCTGGCACCTACCGAAAACGCCTTTTGCTCCATAGGAATTCCTGTTTTTTTCAGCATTTCAAAAGTGTCGCGAGCACTATGGCCAATTGCTAAAACTGCAATTTGCGTTTCTAACGAGGAATAAACACCGTTATTTATTGTTTTAATACCAACAAGCTTATTGTTATTTATAATAAGGTCGGTGAGAGTGGTGTTGAAGAGAAATTCTCCGCCGAAGGATATTATTTCATTTCTGATGTTAATAATTGTTTCCTTAAGCTTATCTGTTCCTATGTGAGGCTTGGCAGAAATAAGAATTTCCTCGGGAGCACCATGAGCTACAAATTCCTTCAGTACATATCTGGCACGGATATCATTTATGCCTGTGTTGAGTTTCCCGTCGGAAAAGGTGCCGGCACCGCCTTCGCCAAATTGTACATTTGATGCTGTGTTGAGTTCTCCTGTTGCCCAGAAGGTGTCAATGGTTTTTGTGCGGTTTTCAACACATTCGCCACGCTCTATTACTATTGGTTTGGCTCCTGCACGTGCCAACATCAGTGCACAAAACAAGCCCGCAGGTCCCGAGCCGACAATAATCGGTCTGCATTGTGGTTTTGCAGTTGGAGTGAACCTGTAGCTGGTATCCTTTGCTATTTCTGCATTTTTGCATCTTTTTACCACTTTGGCTTCATTTGAGCTTACTGAAACATTAATTGATCCGATATAATGGACATCGTTCTTTTTTCTGGCATCTATGCTTAAACGTTTGATATTTACAGCCGTTATATCTGTAGCCTTAATGTTAAGGGCTTTGCTTGCAGCGCTCAGAAGTTCTTCTTGTGTATATTTTAGTGAAAGTCGAATGTTGTTTAAAGTTATCATTTTGTAATTTCCGTTGCGGCACAGTATCCTGATGCAAAAGCAAATTGCAGGTTAAGTCCTCCGCAATCGCCGTCGCAATCGATTGCTTCGCCGATAATATATAGGTTGTTTACCTTTTTGCATTCCATTGTTTCTGGGGTTATTTCGCACCCGTCGATTCCGCCGGCGACCACCTGTGCTCGAGTGAAATCATTAGAGGGGATGGTGTGAAAATCCCAGTTATTAATTAGCTTTGACAGTCTTCTGATCTCGTCTTTTGTTATGGAGTTTAAAGTGCGATTTGAGTCGATACCTGCTTCTGTTAGCAGTGCATAAGATAATTTTTTATGAAAAACACCGCATAAAAGGTTTTCTGCTAAGGTATCCTTAAGAATTGACCTTGTTTTGCTGTACAAAAACTCAGTAATTTCATATTCGCTCATATGAGGCAATAAGGATAACCTTAAAAAAGAAGCATCACTTGTATTGACTATTCTTGACAGATTAAAAAGACAGATTCCTGAAAGTGCTTTATCTGTAAACTGTATTTCACCATATTCCTTTTTTATTTCTCTTCCGTTTACAAAAACAGCGGCTGCTCCGTTTGCCCGAACTCCCTTGAGTTTGTGAAGTGTTTTTGATTTTACCGTTACAGGACAAAGAGCAGGGGATAAGGCGGTTAATCTGAGGTTAAATTTGTTAGCTATTGTGTGCAGTATAGAGTCGTCAGCACCTGTTTCGGGGGTAGCTTTGCTACCACTTGCTACGATCAATTTTTTGCATACGAATTGACGGTTGTCTTTATCAATAAGGAGAAACTTGTCGTCTTTCTTGTTAAGATCAACAAGATTACATTCACAGATTATGTCAACACCCAGGCATTCGCAATTTATACGAAGGCAATCCAGCACAGAAGCAGAATGTTTTGAGTAAGGGTATACCCGCCCTTCGGGATCTATTGTTGTGATTAATCCCATTTCTGCGAAAAGTTCGGTTATAAACTGCGGTGAACAGGTATCTAAAAGCTGTGCGGCCGCTTTTTTGAACGAGCCATGATACATAGAAGCATCAGCATTTATATTAGTTAGATTACATCTGCCGTTTCCTGTTGCCAGAAGCTTTCTTCCAATATCTTTTTGTCGTTCTAAAATTGCAACATTTATATCGGGTCTTTTGTTTTTTATGTTTATTGCGCAGAATAAACCGGCTGCACCACCGCCTATTATGCACACATCATATTTGTATATGTTTTTTGATTTCATAGAATCACCTAATAATTAAGGGCAATCAATTTCTGAATGCCCTTGTGATCGTTTTTATTTATAATAAGCTTATAAGCCAGGGAATGCCATAAGAGATAAAGGACATAATTCCTGTTGCCATCAGTACACCCAAAAGAATGCTGATGACTGAATCCTTAAGATTAAGCTTTAATAATACTGCTATAAGAGCACCTGTCCATGCACCTGTACCGGGCAGAGGAATTCCAACAAACAGCAGAAGTCCAAATTTTTTGTATTTGGTAATTTTATCAGATTTGCTCATAGCTTTATTTTCTATTTTAATAATCAATTTCCCCAGGTGCTTTGTTTTTTTGAGTAATTCAAATATTTTTTCAATAAATAGGAAAATAAAGGGGATGGGCAATAAATTACCTATGACACTTATTAGAAGAGCAAGCCAGAAATTAACTCCCAGCAAGCTTGCTGCAATTAGACCGCCTCTGCACTCAAGAATCGGGAAGAGTGAAATTATAAAGACAACGAGCTCTGCCGGAAATCCGCCGAGAAGACCTGTGATTGAGGTGACGAGTTTTTCCGTCAAGCCTGATTCATCTATTGTTGCAGCTGTGTTTGCAAGTGCTATTCTGATTTTATTTAACATAATGCACCTCTGTTTATCTATGAATTAACAAATTATCTATTATTATATATTATAAATCTAAAATTTACAACAGATAAATTGACTTTTGATTTAATATTAGATAAAATATATTAGATTGGGTGTTGAATATGGGTATAGATAACAAAATTGTATATAAACGTATATTGTTTACAGCTTTATCGTTACTTTGTGTCTGTTTTGTGTTTTCCCGTTCTCTTAAGCCGGGAAATAAATCAGGAGAAGAAAGCGGCAAGGTTCTTGAATTTTTAAACTCTATAGCAAATCTTTTGGGATTAGAAAATGTTTTTACCCACAACCTTGTTCGCAAGTGTGCTCATTTTACTGAGTTTACGGTTTTGGCTGTTTTATTCTTTAATATGTATAATTCATTCTTTATCAGACTAAAAATGATTTCTTGCTTATGTGCAGGTTCATATTCTTTAGTTGCTGTTACAGATGAGGTTATACAATATTTTGTTCCGGGCAGAGCTTGTCAGTTCACTGATGTTCTGATCGATTTTTCAGGCGGAACGTTTGGATTAGCTTTGAGTATAGCTTTGTGTCTGATATTCAGGAAATTTAAATCCAAATCAAAATCTCTTGTTTAGTTTTTTAGGAGTGTAAATATGAGTGATGTAAAAGCAAATAAGATGGGAACACAAAAAGTATTACCACTCATCTTAAGTATGAGTTTGCCTGCAATGTTTTCTATGCTGATTCAGGCCCTCTATAACGTTGTTGACAGCGTGTTTCTTGCTAATTACGGACAAAACAGCGAGGCTTTAACTGCTGTTTCGCTTGCATATCCTTTGCAACTTTTGCTTATTGCCTTTACTGTAGGTACAGCCGTTGGCGTTAATTCTCTGATTGCTCGCAGACTTGGAGAAGAGAAAACCAAGGAGGCTTCACGTGTAGCCACAACAGGTTTGTTTTTAGCTTTTGCAACGTGGATCGTTTTTGCGCTTATAGGTGTCTTCTTTTCCAGAAGTTTTATAACCTTTATGGCTGGTGCTGAAAACACTCATATAATCTCATATGGTGTAGACTATATTTCTATTGTTTTAATTTTTTCTCTGGGTTCCTTTATTCAGGTTATGCTCGAGAAATGTATTCAAGCAACAGGAAATATGATATTTCCAATGATTTCTCACCTTATCGGTGCTGTTAGTAATATTATTCTTGATCCTCTCTTTATATTCGGAATCGGTCCGCTTCCAGAGATGGGCGCAAAAGGCGCAGCAATTGCAACCGTTGCTGGTCAGTGGCTTTCCATGTTGTTCCTTATCGTATCCATATGTGTAAAGAAATTCGCTGTGAAATTCAGCTTTAAGGGCTTTAGATTTTCTATTCGCATAATAAAGGAGATCTACGTTGTCAGCCTTTCAGGCATTGTTATGCAGTCAATCGGCTCTGTTTTAGTTGCCGGAATTAATATGATCATTGCAATGTCTCCTGCATCAGCAGATGTGAACACAGCGGCTCAGACTATATACGGTATATATTACAAGATCCAAAGCTTTGTCTTTATGCCTGTTTTCGGCCTTAATCAGGGAGTTTCTCCCATAATCGGTTATAACTACGGTGCCAAGAATCGTAAACGTATGATGTCAGCCTTGAGGTATGCCTTAATTATAGCTGTGATTATTATGGGTACTGGTACATTTATCTTTCAGGTTTTTCCAAAAGCTATTCTTAATATGTTCAATGCATCTGCTGAGCTTTCAGCCATGGGAGTTTCTGCTATGAGAAGATTAAGCTTGTGTTTCCTTCCTGCCTCAATCGGTGTTATTATGACAGCCTTGTTTCAATCTGTGGGCAAGGGAGTCAGAAGCTTGCTGATGTCTATACTCAGACAGCTCGTTCTAATTCTGCCTATTGCATTTATCCTCTCAAAAATCAGTATAGAAGCAATGTGGTTTGCATTTCCCATAGCCGAGCTTTTCTGTACAGTACTGGCTTTGATCTTCTTCTTTGATCTTAATAAAAAGGATTTTTCAAAATTAAGTTAAATACATAATCTTGCCTGCATATATATATTCAGGTGATGTTATGGACAACTATAATAATTTTGAAAAAACTTCCGAGGACTACGGTTGGAGGCAGTTGGCTAAGCCACAATACGCAGAAAACGAGCAGTTGCCGATTGAAGATGAAAGTGTAATTACAATCGAGAAGAAAAAGAAGTTTTCTTCCGGTTCAATATTGACTTTTCAATTGGTCTTGTGCATGGTTTTTTTAATTACTTTATATTTATCCAGGGCGTTCATGCCTTCGTTGTTTTATGCTTTTAAGGATATCTATAATAAAGAGATCGGTACATCTATGTTTTTTAACGGCAACTTTCAGGATTTAGACTTTACCCATCTGTTTACTGCTACAAATGATGAGGTTTAATGTTTTTGGCATTAAGGTGCAAGTATCGTTTATGATGATCTTGTTGATGACTTTGTCTGTTGTCACGGCAGGAGTCGGACAAACTCTTGTGCTTTTATGCTTTTTTAGTGCTGTTTTACACGAGTTAGGGCATTTGATTTTTATCTACACATTTAACGGAAAACCGGATAAGATAGAGATAAATCTGTTTGAAGTGAAGATTTGTTCAGATATTTGCTTATCTTCTAAGCGGAAGGATGTAATCATAACCTTTGCAGGAATTGCTTTTAATCTGCTTTTTTCTGCTTTTGCTGGTGTTCTTTACTGTTTTTGTCATAACCGGTTCATAGTTGATTTTACATTATGCAATTTGTGTGTTGCTTTTATAAATCTTTTACCTGTTCAATCGTTTGACGGCGGACAGCTTTTATATTTATTCCTTACAGAATTTATTAGCGAAAAATCAGCTTTTACAGTTGTGTTTGTGTTGACAATAGTGCTTATGTTTCCGCTATTTATCGCAGGCGTGTTTGTACTGTTTACTTCACAGCATAACTATTCTTTATTGTTTGTTTTTTTGTATTTATTATCTATTTTTATATCAAAGGAATTGCGGTGATTTTAATGTATTCCAAGGACGTAGAAAAGATTCTACTTAAAGTTCAGAAGCCGGGAAGATACACCGGCGGAGAGCTTAACAGTGTTATTAAGGATAAATCAAAGGTAGATATCAGATTTGCTTTTTGTTTTCCTGACACTTACGAGATAGGAATGTCTCATCTCGGAATGAAGATACTGTACAGTCAGTTTAATTCTTACGATCACATCTGGTGTGAGAGAGTTTTTGCTCCATGGATAGATATGGAAGCCCTTATGAGAGAGAGAAACATCCCTCTTTATGCTCTTGAAAGCGGCGACCCGTTGACTGAATTTGATTTTATCGGTTTTACTCTTCAGTATGAATTGTCCTATACCAATGTGCTCAATATGCTCTCTCTTGCAGGGATACCTCTTCTGAGTAAAGATAGAAAAGATTTAAACAATATAGTTGTTGCAGGTGGTACTTGTACCAGCAATCCCGAGCCTTTGGCTGATTTTATAGATCTTTTCTTTATTGGTGAGGGTGAAGAGGTTGATTTAGAAGTAATTGAGCTTTATCGCCAATGCAAAAAGAACGGTAAAACTAAGGATGAATTCTTGCTTCTTGCATCTAAAATTGAGGGAGTATATGTTCCTTCTCTTTATGATGTAGAATATAATTCGGATGGAACTATAAAAGCCTTTATTGCAAAGGATGGAGCCCCTGAAACGGTTAATAAGCGTATTATTATGAAGATGGATGAGGCTTTCTATCCTGATACCTTTGTTGTGCCTCTTGTGGAGATCGTTCACGACAGAGCAGTGTCTGAAATTTTCAGGGGCTGTATTCGCGGTTGCAGATTCTGTCAGGCAGGATTTCTCAACAGACCTGTTAGAGAAAAGTCAAAAGAAACAATACTTTCTCAGTGCAAGACTTTGTGCGATAATACGGGTTATGATGAAATTTCTCTGTCTTCCTTATCCTCAAGCGATTACAATGATATTGTAGGCTTGCTTACGTGTCTTACCGAATGGTCTGACAAAGCAGGGGTGAGCTTATCTTTGCCTTCTTTGCGTGTGGATGGATTTACGGATGACATTATGAGTAAGATCAAAACCGTTCGCAAGAGTGGCTTGACCTTCGCCCCTGAGGCGGGTACTCAAAGACTGCGTGACGCCATAAATAAGAATGTTCGTGAGGATGAGTTGCTTAGCACCTGCCATGTTGCGTTCTCAGGTGGTTGGACAAACGTAAAGTTATATTTTATGATAGGACTCCCTACAGAAACTATGGAAGATGTAGAGGGAATTGCCAAGCTTGGACAAGCTGTTGTAAACGAGTATTACAGATGTGAAAACAGGGCAAAGGGCAGGAGCGTGAACGTTACCGTATCTGCATCTTCTTTCGTTCCAAAGCCTCACACTCCGTTTCAGTGGGAAGCACAGGATTCTATTGAACAGATACTTTCAAAGCAAAAACATCTGAAAGAATCTATTACAACAAAGAAGATCTCTTTTAATTATCACGATGCCAAGACAAGTTATCTTGAGGGTGTGTTTGCTCGTGGTGACAGAAAGCTCTGTAAAGTTATGCTAAAAGCCGCAGAGAGAGGATTCAGATTTGATGGCTGGAATGATTGCTTTGACTTTGATGCCTGGATGGATGTTTTCAAAGAGTGTGGAATAGACCCGGATTTTTATACCTCCAGAAAACGTAGCTTTGATGAGATTCTGCCCTGGGATTTCTTAAACTACGGTGTAAGCAAAAAGTTCCTTGAAAGTGAATGCTCAAAGGCTTACAACAGCGAAGTAACACCTAACTGCCGCGAGAAATGCTCAAACTGCGGTGCAGCTTGTTACAAAGGAGGTGTCTGCGTTGAAAAACGTTAGAATATGGTTTACCAAAGAACGAGAGTGCAAGTATATTTCCCATCTTGATCTTAACAGATGTATGTTACGTGCTGTAAGAAGAGCAGAGCTTCCGATATGGTATACAGAAGGCTTTAATCCTCATCCTTTTATTACTTTTCCTTTGCCTATTTCATTGGGATTGGAAGGAAGAAGGGAATGTATGGATATACGTATTGTTGATGATGAATATGACATTGCGCTGATTCCAACTTCAATGAACAGGTATCTTCCTGAAGGTATTCAGGTTTTTGATGCCACATATCCTAAGCTTGATCCTAAGTATATAGCGTTTGCATCGTACAAAGCGGTTGTATCAGTTGAAGGAGAAAGTGGGGAGGAGCTTAAGAATAAAATACTTGAGCTGAAAAACAGAGACGAAGTACTTATTAAAAAGAAATCTAAATCCGGCATGAAGGATATTGACGTTCTTCCTTATATAAAAAATATGGATTTTACCGGAGTAACCGATGAATATGCTGAGTTTACTGTTGTTCTTCCTGCAGGCAACACAAAGAATATAGGCCTGACTTTTATTCTTAAAGCTATAGAATCGACCCTTGCTTGTGAGATCAATTACAGCATAGTTAAAGAAAATATGTTTGACGAGAATATGAAACCTTTTGAATAATATTTCAAATATTTTACATTGTTTTTTCTATTGTTTGAAAAAATATAAAAAAAGACTTGATTTTTTTATACACATAAGGTATAATAATCAAGTCGTCGTTTGGAGAGATGTCCGAGCTGGCCGAAGGAGCACGATTGGAAATCGTGTGTACGGCTAAAACCGTACCAGGGGTTCGAATCCCCTTCTCTCCGCCAAAAGAAAGCACCAAGGTATTAAGCTTTGGTGCTTTTTTCATTATCATTATGCAATTATTACAAGTGCTCTCCTTGGCATATATCTCTGTCATAGAATGCGTTATTGATATCTTTCAGCAGTTTGATTTTGTCAGCAGACCACATAGGGGCAATCAGCTTGCTTTTATCTGCATCTCCTGTTAATCTGTGGATTACAACGTTAGCTGGTAAAAGTCGTATGCAGTCGCAAAGAATATCAATATATTCTTCCTTTTCCAATAATCTGAAGGTGTTTTTTTCGTATAGCTTTGCAATGTCTGTTCCTTTTTGTATATAAAGCATATGGAATTTAATTCCATCAGACATTCTTCCTGCAAATTCGGCGGATCTGAGCATATCATTTTTTGTTTCAAAGGGTAATCCTAAGATCAGATGTGTAATTACCTTAATTCCTGCGTTTTTTAAAAGTTTTGCAGCATTTTCGTACACAGGGAGTGGGTATCCTCGTCGTATAAACTGTGCTGATTGCTCGTGTATTGTTTGCAGTCCCAGTTCGACCCACACAGGCTTGATGCGGTTAAGCTCCGACAACACGCTGATTGTTTCATCTGAAAGACAATCGGGGCGCGTTGCAATTGACAAGACAGCTATATCATCTCTGCATACAACAGGATAGTACAGAGCTTTGATCCTTTCGGCACTTGCGTAGGTGTTGGTAAAGCTCTGAAAGTAAGCTATATATTTGCCTGAAACAGATGGGACTGTACGCTTACTGAACTCAATCTGTTCGTTTATTGACAGCTTACTGTCGGCGGCAAACTCACCTGAGCCCTCCTCACTGCAGAATATACAGCCATTAGTACCACAGGTTCCGTCTCGATTCGGACACGTCATACCGCTTGTCAGCAGAAGCTTGTATAGCTTTTCCCCGTATTCTTTTTTTAAGTAGTCTGATAATTTATTGTAATACATTTGATCACTTCGTTTCTTTAAAAATTATAATATATTTTTTTACGTCAATCAATATTATTGAAAAAATAGATAATTTGTTGTAAAATGAAAATATACTTTGCGTGGAGGAAATGAAAATGAAAAGGTCTATATCTTTATTTCTTGTTCTGATTTTTTTAATATCTGCATTTTTTTGTGGGTGTAAGAAAAATGGTAATAAGAATGATTATGCAGTAACTAATGACGGAATAATAAATGTGGGTGTGCTTTTGCCGCTTTCGGGCGAAGCTGAAAATATTGGAGATAAGATTTCAGATGGACTGAATTATGCGTACAAACTTGCTCCCGGAGTAAATATCAATAACGATAAAAAGCATTTGATCAACCTTATTTATGAGGACATTAATGAAGGTGTTGAGGATGCGTGTGAAAAGTTCAAGGGCAGCAATGTGTCTGCTGTAATATGCTATTCATCTACATCTGAGATTACTGACAAGATAGTTTCTTCCTTCAAAAATGAATCCACAGCTCTTATATTTACTGATTGCAACAGCGATAGCGTTTTGAAGGCGGATAACGCTCTAACAATAGGCATTCCTTTTAGTTATCAGGCATCCGTTGCGTCATCTTATTTTATTGATAATGGTTTTAAGGTGGGTGCTGTAGTTTCTCCCGGTAACGATTATGGTAAAAATGCCTCAAAGTTATTTAAGGATACTTTCATTTCATCCGGAGGCACTTCGGTTTCTGAGTATAATTATAACTGCGAGGATGCAAATTTTAACGCTAACACAATCGCCGGTTCTGAGCTTGAATTCGTATTTCTTGTTGGCTCTGAGCAGGATACGGCAGAGTTGTATACTCAGCTGAAAACAGCAGGAGTGACTATCCCTGTTATGTTATCTGAAGTGCTTGATAAAACTGTAATAGAAGATAAAATGTTCGATGGTGCTGTGTATATCAGCAAATTCGAACAGGATGATAGCAATTATATTGGTACAGACTTCATCAAATCTTATGCAAAAATGAATGATATGGCTTCAAGTGACATAACTACAGCTACTGCGTATGGATACGATGCATATATGATGCTGTATGGTGCGTTAATGAGTTTTAATTCGAATTCCAATTCCTTATCTTCAATTGGCAATACCGATAATTTTGAAAGCTCAGCACCTGTGCAAGTGTCTGCATCACAAGTCCTTGAAGCACTTAAAACAGCAGCACATATGGGTGTTACGGATTCAATCACATTTTCAGACAACGGTGCGGTAAATACAAAGTTCTTATACTTGGGAACTGTGCAAAATTCAAACGCAATTATGCTGAATAAATATAATTATAACAATGAAGCTAACTGATCTACATATTTTACAAATGTCCGCTTTAGAACTTGCGCCGTATCTGCTCGGAAAACTATTGTGTGTGTCAGATGATGTTCGAGGTGTTGTAAAATCCAGAATCACCGAAACAGAGGCTTATTTTGGAGAAGAAGATACAGCATGCCATGCTCATAAGGGGAAAACTCCCAGAACAGAAGTGCTGTATGAAAAGGGCGGGATTGCATACGTTTATTTGTGCTATGGAATTCATAGCCTTATGAATGTTATTTCGGGGCCCGAAGGTCATCCTGAAGGGGTCTTGATCAGAGGTGTTGAAGGTTTCAACGGACCCGGAAAACTAACGAAATATCTTGGTATTGACCGAAGCTTCAACAAAGAAGATTTGATTACATCAAACAGAATCTGGATCGAGGATGATAGCTTTGTCCCGGATGTTATCCACACATCTCCCAGGATTGGCATTGGCTACGCTACAAAAGAATATATTGACAAACCTTGGAGGTTCTTTCTGAAATAAAAATGCCTTGGTACGATTTGCACCAAGGCACATTTTTTATACATTCAACAAGGAGTTTAACTTATCAATTGTTGATTTGTCGGGAGTGGGATATTTTTCAAACGGAAATTCAATCCCTAAATTATCATACTTTACCTTGCAGATTTTTTTGAAGGGTAAAAGTTCGATCTTTTCAACACATTTGAACGGAGAGACAAGCTCCCGAAGCTTTAAGATGTTTTCTTCTGTATCGTTCAGGGTAGGAATGATGACTTGCCTGATTGTAATGGGAATAGAAGCGCTTTCCAGGTAACTGAGAAATTTTAGCGGAGCATCGATAGAGCATCCAACGTATTTTCTGTAATCTTCATCATTAGTATATTTGATATCAAGGAGAACCCTGTCTGTGTGCTTAAGCATATCTTGAATTCTGTCGTTAAGAATTCCTCCTGATGTATCAAGACAAGTATTGATTCCGTTTTTGTGGCAAAGCTCGAAGACGTCAGATACAAATTCAGGTTGCAAAAGGGGTTCTCCGCCAGAAATGGTTATTCCGCCGTCTGATCCAAAATAAGACTTGAATCTTAAAGCTTTATCAACAAGTGCGTCTGATGATATTTCTTCTCCTTTGTTTACATCCCATGTGTCGGGATTATGACAACAACCGCATCTGAGGTTGCATCCTTGAGCGAAAACTACAAAGCGGATCCCCGGTCCGTCAAGAGTACCCAAAGATTGGATGGAGTTAATACGTCCGACCAAGCTCATTTTACATTGCCTCGTGGAAGGTTCTGCTTATAACTTCTCGCTGCTGCTCGCGGGAGAGTTTGTTGAAGTTTACAGCGTAACCGGAAACACGGATAGTCAGATTGGGATAAGCCTCGGGGTCTTCGTAGGCCTTCATAAGAGTTTCTCTGTTGAGTACGTTAATGTTGATGTGATGAGCCATTTTTGAGAAGTATCCGTCAAGAATTCCAACAAGATTTGACAATCTGTCATCTTCGCTTCTGCCCAGGGCATCAGGAGTTATGGAGAAAGTGTTTGATATACCGTCACGGCAGTCGTCGTAGCTGATTTTTGCAACTGAATTAAGAGATGCCAGAGCTCCGTTTTCTTCTCTGTTATGCATTGGATTGGCTCCGGGTGCAAAAGGCTCGGATGCTTTTCTGCCATCAGGTGTGGCGCCTGTGTTCTTTCCGTACATAACGTTTGAGGTAATGGTGAGGACGGAAAGGGTGTGTATTGCATCGCGATATGCAGGAGTTTTTCTGAGCTCTGTAATCATCAGATGTGTCATATCCTTAGCGATAAGGTCCACTCTGTCGTCATCGTTGCCGTATTTGGGGAAATCTCCCGTAGTTTCAAAGTCTGTTATGAAGCCGTCTTCATTTGTGACGGGCTTTACATCAGCAAATTTTATTGCAGATAAAGAGTCGGCAACAACAGAGAGGCCTGCAATTCCAAAGGCCATAAATCTGTCCACGTATGTATCGTGTAAAGCCATCTGAGTTTTTTCGTATGCATACTTGTCGTGCATATAGTGGATCACATTCATTGTATTTACATACAGATTTGCCATCCATTCGATATATGTGGTAAAACGCTCCATAACCTTTGTGTAGTCAAGCTTATCTGTATTCATTACAGGCATCTGAGGTCCGATGTGTATGTTGCTTGTTGCATCATAGCCACCGTTGAGTGCAATGAGAAGAAGCTTTGCAAGGTTGCAACGTGCACCGAAGAACTGCATCTGTTTGCCGACCTTCATTGCAGAAACACAGCAAGCAATTGCGTAGTCGTCACCGTAAATTGGACGCATCATGTCGTCGTTTTCATACTGAATGGAGTCTGTATCACAAGATACCTTTGCACAGAATTTTTTGAATCCTGAGGGCAGGGAAGTAGACCAAAGAACAGTCAGGTTGGGCTCTGGAGAGGAACCCAGAGTGTAAAGGGTGTTAAGAATTCGGAAACTGGATTTTGTAACCAATGTTCTGCCGTCTTCACTCATACCACCAACTGCTTCGGTGATCCACATAGGATCTCCGCCAAAAAGCTCGTTGTACTCAGGAGTTCTGAGGTGTCTTGCAAGACGAAGCTTGATTACAAAATCATCAATAAGCTCCTGAGCAGTTTCTTCTGTAAGTATGCCGTTTGCAATATCCCTTTCAATATAAATATCAAAGAAGGTGGACACTCTGCCCAAAGACATTGCAGCGCCGTTTTGCTCTTTGATAGCTCCGAGATAAGCAAAGTAAGTCCACTGAATTGCTTCTCGTGTGTTTTTAGCAGGCTGAGAAATATCGCATCCGTACATAGCAGCCATCTGCTTCATAAATCCAAGGAAGTTGATCTGTTGGAAAAGCTCTTCGTCAAGTCTTATTTGCTCTGTGTTAAAGTTTGATTTTGCAAGTGCTGCTTTGTCTTTTTTCTTTTCTTCAATAAGTCTGTCAACTCCGTAGAGTGCTACTCTGCGGTAGTCACCGATGATTCTTCCTCTGCCGTATGCATCGGGCAAACCTGTGATAACATGGCACTTTCTTGCAAGACGCATTTCGTCTGTATATGCACGGAAAACACCATCGTTATGGGTTGTTCTGTATTGGAATTCATCCTCGATCTTATCACTGAGCTTGTATCCGTATGCTTCACAAGCCTGTCTTGCCATTCTGATTCCGCCGAAAGGATTTACTCCTCTTTTAAGAGGGCGGTTTGTCTGCAGGCCAACAATGAGTTCGTTTGATTTATCTATATATCCCGGTGCGTAGCTGTTAAGAGAAGAAACGGTTGTTGTGTCAATATCAAGCACACCGCCGTACTGACGTTCAAGGGTAAAGAGAGTTTCAACTTTTTTCATGAGATCACGGGTTCTGGGGGTTGCCTGTGCAAGAAAGCTCTCATCGCCTGTGTATTCTTTGTAGTTGTTCTGGATAAAATCTCTTACGTTGATTTCATCCTGCCATTTTCCGGCATTAAAGCCGTTCCAGTTTTCGTGTTTCATATTGCATTTCTCCTTTGTGTGTACTGTTTTGCAATAAAAAAGGGCAAAACAGCTATAATAACTGCTTTGCCCAGACGGTCGGCTGATATGGTCTATACATTCCCTTGCGGTGCTCCGCAACTCCGTCAGTTATGTATAACCTACTATTATATTACTTTATTTCACTTTTAAAGTCAACTAAAAAAGAATAGAAAAACAGTAATAATTCTTAAAATTAATTGTCGATTTTGTCAAAAAGTGTTTTGCTTTATTAAACTATGAGGTGAGTTTATGATTATATTCATCTTGACTTTTTATTGATAAATTAGTACAATATTAAGAAACTACAAGAATGGAGAGTTGTCCGAGTGGTCGAAGGTGCAGCACTCGAAATGCTGTGTCCCGAAAGGGACCTAGGGTTCGAATCCCTAACTCTCCGCCAGAAAAGACGGCAGGTTTTACTTGTCGTCTTTTATCCTTTAAAACAATATTTGCTTTTTGGAGTAGTTATGATGAAAAATGTGATCATACGTATATTTTCTTTAGTCATATCAATTGCTGTTCTGTATGCATCAACATATACTGTTTTGAGCAGCGATGAATATAAAAACATTCACGTTAATACCGGTGACCAGGCATCGGATATAATTAACATAGCAAAAACACAGATCGGATTCAGGGAAGGGGAGAACAACGATACAAAATACGGCACCTGGTATGGATTGCCGAACCAGCCTTGGTGTGCTATGTTTGTCAGTTGGTGTGCACGTCAGGCGAATGTTCCCCTTGATGTACTTGAAAACTGCGCTATTGCGGCACCTGATCCGGGTTATTTCAACATTCGTTATTTTGACGGCGAAGTGTATACACCCGAGCAGGGAGATCTGTTTTTTACTAAAAACTTTACACACGTAGGTCTTGTTGATTATTCTGATGGAGAATATTTCTACACGGTTGAAGGCAACACTAATGATTCGGGCAGTGACCAAGGAATTGGAGTTTTTGCTTTGAAACGTGTAACAAATGATTACTATTTTGGCGTACCTGATTACAACTATCGTTCGCAAAAGCATATGTGTAATAAAGCGGTATTTGTTGCTACGTCTGACGAGCATCCTCATTATGCAGATTACATATGCTCATATTGCGGAATAACCCACACAGATGATTCTGTGATTGGATACGAATCTGACTGTGTTCTCTGCAGATCTTCAGTCCCTATGCTCCTTGGGGATGCTAACGCTGACAGAAATGTAAATGTTAAAGATGCCACATATATACAAAAATATCTTGCTGAGCTTGCGGACATACCTGATGATATGTTTATGATTTGCGATGCCGATACAGACAACGTTATTACCGTTAAGGATTCCACGGTTATTCGCAAATATATCGCAGGAATAGTGGTTAATACACCTGTCGGCGAGCCTCTTATATGATTTTTTAAGCCTTTGTATTTTTGCAGGGGCTTATTTTTTTGAATTTCTTTAAAAATGTACGTATTTGCTATTGAAATTCTGCCATATATATGTATAATATATTATGTATTGGTGAAATAGTTTTTTGGGGAGGCTTGACCATATGCTTAAGAAAATTACAGCAGTTTTGCTCTCGGTTGTTATTGTTATTACTTTTTCCTTAACAACCTTTGCTCTTGAAAACGACGAGCTGGAGATCCTGCCAAATTATAAAACCGGAGACGTTAACCTGGATTCCTTCGTTAACGTTAAGGATTCTACTACGATCCAGAAGCATTTAGCCTCGCTTATTGTTTTAGAAGAGCTTCAGCTTTTACTCGCTGATGTGAATTACGATGATTCGGTAAACATTAAGGATGCTACCTTTATTCAAAAAATGATTGCAGGGCTTGTTGAGCCTATGGATCCTCCTGACAATGAGCCTGACTCATCAGCTTCAGCTTCTACAGAAGTAACAGAGTCCACAGCTGCTTCCACTTCTGCAAACGTAACCGAATCAACTGATCCTACGGAGTCAACATCTGCTAACTCAGAAACCAAACCTTCAAAGCCTGAAGAACCCTCTGAGAAAGACCCTACTGAAAATACAACTGCTGAGGATAACTCCGAGGCTACACAGCCTACAGATAAAACAGAAGCTACAGATGCCACAGAGGTAACTAAGCCCACAGATGAGGCTCCCTCTGTTCCCGAGGGTTCAAAAGATCCTACAGAGCCCACTACTACAGAACCCGAGCTTGACCCCACAGATGCAACTAAACCAAGTGGTGATGACCCTACTGACTCAACTCAGAATACGGATCCTACGGAAGCAACTGACCCTTCTGATTCCACTCAGAACACAGAGTCAACAGAAAACACTGATCCTACAGAGGAATCCACTTCCGATTTCACCGAATCACAGCCTACCGAGAAGCCCACAGAGGCAACTCAGCCTACAACAAGGGATCCCAACAAGCCCATAGAGCTTCCTTTTGTTCCTGCAAAATAATCTTTGTTAAACTTCAAAAGCAGTCAGAGCGAATTTTTACCCGGTCTGCTTTTGTGGAATAAAAATATTTTTCAAGGAGGAAAAAACATGAAAAGACTATTGTCAATTGTATTGGCAATGCTGATGCTTATCAGTGTTATTTGCGTAGCACCTGTAAGCGTTGGCGCAGCTCAGGTCGAAGTTGCTGAAACTTCAGCTCCTGAAACCCTTTACCTCAATGCAGGTGTTTGGGATCAGGCAAGCGCAGAGTTCAGAGCTTGGGTCTGGGGCGGCAGCACAGCAGACAAGTGGATCTATTTTACAGATCCCGACGGCGACGGTATCTACGAGGCTCCCCTCGGCGGTACTTACACAGGAATGAAGGTTCTTCGTTGTGCACCCGGTTCAACCGAGTGGACATCCTGGAACGATTCCGGTGATCAGGTAATTCCCACAGACGGCAAGAATATGCTCGTAGTTAATGACTGGAGCAGTTTCGAATGGGACACATACACACCCCCTGCTGCAGCAGTTCCCGGTGATGCTTCTGCTTTCTATCTGATGGGAACTCTCACAGACTGGGCAACCGGTCAGAACATGGTATATGCAGAGGATACAGGTGTTGTTACAATAACACTTGACCTTGATGCAGGTAACTATGAGTTTAAGATTAAGAAGGATAGCAACTGGATGGGTGTTGGTACTCTGACCACAACAATTAACGCTGGTGGTACTATTGGCGGTACAGACAATGTAACACTTGCAGCTGATGGTGGTACATACACATTCAATTACACAATTGCTACTAAAGCACTTGATATTGTTTATACTGCTCCCGAGGTTGATCCTACAGAGGCTCCTGCTACTACACAGGCTCCCACAGATGCACCTGCAACAGAAACACCTACAGAGGCTCCTGTTACCACAGAAGCACCCACAGATGCTCCTGAAGTATCTTACACAGTAAACTTTATCAATTCCAACAAATGGGATTCTGTTTACGTTTATGCTTGGACAGATGGTGGCGCTGGTCTTTCATGGCCCGGTGTTCCCATGACTAAGTCAGAAGATACAGTAAATGGTTTTGATGTTTATACAATCACATTTGATGTTGAGTATGATAATGTTATTTTTAACAACAACAACAACGGCTTAAAGACAGATGATCTTATAATGACCAAGGGTCAGTACTTTGATGCTAAGGCAGCTACATGGTATGAATCACTTGATGACGTTCCTGCTGTTGATCTCACATCTACAGATGTATATCTCGTAGGTTCATTCAATGCTTGGAGTACTACTGCAAATGAGTTCAAGCTTGCTTCAGCAGGTGATAATGTTGGATATGCAACACTTACTCTCGAGGCAAACACATCCTACGAGTTTAAGATCGTTAAATCCGGCTCTTGGACAAGTACAAGCACTGCTATCACTGATACAGTAACTGGCGTTACTTTCTCTGCTTCTGTAGGTGATAACGCTACAATCACATCTAAAGCAGCAGGTGAGTATGTATTTGCTTATGCTGTTGATTCTTCCAGCCTTTCTGTTACTTATCCTGTGGTAACTCCCGATCCTACAGAGGCTCCTGCAACTACAGTTGCACCTACAGATGCACCCGCAACTGAGGCTCCTGCTACAACACAGGCTCCCGTGGTTCCTGAGTACATCACCATCTACTTCACAAACAACTGGGGTTGGACTGACGTAAGAGTTCACACATGGGGCAGCGCATTTGAAGCTGACACTACCTGGCCCGGTAAGGCAATGGAGTTTGTAGAGACTAACGATTTCGGTCAGGATATCTACACAGCTCAGATCCCTGCAGATGCAACAACAGTTGTATTCACAGGTACAAACAGCTCAGACGGTCTTGACCAGTCTTCCAACACAGTAGTTAAGGACGGTTACGGCTACTATATGGAGTGGACAGAGGAGCTTGGCTCACACGCAATTGAGTACGAGTATGTTCCTTCAACTCCCGAGGTTACAACAACTTCCGCTACAACTGCAGCTCCCACAGATGCTCCTGCAACTGAGGCACCTGCAACAACTGCAGCTCCCACAGATGCACCCGCAACTGAGGCTCCTGCTACAACACAGGCTCCCGTGGTTGCCGAGTACATCACTATCTACTTCACAAACAACTGGGGTTGGACTGACGTAAGAGTTCACACATGGGGCAGCGCATTTGATGCCGGCTCAGAGTGGCCCGGTAATCCCATGGATTATGTAGAGACCAATGATTTTAATCAGGATATCTACACAGCTCAGATCCCTGCAGATGCAACAACAGTTGTATTCACAGGTACAAACAGCTCAGACGGTCTTGACCAGTCTTCTGACACAGTAGTTAAGGACGGCTTTGGCTACTACATGGAGTGGACAGAGGAGCTTGGCTCACACGCAGTTGAGTACGAGTATGTTCCTTCAACTCCTGCAACAGGCGATGAGCCCACAACCGACGCACCTACAGATGCACCTACTACAGATGCTCCCCAGGATGTTGAGCTCATCACAGTATTCTTCCAGAACAACTGGTATTGGTCAGATGTAAGGATCCACATTTGGGGTTCTTCTTTCGTAGATTATAACACAGAGTGGCCCGGAACAGAGATGGCTTACTACGATAATGATGGTAATTACGATTACTACAGCTTTAACGTTCCTGCTGATGCAGAGGGATTCCAGATCAACGGTCTCAAGGATGACGGAACAGGTAACCGTGACCAGACACCTGATATTAAGGAAGGCTTCTATGAGTCCATCTGCTACTATATGATGTGGGCTGACGGAAATCAGGTTGGCTCTGATGACCTCAACAACATCTTTGCTCCTGTAGAGCCTCCTACATCCGGCGGTGAAGGCGGCGAGGGTGAAGACCCCATTATTCCTGCTCCCGTTCTTATTGGCACATCTGTAACTCTTGGCGGAAACCTGGGTGTTAACTTCTGGTTTGAAATCAATGATTATATCCTTGATGATGAGAATGCAAAGGTTATCATGAATGTTCCCAACAGCGGTGAGTACACAGAGGTTGTTGTTCCCGTAACAGAGGGCTACTTTGCAGAGGGCGCTTATGGATTCACAGCAGAGGTTGCTGCTAAGGAGATGACTTCTGTAATCGAGGTTCAGCTCGTGGCAACAGACTATGAGACAATTGTTTACAGATACACAGTTCAGGATTACCTTACAGAGATTCTTGCTGATACAGAAAATTATGCTGCTGAGCAGGATATTGTAAAGGCACTCCTCAACTACGGTGCAGCTTCTCAGGTATACTTTAACTACAACACAGATGCACTTGCAAACGATACAGAACTTATGACAGATGCTGACAGAGTTCTCGTAGAAGGAAACAACGAAGCTTATGCTCCTGTTATCGTTGGCGAGGGCGATGTTATTAAGTACTACGGTGCATCACTTGTTCTTGAGTCTGAGACATCTCTCAAATTCTACTTCATCGTAGACGAGACCAAGCTTCCCGAGGGCGCAACTCCTGCTATCGATGTTAACGGTTTGACCTGTGCAGGACTTGAAAAGAACGGAAATATGTGGACTCTCAAGATCGAAGATATTGCAGCACATCAGCTTTCCGAGGCATATGAGCTTGCAATTGGCAATGGTTGCACAATCACATACAGCGCTATGAGCTATGCATACCAGGCACAGCAGAGCTCAAAGGCTGCTCTTGTTGATGTTGCAAATGCACTTACTGCATATTGCAACGCAGCAGGTAATTATATTACTGAATAAGAGGATTTTATAATGAATAAATTGATTTATGATTCTCCTGCGATGAATATTGTTATTTTTCACGGAGATGATGTGATCTCGGCAAGTTATGCTGATGTAACCCGCGATCCTGATAAACCAATTGAGCTTCCTTTTGTTCCTTTTGAACCCAAAAACTATTAACGAGGTGATTATAATGAAGAAGTCATACGAGTCAGCTGAGATCTCTATCGTAATGTTCAACACTGTTGACGTTATCGTAGCAAGTTCAGTTGACGAGCCTACATCATCTTTCAAGCCTTCATACTCTCAGGAGAATGATGAGACAGAGATCCTGTAAGGCAAACACTTTATAAGAACTTCAAGGGGACTTACCTGAAAAGGTAAGTCCCCTGGTTCTTTTTATATCAGATTTTTGTTTGTTGCATAGTATGTAATGAATAAGCAAAAAGGGTGAGTTTAATGGCACTTGATACAAGAGAACTGTTTGCACGGCTTATCAGCTGCGAGGCAGGCGGTGAGGGAGATGACGGAATGCGAGCAGTTGCATCTGTTATTATGAACAGAGCTTTCTCTACCGTAGGTGAATTCAGCCGAGTGAGTAACGGCGGAGATGTGCGAGCCGTTATAACCCAAGCTTGCCAGTTTGTTTGCCTGAAAGAATTTGTTGACGGCGAGTATAACACCCAAAATGTGTATAACATTACTCCGGATGATATTCATTATGAAATTGCAGATTGGGCTCTTGCAGGCAACACAGCAAGCTCCGTGGGCAACTCTATATTCTTCTTTAATCCGTATAGTCCAAATTGTCCGCGGTATTTCCCTTCAAATGTTGGAGTTATATACAACAGGGTAGGGGACCATTGCTTTTATGCACCCACAAATGCTTATGCAAATACATGACCTAAGGAGAAAACAATGGCTACATCTTTGGATTTGATGAGTATTTACGGAATCCCTCCTGCAAGATACAGCGAGGATAATCCCGATGATCTGTTCCTTAAAGGTTTGCCTTCTTTAGAGCAGATCGCATCCTTTAATCTTGCAAATGCTCAACAGAGCTCGGGTAATATGCAGATTAATCAGGGGGCTCAGTCTGCGCAAAACTATGCACCTGTACCTCAGATCAATAATAATATGTCCACACCAACAACCACCTTGTATGGTGGCTCAAACACGGATGTATCAAGTGTTCTTATGCCTTCTTCGGGTATTGAGTCCGGTTCTGCATCAAGTGAATTACCATCTGTAAATAATAATATTTCACAGTTGATTACCGACTACAGCAACCCTTTCCCGGTAACTGCCGAGAGCATTCAGTACCTGAATGGTTTTATTCGTACTCAAATAGGCAGACGTGCACAGATTCAGTTCTTAATGGGAAACGCCGAGCTTATAGAAAAAGACGGTTTTCTGCTCGGCGTTGGTGCGAATTATATTCTTATTAATGAAATTGGAACCAATGATATCACAGCTTGTGATTTTTACAACATAAAATTTATAAGATTTCTGTACTGAGCAATTCTGAAATAATTGCATTGGAAACAAGAAAACCTTTTTCTTTCAGACAAATTGCATCACGGCTGATATTCAGCAGACCGAGCTTTTCAAATTCTTCGGCTTTCTTTATAAATTCTTTAGAAACCGTTAGATTGAAAAGCTCTTTGTGTTTTCTGAACTTAAAGCCCTCGTCTGTGCGCAAAGTAAGCATAATATATTCTTCGGGAGTTTTTCCTTTTGATTCAAACTGAATGTTTTTGTAGTTGAATTCTTCTATATCTCTTGGGTAGAAAAATCGCTTTTCACCAATCAGAGAATGAGCAGAAGGGCCGATGCCCAGGTAGTCTTCAAGCACCCAATACTTCATATTATGACGACTTATTCTGTTGTTTTTGCAGAAATTAGATATCTCATAATGTCTGAATCCATTGTCAGCAAGCTTTTTGCAAGTTAATTCGTACAGATCAGCCATAGTGTCATCGTCAGCAAAAATGAGATTATTGGTGTTTTTATAAAATGGTGTGTTTTCCTCTATTTTCAGCATATATGTGCTTATGTGTGAGGCGTTGGAGTTTATACAAAAATCAAGTGTCTGCACCAATGTTTCAGGGGTTTGCAATGGGATTCCTAACATAACGTCCAGCGAAAAGTTAGAAATGCCTGATTTATAGAATTGTTCTGTTGCGTTTTTTGCATCTTGGATTGAGTGAAGTCTTCCGAGTAGTTTCAGTTCATCGTTTGAAGCGGATTGCAGTCCCATAGAGATTCTGTTAAGTCCGCTGGATTTAAGCTGTGCAAGATCTATGTAAGATACTGAGTTTGGGTTGACCTCTATTGTGATTTCAGCATTAGAATCTACATTCAGATTTGATGTTACTTCATCTAATAATTTTTGGAGTAAATTGGTTCCCAATACACTTGGGGTACCGCCACCTATGTATATTGTATCTACGCTGTTGCTGTATAATTCGTTGCTTTTCCAATATCTGATTTCATTGATTACTTTATCTACATATTTTTTATGCAGATCATCGTCTCCCTTTATGCTGTAGAAATCACAGTAATTGCATTTTCTTTCACAGAAGGGGATATGAATATAAAGTCCGATATTGCTCACTTTTTAAAACTCCAATCTGATATAAGGGTTGAGGCAGAGACCTTAGGGTCCCTGCCTCAATTTGGAAGGTATATGAAAAAATAGGAAAGATTTTTATTACAATGATATTGTAACAAATTAACTAAAATATGTCAAGTGTATGAATAAGTTTTCTACATTTTCTTAACATTAATATTGGTTGTTTTCTGTGAATCTTGACATATTATACCGATAAAAGTATAATATATCATTGGAATTTAATGTATTGGAGATATAGATCGTGAGTAAATTAACTGATGAGATCAGCAAACGTCGAACCTTTGCTATTATTTCTCACCCTGACGCAGGTAAAACAACATTAACAGAAAAACTATTGCTTTACGGTGGTGCCATTAATCTTGCAGGCTCAGTTAAGGGCAAGCGTACAGCTAAGCACGCGGTTTCTGACTGGATGGAAATTGAAAAGCAAAGAGGTATTTCCGTAACTTCTTCTGTAATGCAGTTTAAATATAACGGTTACTGCATCAATATTCTGGACACTCCGGGTCACCAGGATTTCTCAGAAGACACCTACAGAACACTTATGGCTGCTGACTCTGCGGTAATGGTAATTGATGCATCCAAAGGTGTTGAGCGTCAGACTATCAAGCTCTTTAAAGTTTGTGTGATGCGCAATATTCCTATCATTACCTTTATTAATAAGATGGATCATGAGTCAAAAAATCCTTTTGATCTTCTTGATGAAATTGAGCAGGTCCTTGGAATCAACACATGTCCCGTAAACTGGCCCATTGGCTCAGGCCGCGATTTTAAGGGCGTTTATGACAGACAAAGCAAGAGTGTGCTTGCGTATACCGCTAATAACGGTCAAAAAGAAGTTGAAGAGAAGGTAATTCCTGTTGACAGCCCAGAGCTTGTAGACACAGTAGGCAAGTATATGATCGACGATTTTCTGGATGAAATCGAACTGCTTGAAGGTGCAGGCGACGAGCTGGATCTGGACCTTGTTCGCAAAGGTAAGCTTACTCCTGTGTTCTTTGGCTCAGCTCTTAATAATTTTGGCGTTGAACCCTTCCTCAAAAACTTTCTTGAGTTTACCACGTCACCTCTTCCCAGAGAAACTGACGAGGGAATCATTGAGCCTGATTCTGATTTTATGTCTGCATTCGTTTTTAAAATTCAGGCTAATATGAACAAGATGCATCGTGACAGAATTGCATTTATGCGAATTTGCTCAGGCAAATTTGAGAAGGATATGGAAGTCTCTCACGTTCAGGCAGGAAGAAAGATCAAGCTTTCTCAGCCTCAGCAGATGATGGCTTCTGACAGAGAAATGATAGAGGATGCTTATGCAGGAGATATCATAGGAATATTTGATCCCGGCATTTTCTCTATAGGCGATACTGTTTGCTCGTTAGGTCAAAAGGTTAAATTCAAGGGTATTCCCACCTTCGCTCCCGAGCATTTTGCTCTTGTTCGCCAGAAGGACACAATGAAGCGTAAGCAGTTTATAAAAGGTACCTCTCAGATTGCGCAAGAAGGTGCAATTCAGATCTTCCAGGAGCTTGATGCCGGTATGGAAGAGGTTATAGTTGGCGTTGTTGGTACGCTTCAGTTTGATGTTCTTAAGCACAGACTTGAAACAGAGTATAATGTTGATATTATTATGACCTCATTGCCTTATCAATTCATTCGTTGGATAGGTAACTCTGATCTTGACCCCAAATCCTTAGATCTTGCTTCTGATACAAAGAGAATACAGGATCTAAAGGGAAATCATTTGCTGTTATTTACGAGCGAGTGGAGTATTGATTGGGCGCTTGATCATAACAAAGGTCTGATTCTTGAGGAATTCGGACGAAATTCCTGATATATGTAAAATTTAATAGGACACGCAAAATTAACGCACTCCCTGAATATGATTGTATAAAATCATAAGGAGTGCGTTTTTGTGTACCAATTTCTGTTAATGCTTGCAAATTATTGCTATGTGTTTATTCTGCACGTCTGTAAGAACGGTTCGTTTCCAAAACCGTTGGGTGCAAAAAAAGAGAGAGAATACCTGGAGAGATGCAAAGCAGGTGATATTTCTGCAAGGAATAAGCTCGTTGAACATAATCTGAGACTTGTGGCTCACATAGTCAAGAAATATTATGCGACCCAGGCCGACCACGATGACCTTGTGTCCATAGGTACCATAGGCTTGATTAAAGCAATTAACAGTTACGATTTGAATAAGAACATAAAGCTTTCAAGCTATGCAGCACGTTGTGTGGAAAATGAGATATTGATGCATTTTCGCAATTGTAAAAAATCGGCATCTGATGTTTCTCTCAGCGAAACCATAGATACGGATAAAGACGGAAATCCGCTTACTTTGATTGATATTCTTGCTGTTGATGAAAATTTTGCAGATGACCTTGATTTGAAAATTAAATCAGAAAAGCTATCAGAATATATTAACAGCGTATTGGACGAACGAGAAAAGAAAGTAATAATACTGAGATATGGATTGAATGGAAATGAACCGCTAACTCAAAGAGAGGTTGCTAATATTCTTGGAATTTCCAGGTCATACATATCCCGAATAGAGAAGAAAGCTCTTCTTGAGCTCAGAAAAAAATATGACAAAGGTTAAAAAACCAACTTTCCGATTGCGTTTATCAGGAAGCACAGAGTTATACCGATTACAAGAGGTGTCAGAATAGATGCAACAGTCCATAAAGTGCTGCTTGTTTCTTTTTTTATTGACATACAAGTAGTAGAACATGGAAAATGGAATAAACAGAATACGCAAACACATATTGCAGTTATTAAGGTCCAGTTGTTGGCAATAAGAACTGTGCTGAGTTCAGCAAAAGATGAAAAATCAGAGAGGACACTATTATTCTGATATAACATAATTATAATGGGTAGGACGATTTCATTTGCAGGAAAACCCAGAAGAAAACCCACCAATATTTTGCCGTCAAGTCCAATTTCTGATGCTATGGGATCAAGATAATTTGCTATATAGCTGATAATTGATAAGTCGGAGATTTTTATATTTGTTGAAAGCCAGATTAATATTCCTGCAGGAATTGAAAAAAGAACAGCACGTGATAAGACGAATATTACTTTGTTTTTTATAACATCAGGGAGTATTTTAGTAATCCTTGGAATCTTATATGTTGGCAATTCCATAACAAATGATGACGTGTCATCTTTAAAAAACAGTTTGGAATAAAACAAGGAAGTTAATAATGTCATAGAGAATGCCAGCAGTAATAAAAGCATCATTACCACTGCCGTAACAACCGATTTTCCTAATCCTGTGTAATATCCTGAAATGAATATGCTTATTATTGCAATAAGGGTTGGAAATCTACCGTTGCAGGGAACGAAACTGTTAGTAATTGCAGATATTACTCTTTCTTTTTTTGATTTTATAATTCTACAACCCATAACTCCGCATGAATTGCAACCCAAGCCCATAAGCATAGTAATGGCTAATTTGCCGTTAACGCCTGCTTTGGCGAATACTCTGTCAAGATTGAACGCGATTCTTGGCAAATAGCCCGACTCCTCCAATATTGCAAATAAGGGAAAGAAAATCAGAGCAGGGGGAAGCATTACAGAGACGACCCAGGATAGAGTCGTATATATGCCATCGCACAGAATACTGATTATTAATGGAGGGATTTTTATTAACTCAAGTGTGATGACTATATGTTTATGCAGTGCAGAAAACAAACTGCTCAACAATTCGCTTGGATAGTTTGCGCCGAAAGCGGTAAGCCAGAAAACTACTGCTAATACAAGCAACATTATTGGTATTCCGGTAAGTTTAGATGTGAATATTTTATCTAATTTTTCATCTTTTTTTGTGTAGATGTTTTCGTTATTGTTTAATACCAACGAAGAAATTCTGTTGCTTATTTCTGCTATCCTTTCGCTTCTTTCGCTATTGCTCAAATCATCTGTGGATATTGATTTTATCTCCGATGTTGTGTATGTTTTGATCTTATTATCTGAAACATCACAAGCGGTTTCTATCAGTTTATCTACGCCTTTGTTTTTAAGAGCAGAAACATTTATTACAGGAATTCCAAGCTGAAGAGAAAGCTCCATGGTATCTATCTTTGTTTCTTTGCTTTTAAGCTCGTCTGACATATTAAGGCATAACACAGCTTTATTACATTTTGCAAGGACCTGTAATGTTAACATCAGATTTCTTTTAAGCAGCAGGCTGTTTACAACAATTATAAGGCAGTCAAAGTTTCTGGTATTAATGTAATTGCTTGTTATTTTTTCCTCCGGTGAATTGTTATAAAGTGAATACGTACCCGGCAGATCTGTGATGGATACTTTATTATTGTGGTATTTAATTTGTCTTTGGCATATTTCAACTGTCTTACCTGACCAGTTTCCGGTGTGTTGTTTGTCACCGGTGAGCACATTGAATAGTGTACTTTTTCCAACGTTTGGATTTCCTACTAATGCAAAGGAATATTCTCTTTCTGAGTTTGCAATGAGGTTATGCTTTTTCGTAGCTATCACACCTGCATGTTGATACATTTATATTCTTTGCTTGCTTATTCCTTATAGCGATAACTACGCCATTGACTTTATATGCAACGGGATCTGACGTTGGGGAAGAAAACACAGGCAGTATTTCGCTGCCTTTTGTAAGTCCCATATCGTGAAGCTTTTGGCTTTCGTATTCGCTATCCTTAATGCTTATTATTACCGCGTTATGACCGCAACGTACTTTATCTAAAGTGATATTCATAAATATTATCAATCCTCGCGTGTTATTTCTCAATATATTTTATGCATAAGTTCGGATATGAGTGTATAATCAATTAATCTTAATATAATGGTGATAAAATGTTGCGAAGAATTTACATTTTACTTTTAGGCTTATTGTTAATATTATCAACAATCGTTTTGTATTCAAATGTGAATACAAAGACTGTCTCTGCTGATTTTGTTGGCAATAGAGATAATACTACAATTGTGATAGATTGTGGGCATGGCGGAGAGGATGGGGGAGCAGTATCTGCAAACGGAACTGTTGAAAAGGATATAAATTTAAAAATAGGTCTTACTTTAAAGTCGCTATTTATGCAAAATGGATTTAAGGTTGTCATGATACGTGAAACAGACAAGGCAATATATTCAGCATCTGCAGAAAGTCTGAAGGATAAAAAAGTATCTGATCTTCATAATCGATCAGATATTTGCAACAGCTCTCAGGAGAACATATATATCAGTATCCATCAGAATAAATTTGAAGAAAGCAAGTACAGGGGTTCGCAGGTGTTTTATTCTCCTAATTTGCAAGAAAGTAAACTACTTGCAGAAAGCGTAAGGGTTGCCATTAAAGGACTTTTGCAGAATGATAATGAGCGTCAATGCAAAGAAGCTTCAAGCGACATTTATATTTTAGATAAAGCGCAAGTACCGGCAATTTTGGTTGAGTGCGGATTTTTGTCTAATCCTGAAGAAGAAACCCTGCTGAATCAAGAAAATTATCAAAATCAGATAGCTTTTTCAATTTATTGTGGATTTTTGGAATTTTATAATAACAATTTCAGATAAAAGCATAGAAATCTTGACAAAAAAACTATGTGACATTAAAATTATTATATCGAAATATGAATGGATGTGTAAATATATGGCAAAGGTGAAAAGTGCATACATATGCAGTGAGTGCGGATACGAATCACCAAAATGGTATGGAAAATGTCCCTCCTGCGGCGAATGGAACACTATGAACGAGGAAATAATCAATAAAGCTGAAAGTAATGCGATCCTCGGAAGAAAACAAGCTGTATACACAAAACCTGTCAGTATAACGGAGATCTCTACAAAGGACGAACATAGATATATTACTCAAATATCTGAGCTTGACAGGGTGCTGGGCGGTGGAATAGTTAAAGGAAGTCTGATTCTTTTGGGGGGAGATCCCGGAATCGGTAAATCAACGATTCTTTTGCAGATATGCAGACAATTATGCAAGAGTTTAAAGATCCTGTACGTTTCAGGCGAGGAATCAAAACGCCAGCTCAAGCTTAGAGCAGCAAGGCTCGATGCTGAATCAGAGAACCTACTTGTTCTTACAGAAACAGACGCACAAGTTGTTGCTGAAGTAATTAGAACGGATAAGCCTGATATGGTTATGATCGACTCGATTCAGACAATGTCCATTTCGGAGCTGAATTCATCTCTCGGCAGCGTTACTCAGGTAAGAGAATGTACGAATTTTCTTATGCGTGTGGCAAAAAGTATGGATATTCCTATGTTTATTGTCGGTCACGTGAATAAGGAAGGCTCAATTGCAGGTCCTAAGGTGCTCGAGCACATAGTTGATGCTGTTTTGTATTTTGAGGGTGACAAACAAATGTCATACAGAATACTCCGAGCAGTAAAAAACAGGTTTGGATCTACTAATGAGATCGGTGTTTTTCAAATGTCTGAAAATGGCTTGGAAGAGGTTCAGAATCCATCGCTTATGTTGCTTTCCGGCAGACCAAAGAATGTTTCGGGTACTTGCGTGGCTTGCACTATGGAGGGTACAAGGCCTATACTGGCTGAGGTGCAGGGGCTTGCATCTGCATCTGCGTTTGGCAATCCACGGCGAATGTCAACCGGATTCGATTACAGCAGAATGTCTTTGATAGTAGCTGTGCTAGAAAAACGTGCCGGATATTATTTTTCAAATACTGATGTATATGTTAATGTTATAGGCGGTTTAAGATTGGACGAGCCTGCAACTGACCTTGCGGTTGCAATGTCGCTTGTTTCAAGTCTTAAGGATATACCCGTGTCTGAAAATGCCATAGCTTTTGGTGAAATAGGTCTGGCAGGAGAAATCAGAAGCGTATCACACGCACAAGAACGCGTAAATGAAGCTTCCAGGCTTGGATTTACCCGAATCGTGATCCCGTATCACAATTTAAAAAATGTGCAAACATCGGCAGACGTTGAGCTTATTGGCGTCAGAAATATTCGTGAGGCTTTCGATGCGCTCACGTAATAAATCAATTCTGATCTCACCGGTATGTACTGAAATTACTAATGCAATTAACGAACTTGGAATAAATACCATATTCAGTGAATGTATTGATAATTTAATAACCTATGAAAGATTCCATGCAGATATGCAATTACTTAAAATAAAAGACAGATTCTTTATTCCAAAAAACGCTATTGGATTACTTAAGAAGCTTTCTGAATTTTCAAATGAAGTGTGTGTTTGCGATTCTCTTGAAAATAAATATCCGCTGAATGTATCATTGAATGCAGTGCAGGTTGGTCAGTATTTGTTCTGCAAGGCAAGCTCTCTGGCGCCTGAAGTCAGAGAATTCTCTATAGCAAATGATATAAAGCTAATAAATGTTAATCAGGGTTATGCTAAGTGCTCAACGTTGGTGCTGAATGATAATGCTATTATCACTGCAGACCCGACGATTTGCAAGGCGGCATACGATCTGGATTTAGATGTTTTACTTATAAAGCAAGGGCATATTTACCTGGATGATAACAGTTACGGATTCATTGGTGGTGCCTCAGGGGTAATAGGGGATACGGTCATATTTTTTGGTGACCTTGAGTCCCATCCTGATGCCTCGGATATTAAAGAATTCATAAAAAAGCATAATATGGATCTAATATCCTTATGCAAAGGATGCTTGAAAGATATTGGCGGTTTCGTTTTATTGAATTAAATCGTAAGAGGGCAGGTTAAGAGCTTGCCCTCTTATATTGAATATATTCGATTGAGCTCAATCGAATATAGGAGTGTTAGTAATAGTATAAATAAATGAAATAGAGATAAGATCTTAGAGTAGATAGTAGAGATGTGCTGATTTATTCGGTAATACTACCCTTATGTGCACAGCTCAATAAATATGTGATGAATAAAATAATACTGTCCTATATAATGTGCTAACTTGTTATATAGAATTGATGTGTTTTAAAAGTAATTTAATTTTAGTAATTCAATAAATATAATATATAAAGACTATTTATAGAAGTATATAGAACTAATATCCAATTAAAATAGAATTATATTATTAAATGTATTTAGCTTGAGTAGTAAAAATAATAATTCTTAAAATGGAACATTCTTAATCGGATTAGATTTAAACGATATATTAGTTATTAATCATACAGTAAGGAAGTATCGGATATGACAATTATTTGATTTTATACAAATTGTAATTATACAAATCGTAATATTATCAAAAAACTCCCCTCAATTACGCAAAATATTCATTTTGCGTAATTTTCTGTATAAGAAATTACATTCAGTTTTTTATGATATAATTAGATTATAGGCCAATCACCTATTTCTCTATTAAGCTTGCAAGGAGATTATTTTATGTTATCGAAGGATTATAAAAACAGTGCTCCTCCCATTTTACGTGAATATCTGATTAATTTGAGTGTAATCAAAGCAAAGTCAGAAAAAACTATTGAAGAATATTTTATTGATATCAGAACTTTTTTCAGATTTCTAAAAGTTCATAGAGATATGGTTTCCACAGAAGTTCCTTTTGAAGATATTCCAATTGACGATGTGGACATTGATCTGATTCGTTCTGTAACCCTTGCAGATGCATATGAATTTATGACTTATCTTAAAGATGAGCGAAATAACAATAGTTCAACAAGATTACGAAAAACCTCTTCCCTACGCGGTTTTTTTAATTATCTTACTTTAAAGAAGCATCTGCTTGAAGAAAACCCGTTAAAGGAATTGGAAACGCCTCAGCAAAAAAAATCAAAGCCGAAATTCCTCAGCTTGGAACAATCAATTCAGTTGCTTGATTCTGTTGACGGCAAATACAAAGAACGTGATTATTGTATTATTACTTTATTTCTTAATTGTGGGTTACGTTTATCTGAATTAGTTGGACTTAATGTAAGCGATATCAGTACTGAAAACTACATCAGAGTTCTTGGTAAGGGTAACAAAGAGCGAATAATATATTTGAACGATGCCTGTATTTCTGCTGTAAATGAGTATCTGAAAGTTCGTCCAACCGACGGATTGGCGGATAGGAATGCGCTTTTTATCAGTGCTCACAAGAAGCGCATGAGCACAAGCATGGTTCAAAAGCTTGTGTATAAGTATCTTGAAAGAATCGGTCTTGACAGTCAGGGTTATTCCTGCCACAAGCTTCGTCATACTGCTGCAACGCTTATGTATCAGCACGGTAATGTTGATGTGCTTGTATTGCAGGATATTCTCGGACATACGAATCTCAGCACAACTCAGATCTACACTCATTTAAATACAGATCAAAAGAAATCGGCGGCTGAAGCAAACCCGCTGTCAAAGATAAAGAAAAAATAAAAAATAAGCCTGAGATTTTTTATTCTCAGGCTTATTTTTTAGTTATCGTCGTATATTCTGTTTTCTATATCTTCCATTCTTTTATCAAGATTTGCTGCAATTTCTGCGCACTCCCTTAATTCAGCAGATATTTCATCGTTTACGGTTACTGCTTTTTTATACCTTATTTTATGCTCAAGGCTTGCCCACCAATCCATTGAAATTGTACGAAATTGAACCTCAACCTTCATCATTCTCTTCTCTTTATGCAAGAAAATGGGTATTTCAATTATCAAGTGCAAGCTTCGATATCCGTTAGGCTTAGGGTTTGCCATATAATCTTTAGTTTGCAACAATTTAATGTCATCTTGACGCAGGAATGCTTCTGCCAATGAGTAGATATCTGACGGAAAACCGCAAATTACCCTTACTCCGGCAACATCATTCAGGTGCTTTTCTATGTTATCAACGCTGATTGCAAGTCCCTTCCTGCTTAGTTTCTCTATAATACTTTCAACTGATTTCAGTCTTGTTTTTATTGTTTCGATGGGATTTCGGTCATATTCAAGAGACAATTCTTCATTGAGGACACGGAATTTCGTTTCCACCTCCATAATTGCAGATCTATAATATGCCATAAGTTCTTTAAAAGGAGTAGCTGATGCTTCGATCCACTTTCTTAAGTTTTCATTAAATATCAATTTATCCGATGTGTTTTTAGAGTCCATCACAGATACCTCCTTATTGTACTATTTTAATTGTAATTCAAATGAATTTATATTTCAATGTAATTTCTGTAAATATATAAAAAACAACGGTACAAAGTAAATACCGTTGTTTTTAGAATCAGATATCGTTTTTCAGAACATCATCATATGTCTCTCTTTTTATGATAAGTCTGTGTGTGCAATCGTTGACCATGATCATTGCGGGCTTTAAGCTCCTGTTATAATTAGATGCCATGGAGTAGTTATAAGCACCTGTGGTAAGAACAGCCAAGGTGTCCCCTACCTCAGGCTTAATGAGATCAACTCCCTCTTGAATCAGATCTCCGCTTTCACAGCATTTGCCTGCTATTGTTGCATTATTCAATATGTTGCCTGAGGATCTTGAGGCATTTAATACGGTATAATCCGCTTTGTATAATGCATACCTGATGTTATCAGCCATACCGCCATCAACAGAGACGTATGTTCTTACGTTCTCAATTTCTTTAATATTTCCCACTGTGTACAATGTGGTACCTGCTTCGCCAACTATGGAGCGTCCTGGCTCTATATGGAACACAGGCTCTGGTATATTCATCTTTTGGCAAGCTTCGTGAAGTGCATTTGCAACAGGTGTCAGGTATTCTTCAATTTCAAGAGGTGAATCTGTATCGATGTAACGTGCGCCCAATCCACCGCCAAGGTTAAGTTCCTTGATCCATATTCCTGTTTCAGAATAGATCTTAGCAAAGAAACCGAGCATTACCTCAACAGCATCTGCAAAGGGCTGGGTGTCAAAAATCTGTGAGCCAATATGGCAGTGTAATTGACATAATTCGAGATTTGAACAATTTAAAGCTGTTTTTACAGCACTCAGGGCTTCACCGTTTTCAATTGAGAAACCGAATTTTGAGTCTATCTGTCCGGTTTTGATGTAGTCATGAGTGTGAGCTTCAATGCCCGGCTTGATTCTAAGTCCTATTTTAACCTTACAATTAAGCTCTATTGCAATTTCATTCAGTGTCTGAAGCTCAGTAAGGCTATCAACAATAACGCGTCCTACGTTGTTTTTAACGGCCATATTAAGTTCATCAGGAGTTTTGTTGTTTCCGTGGAAGAAGATTCTTTCAGAGGGGAATCCTGCTTTTAGAGCAGTATACAGCTCTCCGCCTGATACTACATCCACACCCATATTTTCTTCTTTCATTACGCGATAAATCTCCAGGCAAGAAAGAGCCTTGCTTGCATAGCAAGGAAAACTGCCTGCCTTGAAATTATCAGAGATAAAGCTTGTGTATCTTTTGCAGTTGTTTCTGATAAGCTTTTCGTTGATTACATATAGAGGTGTGCCGTATTCTTTTGCAAGTGATACAGCATCCAATCCTTCTATAGTCAAATGACCTATTTCGTTAAATCTAAGTCCGGGGGTAAGCATCATCACTCACTCTCCTCTCTCAAGGTATTTGTCAATAATATTTCTTATATCCTCCGTACCTTCACCGTTCAATGCTGAAAATGCGACGAATTCTGTGTTGTAAGGTGAAAGAAGCTGAGAATAAAAATCCATTTGTTTAGCAAGCTCAGTTTTATTGAGCTTGTCTTTTTTTGTTAGAACAACAATAAAAGGGAATTTCAGCTCAGATAAAAAGTTTATCATCTGCATATCATCCGCTGTGGGTTTGTGCCTGATATCACAAATCTGTACCACTAAAGCAAATTCCCTATTATCTGCAAAGTAACCCTCCACAAGCTCTGCCCATCGCTCTTTTTCCGCTTGAGATACCTTTGCGTAACCATACCCTGGCAAATCTACAAGCATAAAATCTTTTAGTGAAAAGAAGTTGATCGTAGCAGTTTTTCCGGGAGTTGCGCTGACTCTGGCAAGTCCTTTTCTGTTAGTAAGTTTATTGATCAAAGAAGATTTACCAACATTGGAACGACCGGAAAAAACAACTTCAGGCAGGTTTGATTCCGGCAATTGAGAAGAAATTCCACATGCCATTTCAAATTTTACATTGTTAATATCCATATTCTCACCATTATAGAGCCTGGGATACTCTGTTTTTAGATTTGTTCTTGGGTTGAGTATCGGTAAGTGAAGATCTGTTGTTACTTGGCTTTTTAAGCAAAGCTAAATCCAACACCTCGTCGATACTTTCAACCGGAATAAACTCAAGGCTGCTGCGAACTATGGGATCGATTTCGCTTATATCAGGAACGTTCTTCTTGGGGATAATAACAGTTTTGATTCCGTTCTTATATGCAGCAATAGATTTTTCTTTAAGTCCGCCGATTGGAAGCACTCTGCCTCTGAGGGTAATCTCACCTGTCATAGCAATGTTGTGCCTTACCTTGACTCCTGTTAAAGCAGAGCAGATTGCTGTTGCCATAGTAATGCCGGCAGAAGGTCCGTCTTTTGGAACGGCGCCTTCGGGTGCATGGATGTGAATATCTTTGCTTTTATAAAACTCAGGATCAATACCATACTCCTTGCATCTGCTTCTGATGCAAGTTATCGCAGCTTTTGCAGACTCTTGCATTACATCACCGAGACTTCCTGTAAGCTCAATCTTTCCTGTTCCGTCCAGCACGGCAACCTCGATGGGAAGTATTTCTCCGCCAACGGAAGTCCAGGCAAGTCCGTTTGAAACACCAATCTGATCTTTTTCAGAAAAATAATCGCTTGTGTATTTTTCAGGTCCCAGATAATCCGCTAATTGCGCGGGAGTAATACGGACAGATACATCTTCGTTGATAATACGAACTGCAGCCTTACGCATTAACTTTGATATTATACGTTCTAAGGAACGAACACCTGCTTCTTTGGTATATTTATCTATCAGAGCGTAAATAGCGCTGTCGGTTATTTTAAAGCATTTAGAGTCTAAGCCGTTATTGACAAGCTGCTTCTTCACAAGATGTCGTTTGGCAATGTTGAACTTTTCTTCACGAGTGTAGCTTGAAAGCTCTATAACGTCCATTCTGTCTCTGAGAGGTTCAGAGATAGCACTGAGGTCATTTGCAGTTGTGATAAACATTACATCTGATAAGTCAAACGGAATATCAAGATAGTGGTCCACAAAAGCTGTGTTCTGTTCTCCGTCGAGAACTTCAAGGAGAGCTGAGGTCGGATCACCCTTGTAATCGTTTGAAAGTTTATCGATCTCATCAAGCACCATCAAAGGGTTCATGGAACCTGCTTTCTTCATACCTGAAATAATTCGACCCGGCATTGAACCGAGGTATGTGCGCCTATGACCTCTGATCTCTGCTTCATCCTTGACACCGCCCAGAGATATACGCACGGATTTTCTGTTAATGTCTTCTGCAATTGAAAGGGCAATTGATGTCTTACCAACACCCGGAGGGCCTACAAGACAAATTATATTGCCTTTTGATTGCGGATTAAGCTTGCGTACTGCCAAAGATTCTATGATTCTGTCTTTAACCTTATCAAGACCGTAATGCTTTTTGTCTAAGGCATTGCGAACTTTAACAAGATCTATGTTTTCTTCCGTATATTCATTCCAAGGAAGTTCAAGACATGTATCTATGTATGTTCTGATCAAAGCGGCTTCCTGACTGCCAAAAGGTAATCTGTCAAGTTTTGCACACTCTTTGATGAGGAGTTTCTCGGTCTCCTCCCCCATTTTTTTATTAATAATCGCTTCTTTGAGATTTTCCGCTTCACTGTCGGGATCTTCTCTGTCGCCTAATTCTTCTTGAATGGCTCTGAGCTCCTCGCGCAGAAACATTTCTTTTTGTGCCTGCTCAAGATTTGATTTGGTGCGTTCAGCTATTTCGCGTTCAATGCGAATTACTGATAAATCGTTGTTGAGCATACTGATAAGGACTTCTGCTCTTTCCTGAGCATCAAGAATCTCGAGAACAGTTTGTTTGTTTCTGTAATCAAGCGGAATATGACCTGCAATATAATCGCAAAGAATATCGCTTTGATTGCATAGTCCTACTTTAAAAAGAATATCTGAAGGGAGCTTAGTGTTAAGCTCCATATAACTTTCAAAAACTGATTTTAGTGAACGAATAAGGGCTTCTTCTGTGTTTTGATCTTCACATTCTGCAGAATAAACCTGCAAAACGTCAGCACAAAGGAAGGAATGATTGTCCACTACATATTTGATTTCTGCTCTGAAAAGACCTTCCAGAAGTACACGCACTGTGTTATCAGGCTGCTTTACAACCTGAACAATTTTAGCTACAACACCCATCTGATATAAATCGTTGACTATGGGATTGTTATCTGAAGCATCAAACTGTGCGGAAACAAAGACCCTTTGGTCGTGTTTCATGGCGTGGTTTATAGCATTGATTGATTTTTTCCTGCCGACATCAAGATGAAGCATCATCTTGGGGAAAACGACAACTCCGCGCAAAGGAAGAACAGGAATATCGGTGATTAAAACGTCGTTTTCAATCATAAAATACCTCTTTTAGAAAATTGCAATTGCCGTACGCCTGACAAATCGGGCGTACGGCATAAATTATTTAATAACAAATTATTCAGTTAAAGAATTAACTGTTATCGCGAATTATTGTTGGTTCAACGCTTCCGTTTATAACGTCTTCAGTAATGATTACTTTGGTAATCGTGTTGTCTGCAGGTACGTCAAACATCAGCCGGGTCAGCGTTTGTTCCATAATACCGCGCAGTCCGCGGGCACCTGTTTGTTGTTCCAGAGCTTTTTTTGCAATAGCTTTGAGAGCATCATCGGTAAGCTCAAGCTGTACGTTATCAAACGCAAAGAGCTTTGTATACTGCTTAAGCAACGAATTTTTAGGCTCGGTCAGAATCTGCACCAGTGCATTTTCATCTAAACCGGAAAGAGCTGTAATTACGGGAAGACGGCCTACAAGCTCAGGTATAAGTCCGAATTTTACAAGATCGTGAGAAACAACCTTTTCCATCCAATAAGTCTCATTAAGGGTCTTCTTATCAACAACATTTGCCTCAAAACCCATAGCGGATGAACCGATTCTCTTTTCTACCACGCGCTCTAATCCATCAAAAGCACCGCCGCAAATAAACAGGATGTTTTTAGTATCAATACTGATGAATTCCTGTTGGGGGTGTTTTCTGCCTCCCTGAGGGGGAACGTTAGCAACGGTTCCTTCTATCATCTTAAGAAGAGCCTGCTGTACACCTTCTCCGCTTACATCACGAGTAATGGACGGATTCTCCGATTTTCTGGAGATCTTATCGATCTCATCAATATAGATTATACCATTCTGTGCTTTTTCTATATCATAATCGGCGGCCTGGATAAGCTTCAGAAGGATGTTTTCCACATCCTCACCCACATAGCCGGCTTCTGTAAGCGTAGTTGCATCTGCAATTGCGAAAGGAACATCAAGGGCTTTGGCAAGAGTCTGAGCAAGAAGCGTTTTTCCAACGCCGGTAGGTCCCAACAGAAGAACATTGCTCTTGGAAAATTCCACGTCATCATCTTCATTAAAGACTCTTTTATAATGATTATACACAGCCACGCTGAGGGTGATCTTGGCAGCATCCTGACCAATTACATATTCATCAAGAATAGCTTTTATCTCATGTGGCTTTAAAAGCATTGATGCGTCGATCGTTTCATCCATAGAAGGTTTTGCAAAGGGCTCGCCTTCTTCGATTATAGACATACAAAGTTCAACGCAAGCATCACAAATGTATACGCCGTTGCCTGATATGAGTTTGTTTACCATCCCCTGGGGTTTTCCGCAAAAGGAACAACAAATTTTTTCGTTGTCATTGGTGTTGGACATACTTTTCCTCTTATCTTCTTTCGATTACCTTGTCAATAAGACCATACTCCAATGCCTGCTGTGCAGTCATAAAGTTATCTCTTTCTGTATCTCTTGCAATAACATCAATGGGCTGACCTGTGTTTTTTGCAAGGATCTCATTAAGCTTCTGTTTTGTATGGAGTATGTGCTTTGCGTGAATCTCAATGTCAGTAGCCTGACCCTGAGCTCCGCCGCTGGGCTGATGAATCATTATGTCTGCATTGGGAAGTGCATATCTTTTTCCGGGTGTACCTGCTGCAAGCAGAAAGGCACCCATAGATGCAGCCATACCCATACAGATCGTTGAAACATCGCATTTGATGTACTGCATTGTATCATAAATGGAAAGTCCATCTGTAACGGATCCGCCGGGACTGTTGATGTATAAGCTGATATCCTTTGAAGGATCCTGACCCTCAAGGTATAAAAGCTGTGCAACAACAATTCCTGCAGAAACAGAATTAACCTCTTCGTTCAGTATGATTATTCTATCATTGAGAAGTCTTGAAAAAATATCATAGGAACGCTCTCCGCGACTTGTCTGCTCAACAACATAAGGTACTAAGCTCATTATAAATCATCCTTTCAGAATAATACTTAACAAAAACAATGAGAGTTATTCAATGCGTTTGAAATTAATTCATTGCAGCTTCTTTTCTTACGATCTCCATTGCGCGCTGAACAGCGATGTCGTCCTTCTGATCAGCTACGTCAACGATCATCTTGATGCGGTCAACATCCACACCGTATGTCTCAGCAAGTCTTGCAAATTCTGCCTCAACGTCATCATCGCTTACCTCGATGTTCTCGAGAACAGCAATCTTCTTAAGAGCAAGACGAAGCTTAACTCTGCGCTCTGCATCCTTGCGATACATTCCCTTGAGTGCCTCAACGTCCATACCCATATAGCCAAGATATGTGTTCATATCCATGCCCTGTGAGCGCAGACGTGCATCAAAGTCACGGATCATGGAGTTAACCTCGTTATCATACATAGCCTCGGGGATATCGCCCTGAACAAGCTCAATGAGTTTATCGGAGATCTGATTGTTGATATCGTTCTCTTTCTCTTCCTTGAGTCTCTTGGAAATTGTTTCTTTAACTTCCTTTTTGTATTCGTCAACAGTTTCTTTATCGCTTACGTCCTTAACAAATTCATCATCAAGCTCAGGAAGCTCCTTAGTTTTGATCTCGTGGAGCTTGATCTTGAACTGTGCATCCTGTCCCTTCAGCTCCTCAGCCTGATAATCTTCGGGGAATTTAACTGTGATTGTAAACTCCTCACCTGCGTTATGACCTACGATCTGCTCCTCAAAACCGGGAATAAAAGAACCGCTGCCGAGTGCAAGATTGTAATTCTCTGCTTTGCCGCCTTCAAATGCAACATCGCCAAGGAAGCCCTCAAAGTCGATAACAGCTGTATCGCCGTCAGCAGCAGGTCTGTCCTCAACGGTGATCATTCTGCTGTTTCTGTCGCGGATTTTGTCGATCTCTTCGTTGATCATCTTTTCTGTTACGCGAACTGCTTTGCTCTTAACTTCAATTCCTTTGTAGCCTTCTACGGTAACATCAGGCTCAACAATTACGACAGCCTTGAATTCAAAGCCATTCTCAGTGCTTACCTCTTCAACAGACTCAACTGCTACTACACGCAGATCTGCCTCTTTGATAGCAGCCTCAAGAGCCTCAGGATAGCAGAACTCGATTGCATCGGGATAGAACACGTCTTTACCGTACATTTTTTCTACCATCTGTCTGGGAGCTTTGCCCTTACGGAAACCGGGAAGATTAACCTGGCCGATGTTTTTCTTGTAGGATTTCTGTACTGCTTTTTCGAATGTTTCTGCGTCAACAGTTACTTCCAGCTCATACTTGTTAGTTTCTTTAAGTGTTGATGATTTAAGTGCCATTTTGAATTCCTCCGAAAAAAATGAATTTTTGGTATATTCAAACGGTTACAGGAACAGGAAAAAAGTCCGTGTAATCGCATGAAATCAAATTGAATTTAATCCCTTCGTATTCGCATGTAACAGCGTGTCTGTGGGTGTTACTTCCGTGAAGGTGTCCGTAGTAACAACGTTTGATCCCGTGGGCTTTCAGTGTATTGATTATCTCTTCGCATACAATTGTGTCATAAACGGGTGGATAATGAAGAAACACAACGGGTTCATGACCTGTTTTCTTTGCTTCGTTTATGGATGCTTCAAGTCTGCCAACCTCACGGTTAAGTATCCGCGTATCCTTTTCTCCGCTGGATTCATAGTTCCAGCCTCGAGTGCCGCACAAAGCAAGCCCATCAACTTCATAAGCGTTGTTGAAAATGATTTGTATGGAATCGAAGCCTTTTGATTCAAGGTATTCATCAATTTTCTTTTTTGTTGCCCACCAATAGTCGTGGTTACCTTTAATAAGGAGCTTTTTACCCGGAAGAGAATGAATAAATTCGAAGTCCTTATCGCATTCCTCAAGACGCATTGCCCAGGAGATATCCCCGGCTATTACAACCGTGTCATTATCTGAGACAAGTTTTCTCCAGTTCTTTTCTAACCTCTCAACATAATCTGACCAACCTGAAAATATATCCATAGGTTTGTCAGTTCCGAGGGACAAATGCAGATCAGCAATAGCAAATACCGCCATTATTTAAGACCTAATGAAGAAAGAACATACTCAGGCATTGAGCAGGGATCAATAATATCGCTGAAGCGGTCAGCCATAGTTCTTGTTGCTTCAAGAGGAGCAGGAATGCAGACACCTGTTTTTTCTTCCATAGTGTCAACAATTTCAAATTCATCCTCTGTAGTTATTTCCTTGCCTTCAATAGCAGAAAGAACAGCACGGGAGAATTTATAGGGGCTTGCGGTTGAAGCGATAACAGCAGGAGTGTTATCCCCTGTTTCTTTAAGATACTTTTCGTAAACATTTACTGCAACTGCAGTATGGGTATCGCAAAGATAATTAGAATCATTATAAAGTGAAGCGATGGTTTCAAGTGTTTCACTCTCTGAGCAATATCCGCCGCTAAACATCTCTGATACAACGTTTTTGATGTTATCCCCTACTGAATATACACCCTTTGATTTGAGTGCTGTCATATATTCCTTTGTTTCAGCATCGTTTCTGCCGGAAAGAATGTAGAGAAGTCTTTCGAGATTGCTGGAAACAAGAATATCCATAGAAGGAGAAACTGTTGTGATGAATTCTCTGTTTTTATCATATGTGCCGGTTGAGATGAAATCTGTAAGAACATTATTGGAATTAGAAGCACAGATCAGTTTATTAACGGGCATACCCATACAATAAGCAAAATATGCAGCAAGTATATTGCCGAAGTTTCCTGTGGGAACAACAATATTGATTTTGTCGCCAAGCTGAATCTTGCCTGCATTTACCATATCACAGTATGCTGAGATGTAGTAGACGATCTGAGGAAGAAGTCTGCCCCAGTTGATTGAGTTTGCGCTGGAGAACATAAGACCGTTGTCCTCGAGTGCTTTGATTACCTCATCGGTAGTAAAAATCTTTTTAACACCCGTCTGTGCATCGTCAAAGTTACCGCGGATTGCGCAAACGCCAACGTTTTCGCCTGTTGTAGTGTTCATCTGATGCTTCTGCATGGGGCTTACGCCGTCGCTGGGATAGAAAACAATGATGCTTGTATTATCTACATCTTTGAAGCCTTCAAGGGCTGCCTTACCTGTGTCACCGGATGTGGCAACCAGAATTACGGCTTTCTTACCGTCTGCAGTCTTTTTGAGAGACTTTGTAAGCAGATGAGGCAGAATCTGAAGTGCCATATCTTTAAATGCGCATGTAGGACCATGCCACAGCTCAAGAAGATTAAGCTCTGCGCCGTTGTGGTTAACACTTGCGATAGGTGCAGGGTTATCTGAACCGAATTTTTCTGCTGTGTATGCTTTATCCACACAATCCGCAATCTCTTCTGCCGTGAAATCAGTAAGATAATCAGAGAGGACTTTTTTAGCCCTTTCTCTGTAATCTAAGCGAAGCAGTGCTTCGAAGGTTACGCCGTCATACTTAGGGAATGATTCAGGAACAAACAAACCGCCGTCACGGGAAATACCCTGAGCGATAGCCTGTGCTGAAGAAACGGCTTCTTTATTATTCTGTGTGCTGGTGTATAACACTTTATACCAACCGCCCTTTCATTGGGAATAATATATTATTTTACACTATTTGCAAGTAAAAGTCAAAATCTACTAAAGAAATTATAGGCATTAGTATACATGATTTTTTGTACAAGTTGCTCATTATATCCTATTTTTAGAAAGGAATCATATAAATCGGAGACTTTTTGTAAATTATTAAGGTCACCCGGAATGTCACTTCCGTCGAAATCAGATCCAATGGAAACGGAATCCTCTCCGGTGAGAGACAAAATGTGTTCCGTATGCAGTAAGACATCCTTCATTGATGCACAATGAGGATCCGTGGATAGAAAATCTCTGTGAAAATTCAGGCCGATAATACCTCCACGAGTTGAAATCTCGCGAATAAATTCATCTGATAGATTTCTTCTGTGATCACAAATATATCTGGAGTTGGAATGTGATGCAACGACAGGCTTGGTTGCAATGGACAAAACATCGTACAAAGTCTTATCTGAAGCATGGGATACATCAACGATAATGTTGTTTTCTTCAAGCTTTCTGACAGATGCTCTTCCAAAATCAGATAATCCTGTATGCGGATGATCGGCCCCTCCACCAATGCAATTTTCGGCATTCCAGGTAAGTGTGAGCATACGAACTCCGAAACTTGACAGATGGTCTATCATAGAAAGATCGTTTTGAAGGATCCTGCCGTTTTCTACCGTAAAAATAAAGCTGTGATCTGATCGTATCCCCTTAGAATCAAGAATACCAACGGAATGTTTTTCAGCTTCTTCACAAAGCTTTTTGTGGGCATTTTTAAAAAGGAGGGATGCCGCTTGGTCTGTGATGTCGTCAGGCAGCCATATTGCCATGCACTGACACCATTTACTGAATTTCTTTCCGTTTTGAATGTTTACCTGTAAGTTTGGGTTATTAAATGAAATATCCTCTGTAACTGCTCTGTATAACGTGTCACAATGCAGGTCAAAGAACTGCATAATTACCTCCCTGCCAAAAGGCGTTTTCTATATAATTAATTCTGACAACCTTGTTTTTATCGTTGAGATAAACCTCTGCTACATCAAATCTTGGTTGTTTAAGTGTGGTGTAGGTATAGGAAAGGTAATGCTTTGCAGCCTTCATTATTTTTTGCTGTTTTGCGAAATTTACGGCAGCAGACGGTCTCAGAGGCTGATTCTCTCTTCGGGTCTTAACTTCAACAAAAACAATATATTCTTTGCTTTCTGCTATAATGTCAATCTCTGAGTATCTGTTTCTTAAATTGTGAGCAAGGATACGAAATTTATGTCTTTTTAAATATTTTGCCGTATACTTCTCACCTATTGCACCTTTTTTGATGTTGGATAATTCTTTCATACTTATTTATTCAAAATGTTTTTTAAGAAACTGAGCCTGTGAATCGGCACAGGACCGAATTCTTTTATTGCATCAGTATGGACCTTAGTTCCGTACCCTTTATGCTTTTCAAATTTATATTCAGGGAATTGCTCGGCATACTCAAGCATCAGTCTGTCTCGTGAGACCTTTGCCAGAATTGATGCTGCAGCTACAGACATAGATCGTGCATCTCCTTTGATTATATATTCACAAGGAATATCAAGATCGGGTGTTTTGTTACCGTCTATGTAAGCAAAATCAGCTTTAACGCTCAGGCCTTCTACGGCGCGTTTCATAGCGAGCATTGTGGCATTTAGAATGTTGATACTCTCTATTTCTTCTACAGAAGCGTAAGCGATTGAATAAGCAACTGCATTTTCTGTGATAACATCAAAGAGCTTTTCTCTCTTATTTTCCGTAAGCTTTTTTGAGTCGTTAACTCCGTCTAAAATCATACCCTTTGGCAGAATAACTGCTGCAGCACATACCGGGCCTGCAAGGGGACCTCTGCCGGCTTCGTCAACTCCGCAAACTGCGGAAAAGCCCTTGGAATATGCAAGTTCCTCGAATTCGAGCCAATTAATATTTTCCATAATATCCCCCATCAGTCTTGCGGAAGCTCAAGAGTGATTCTTCCAAGCTTTGCAGCTCTGAATTCATCAAGGAGCATTGCAGATGCACGTTCAGTGTTGACCTCGCCGCCGGAAATAAGCATACCTCGTTTTCTGCCGATGTGCTCAAGCAGCTCAAAGGATTCTATGTCAGATACGGAATCTGCATCTAAAGAGAATCTTTCTAAAAACATTTTAGGTTTGATATCCTTGAGAAGATCCAAAAGACGAACAGCAAGCAATTCAGTGTCAAGGATCTGGTCTTTAACAGCACCTGTGAATGCAAGTCTCTCTCCCACCGTCTGATCCTCGAACTTTGGCCATAAAACGCCGGGAGTATCAAGAAGCTCAAAGCCGCGATCAAGAGTGAACCATTGGTTTCCTCTCGTTACTCCGGGTCTGTCTTCCACCTTAGCTCTGTTCTGCTTTACCACCTTATTAATAAAAGAAGATTTGCCTACATTGGGGATTCCAACTATCATCACTCTGATAGAGGGATTTTTTATTCCTCTTGCCTGTTTTCTTTCTATATAATCTTTAAGCAGTTTTCTGCATTCCGGAACAACCTGATTGAGAGCTTTACCGCTTCTGCAATCGATTGCAATTGCTTTGATCTTCTTTTTTGCGTAATGATCGATCCATTTTGAAGTTGAAGCAGGGTCAGCCATATCACACTTGTTTAGAAGGATAAGTCTGGGTTTAGAACCCACAAGACCGTCAATATCAGGGTTTGTGGAAGATACGGGAATACGTGCATCTTTGATCTCAATAACTGCGTCAACAAGTTTTAGTGACGCTTCTATCATCCTTTTGGTTTTTGTCATATGGCCCGGAAACCATTGTATATTCTGATTTGCACTCAAAAAAATCACCTCTTATAACAAAAAGCCTACATCATAGATGTAAGCTTTTGCATTTTTAATATAAGTAACCGAAATTACTGAAAGGAAGAATAACAAACTGAGCTTTTCCGATGATATCGTCTTTCTTCACGCAACCAAAAGAACGGCTGTCGTAAGAAACTCCGCGATTATCACCCAGAATAAACACTTCTCCCTCTCCTACTTTAAGGGATAACTCTTTGTCACCTTTGAAGGAAATAGTTTCAGAAGAAATGTAGTCTTCCTCCAGAAGGATTCCATCAACATATACCTCGTGGGTTGTGTAGTTAATATACACTTCCTGTCCTTCAAGGGCAATGATGCGCTTGATGATGGGTTCATCATAGTACTTACCTGCAGGGATAACAACAATATCACCCACCTCAGGCTCATACATAAAGTTTGTAATAATAACTTTATCGCTGTTTTGAAGGGTGTTTTCCATAGAAGGTCCCTTGATGTTGATGAGTCTGAAAACAAAAGTAAGCAACAAAACAACAATTACAATAGCAACGATTATAGAGTGAATCCACTCATACAAGTTGTTTGTAATATTTGATTTGTTTGTTTCTACTTTTACGATTTCGTCATCGTCAATGCCAAAGGAATCATCATACACATCTACATCGTATTCGTCAAGATCGATCTTTCTCATATTATCACCTTAATGATAGTAAAAAAAGGGACATGAGTCCCTTTTTGAAAATATTACTGAATTACTTCTTGATTGCTTCCTTAACCTTAGCAGCCTTACCTACTCTGTCGCGGAGATAGTAGAGTTTGCTTCTGCGAACTTTACCGTATCTAACAATCTTAACATCAGTTACGTTGGGAGAGTTAACAGGGAATACTCTCTCTACGCCTACACCGTAGGATACACGTCTTACGGTGAATGTTTCAGAAACACCGCTACCGCGCTTTGCGATTACAGTACCCTCGAAATTCTGGATTCTTTCTCTGTCACCTTCACGGATGTTAACAGCAACTCTTACTGTATCACCCACGGAGAACTGAGGCTTTTCAGCCTTAATTGAGCTTGCGGAAATTGTTTTTAATGCGTCCATTTTATGACCTCCAATATATTTTTCGGAAATTCATACCTTTCGGCAGAGGACTATCCATATCAATTTGCGGTTTCCCGCATTAATTGAACTCGTCGCTGGAACGACGGAAATTCAAATACTATAGTATAATAACACATCACTTGCAGTTTTGCAAGTGTTTTTTGTGATTTATAAGAAAAAACAAGTAAATTGATCACTTATTTCTAATCTTATTGAGAAACTTCTCAAAATAATCGGGTAAATCTGAAGAAAACTCCATATATTTATTTGTTACAGGGTGAACAAACCCGAGCTTCATAGCGTGTAAGCATTGACCTGAGAGCTCTGTAATTACTTTTTTGGGACCGTACACATCATCTCCTGCCAGAGGATGACCTATGTACGCCATATGAACTCGTATCTGATGTGTTCTGCCGGTTTCAAGAACACATTTGATATAAGAAAAATCCTTGAATTCTTCTATTATGGTATAGTGAGTAACGGCATTTTTGGAATTCTTATCAGTAACACACATACGTTTTCTGTCAATGGTACTTCGACCGATGGGAGCATCTACACTCCCCTGCTCATCTTTAAGATGACCGTAAATAACGGCACGGTATTCTCTTGTCATACTATGTTCTTTGATTTGTTCGGAGAGAGATACATGAGCTCTGTCTGATTTAGCAACAACAAGTAGTCCGCTTGTGTTTTTATCAATTCTGTGGACTATACCGGGTCTGAGAACACCGTTAATGCCTGAAAGATTGCCTTTACAATGATAAAGTAAAGCGTTGACAAGTGTTCCTGTGTAGTTTCCTGCAGCAGGATGTACCACCATACCTTTCGGCTTGTTTACAACGATTATATCTTCATCCTCATAAACAATATCCATGGGAATATCCTCAGGTGTGGCCTCTAATTCTATTGCTTCAGGAATATTTACCTGAATAATATCCCCTGTGTTCAGCTTGTAACTTTTGACCGTTGCCTTGCCGTTGATAAGGACATCTTCCGAATCAATAAGGTTTGCAATCTGGCTTCTTGACTTGCCGGGAATATTCTCTGAAAGGAACTTATCAATTCTGAGTCCTGAATTATCAGAAGTAATTATAAATTCATATTTCATAATCATTCTGCCTTATTTGTGGTTTTAGGATTTTTGCCGTAATAAAAAACAATGTACACCATCAGCATAACAGTACCTGCGGTAATAAAATAATCAGCAATGTTGCATACAGGCGGAAAGAAAGAAAGAGCAAGAAAATCCACAACGTAACCGTTGAAGACCCTGTCAATAAGATTTCCGATTCCTCCCCCGACCACACAAGCTGTAGCGGCAAAGAAGAGTTTATTCTTGTACTGTGGTCTTGACATTAAATAAATCAGCACTCCACATATTAAAACGGTAATAATAATAAATACCCATCTGAATGCAGATGAACCAATACCTAATGCCATACCGTCGTTATGAAAATAGGTGAAATCGAGAAGTCCGGGAATAACATTGATGCTTTCTCCAAGGTTCATATTGGCTACTATAAGCCATTTAGAGATCTGATCTAAAATAACGATCAATATAGCGGATATAATTGAGATGATCACAATATACCTCCTAAACAAGAATTAAGCGGTGCATAAAATATACACCGCTTAGGTTAATTAATTATTTGATCACAGCAGCACATCTTGCACAAAGTGTGGGATGATCGCTGTTTTCTCCAACAGATTTGCTGAAGCACCAGCAACGCTCGCACTTTTCGCCCTGAGCTTTGTTGATAGTGACTGTGAGTTCATCATTCTCGGATTTCTCAATAATAACTTCGGAAACGATGAACGCAGCAGCCAGCTCATCTTCGACTGATTTTATGAAATCATATTCCTCTTTGCTTGCGGCAAGAGTAACACTTGCTTCAAGAGAAGCTTTGATCATCTTATCTTTTACGGCAACTTCGAGCTGTTTCTTAACGGTATCACGAAGCTCGTGGATCTTATCCCAATTGCTGATAAAATCAGCATCCAGAGTGATGTTGATAAGATCAGGCATCTGATTAAAGAGAACACACTCAGCATCTGCATCTGCACGATGAGGCATATATTTCCAGATCTCATCAGAAGTATATGCAAGGATGGGTGCTAACATTCTTGTCATAGCATCCAGTATAATGTAGATGGTAGTCTGAGCTGCACGGCGGGTTTTTGAATCCGCTTTCTCTGTATAAAGTCTGTCTTTGAGTACATCCAGATAGAAGTTAGACATATCTACAACACAGAAGTTGTGGATAGCATGGTAAACCTGATGGAACTCATAGGTATCGTAACCTGCTTTAACTTTAGTAATAAGCTCGTTAAGCTTGTTGATAGCCCATTTATCTATAGGCATAAGTTCATCTATTGCAACCATATCCTTGTCGGGATCAAAATCATTGATACAACCAAGGATATATCTTGCTGTGTTACGGATCTTTCTGTAAGCTTCAGAAAGCTGCTTCAGAATCTCTTTAGAAATTCTGATATCAACGTGATAGTCAGAAGAAGCAACCCACAAACGGAGAACATCTGCTCCGTACTGATCAACAACCTCCTGAGGATCAATACCGTTGCCAAGGGATTTACTCATCTTTTTGCCTTCGCCGTCAACTACCCAACCGTGAGTAAGAACACTCTTGTAAGGAGCTTTGCCGAAAACAGCAACAGAAGTGAGAAGTGAAGACTGGAACCATCCTCTGTACTGGTCTGCACCTTCAAGATAAAGGTCAGCAGGCCAGGTGAGATTAGGTCTTGCTTTGCAAACAGCTGCATGAGTTACGCCGCTGTCAAACCAAACGTCCATAATATCTCTTTCTTTGTCGAAGGAGGTACAGCCGCACTTAGAGCATTTTGCTCCCTCAGGAATAAGTTCATCTGCAGTATGAGTAAACCAAGCATCCGAGCCTTCTTCTCTGAAAAGGGCAGCAACGGCATCCATTGCAGCTTTATCGATATAGGGCTCACCGCAATCCTTACAGAAGAAGATCGGGATGGGAACGCCCCATCTGCGCTGACGAGAGATACACCAGTCTTTTCTGTCCTGTACCATTGAAGTGATACGATCCTTACCCCATCCGGGAATCCACTCTACATCATTGATGGCAGCTACTGCGTCAGCCTTGAAATCATCAACAGAGCAGAACCACTGATTGGTTGCTCTGAAAAGAACAGGCTGTTTACATCTCCAGCAATGGGGATACTGGTGGATGATCTTCTTAAGACCAAAGAGGAGTCCGAGGCTATCGAGATGCTGTGCTATGGGTTTGTTTGCATCGTCTGTAAGAAGACCGGCAAACTGTCCTGCCTCCTCAGTGAGTCTTCCGTCCGCATCAACAGGAACGATAATGGGAATCTCGGGATAATTGCGGCAAACATCATAGTCTTCAACACCGTGGCCGGGAGCTGTGTGAACACAACCTGTACCACTTTCAAGAGTTACGTGATCTCCAACGATAACAAGTGACTCACGGTCAAGGAAGGGGTGTCTTGTCTTAATATATTCAAGCTCGCTGCCCTGGATGTTGGCAACTACCTGATAATCATCAATACCGGCTGCCTCAAAGGCACTCTTGTAGAGTTCTTCAGCCATAATATAGAACTCGTCGCCGCTTTTGATCACACAGTAGTTGAACTGAGGACCAACACAAACTGCTACGTTACCGGGAAGAGTCCAAGTAGTAGTAGTCCAGATAACAAAGTAAGTCTTTGCGGGATCAACTCCAAGTGCAGAAATCTTGCCTTTATCATCGGACACAGGGAATTTAACGTAAATTGAGAAACAAGGATCTTCTGCATACTCGATCTCAGCCTCAGCAAGAGCTGTCTTACATTCAGGGCACCAATATACAGGCTTGAGACCTTTATAAATATAACCCTTCTGAGCCATCTCGGAGAAAATCTCTATCTGAGTAGCCTCAAAATCCTTAGTTAATGTGATATAAGGATTGCTCCAATCACCAATTGCACCAAGTCTTCTGAACTGGTTGCGCTGGTCATCCAGGTATCCTAATGCAAAGTCACGGCAAATCTGGCGAAGCTCTACGTCAGAAATAGCATCTGAGCTGGACACACCGGCCTTTGCTCTTGCCTTAAGTTCTGTGGGAAGTCCGTGGGTATCCCAACCGGGTACAAAAGGTGCACAAAAGCCTGACATATTCTTGTATCTTACAATAAAATCCTTGAGGACTTTATTAAGAGCTGTGCCAAGATGAATGTTACCGTTTGCATAAGGAGGTCCGTCATGAAGAATGAACATAGGTTTGCCTTCGTTTTTCTTCATAAGCTTTCCGTATACATCGTTGTCATCCCATTTTTTTAGTGTAACAGGTTCACTCTGAGGAAGACCTGCTCTCATGGGAAATTCGGTATTTGGTAGATTAAGTGTTTTGTTGTAATCCTGAGCCATAATTATTTACTCTCCAATTAAGTATTATCTGAATCGGCATTGCCGTTATCATGCTTTACATCATAATCATCACCAAACTTGAGTTTAGTGAAATCTTTTGATCTCTTCTGATAAGGAATAACGTCATTTTCATCGAGATCGTTTATAAGGTTAACATCATAAGTACCTTCATCATCTGCTGCGATTGAGATAACAGGTACTGCTGCAGTTTCAGCAGAAACCTGTTCAACGTCTATAGATGGTGCTGTATTTTCTTCTTCGATCTGAGGCCGAGAAACAGGTTTGTTTGCAGATGCAACCTCACTTGCACGCTCAACAGTTTCTTCCTTACTTGTAGGGAATTTTTCGTCAACAGCTTTTTCCATGGATTTGATCCTGTCTTCAGACGGCATTTCTCTGAGCAATGCAATATGTTTGTTGCAATGATTAATTATATCTTCTCTTATTCGATTGTATTCAGCAAGAAGAAGTGTGTACTGTTTCTTCTGCTGTTTTATCTGAACATTAAGGTCATAGAGCTTTGCTTTTGCTATATTTTCTGACTCTTCAAGGATTTTGGCAGATTTAATTTTGGCCTCTTTAATTGTAGAATCGGCAACTCTCTGCGCAGAAAGCATAGCATTACGCACAGCATCCTCATCAGATCTGTATTCTTCAACCCTGGTTGCAAGAATGTCCATTTTTTTGATAAGATCTGATTTTTCTTTTCTGAGCTGTTCCATTGTAACCAGCACCTGGTCGATAAATGTGTCAACATCCTCGGGTCTGTATCCGCCAAAGCTTGCTCTTCTGAAACTTATATTCTTGATCTCATCGATACTAAGCATATTAATCCCCCTTATACATAATGCATTACATTTATAATCAAATTATCCCGTCGGCTCTTACCCACGTTTTCTCCGATAATAAACTTACCATATCCCCTTACGCTGATAACATCTCCTGTGGAAACACTGTGAGATGGCTTTTTTATCTGGAAATAATTGCAAAACACACAGTCATCTGAAATCAGATCAACAGCCTTTGAGCGTGAGCAGTTGATAAGAGAACTTAAGACATTATCTATTCTCATAGATGATACAATAAGTCTGATGTTTTCCGTTGATGAAGAAAGCGTGGTTGTATCTCCAGAGAAAATTGAAACTGTAACACTATCCCGTGCTACTTTATTAAGATCTCGTTCTATGTGAGGAAACATTTCCTCTCTGACAAAAACAACAGCTTGTGTATCAGAAAGCAGAACGATATCTCCAATACACTCACGTTTTATCCCAAGTCCCATTAGCGAGCCAAGATAATCTCTGTGAGTAAGAGGTCTGTTACCTTTTGATGAAATTAATACAGGAGTTATTGGGAAATGGGGTGTATTATAATATTGGTTAACAGACAAAAACACTCTTGATGCCTGCGGGTACCCGCCGAAGAATGTGTAATCCATTCCCCTGTTTTTAAGATAAGAGCTGACGTGTGCTGCCTCTATTTCATTCAGGAAACCTAAAAAGCTGTCAGAACCATACTCAGCATTAAGGATGACATCCTCAACTCTTGAAAATAAAAGCTGTAATTCAGTCACTATCAGAAATAAACGCCGCTGTTTTCCAGTTCATCAAGGAGATCGTCGCCGGTAAGGTCAACATGATTGGGGATAATGATGAAAGTGCTGGATGCAACCTTCTTGATCTTGCCGTTGTTAGCATAAGCAACGCCTGAAAGAAAATCAATGATTCTTCTGGACATATCTTTATTTGTATTTTCAAGATTAAGAACAACAGTGTGAGTTTTGATAAGCTCGTCAGCAATGGCACGTGTTTCTTCCCCAAAACGCTCGGGCTTAAAGAGTGCAACTGCAAGCTTTGCTGTAGCACTGATGTTTACTACTTTGCTTTTTTTGGATGCATTATCTCTGATCGTTACGTCCTCGTCAAAATTATCTTCGTTGTCTGCATCACCGTAACCGTATTCATCATACTGATACTCATCATCGGGTGCATCCCACATACGCTTGAACTTGTCAACAAATCCTGCCATAATAAAACCTCCGTAAATATAATTAATTATAATTTCTTTCACCAAATAACGAAGAGCCTATCCTTACCATATTTGCGCCTTCAAGAATAGCTTCGTAATAGTCTGAGGACATACCCATAGAAAGGACGTCCATTCTAATATTATCTATCTTTTTATCCGATATGTCAATAAACAGATTACGCATATTTTGAAAATATCCGCAAATTTTCTGTTTATTTTCACAAATCGGAGGAATTGCCATCAATCCTTTGACTGAAATTCCATCAAGATTATTGATTTGAAGGAGAAGATCCTCCAAATGCTCGGGAAAAACTCCGGATTTATTTTCTTCTCTTCCGATATTAACCTCGACAAGAATGTCAGTAACGATTCCCTGCTTAATACTGTGCTTTGATATTTCATTTGCAAGCTTGAATGAATCAACGGACTGAATCATACTTACTTTGCCGATGATCTGCTTGACCTTATTTGTTTGCAGATGACCGATAAAATGAAGCTCAGCGTTTTCGAGGTCATAAGATTCATATTTGGAAAGAAGCTCCTGAACCTTATTCTCACCAATATACTTAAGGCCTTGAGATATTGCATAATTTATAAATTCGGGTGCAACCGTTTTGGTTGCCGCAAGAAAAGTAATATCCTCGGGCTTTCTGCCGGACTTAGCAGCTGCTTGTGCAATTCGTTCTGATATAACCTCGAAATTATACTTAATGTCATTCAATTGTTTTTCCATCATAGAGATTTTCACCCTTTATAACTACTTCTTCGTTGAGTTTTAAGGTTTCATCGCTCAGGAGCACACCATCCTCGGGGGATTCGTCTATTATAACAAAATCGTTTCCTGCATAAAGAATGGAGACCTCTTTAAACTCAAGTTTATTTCCAAATTTCACATAAACGCCCTGAACCTTTTTCTTATTGTTGCCTGAAGAATCAGGGGTGTCCAATTCAATAAAATCATCATGGAGGGCACTTTTGCTTACACGTAGTCCTGAATGAGTATTTACTGTTATCTGAGCAGTTTCTATGCGCAGATGGCTTATGGGAGTGTTCATATAATTACATCTGAAAACAGCCACAGCATCAGATTGACGTGATTCCTGATTTAACGCTACTAAAGTGGCGGGAATGTTCTTGCACGTTGTGTTGGCAAATGTGATGGAAGATGATGTATTAGCGTGAGAGAGCGTGAGTGCCTGGTCTGCATCAAGCTTGCAGACAACATACCAGTTGAGTCCGCTTACAATTTTGCCGATTGTATCTTCACTTACCTTTTTAGGCTTAATATCCAAGGTGAAATCATCAACCGTCAACTCTGATATTTTATCATAATCGTAGCAATTTTCGTATCCGTCTGCAGAAGCAACAAAGTAACCTCCTGCACCGGGGGTTATGATGTCCGTATACATATTACCGGACTGTTTGTACTTAGAGGCTTCTGCCTTGAGCGCTTCTATCTGAGAATCAAAATCAGTAACCTTACCCGTAATTATCTGCCTTTGATTTACAGAATAAACAAGGTCATCGGCACATTTGGAGATTTCAGAAGTTGAATTACTGTTGACAGCAGAAATAATATTATTGATATTAAGTTCAATGAGCTTGTCTACTGCAGAATAGTCCGTCTTTACATCTGTATATGAAGTGTTGAGTGATTCCAAAGTTGAAATCTGTTTGTTGATTTCAGTTAATCTGTTGTAATTGAGTGCATCGGTTTCGTTTGCAAACACATACGCTACCTGTGAGCCCGCACCAACGATATCTCCGTCGTCGGCTGTATAGTATAGCACCTTGCTTCCGCTGTATTCCAGAAGCTGCTCGTTACGAACAACGATACAGTCTGCATTGATAACCTCATTGTATGTATATCTGTTTGCCACTTCCACATCAACATTTTCACCTGACGTGATATTCAAATCGATAAAGGCAAAAACAAAAACACCTAATACAATTATAAGAAGTATTGCAAGAAATGCTTTTTTATATTTTTTAAAAATTTCAAGAATTCTCAATTAAATCAAATCCTTTTGTTTTTACTAATGACAACACATCCGAAAAGAGTGCCTGAGAATCATTATAATCGTCAACATAAAACCAATGAATATTTTTGTCGCGATTAAACCAGGTGAGCTGACGTTTTGCGTATCTTCTGGTTGACTGTTTCAAAAGCTCAATACATTCATTGAGACTTTTTATTCCGTCAAAATAAGGTTTCAATTCCTTATAACCTATAGCTTGCTTAGCTGTGTTGCCGTAGGCGGAACTAAAAAAAGCTTCTGCTTCTTTCAAAAGTCCCTGCTCAAGCATAATATCTACTCTTTGATTTATCCGATTATAGAGCAGATCTCTGTTTCTGAATTTAATGCCAATTTTTAAGGAGTCAAAAACAGATGGTTTCTCTTTTGATTTAAGATTCTGTTCTGAAAGTGTAACGCCGGTTGTGTAATAAACTTCCATAGCACGGAGAATTCGCTTGGGATTCCTCTCAGCAGAAAGCTTTTGAGCGCTTTCGGGATCAAATTCAGACAGTTTATTTATCATAAAATTAAGCCCGTTTTCTTCAAGCTCGGTTTTGAGCTTTACTCTGAGTTTAAGGTCTGTTTCTCCCTCGCAGAATTTTATGCCGTCAAGAAGACTGTCAACATAAAGTCCCGTGCCGCCTACGAGGATAGGTATCTTACCTTTATTTGAAATTGCTTGGGCTGATGACAAAGCATCATTGACATAACGGGATACGCTGTAGGATTCTCCGGGTTCAACATAATCCATAAGATGATGGATTACACCCTTGCGCTCATCTGCGCTTGGCTTGGCGGTTGCAATGTCCATATACTTATATATCTGCATGGAGTCCGCAGAGATAACCTCTGTATTAAGTGCCAAGGCTAATTCAACGGAAAGTGAGGTTTTACCAGAAGCAGTGGGCCCCACTATGCTGATTATCTTAATTTTATTGTTTGACAAATAATCACGCCCTGCCGAATTGTTTTTCTATTTCTGACTTTTTAAGTACAATGCACACAGGGCGACCGTGAGGACAATATCTGAGGGTATCATCCAAAAGCATCTTCTTTGCTAAGTCAACAAGCTCCTCTTTGGTGCTTTTGTTTCCGGCTTTGATTGCAGCTCTGCAAGCAATGTTATGGAATATCCAATCCATTTTTTCACTGCGTATATCTCGTTTGTTCTGTGAGATATGGTCTGCCATCTCGATAATGGTATCGGTAATGTCCTCTCCTTCAAGGTACTGAGGTGCACTTCTGACAAGTAATGTGGGCATACCGAAATCTTCCACGTCAAAGCCACATTCGTAAAACAGCTCAAGGCTGTCCACTACATTTGTGTAAACAGTTTTATCAAGCACTACAGTTAAGGGGGTTAGAAGCATTTGACTGTAGTTCACAGCTTCTGCCTTAAGCTTTTCATAGATCATACGCTCATGCAATGCATGTTTATCTATAAGAATCAATTCTTTATTCACTTCAATAATTATATAGGTGCGGAATGCTTCTCCTATATATGTAAACTGCGGCTCTGAGTCTATGTTTACAAGGGTGAGCTTTTCTATTGAGGGGTCTTGTGTTTGAGTTACAGCATCCGAATTATCCGAAGGGATTGAATCATTATCTATATCGGAGTTATCGGATGGAATGGATTCACCTGAAGCTTTCACCTCGGATTCAGAAATGATCTTAGCTTGTACGAGATCTGAATTGTGTTTAACTGAAAGCTTCTCTTCGATTTCCTCGTCTGTTGTTTTGATGATATCAAGTGCAGCAAAAACATCATCTATTTTTCTGCTGTCAGCAACTGAGGATTTTCTGTTAAAAATAGGAGTAATTTTGTTGCGCTTATCGGTTGCGTCAGAAAAATCAACTTTAGGTTCTGACTTGATATATTCTGTTTTTTCTACATTAAGAGTTTGCGGCATATCGTTCTTTTTTACATCCCGTGCACGCAAATCAAATTGTTCGAAAGGATTTAAATTCTGCTTGGTTGCAGGTGAACTGAGCAGTGCTTCTTTGCGCTTATCTCCTTTTATCAAAGCGGATTTAACAGCATGATATACAGCATTGAACAAAGGACGTTCATTTATAAAACGCACTTCGATCTTTGCAGGATGAACGTTAACATCCACAGCGTTAAAAGCCATTGAAACGTTAAGCACGCAAGACAGAAACTTACCAACCATAACGGAGCCTTTTCCCGCTTCGTCAACAGCCGCGCTTGCTGTTCTGCTTTTAACGAATCTGTTGTTAACAAAAAATGTCTGCATATTTCTGTTGGGACGTGCACCCTCAGGACGGGAAATGAATCCTTCTACCCTGATTCCGTCCAACTCATAATCAACATCTATCAGAGAATTTGTAAAATCCCTGCCGTAAACTGAATAGATTGCAGAGCGAAGTTTGCCGTCACCTGCTGTTTTGAGTGTTTGCTTGGAATCACGAATAAAAGTAAAGGATACCTCTGGATGAGATAAAGCGATTCTGTCCATTACAAGTGAAACAGCATTACCCTCTGCTACGTCCTTTTTTAGGAATTTTTGGCGTGCAGGAATGTTATAAAAAAGATCCCTGACAATAATGGTTGTGCCTGTGGGGCAACCGGCGTCAGAAAATGATACTTCTTCCCCGCCGTGGATTATATAGTTTGTGCCTAAGTCTTCGCAATCTGCACAAGTAAGAAGTTCGACTTTTGCTACTGCAGAAACAGAAGCAAGTGCTTCGCCTCTGAATCCGAGAGTGCTGATAGACTCAAGGTCGTTTTCGTTTAAAACTTTACTTGTTGCATGACGCAGAAAAGCATTTTTTATATCATCACGCATTATGCCGTGACCATTGTCGGTGACACGCATAAAGGTAGTTCCGCCGTTTTTTATTTCAACGGTAATTGCAGTAGCCCCTGCATCAATTGAGTTTTCTACAAGCTCTTTTATTACAGAGGAAGGTCTTTCAACCACCTCTCCTGCAGCAATCAGCTCAGCTACGTGCTTGTTGAGCACATTGATTCTACCCAAATCGTATCACCTCCTTAGTATAAGATCAAAGTAATTTTTTTAATTCATATAGTAGATTAATTGCTTCTATGGGTGTTAAAGTGTCAATATCTGTAGATCGCAATTTCTCAGCAACAGCAGAGTCACCTGCCGGCATTAATGATAACTGCAAGTCTTCAGAATCTGAATCAGATATATCTCTGAACGAATCACGAACTTTGCCGTCATCGGAAGCGGTAAGCTCTTTGAGGATCTGCTTAGCTCTTGAGATTATCCAATCCGGAACCCCGGCAAGCTTTGCAACCTCGATACCGTAGCTGTCGTCTGCACCTCCGGGGATGATTCTCCTGAGGAAGGTTATGTCATCACCGCGTTTTTTTACGGCGATATTGTAGTTTTTGACTCCGTCAATGAGTTCCTCAAGAACCGTTAGCTCATGGTAATGTGTAGCAAAAAGGGATTTTGCTCCCAATTTCTTTTTATCAGCAACAAACTCAAGCACAGCTCTTGCTATGCTCATTCCATCATAGGTTGATGTTCCTCGGCCGATCTCATCAAACACAAGCAGGCTTTTGGATGTGGCGGATTTAACGATGCTTGCAACCTCACTCATTTCAACCATAAATGTGGACTGACCTGATGCCAGGTCGTCAGATGCACCAACACGGGTAAAAACTGCATCTACAATACCGATGTGAGCACTGTCACAAGGTACAAAGCTGCCTATCTGAGCCATAATTACAATAAGTGCTGTCTGACGCATATAGGTGGATTTACCTGCCATATTGGGGCCTGTAATTATAGCTACACGGTTTTCTGCATTATTAAGAAAAACATCGTTAGAAACAAACCTTGAGCCGTCAAGCAAGCTTTCAACAACAGGGTGCCTTGAGGCTTTAAGGTCAATGGTGTTTGAAAGATCCACCTCAGGACGAACGTATCTGTTGTCAGAAGCGACCATAGCCAACGAGCAAAGCACGTCAAGCTGAGATATTGCATCAGAGGTTGCTTCTATTCTGGGAAGATTGCTTGCTACCTTTGTTCTGATTGCAGAGAAGATCTCGTATTCAAGTGCAGTAGTTTTATCTTTGGCACCAAGTATCCTGCCCTCAAGCTCTTTTAGCTCCTGAGTTATGTAACGTTCGCAATTGGTTAGTGTCTGCTTGCGTATGTATGAATCAGGAACAAGATTTTTGTAGGAATTGGTTACCTCTATGTAATAACCGAACACACGGTTATATCCGACTTTAAGCTTTGGAATACCTGTGGCTTCCCTTTGAGAAGCCTCGATCTCAGCCAGTAATGATGTGGAATCCGTCATATCCCCTGAGATATGATCCAATTCATCACTGTAGCCCTTGCGTATCATACCGCCTTCACGCACGGTAAAGGGCGGATCATCCACAATAGCACTATCTATGAGGGTGTGTATATCCTCTAAAGTATCAAGGCAGGTATATAGATCCTTAAGATACGGAGAGGTACAGTCGCTGAGCAAGTTCTTGATCTCCGGCAGATTAACCGTAGCACTGCAAAGCGAACGCAGCTCCCTTGCGTTAGCAGAACCGTAAACTATCTTTGTCATAATTCGTTGAATATCAAGTATACCTGAAAGCATAGCGGATATTTCAAGACGTTTGACGGTATTATCAACAAGTTCTGCAACAGCAGATTGCCTTCTGATGATCGTAGCAACATTCAAAAGCGGATTTTCGATCCACGAGCGAAGAAGACGTTTTCCCATTGAGGTTTTGGTATTGTCAAGAACCCAAAGAAGAGAACCTCGCTTTTCTTTGGTGATCATAGTTTGTGTAAGTTCAAGATTGCGCCGCGTATTAAAATCAAGGCGCATAAACTGATTGTCTTGATAAAGCTCAACGTTCCTGATTCGCTCAAGTCCCGTCATCTGAGTCTTTTCCAGATATTTAATCAGAACTCCTAATGCGCAAGTAAGTTCATTCTGAGCTTTGATAGCGTCGCATTGATCCTTAGGAAATTGTCTGCGCAGGATATCAAGGCAATCAAGATAAGAAAACTCATTCTCATCAGGTTGCTCAACACTGCAGATGAGTCTTTCTTTTATAAAATTTAAAACAGATGATTGCTTTGTGGAAAATCCGCCAAGTATGATTTCGTGCGGATTATAGCTTACAAGCTGATCTTTGAGGGATTCAACAGAATTGCTTCCTGAGAGTTGTGTAGCATAAAGCTGACCTGTAGAAACATCACAAAAGCAAACACCTATTGATTTATTCTGGTGATAAGCGCAACAGATGTAGTTATTTCTGCTTTCATCAAGCATTGATGATTCTACAACTGTACCGGGGGTAATAACTCGTATAACGTCACGTTTTACGATGCCTTTGGCAGTTGCAGGATCTTCCGTCTGTTCGCAGATAGCAACCTTATATCCCTTTGCAACAAGTCTTGCTATGTAACCCTCGCAACTGTGAAAGGGCACTCCGCACATAGGTGCTCTCTCTGCTTGTCCGCAGTCGCGTCCTGTCAGAGTCAATTCCAATTCTTTGGATGCAAGCTTGGCATCGTCAAAAAACATTTCATAGAAATCACCTAATCTGAAGAAAAGGATGCTATCCTTATTATTCTCTTTAATTTCAAGATACTGCTTCATCATAGGAGACAGCTCTGCCATGGGTTACACTTCCTTGCTGAAAAAACTAAAAACTAATTAGTGGCATCCTCCGCAGGTTGAGCAGGAGCCTGTGCATGCGTGATAATCTGTTGTGTTGGGGTCTTCGCCGTTTGCGCTGTTGCTTACAATGGCAAACACTCTGTTCATTACAGCATCAAAAGCTGTCTTTGATTCGTTGAGCTTAATCATAGAGGGGTTAACCATAATGTCTGCATAGAGTGTGCGCATTTTGGTGTTGATCTCTTTGATTGCTTCTTCATCACGCTCAGCAGCAGTGAGCTTTTCGTTGAGCTGAAGCTTATGAAGATTAAATTCGCCGATAAGAGCCTGAAGTGCCTCGTCTGCTTCAACAGCTTTGTTAGCTTCCATCATAGCAACGTAGGATTCTTCCTGCTGAATTTTTCTGCCAAGTTCTCTTGAAAGTTCGATAATATCCATTTTTATTTCTCCTTTAGAATTAATTGTTAGTTATATAAACTCGCCTCTGAGTATCCAGTTGCGTGCTTCTGTTATTTTTACGTTTTTAAAAGTTCCGATTAAGGATGCGTCGCCCTTCACTTCGACAATAATATTGCCTGAAGTTCTGCAGGAAAGCAGACCGTTCTTTTCGTTTGTTTCTTCTACAAGAACACGTTCAAAGCTACCTACCATGGACTTGCATCTTTCGGCAGCGATGGATTCCTGTACCTTAAGAAGTTCTGTAAACCACCTTCCCTTTTCCTCCTCTGAGGCTACATCTGCCATTTTTGCAGCGGGTGTACCCGGTCTGCGCGAATAGATAAAGGTAAACAAGGAAGTAAATCCAACCTCTTTGATTAAAGACAAGGTTTCAAGAAAATCTTCATAGGTCTCACCCGGAAAGCCTACTATAATATCGCTTGTGATGGAAACATCAGGTATCCTTTCTTTTGCGTAATTTATGATCTCGAGATACCTTTCTCTGTCGTATTTACGATTCATAAGCTTAAGGATCTTGCTGCTGCCGGATTGAAACGGCAGATGAAGATGCTTTGAAATGTGTTTTGACTCAGCAATGGTATCTATAAGCTCACGCGTACAATCCTTGGGATGAGAGGTCATAAACCTGAGAATATAGTCACCGTCAATGGAATCAATACTTCTGAGAAGCTCTGAGAAGGTTATATCCTCCTCAAGTCCTTTTCCGTATGAGTTAACATTCTGGCCCAGCAGTGTGATCTCCTTGTATCCGGCTTCTATCATTGCACGAGCCTCTGCAATTACTGCCTCGCTGGAACGAGAACGCTCTCTTCCTCTGACATAAGGAACAATGCAGTAAGAACAAAAGTTATCGCACCCATACATAATAGGTAGCCAACCTTTGAATTGCTTATCCCTTAAGGTAGGAATATCTTCATAGATAGTATTATCATCACATCTGTCAAATACACGCTTTGAATTAACAAGAACATTATAGAAAAGTTCAGGAAAACGGGAGATGGAGTGTGTTCCGAAAACGAGATTGACAAAAGGATAGCTTTTATAGATTCTGTCTGCAACAGCTTCTTGCTCCATCATACAACCACATAATGCGATGATTACAGACGGATGTCTGCGCTTGATGTTTTTAAGCGCTCCCACATTGCCGAAAACTCTGTCCTCTGCATGCTCGCGGATAGCACAGGTGTTAAAAAGGATAAAGTCTGCGTCTTCAGCGTTTTCCGTAAAATCAAACCCCGCCAAGGATAACATACCCTTTATCTTTTCACTGTCTGCCACATTCTGCTGACAGCCATATGTATGTACATATGCCATTGGCGTATGTGAACGCTTCCTTACATCCATTATTTCGCCTATAAGAGCAAGATATTCTCTGCGCTTTTGAGGCATTTCATGATACTGATATAAATTAGACAGGGCATACTCCCCCAATGTTATAATAATTATTATTAATATAACATATATACAGATAAAATTCAAGTGTTTAAGACAATATACTGTATAAGAATCTAAAATACAATCAACTTATTGTGTTTTCATCTTATATCTGCAAAGGTTTGGGGTGTGGCTCCGACTATTACAGTCTGGCACAGTTCATACTCTGTAATAAAGCTTGTTTCATAGAAGATTATCGGGCAAGTAAGGCTTACATCTGCATCCACAATAAGATAGATCCTATGTACTGTCTGATTGATTCCCGCAGTAGAAAACTCTGATTTGATGGTAGTTGTTACACTGCCACCAAGCCGAAGAGTAACACGGATATCCGGCCCTATATCCGAGAGCAGTACAACTCCCGTAAAAGCACCTGCCGGAACTCCTACAGTGATTTTTTGATCTTGTCTTATTTTTTCAGTAATTTTTAATGATAATTCTGATTTGAGAATATTGATCTCTTTTGAGTTTGTGTGCAGAGAGTTTACTTTACCTGTGGAGTCTGTATTGGTAGTGATAAGGCTGTCGTACTCCACAGGAATTATGCCTAAAATTTCAGAAACAGCACTGTCTATGGAATTCATAGCCTTTATTTCCAACTCGTTATCCACAAGATTATGCAAAAGATCTCTTGCTTTAAATTCAAACAAACAAAAAACGCTTATTGATGCAATTAACACAAAACACATTAAGGTAAATAATTTATAATACAGTTTTCCGTGTTTCTTCTTTAGTTGCAAAAAAACACCTCCCGTGCATAATACACAGGAGGCGTTGTCCTTGATAATTATTTAATTATTCTTCGTCCAAGCAATCATCACAGCAGCAGCCGTCAAGATCAAGATCGCTGAAATCGAACTCAAGAATTTCTCCGCAAACAGGACACTGTACCTCTCCTTCAAGGAGAAGATCCTCGTCTACGTTGATAGTTTCGTCACACTTGGGACAAGTAACTTCGTAGTAAACACAGTCACAGTCGCAATCATCGTCATCATGGCAACCGCAATCGCAATCACCGCTGCAACAATCGCACTCGTCATCATAGAGATCCTCTTCAAGGTTTGCAAGGTCCTCGTCGATTTCGTCTACTACTTCTGTCATTTCATCATAGAGCTCGCCTAAATCTGTTACAGCTTCTGCCATATCATCAAGAAGCTCCATCATTGCTTTAAGAACCTTTACTTCATTCTTGGACTCGTCAAGGTCAAGACCCTCTGCAAGGCCGCGAATGTAAGCCATTCTTTCGGTTAATGTCATATCAATCTACCTCTCAATTATGCACGGCCGATATATTCGCCTGTACGTGTGTCGATCTGAAGCAGCTCGCCTTCCTCGATGAAGAGAGGAACCTTGATCTCGGCACCTGTCTCAAGAGTTGCGGGCTTGAGAGCGTTTGTTGCTGTGTTGCCTGCAAAACCGGGATCTGTCTGAGCAACAACAAGCTCAACAAAGTTGGGAGGCTCTACACCGAACACATTACCCTTATAGGAAAGAACTTTACAAGTCATGTTCTCTTTTACAAACTTAAAGGAGTCACCGAGGATGTTTTTGTTGATGGGAACCTGCTCCCATGTCTCTGTGTCCATAAAGTAATAGAGATCGCCGTCGTTGTAGCTATACTCCATATCTCTTCTCTCAATAAAAGCTGTGGGATACTTGTCGTTGGGGTTGAAAGTTTTTTCAACAACGGAGCCTGTGATAACGTTTCTGATCTTTGTTCTTACGAAAGCGGCACCTTTGCCGGGCTTAACGTGCTGGAACTCAACGATAGAAACTACCTGTCCGTCCATTTCAAAAGTAACACCATTTCTAAAATCGCCTGCAGATATCATAAATGATTCCTCCAAAATAATTGTTTATACGGGTAAACCGCAAATTTCCTTAAACATTATACAAAAAATACCGATATATTGTCAATAGTAATTAGAGAATTAATAAATCTTTAGGAATTGAAGCGAAAGTTTCAAACCCGTCTTTCTTTACTAAAACGGTATCTTCTATTCTCACGCCGAATTTATCGGGAAGATAAATTCCTGGCTCTACAGTAAGAGTCATATTCTCTTCCAGCGTATCAGTTGAACGTTGGCTTGCATAGGGTGATTCATGAATTTCCAGGCCAACACCGTGTCCTGTGGAATGACCAAAATATTTTCCATAACCCGCATTTGTGATTATGGTTCTGGATACGTTGTCAACCGCAAGCCCTGTAACACCTGCCTTAACGGCATCAAGCCCTGCAAGGTGTGCTTTAAGAACTATGTCATATATAGCTCTCTGTTCATCAGTTATATTGCCAACGGCAACAGTACGCGTCATATCGCTGTGGTATCCGTCATATACGGCACCAATGTCAAATGTAACGAAATCACCGCTTTGGACAGCTACATCCCCCGGAACGCCATGAGGCAATGATGTTTTTTTACCTGTAACTGTAATCAGATCAAAAGCGACTCTTTCTGCACCTTTCATTTTCATAAGAAATTCAAGACGTGCAGAAATTTCTTTTTCTGTAATGCCGGGCTTTACAAAGTTTAAAACTTCAAGATATGCTTTTTCTGCAATCTTCTGAGCCGTTCTTAGCTTTTCTATTTCGTCAGCCGTCTTGATAATTCTTGAGCTGAGAATTATTTTGGATATTTCTGTGCTGTCCAAAACCTCTGCATTTAATTTATCCTTTAAGGTTTTATAAACGGACAATGAAACCGCCTGGTCCTCAACCAAGACTTCTTTTACAGAATGCTTTGCAATAAGCTCATTGATTGAATCAAAAGCAACGTTAAAGGTAACTAAATCAATATGAGATACTGATTTTTGTACAGCCTCAGCATATCTGAAATCAACAAAAAAATAACTGTTTTCTTTTGTAATGAACACATATCCCTCTGAATGCTGAAAGCCTGTGAGATATGTGATGCTGATATCAGATGTTATAAGGGCTGCCTGCCCATTTGAAAGAGAAGTGGAAATTTTCTCTATTCTATCCATAAAACAAGACATAACAATACTCCTTAATCAAAATGAAAAGGCGGACAGTACAAAGCTGTCCGCCTAAGAGATTACCTATACTTGCGCTTGCGAGCTGCTTCGGATTTCTTCTTACGCTTTACAGAGGGTTTCTCATAAGCCTCTCTTTTACGTACCTCGGCAATAACACCAGCTCTTGCACACTGCTTCTTGAATCTTCTCAAAGCATTTTCAAGGGACTCATTCTCTTTTAATCTGACTTCTGCCATCTTTCTTCCCTCCCATCTGAATTACGGGATTATCACAAATACTTTTGTAATTATACATAAACAAACAAGCTCTGTCAATAGAAAAACGGAATAAATTATTATTTTTGTCGAAAAAATTAAGGTTTTACAACAATATTTACAAGTTTTCCCTTAACATAGAACTCTTTGATGACGTTCATAGAACCTATAGCCTTGCGAACATTTTCATCTGCATGGCACATTTCAAGGACTGAATCCTGCTCAGCATCGGCAGGCACAGAGAGTCTTGCTTTAATTTTTCCGTTTACCTGAACTGCAATTTCTATTGTTTCGTCCTTGCATTTTGATTCATCAAATACAGGCCACTGAGTTGCAGCAAGAATAGCTTCACCAGCAAACACAACACTGTTGATCTCTTCTGTAACGTGAGGAGCAAAAGGATTGACCAGAAGCAGGAATGCTTTGAGCTCCGCTTTATTGATAGCGCCCTTTGCATAGATCTCGTTAATAAGAGTCATAAGTGCAGCTATAGCTGTGTTAAACTTAAGGCCTTCGATATCCTCCGTTACCTTCTTTATGGTCTTATGGAACGAAGATGATAATTCTGCAGAGTATTCATCACCATCTGTGAGGATCTCCTGAAGATTCCAGATTCTGTCTATGAATCTCTTACAGCCCTTCATAGAATTCTCTGACCAAGGAGCAGCCTGCTCGTAATCTCCCATAAAGAGTACGTATGTACGCAGTACATCTGCACCGTAAACATCAACTACTTCGTTGGGGTCTACAACATTACCGCGGGACTTACTCATCTTTACTCCGTCAGGTCCTAAGATCAGACCCTGAGCAGTTCTTTTTGCATAAGGTTCTTCGCAGGGAACTACACCCAGGTCGAAAAGGAATTTATGCCAGAATCGGGAATAGATAAGGTGGCGTGTAACGTGCTCCATACCGCCGTTGTACCAATCAACAGGCATCCAATACTTAAGCTTTTCCATATTGGCAAGCTCTGAATCGTTATGGGGATCAATATAACGAAGGAAGTACCAGGAGGAGCCTGCCCACTGAGGCATTGTATCGGTCTCTCTTTTTGCTTTGCCTCCACACTTGGGACAAGTGCAATTTACGAAATCATCTATTTTTGCAAGAGGACTTTCTCCGTCCTGACCGGGTTCAAAGTTCTCGATCTCAGGAAGTCTGAGGGGTAACTGGTCGTAAGGAACAGCAACCATTCCGCATTTTTCGCAATGAACAATGGGAATGGGCTCACCCCAATAGCGCTGGCGGTTAAATGCCCAGTCCTTCATTTTATACTGAACGCCCTTCTCGCCTATGCCCATTTTCTGGAGCTCTTCCAGCATCTTTTTGATGGAGCTCTTCTTATCTTTAAAGCCGTTAAGGAAATCGGAGTTGACCATTTCGCCATCACCCGTGTAAGCTTCAACTGAAATGTCGCCGCCTTTGATGACTTCTATAATATCAACGCCAAACTTCTTTGCAAAATCGTAGTCTCTTTGGTCGTGTGCAGGCACAGCCATAATAGCACCCGTACCGTATCCCATCATTACGTAATCGGAAATGAAGATAGGAATTTCTTTTCCGTTGACGGGATTAACGGCAACAAAGCCATCGAGATTCACACCGGTTTTATCTTTTACAAGCTGGGTTCTTTCAAACTCTGTCTTCTTTGCGCATTCTGTTCTGTATTCTTCAACATCCGTAAAATTCTTGATCATATCCTTATATTTATCAAGCATAGGATGCTCAGGTGCCATAACCATAAAGGTTACACCGAATAGAGTATCCGGACGGGTTGTGTAGATGCGAAGAGTTTCCTCTGTATCTTTGACAGTGAAGTTTACAAAAGCACCTGTGGATTTTCCGATCCAGTTCTCTTGCTGAAGCTTAACGTTGGGCAGATAATCAACATCCTTGAGTCCGTCAAGGAGTTTATCTGCATATTCAGTAATTCTGAGATACCATACGTCTTTAGACTTCTGGATTATATCGCTGTGGCAAATGTCGCACTTACCGCCCTGAGAGTCCTCGTTTGAGAGAACAACTTTGCAGGAAGGACAGTAATTTACAAGCGTCTTATCTCTGAAAGCAAGGCCGTTTTCGAACATTTTGAGGAAGATCCACTGTGTCCATTTGTAGTAATCTTCTTCGGTAGTATCAATGACTCTGTTCCAGTCAAAAGAAAATCCTACCTTTTTAAGCTGGCTTGTAAATTTTGCTATATTTGTATCTGTAACCTTTCTGGGGTGCATACGATTTTTTATAGCATAGTTCTCTGTGGGGAGTCCGTAAGCATCAAAACCGATGGGAAAAAGGACGTTGTATCCTTCCATTCTGCGTTTTCTGGATACTACCTCCAGACCGGAATATGCCTTGATATGACCTACGTGCATACCTGCGCCGCTGGGATAAGGGAATTCTACAAGAGCATAAAACTTCTTTTTGTCAGAGTTATCCTGAGCTTCAAAGACTCTCTGCTCTTCCCAGATTTGTTGCCATTTAGGCTCCACGTTCTTGTGTTCGTATTTCAAAATGAGTCCTCCTCATCAAAATTTACTTATTAATCTTCTGTGATATAAGGGGTCAGGTCTACAACTTCCCCATCCTGCCAAAGTCTGTCAAGACTGTAGTACTCTCTGGCTTCGTCTGAGAAAACATGGACGATTACGTCTGTGTAATCCAGAAGAATCCATGAATCGCTGCGATAGCCTTCTATATGATGCACAGGCATTCCCATGGATTTCAGCTGAAACTCAAGCTCGTCCGCCAAAGCCTTTACGTGGGTTGAATTATTACCTGTAGCAAAAACCATATAATCACCAAGGGATGAAAGCTCGGTAATTTTAATAACATTCAAATTTTTAGCCTTTTTATCAGACAATATCTTTGCAGCTTCTACTGCGTGTTCAAAAGGGGTCATATAAATTATCCTTTCAGATTTTAAGTTAAAGAAAATATTAGCTCGTTAAATGCTGCAAGTGCATCCGGATGAACGGCACGTTTACGGTGTACAAGGTCAGGGATTACAAATCCTAACCCGTAAAGCATTCCATCTTCAAGAGATTTCTCGCTTTCTGCGCGCATAATATCTACATCCGGATAATCACGCTCATCGCTGATAAAATCAGCAATGAAGAGGATTTTTTCAAGCAAACTCATATTTGCACGTGCCGTAGTGTGATATCTGACGGCATTGAGAATATCTGCATCTGCTATTCCCAGTTCGTCTCTGCAATATACCATACCGGTAATTGCATGGAGAAGCTGAGGAGAATTTTTACAAATATCGTCAAGTATTATACCACCCGACCGAATGATTTGCAACTGATTTTCAAGATTATATTCCTTGGTTATATCGTGAAGAATTCCTGCAACCTCTGCCTTCGTAGGGTCTGCTCCGTATTTTTTAGCTAAACGTACTGCAGCTGAAGCCACATTTTTGCTGTGAATATATCGTTTTTCGCTCAATGTGTTTTTTGCAAGTTCATAGTAATCGTTAATCTTCATAAGCATATAGGGAATTTTTCCTGATGTAGTCGCTCACTTTGACCGGAAGCAAGTGTTTATACTCTTCTTTATTTTTTACTGCATTTCTGATTAGCGTTGAGGAAACGGGAGCAATGGGGTCCTTTACAATAAAAACATTTGCGTTATACTTTTGCTCATATAATGCTTTTGTTGAACTTAACGCATCTGCATCAATATCATCTCTTGAAACCGTCAGAACAGTTGCCAAGGAAAAAATACGCTCAGCTTCGTGCCACAAGGGCAGTTGCATAAAGGAATCTGCACCGATTATAAGAAACAATTCACTTTGTGGATGAATAATACTTAATTCCTTTAATGTATCAACCGTATAGCTCTTCCCTTCTCTGAGTATTTCAATATCGCTGACAGAAACTTTTTTGAAATCTTCAAAAGCAAGCTTGCACATATTCAGTCTGTGAATTGGGCTGAGCATAGGTGTATTATCCTTAAGCGGAGTGCTGAACGTTGGAATAACATACACTTTATCAAGCTCAAATTGCTTAAGCATCCTTGCAACCAACCCCGTATGCCCGATATGTACCGGGTTAAAGCTGCCGCCGAACATCGCTATTTTACTCATACCTTCTTATTAGCCTTTGGTAATACTATTTTGGGTTCATCGGGATTTTTCTTATAAAGAACAAATTTATAGCCGATAACCTGTACTACGTCTGCACCGGTATTCTCGGCAATAATATCCGCAGCCTCTCTGGAGGAAAACTCGCAGGTTTCCAACACTTTTCCTTTTATAAGCTCTCTTGCTTTCAAAGCATCGGAAGCTTGCTTGTAGATTGTATCCGTAAGGCCGCCTTTACCCACTATAAGTATTGTATCGTAGGAGTTAGCCATACCACGAAGATATGCACGCTGTTTACTTGTAAGCATCACAGCACATCCTTTCTTTTATTTAATTCATCTCTCAGAAGTCTGAGCGCGATGCCTCTGTGGCTGATTGAATCCTTTTCCTCCGGACTGATCTCGCCAAAGCATCTGCCATCCTTATATAAAAATACAGGGTCATAACCAAAACCGTCTTCACCTGAAGGAGAAGCAGCAATACTGCCGCTGCAAATTCCCTGCACCTCAATAATAATATCCTTATTGATGATACAACAAATACTGCATACAAATTCAGCTGATCTTTTCTCAGTTTCAACTTGCTTCATATTGCTGAGCAAATAGTCGTTTCTTTCTTTCTGAGTAAGTTCTTCTCCCCCGTATCTTGCTGTGAAAATACCGGGAGCACCGCCTAAAGCGTCAACGCAAAGTCCTGAATCGTCAGCAATACAAGGCATGGATGAGATATTGTATGCTGACATAGCTTTAATCCTTGCGTTTTCTTTGAATGAGGTTCCGTTTTCTTCAACATCTCCTAAATCAACCCCTGCTTCCCTTGATGAGAGAACATTAATGCCTAAGGGCTTGAGAATACGTTTGAACTCTTCTACCTTATGAGTGTTGTTGGTTGCAATGAGAAAATCAGTCATTGCCCTCACCTCTGTCAAACAGCGCACGTGCAAAATCGTCAGGCTCAAAGGGCTGGAGATCATCTATCTGCTCGCCTACACCGATGTACTTAACAGGAATACCGAGACCATCGCGAATTGCAAGAACAACACCGCCCTTAGCGGTACCGTCAAGTTTTGTGAGTACTATGCCGGTGATACCCGTTGCTTTTCTGAACTCAACTGCCTGATTAACGGCATTTTGTCCGGTAGTGGCATCAAGCACAAGCAGAATCTCTTTGTCTGCATCAGGAAGCTCTCTGTCAATAATTCGGTTGATCTTAGAAAGCTCGTCCATAAGATGCTTTTTGTTGTGAAGACGTCCTGCTGTATCACAAATGATAACGTCAGAACCCTTTGCCTTTGCAGAAGAAATAGCATCAAAAACAACGGCAGCAGGGTCAGAACCTTCATTTTGCTTTACAATATCCGCTTTGCTTCTGTCTGCCCATATCTGCAACTGATCTATAGCTGCAGCACGGAATGTGTCGGCAGCAGCAAGCGTAACGCGCTTACCCTTGGAACGCAGATCATTAGCAAGCTTTCCTATAGTTGTGGTTTTTCCGACGCCGTTAACTCCGATCACAAGGATAATTGACGGCTTAGTGGAAATATTAAGCTCTTGCTGACCGCGTAAAAGGTCAGCTGTTATCTCTTTAAGGAGTTTAGTGATCTCCTCAGGATCCTTGATATTATCACTTTTTACTCTGTCTCTCAGTTCATCGCAAATCTTCTGAGCAGTAGGTACACCTACATCGCCCATTACAAGAAGCTCTTCAAGCTCTTCAAACAGCTCTTCATCAATCTTCTTGAATGATTTAAGCATTGAGTCGATCTGATTAACAACAGCGTTGCGGGTCTTTTTAAGACCTTCTTTGATTTTACTGAAAAATCCCATTTGTATCTTCCTTTAGTGTGAATTTAATTTGCTTTCATTTTAAGCTTCTCTGCCACCTCAGTAGCACGAAGCTCAAGAAGCTTTGAAATACCTTCCTCTTGCATTGTTACGCCATAAAGTACATCAGCCTCTTCCATTGTACCTCTGCGGTGAGTAATGGTGATAAACTGAGTCTGATCTGTAAGATTACGCAAATATCTTGCAAATCTGTCAACGTTAACTTCGTCGAGAGCAGCTTCTATCTCGTCCATTACGCAGAAAAGTGAGGGACGAACCTTCATAATTGCAAAGTACAGCGCAATGGCAACAAGAGCTTTCTCTCCGCCTGATAAGGCATCAAGGTTGGTTACTATCTTGCCGGGAGGATGAACTGAAATATCAATTCCACTGTTCAGAGTGTCCTCCGGGTCTGTGAGCACAAGCCTTGCCGTGCCACCGCCGAAAAGCTCTGTGAAGGTAGTACCGAAATGCTTATTGATTAGAGCAAAGCTTTCGATAAATGAATCCTTCATCTTCTTTGTAAGTTCTGTAATTAAGGAGAGTATTTCTTTCTTGGATTTTTCTACATCCTCCACCTGAGCAGACATAAACTCATATCGCTCAGATACCTCCTTGTATTCTTCGATTGCTCCGACGTTAACAGAACCTAATGCCTTTATTTTCTGCTTTAATTCATTAAGTCTGCGCTGAGCAGCAGGAATGTCCTCAACTTCTGTTGCATGAGATTCCGCCTCCAGTCGGGTAAGTTCATATTCATCCCAAAGCTTAGAGATGATAGAGTCATACCTGTTCTGCATATTGAGCTTTCTCTCCTGCAAACGAGCAAGCTCTGAGGATGCAAGCTCACGCTCGTTCATTTTATCCTTTTCAAGCTGTCTGAGTCGGATATTCTCCTTCTCTATTTCATCACGACGCAAGGATGCATCGTCAATATCCTTGCGGGTAGAAACTATTCTTTCTTCAAAAGAATTAATCTCTGATTCAAGAGTTGAGATTCTCTCTTCAGCATTATTGTTTGCGGCTTCAAGAGATGAAACCTCAGCTATAAGCTCTGCTTTCCTTGCTTCCTGATTATCTCCGATAGCCTTGGAGGATTCTATATCAGCCTGCAGATTTTCAATGTCTTTTTCGAGAGTTACGATCTCCAGACGCAGTGACTGAAGCTTTTCGGAGAGTTCTTCTCTCTTTTCCTTCAGATTCTCTCTGCTTCCGCTTATCTGGGCAGCTTTTGCTTCCTGGTCGTTGATCTCTTCTGCGAATTTAGAAATAATGAGCTCTGCACTCACCTGCTCTTCCTTAAGAGAAGCTATCCTTGATTTGCAGTGCGATATCTCATTTGCAATTTCAGAAAGAGCATCAGAATTCGCTGCAAGCTCATTTTCGCAAGCTTTTTTCTCTGCCTCTATACGGACAAGCTCTTGGGATGCAGTAGAAAGATCTGCCCTGTAGCCGAGAATTGATGCTTCAAGAGAAGCGGATTCACTCTTTGCGGCGTTATAGTCAGCCTTAGCAGCATCTGCTTTTTTCATAAGTTCAGATGCCTCTTCTTCGATTTTGGCTATTTCTGAGGAACGACTGAGAAGTCCTGAATTTTTTGCGAAAGATCCGCCCGTAAGCGAACCGCCTGCATTTACCACCTGACCGTCAAGAGTAACCGCCTTGAAACGGTAGGAATATTTTTTTGCTGCAGTTGTTGCACTGTTTAAGTCTTCAAATATAGCAATCCTGCCAAGCAAAGACAAAAGGATATTATCATACTGAGAATCGCAAGAGCAAAGATCACTTGCTATGCCAATAAATCCATAGCAGTCGTCAAGCCCTTGTTCTTGAAGCTTTTTACCTTTTATTGTATTTACGGGAAGGAAGGTTGCACGACCTGCACGGTTTTGCTTAAGATAACCAATAGCACGTTTTGCATCCTCTTCCGTTGCAGTTACAATGTTCTGCAAAGCATATCCAAGGGCGGTTTCTATTGCAACAGCATAGTCTGAGGGTACCGTCACAATTCTTGAAACGGGACCTTTGATTCCCTTCAGAGCACCTGCCTTTGAGCCTTGCATAACTGATTTTACGGAATTGCTGAAGCCTTCCATATTTTGTTCAAGATCTCTGAGCACCTTAGCTCGTCTTGCTTTTTCTCCTGCATCCAGCATAAGCTTCTCTGCTTTTTGCTGAAGCTCTGAAAGACGTTCTTCTTTTGAAGACAGCTTTAGCTCAATACCTTTGATTGAATTAGAAAGCTGAACAGTTGTTTTTTGTGCTTTTTCGTGCTGTGCATTGTAAGAAACGAGCATTTCTTCTAAGGTGGACTGTTGCTCTGCACGTTTGATCTTGTTATCATTGAGAACAAGAAGTCTGCTTTCCAGCTCAGAAACAGAAGATGCACTTGTCATAAGCGTTACTCTGGCATCAGCCTGCTTTGCGCTCAAAGCAGCGATTGCGGCTGTTATCTCCTGCAGAGTATCTGAACTTCTGCTGGCATCGACGTTTATGTTATTAAGAGTATCGGCTGTTGCGTCATACTCTTTGTTTTTATTGTTAATTTCTGTCTTGATATCCTCAATTTTTCTAAGCTTATTATCTATATCTTTTAGTATATCAACTGCAAAAAGCTCTATTTGCTCTAAATCGACCTTTATTCTGTTAATATTGTCATTGTTATGCAGGATATCGTTATTTGCAACTGAAACAAGAGATTTTCTGTCTGATATATCAGCTTCACAGGAAGAAATAAGAGTACGAAGCTCCTCGATTTTTACTGCAAGGGTACCGCTTTCTTCGTAGAGAGAATCGGATCTTTCGGATACTTCTGCGATCACCTTATCTGCATCTGTAAGCTGCTGCTCACATATTGTTATCTTATCTTCGTGCGCCTTTATCTCACCGGAGGATTTATTGAGAGTATCAAGCCACAGGGCAATCTCAAGTCCGCGTTTTTCTTCGGAATACTCAAGAAAGCTCTGGGCTTTTGCTGATTGGATTTTAAGCGGCTTGATACGGGATTCAAGCTCAGTAACGATATCGCGCAGACGAACAAGGTTATCTTCTGTACGCGCAAGCTTACGCTCAGCCTCGGTCTTTCTGTATCTGTAACGGGAAATACCTGCAGCTTCCTCAAATATCTCTCGGCGATCGTCACTCTTTGAGGATACAATGCTGTCGATCTTGCCCTGGCCGATCATAGAATAACCGTCCCTGCCAAGACCTGTATCCATAAACAGCTCGTTGATGTCTTTAAGGCGTACCTGAGTTTTATTGATCAGATATTCACTTTCACCGCTTCTGTAGAAACGTCTTGTAACAGAAACAACATCGCCATCAAAGCGCAAGGCCCTGTCAGCGTTATCAATAGTGAGAGTTACCTCTGCAAAGCCCTGCTGTTTTCTGCTTGTTGTGCCGTTAAAAACAACATCTTCCATACGAGTACAGCGCAGGCTCTTGGGAGCTTGCTCGCCAAGCACCCAACGGATGGCATCGCTGATGTTACTTTTGCCTGAGCCGTTTGGGCCTACAACTGCGGTGATACCGGTATTAAACGTTAATTTGGTTTTATCGGGAAATGTTTTGAAGCCATGCAGCTCTAATGATTTAAGAAGCATAGGTTTTTAACCTTCCTGTATTATTATCTGACCTTGCAAAAGATTGGGATCGGCTATGATTTTCGCGTTATATCCCATATTTTTAAGTGTTGTCAGATTTATCTTTCTTTGTCCTGTAGCTTTAGAAACAGCCAAGGGGGTTACGAGTATTATTATATTCCCTTGCTGTATTTTTTTATGGTTTATTTCTTCTGTTATCTTATTAAGATATATTTTACCTTCGCAGAGCTCTCGAAATGCCGGATGAAAAGCTCCTGACAGGATTTTTGACTGCATTGTGTCACTGCTGTGAAGACCTACTCTGATGACGGAAATGTTCACGTCTTCAAACATAGTAATAAGTTCTGCACAAAGATCAACTGCCTGAGTTAAGGTTTGAGTTTGATATATACCCTTTGAGAACAATCTGCCTAATTCTGTATTATCAAGCACGACCGTAGGATATATCCGAACTGTATCGGGGTGAAGCTTTATAAACTCCTTTGCGGTATACACATCATCTTCCTCACTGCTGCCATAGAGGCCTGTCATCATTTGCAGTCCCAAGGAAAACCCGTTATCTTTGATAAGCTGTGAAGCTTCTCTGACACAGTTGCTGTTGTGTCCTCTGTTGTTGAGAGTAAGAACGCGGTCAACCATAGACTGCGCTCCCAGTTCAATGGAGGTAACGTGATATTCTTTGAGAATACTGAGGATTTCAGATGATATTGCATCGGGTCTGGTGGATATCCTTATCCCTTTGAAATTATGTATATATTCATTGGCGGCTTTTAGAAGAGAGATCATATACTCTTTGTCAATTGCGGTGAAGCTTCCGCCAAAAAAAGCAATCTCTGATCGAGATGCATCAATACCGCCGGAGTTCAGCGCTGTTTCTACCGTTCTCCTTACGTCATCAGATGTTGTGGGCGATATTTTGCCTGTGATACTGTGTTGGTCACAGAAGCTGCATCTGTTGGGGCATCCTGCAAAAGGTACAAAAATAGAAACGTTGGAACGTTTAATAGCCCATCAACTCCAATGCTTCTCTGGCAGCTTGCTGCTCTGCTTCCTTCTTGCTTTTTCCGCCGCCTTTTCCGATGGAATTTGAGTTAAGAAGAACCTCTGCTACAAAATGCTTGTCGTGATCCGGACCGGATTCGCTTACCATTCTGTATTCAAGCTTTTCTCCCGGGTTTTTCTGAACTATCTCCTGCAATGTGGTTTTGAAATCCTTGGCAGGCTTCTTTCTTATATTCTTTACCTCGGGTTCGATAAATGCCATAACAAAGCGCTTAGCCTCGTCGTATCCGCCGTCAAGAAAAATGGCGGCAATAAGTGCTTCAAATGCATCAGATAAGATTGATGGTCTGTCTGCACCGCCTCCATGACGTTCGCCGCGACTGAGTTTGATCGATTTACCCAATTCAATGTGTTTTGCGAATTTATAGAGAGTTTTCTCACAAACAAGAGAAGCACGCAATTGGGTAAGATCACCCTCAGGGAATTTAGAGAAATTAAGAAAAATATAGTTTGTTACGATTAAAGACAGAACGGAGTCACCCAAAAACTCCAACCTTTCGTTACAAACAACGTTCTTGCCCATTTCATTGGAATAGGAGGAATGAGTAAGTGCTGTAGATAAAAGATTGGTGTCCTTGAATTCATATCCGATTTTAAGTTCAAGGTCAGTCATTTTCATTATCCTTTGTTTTAAGACTTGCAAGTGCGGAGCTTATCTCGCCGATAACATCACGATCTATATATTGGATGGCAAGACGAATTGCACTTTTGAAGGTAGCGGCGTCTGCGTTACCATGGGCTTTAAACACAGGCTTTTTTACACCAAGAATAGGTGCACCGCCGTGATCTTTATAATTAAATTGAGCCTTCATCTGAGTAACATCTTTTTTCAGGACTAAAGCCGCAAGCTTATTCTTGAGATTCTTGTAGAAGATGCCTTTTATCTTCTTAAGAAGGGACATGGCCACGCCTTCGTAGGTCTTCAGAATGAGATTTCCGGTAAAGCCGTCGCATACAAGCACATCGCAAACATTGTCAGGGATATCTCTGCCCTCAACGTTACCAATGAAGTTTATTGGAGATTCACTGAGCAGCTTATAAGCTTCCTGATGAATTTCCGTGCCTTTGTGCTCTTCAACACCCACGTTTGCAAGACCTACACGGGGATTCTCAAAGCCCATTACGTTTTTCATATATACGAATCCCATCAGACCAAACTGACGGAGCATCTCCGGTCTGCATTGAACATTTGCACCGCTGTCAAGCAGCATAAAGTTTCCGTTCATACCGGGAATAATAGGAGCAAAGCCGGGACGAGTGATCCCCTTGATCCTTTTTATCATTAATGTTGCACCAACGCACACAGCACCGCTGTTGCCTGCCGTAACAAATCCGTCACCCTCACCCTTTGCCAGGAGCTTGAAGCCGATAGCCATTGAGCTGTCTGCTCTGGATTTCATGATCTCTGTACCTGCTTCGTTCATATCTATCACGGAATCTGCGTGTACAATCGTGAATTGATCTGAATCAATCCCCTCATCCTTACAGACTTTTCTGATAATATCCTCATTACCGACAAGGGTTATATCTACATTGAATTCTTTTGATGCAGCAGCACTTCCTTTGATGATTTCAGAAGGTGCATTATCTCCACCAAAGGCATCAACAATGATTCTCATACTTATACTATCCTTTCTGATATAAAAGACGAGAGAACCGCTATAGAGCGTTCTGCGTACTTTTCTCCGCGTAATTTTTTGTCACGCGGACGGTTCTCAAGTTCCGGCAGCAAGCCAAAGCTTGCTCCCATAGGCTGGAATTTTTCTATTGATGAATCCGTAATATATTCCGCCAATGCTCCAATCATAGTTTCTTTGGGCAGAACGATAGTATCCTTACCCAAAAATTTATTGGCGGCATTGATTCCGGCCATAAGCCCGGAGGATGCCGATTCCATATATCCTTCAACGCCTGTTAGCTGACCGGCAAAGAAGAGGGAAGAATTACATTTTGCAGAATAGTCGGGGTTCAGAACCCTGGGACTATCAATGAAAGTGTTTCTGTGCATAACACCAAATCTGACAAATTCTGCGTTTTTAAGTGCAGGGATCAGTCCGAAGACACGTTTTTGCTCAGGAAATTTGAGGTTTGTCTGAAACCCAACCAAGTTATACATAGTACCCTGAGCGTTTTCTCTGCGAAGCTGCAGACAAGCCCAGGGCCTATGGCCTGTTCTGGGATCACGGAGTCCCACGGGCTTCATAGGACCGAAGCGAATTGTATCTTCTCCCCTTTGTGCCATAACCTCAATAGGCATACAGCCCTCGTAAACCTTAGGGTCTGCAACGTCAAAATCGTGTAGAGGTGCACGTTCAGCATTCACAAGCTCATTGTAAAACACCTCGTATTCTGCTTTGTTAAGAGGGCAATTAATGTAGTCATCGCCGTCACCCTTATCGTATCGGGATTGGAAGAACGATGTTTCTTTATCAATACTCTCTGCTGTAACAATTGGTGCCGCCGCATCAAAGAAAGACAGCGACTCACCAAAAAGTGAAATGATGTCTTTACACAAGAGTTCTGAGGTCAGCGGACCGGTTGCAACAACGGTAATGGTATCGTCGGGAAGCTTTGTTATCTCTTCGGAAATTATCTCGATGTTTTCCTGCTCTTTGATCGCATCTGTGACAAGAGTTGCAAATATATCTCTGTCTACAGCCAATGCGCCTCCTGCAGGTACTGTGCATTTATCTGCACAGCTCAGCAGAAGCGAGTCGAGCATACGCATTTCTTCTTTGAGAAGTCCTGCGGCAGAGGATACCCGCTGAGCCTTGAGAGAGTTTGAGCAAACAAGCTCTGCAAATTTATCGCTGTGATGTGCAGGGGATTTTTTATGGGGTTTCATTTCATACAGACGAACCTTTATCCCCCGTTTTGCTATCTGATAAGCCGCCTCGCATCCGGCAAGACCGGCTCCTATAACGTTAATGTAGTTATTCATTACTTTTTCTCGTAACCGCAACCCTCTTTTGCACAATAGAGAGTTGGCTTTTTACCTTTTTTCTTATAAAGAATTTCTCCGCACTGGGGACACTTTTCGTTAGTGGGTTCATTCCATGACATAAAATTACACTTAGGATACGATGCACAACCATAGAAGGTCTTGCCTGACTTTGTGCGACGAATGATAACATCGCTGCCGCAATCAGGACATTTCACTCCGATGTTTTCAACGTATCTCTTAACATTTTTGCAATCAGGATAACCGGGACAAGCAATAAACTTGCCGAATCTGCCCACTTTGATAACCATTTTCTGTCCGCATTTTTCGCAGATGATATCAGTTTCATCTTCTTTCAGGCGGATCTTGACGCCTTCCATATCAACTTTTGCTTTTTTGAGCGTTTTCTCAAAATCGGAATAGAACTGAGAAAGGAGGTCCTTCCACTCAACGTTTCCGCTTTCCACCGTATCAAGATCCTGCTCCATCTGAGCAGTAAACTTAACGTTTACTATTTTGGGGAAGCGTTCCTTCATAAGCTGAGCCATGGCTTCTCCAAGCTCTGAGGGATGCAAAAGCTTACCCACGCGCTTTACGTACTCACGGTTTACAATGGTTGAGATTGTAGCTGCATAGGTAGAAGGTCTTCCGATTCCGAATTCTTCCAGAGCTTTAATAAGAGAAGCTTCCGTAAATCTTGAAGGAGGCTGCGTGAAATGCTGATTGCCAAGCAGTTCCTTAAGCTTAAGGAGCGTACCCTTTTCTACGGAAGGAAGCGCATTCTCCTTTGCCTCTTCCTCGTCCTTAGACTCAACATACAGCTGTGTGAATCCGTCAAAATCCACGCGGTAACCGTTTGCTTTGAAGATATAACCATTTGCTTCTATGTCGATCTGAGTGGTCTTTTGGATGCAATCAGCCATCTGAGAAGCGGTAAAGCGCTCCCAGATAAGCTTATACAGTTTATATTGATCTGTTGTAAGATTAGATTTAACTCTGTCCGGGGTAAGCATAACCGAGGTGGGTCTGATTGCTTCGTGGCCATCCTGTGCATTGGAACGGGATTTAAACACTCTGGGCTTTGAGGGCAAGTATGCATCCCCAAAGGTTGACTTGATGTATGATGCCGCCTCATTCATAGCATCGGCAGAAATACGAAGCGAGTCAGTTCTCATATATGTTATAAGACCAGTGGGGCCGATCTCGTCTATGTCTATACCTTCATAAAGCTCCTGAGCAACACGCATTGTGCGTCTTGACTGAAAGCCGAGCTTTCTGGAGGCTTCCTGCTGAAGTGTGGAGGTGATAAACGGAGGCGCAGGAGATTTCTTTCTTGTGCCGGTCTTAACCTTGGAAACAGTGTACTCTGCTCCCTCAAGGTCTGAAAGGATCTTATCTGCATCTTCCTTGCAGGAAAGCTCTATCTTACCGTCTGCGTTACCGTAAAGGAAAGCGGAAAAAACTTTTCTGCTGCCCTTGGGAGAAAACTTTGCATCAACGCTCCAATACTCCACAGGGTTAAATTCACGGATCTCGTTTTCTCTGTCAACGATAATGCGCACAGCAACGGACTGAACTCTGCCGGCAGAAAGTCCTCTGCGGATCTTCTGAGAAACAAAGGGGCTGAGTTTATATCCCACAAGTCTGTCAAGAATTCTGCGTGCCTGCTGAGCATTAACCAGATCAAGATTGATGGCTCTGGGTGAGCTCATACCATTTTCTACGCCGTATTTTGTGATCTCATTGAACTCCACTCTGTTTGCATCGGAAAGATCAAGATTGAGTATATATGCCAAATGCCAGGATATTGCCTCACCTTCGCGGTCAGGGTCAGTTGCAAGATAAACTGCATCAGAATTTTTTGCTTGTTCTATCAGCTCATCAACCAGCTTTTCCTTGCCTTTGATGATCTCATATCTCGGATTAAAATTGTTGTTGATATCTACACTAAGTCTTGCCTGAGGCAAGTCGCGGACATGGCCCATAGAAGCAATTACTTCATAGTCCTTGCCCAGATACTTCTTAATGGTTTTCGCCTTAGCAGGAGACTCAACGATTACGAGTTTAGACATAATATACCTCCAATTATTTTATAGCGTAATTTCTGCCCTCTGTGTTGACTATAAGGTCGTTCATCTCAAGAACAGAAAGAATTCTCAATACTTTGTAAATCGGGATGCCTGAGGTTTCTGCAATAGTATCAATATGCATTGGCTCAAGTCCCAATATGTAATACACTTGCCTTTCTTCGTCTGTCAAAGAATCTGAATCTTTGTGAGTAGGCACAGGTATGTTTTTGCTTAAAACTGATGAGTTGTGAAGCTTTGAAGGAACACTTTTAATTATATCATCAGGAAAATGATGCTTATTATCGGATTTATTGCTTACTCCTCTATAAAATTCAATTACATCTTTATAGGATGTAACGGGAATTGCACCATCTTTGATAAGAGCATTCGTACCCTCGGAATAAGGAGAATCTACGTTACCCATTACTGAAAATACGTCTTTATTCTGAGAAAGTGCAAGATTGACGGTTATCATAGACCCGCTTGCCTTAGGTGCTTCTACAACAATAAGCCCTTGTGACAAGCCTGAAATGATACGGTTTCTTTGAGGAAAATTGCGAGCAGACGCAGAAGTGCCCGGTGGATACTCGGAAATTACAGCACCCTTTGATGCGATCTGAGTACGCATGGCTTTATTTTCCCTGAGATAATCAAAATCAATACCGCATCCGAGAACACAAACGGTAATTCCGTCTGATTGCAAAACTCCGCGATGCGCAGCACAATCTATTCCCAATGCTCCTCCGCTTACCACAACAAAGCCTTCAGAGGATAAGTTCGCACCTAACTCAAAGGCTGTGCGTATGCCGTACAGAGTAGCCTTTCTTGTGCCGATTACAGAAATTGTATCCAAATTATCTGTATCCGGCATTTTGCCGTGAACATAAAGAACTGCAGGCGGATCTTCAATGCAAAGAAGTGAACGAGGATACGCATCCTCTGAGATATCCAGGATGTCATAACCTAACTTGTCGCATTTATTTATAATTTCATCAGCCGCAGAAATATGCGTATTGCAAAGCTTTGCGATCTCGTTATCCGTAAAGATTCCGCAGTATCTCAGCTGCATTTCTCCGCCGTCATATAATTCTTTTATGTTATTGTAAAGGGAAAGAATCCTCTTAGCCTTGGGACTTGCAAAACCTATTCCATGAGCAAGCCATATCCAATAACGGGTCAACTCATTCATTTTATCATTTCCCACATAAGAATTCCTGCGGCTATTGAAGCATTCAGGGATTCTGCATTATTACACATTTTAATAGTAACTTTATTGCTGCATGCCTTAACAGTCTCGTCCGTAAGTCCGTTACCTTCGTTGCCGATTGCAACCAAAGCCGTTCCGCTAAAATCAGCAGTTGCAACATTATCTGCATTGCGAACCACCGCAGCGTAAGATCTGCCCTTGCTGTTAAAATTGCGGATAAACTCAGGGGCACTGTCAATAATCAGGAAGGGTACTCTGAACAAAGCTCCCATTGCTCCTCTGCAGACCTTTGGGCTGTACACATCGCAGCAATCCTTTGTCATTATAACGCCGTTTATCCCCAGCGCATCAGCAGTTCTTAAAACTGTGCCGAGGTTACTGGGGTCCTGAACGTTTTCAAGCAATATATACTTATTATTAATTGTATCTAAATCAATATTATTGTCAAGAGTTTTTATTACACAAATCACTCCCTGAGGAGTTTTTGTTTCGCAAGCGGCAGCAATTGCCTTATCACTTACCAGGTAAACTTCATCTGCACATTCAAAAAGATCTGCAAGCTCTGTTTTGTGCTTATCAATGGCGGTCTGAGTGACAAGTAATGACTCTACACAAGCACCACTCAGGGCCGCTTCAACGCATACCCGAAGGCCCTCTGAAACAAATCGACCCTCTTCCCTTCTGAATTTTGCACTTGTCTGAAGCTTTGCTATATATTTAATTAACTTATTGTCTTTACTGCTGATTTCTTTCATACTACATCCTGCGCTTTAAATAATTAAAAACTGCGTCCGGAACAAATCCGGGCGCAGTTACAGATTTTTATTTGGATACAACCTGCTCAACGAGCTTTGTGAATGCTGCAGCATCAGATACTGCGATCTCAGCAAGCATCTTACGGTTAAGAGTGATGTTTGCCTTCTTGAGACCATTCATAAATGTTGAATAGTTTGTGCCGTTGAGCTTGCAAGCTGCAGAAATACGTGTGATCCAAAGACGACGGAAGTCTCTCTTTCTCTGCTTTCTGCCGATGTATGCATAGTTGCCGGACTTCATAACGGCCTGTTTTGCCATCTTGAAATGTCTGCTCTTTGCACCATAGTAGCCCTTAGCAAGCTTTAATACTTTGTTTCTTCTTTTGCGAGTCATCATCGCGCCTTTTACTCTTGCCATTGTATGTTACCTCCGAATAGTTGATGTTAATTACTTGTAAGGAATAAGACGCTTTGCCTGACGTGCATTTGTTACATCAGTAACAGCTGTCTTACGAAGACCTCTCTTACGCTTTGTGGTCTTCTTGTTAAGGATGTGGCTCTTGTTAGCATGAGCACGGATGACCTTACCGTTCTTGGAAAGCTTAAAACGCTTTTTTGCACCGCTGTGTGTTTTAATTTTAGGCATGTTAAAAATCCTCCCTGTTATGATTTTACCGGTTTTGGAGCTAAGAACATAAGCATATTGCGACCTTCGAGCTTTGCAGGCTTTTCTATGTTGGAAACCTCGCTGCAACCCTCAGCAAAACGCTCCATTAAGTCGTATCCGTACTGAGAATGACCCATTTCCCTTCCTCTGAAGCGGATGGAAACCTTTACCTTGTCACCTTTGGATAAGAACTTGATTGCAGCATTACGCTTGGTCTCAAAATCGTGTGTGTCGATATTAAGTGAAAGCTGAACCTCTTTGATGTTGATAACCTTCTGGTTCTTGCGAGCCTCTTTCTCACGCTTTGCTTGCTCGAAGCGGTACTTGCCGTAGTCCATGATCTTTGCCACAGGAGGCTGAGCCTGAGCAGCAATGAGAACCAAGTCAAGATTTTGCTCGATTGCAAGATTCTGAGCTTTGTCAGTAGGCATGATGCCAAGCTGAGAACCATCGGAACCGATTACTCTGAGTTCATCGCATCTGATATCCTCATTAATGAGGGTTTCTTTCTCTTTCTTGCTAATGTTAAAGCACCTCCAAAAATAATGTAAAAATAATGCGGACAGAAAGCTTCCGTCCGCATTAACAATACTACAAAAATAACACAAAATGTGATATTAACTGAAATATTGACCCGTGCAGACGACACCCCACAGGTGAAAGCTCTATGCCTTGCTTTATTGTACAAGTGGAATTATAACCTTTGTTTCTGTATTTGTCAAGCGTTTTTTCTAATTTTTCCATTAATATTGAAAATCCATAATAAAAATGATATAATCAGAAAAAATCACATTATCGGAGATATGCATATGTATAATAATGACGCCTATACAGCACCCGCTTTTGTATATACGGCTGATAGCATCCATAAGATGCAAGAAACACAAAAATTGAAGAGCAGAAGCAATTACGTAGGAATTATGATCTTGATTTCTACGTTTGTATTTATAACTCTGTCTTATGCGGCTGCATATTTTTATGGGATAACCTACGGAACCGAGTTTTTTCACCCTTCTGTATTTTCAACCGAAGCTTACGATTCAATACTGCTGAATGTACTGACGGGATTCTGTAATATAGCAGCAATCGGAATATGCGGCGCTGTGTTCATAAGAAACCTAAGAACGGATGATCCGAATAATCTTCCCTTCGAAAGAATCAGCGTTAAGAAACTGATCGCATTATGCATTATAGGTTTTTCCGTTTGTAACTTGTCAAACTATATGACAGGTCTGTTTATGGATACTGCCTATTCCTTCGGAATTGATCTTAATATTGATACCCTCACTTTTGACAGTAATTCTGCAGCAGAGATTATCGTTTACATTCTTTCGGTGGCTGTAGTGCCTGCTTTTTCCGAAGAGTTATTGTTCAGAGGTGCCATTCTCTCTGCACTCAGGAAACACGGTGATGGAATTGCCGTGTTTGTTTCCTCTCTGTTCTTTGGAGTTTTTCACGGAAATTTCATACAATTCCCCTTTGCTTTTATTGTAGGATTAGTACTCAGCACCTCAGTTGTTTACACAAACTCGCTTTTACCTGCAATTCTGATACATTTTATCAACAACAGTTTCAGCGTTATTTGTGATGTGGTTTATACAAATACAGAAAGCTGGAATTTAAACGAAGAAATTGTTAATCTCAGCATATATGCTTTTGTCATTATAACAGCAATCATCGCCTTGATCTCATTAATTAAGTTTTCCCGTAAGGATAAAAATTTCCTTAGATTAAAGCCTTATGAAGGAATTCTGGATAAAAAAGATGTTAAAAGAACCATTCTTACCAGTCCTGCACTGATCATTGCATTTATGCTTTTGTTAACAGAATCCGTATTTAATCACATAAGTGTATAAACGAGGATTCCCTATGGACAGATACGATTATATGAAGGAAGCCCTCACGCTTGCAAAGAAGGCAGCAGAAGAAGGCGAAGTGCCTGTTGGGTGCGTAATAGTCAAGGATGGCTCTATAATTGCCTGCGGCAGAAACAGGACCCTTGAAAACAATTGTGCAATTAACCACGCAGAGATCGATGCCATAAAAAACGCATCAGAGCATCTTGGATGTGAGAATTTATCAGAATGTGATCTGTATGTTACATTAGAGCCATGCCCTATGTGTGCCGGAGCTATTATCAACTCCAAAATACGCAAGGTAGTGTTTGGGGCATTTGATTTGAATTACGGTGCCTGCGGATCAGTTATTGATCTGTTTCAGACTCCAAACATTCACAGACCTGAATGTTACGGTGGAATAATGGAAGATGAGTGCAGCGATTTACTGACAGAATTCTTTAAAAAAATAAGAACGAGCAAATAAAGTAACGGAGCGTAGTCTGCAAGGATCACGCTCCGTTTTATTATTTCATATTCATTACTCTCTGTGCCGCAAGCATAATTCCCAGCTTGCCTGCGTCAAAATCGTGAGCACCCTGTAACCATACAGCGTACGGAGGACGAAGTGGAGCATCACAAGAAAGTTCAATGGAGGAGCCCAAGGTGAAAGATCCGGATGCCATAACGACCTTGCAATCGTATCCCGGCATATCCGAAGGTTCGGGCACAACAAAGCTGTCAACGGGAGATGCAGCCTGTATGCCACGGCAGAACTCAACGAGCTCCTGATCTGAAGCAAGCTTCAGGACCTGAATTATATCTCCTCTTACTTCGTTATATTTGGGTGTAACTTCATAGCCCAAAAGCTCAAAAAGCGCTGCAGAAAACACTGCTGTCTTCAAAGCCTCTCCGGTTATATGAGGAGCGTTATAAGCACCCAGAAACATTTCTCTGACCGTATCAAGAGTTGCACCCAGTTCTTTGCCTGTGCCGGGAGTAGTAAGACGAAATGCCGCCTGCTCAACAAGATCTCGTCTGCCTGAAATATATCCGCCGGTACGTGCAATTGCACCGCCCGGATTTTTTATCATTGAACCTGCCATAAGGTCAACACCGCAATTGTGAGGAGATTCAAGTTCAACAAACTCTCCGTAGCAATTATCAAGCATTATTACAGAATCGGGAGAAACTCTCCTTGTAAGCTGACAGACTTTTTTTATATCATCATACAACAGAGAAGGTCTCAGCTCATAACCACGGGACCTCTGGATATAAACCATTTTTGGCTTACTCTTCAATTTTACTTCAATTGCTTCAAAGTCCAGAGTGCCGTCTGATTTCAGATCTACCTCATCGTATTTTACTCCAAAATCTTTAAGCGAGCCTGAATAATCTGAGTTTATACCGATCGTACCGCGGATGGTATCATATGGAGTTGAAGCCACACTGAGCATTGTATCTCCGGGTCTGAGCACAGCGAAAAGAGCTACACAAAGAGCATGGGTACCGCTTACAAAATTATGACGAACAAGAGCATCCTCTGCATCAAACACATAGGAATAAACCGCGTCCAGAGCATCTCTGCCTCTATCGTCGTAACCATAGCCGCTACTGCCGCCAAACATAGATTCACTTACTCTTGCCTCCTGAAAGGCCTTAAGCATTTTGATCTGATTATACTCACGAATTGAATCTATGCGTTCAAATTGCTCGCGGCACAGCTTGAGTGCCTCATCTGCTGCTGTTCTGATTGAATAATTGACGCTGAAAAAACGGTGCATAATAAACCTCACAAGCGGAATCTGATGTAGGTATCCGCAACAGAAAATCCGCAATTATTATAAAAATTTAAGTTGTGTTCTTCACAAAGAAGAATGTATTTTTTCAAGGGATCACAACATATATGCTCAAGTATCCGCTTTGCATATCCATTTCCGCGGAAATATTCCTTTGTATATACTGTTGTGATCAAATGAGTGCTTTGTGATGTGTTTGAAAGAATTACTGCCGACACAGGCTTATTGCTCAGATAACAGGCGTAAGCAGAAACTCTGTTGTGCCTGAGCTGATGGGAAAGATTTAGATAATAATCTGTTTTTTCATCTTTTGACAATGATTCCCCTACTAAATCTGCTATTTCTTTTGGAGCATTTGATTCTTTGATCTGAGGGGAAGATTCGACAGGAACTACTCCTCTTCGAAGCATTTCGCAGCAAACATCTGAATTTGAAAAATATGGCTTTAATATTTTATCCGCAACGACCGTGCACTGCGAAAAGCCTGACAAAAAGGGAAATAGCTCCTGCAGGTCTGAATCATCTGAAACTAAAGCGAATATCTGAGAGTTATATCTGAGTACAACTGCAGTACAATTGCCGGTTTCTGTATCTTTTTGCAAAAACAGATCCTGAAAATCAAATTCTGTACCATAAGAATCAAGATAAAGCTTAATATATTCCCTGATATACTTCGAGTTACCGAAATCATTTAGCACAGAATATATAAGTTCACTATCCGAACACAAGGATATCATATTACACAAGTTCCTTTACTATGGACATAAAATGCTCTCCGCGTTGCTCAAAATCTTTGTACATATCAAAACTTGCAGATGCCGGAGAAAGTGCAACGATATCACCAAAAACAGCATTATCTCTTGCAAGATTGACAGCTTGCTCCATAGAATCAGCGTGCAGGATCACAGGCATGCCTTCTGAAAATTCTGCACAGTCTCTGACAGCCTGCTCAATTTTGGGGCCTGTAGCTCCTAATAGGATCAAAACCTTAACCTTAGAGCAAATAATAGGACCTAAAGGGGCATACGGGATGTTTTTATCGTACCCGCCGCAAATCAGAATTATCTTCTGCTCAAAAAGAGAAAGCATTCCGCAGGCTGTTCTTGTGGGAGAAGATGCGATTGAATCGTTGTAGTATTTTACGCCATTGAGCGTGCGAACAAGCTGAGCTCTGTGCTTAACACCTGTGAATGTCTGTGCAACCTTAAGAATGGTGTCAATGGAAACAAACTTCTTGACAGCACAGATAGCCGCCATATAATTCTCTACATTGTGAAGTCCGGGGATGATAATGTCTTTAACGTTGAGAACAGGAACCTCTCCCGATTTATCGCGGAAATATATAACATCATCGCGAACAAAAGCACCACGCTCAACTTCGTTTCTGCGTGAAAATTTATAAACAGTGGCATCTGTGGATTCTTCAAAGGAGGATGAAATTTCATTATCGAGATTGAGAACCGCCAGATCATCTAAATTCTGAAACTTTACAATATTTCGCTTTGCGTCAATGTATTCATTCATATCTTTATGAACGTCAAGATGATTAGGAGCAACATTAGTAACGACCGAAACACAAGGGCTTTTACTCATAGATATCATCTGAAAGCTGGAAAGCTCTACCACGGCAAAATCTTCTGATTTAATGTTAAAAATCTCGGGCATTAAGGAATTACCTATGTTACCGCCCAAATGCACGGTATAGCCCTCTTTTTTGAGGAGTTCGGAAATAATGGTGGTGGTTGTAGTTTTGCCGTCAGAGCCTGTAACAGCAATGATTCTGCAAGGACAAAGCTCAAAGAAAAGCTCCATTTCCGAGGTGACGAATATTCCGTTAGCCCTCATAGCAACCAAAGCAGGATGATTATAATTCATACCGGGAGTTCTGAAAACCATTTCAACGTCCAGGTCTTCAAGATAAGACTTCCCCGTACACAAGGTTGCACCAAAGGATTTTGCAAGCGCGGCGTAATCGCCCAATGCATCCTCAGAACGGGAATCGCAAGCATAAACAACTGCTCCTGCATCACAAAACATTTTCATAAGAGGTAGATTGCTTCGCCCTAAACCTATAAAAGCAACCTTTTTTCCCTTTATATTTTCAAAATATTCTTTAATTTTGCTACTCATAAAATTAACCTCCCCAAGGAATTCGGATGGATAATATCAACAACAATATATAATACAATGAAAATGAGAAAATATCAACCAAAAACTGTGATTTTTTAAGGCAATAAAAAACAGACGGCATATACCGTCTGCAAAGTACAAGATCAAATTGTATGAATCTTACATTGTTCTTCCGAGCAGATAATCTACAGAGACCTCAAGAATATCTGCAAGAGCTACCAGCTCAACATCTGTTACATAACGAATCTGACCTTCCAATTTGGAAAGTCCGGACGCGTTCATATCAACACCATTAACCTGAAGCTGAGCCAAGAGCTCCTTTTGCTTCATGCCGCGTTTTTTTCTTGCCGCCTCAACTCTCGCCCCAACAAGGTTGCGGTCGCCGAGTTCCTGTTTACGAAGTCTCATTATGTTTTCTCCCCACAATATATTCCAAATCAAAGGCATTTATTATTCCAAAAAAGAATTCTAAAATGACATTAAATTCGAGCGTGAATTAATTATAATACCATATTCGAAAAAAAACAAGCCTTTTTTGTAAATAAAATTAAAAAAATGAAATATTTTAGCAAACATAATTACAAATTGTTAAAATTTAATTGGGATATGTATAAAAAAGCCTTTATTATATGGATATAAAGTGATAAAATATATTTTATAAAGTGTAAGGAGGAGTTATGTGTGGGAAACACTCTAAAAGAAAGAAACCTGACACTGCTTACTGATTTCTACGAGCTTACAATGGCAGGCGGATATTTTGAAAGTAATCTCAGGGACAGGATAGCATACTTTGATATGTTTTACAGAACGAACCCCGACAATAGTGGATATGCTATTATGGCCGGTGTAGAGCAGATGATAGAATATCTGACTAACCTTAAGTTTACGCAAGAAGATATTGATTTTTTAAGAAGCAAAAAGCTGTTTTCTGAAGGCTTTCTTGAATATCTGAAGAATTTTAAATTCGAATGTGATGTATGGGCTGTACCTGAAGGCACCCCTATATTCCCGGGTGAACCAATCGTTACGGTTAAAGGTCCGATTATTCAGGCTCAGTTCGTTGAAACAATGATACTGCTATCCATAAATCACCAGAGCCTGATCGCAACAAAGGCGAATCGCCTTTCCCGAGCTGCTCAGGGCAGAGCCGTGATGGAATTCGGTTCAAGGCGAGCACAAGGGTTTGACGGAGCGATCTACGGGGCCAGGGCAGCATACATCGGAGGTTGCTGCGGAACAGCCTGCACAATTTGTGAAAGGGATTTTGATGTTCCCGCGTTGGGTACTATGGCTCATTCCTGGATTCAATCCTTTGACACGGAATATGAAGCATTCAAGGCCTATGCTTCTCTTTACCCTACCAACTGCACCCTGCTTGTTGACACATACAATACATTAAAAAGCGGTGTACCAAATGCCATCAAAGTTTTCGACGAGGTTCTGAAGCCCTTGGGAGTACGTCCGAAAGGCATCAGAATAGACAGCAGCGACATCACATACCTATCAAAAAAAGCAAGAAAGATGCTTGATGCCGCAGGATACGAGGACTGCCTTATATGTGCATCAAACTCTATAGATGAGCAAATAATCAGAGATATGCAATTTCAAGGAGCGAAGGTAGATCTTTACGGTATTGGCGAAAGACTTATAACTTCTTCGTCATCCCCTGTTTTCGGCGGAGTATACAAGCTGGTGGCTACAGAAGAAAACAACGTAATAACACCAAAAATAAAAATAAGCGAAAACGTAGGAAAAATTACAACTCCCTGTTTTAAGAAGCTTTATCGACTGTATGATAAAGAAACAGGTAAATCAATTGCTGACGTCATCACCTTACACGATGAGGTGATTGATGACAGTAAGCCGTATGAGATCTTTGACCCTCAAAACACCTGGAAACGTAAAACCATTGAAAACTTCAAGGCAGTCGATATAAGAAAAAAATACATTGAAAATGGAAAACTGATTGAAACGCTTCCCCACATCTCTGAAATAAAAGCTTATTGTGAGGAACAATATGAAACACTTTGGGATGAGGTCACAAGATTTGAAAATCCCCACACTTATTACGTTGATCTTTCTCAAAAACTTTGGGATATAAAAAACGACTTGCTTAATAAAACAAATATAAAATAATATGCATATAATAAAAAGACCCGTTCAAAATCTGAACGGGTTCTTTTATTATGCGACTGAATCTGTAAGCCGAGTTCTGTTGTAAGCAGTTATCTATCTTGGCAGGATGTTACCACCGCTGCTCAATGCCACCTCCATGGGACGCGCCGAGCAGGCGCACAATGTCCCTCCACGGTGTTGCTCCGAATAGGGTTTACAGGGCAGTCGGGTCTCCCCGACTCCGGTGAGCTCTTACCTCGCCTTTCCACCCTTACCTGTAAAACAGGCGGTATATCTCTGTTGCACTATCCCTAGGGTCGCCCCCGGCGGCCGTTAGCCGTTATTCTTGCTCTGCGGAGCTCGGACTTTCCTCGGATGGGGCCTTTCGACCGTCAACCGCAACTGCTCAATCCACTCGCAATGGATATTTTATATCAACAAATAATTTTTGTCAACTTATCATTTAAGAGAGATTGAATTTATGCTCTTTATAAGCGATTCTTTTGTGTTTTCTGCTGTACCTTTAATAACCATTTTCAAAAGAGTATTCAGTATAATACCTATTTCTTTTCCCCTATACCCCAAAGAAACAAGGTCATCTCCGTTTATTGCCAGCTGACTCAGAGAATAACACTCGCCATCATTAATAATACGTTTTGCTTCAGTTAAAACCTTTTCTCTATAAGCAAGCTTTTTATCCTTTTGATATTCTGATTGCGCCATTATATCGGCATAGGATATGAGTAAAAGTTCGTTAAACAGACGCTGAGTAACTGCTCCCATTACTCTTTTGATATCTACGCTTAAATTTCTGAATCTTTCATCGTGATATCTTATCAAAACACAAACATCTGAAATCAAGGATTTTGGATAGCAAAAACGGGACAAAACACGGTTAGCGATCTTCTCGCTATGGAACTGGTGCTTTTTAAAGTGATCTATGCCAAGGGAATCGGTGGTCTTTACATACGGCTTGCCGACATCATGAAAGAAAACAGCCAGTCTGAGTATATCTGAAGGTGCAGTATGAGACAAGGCAACAACAGTATGCTTCCAAACATCATAGCAATGATGGGGATTGTTCTGAGCAAGATCGAACATAGGCTTGATTTCAGGAATAATAACAGCCAGTACATCCCTGTATTCAAGCAGAATGTGCTGAGGGTTGCCTGAAAGCAGACCTGTGAACTCCTTACGAAGTCTGTTGGGATGTACAAGTGAAAGCCCCTCCATACATTCGAAGATCGCATTTTTTGTATTCTCTTCTATTTTAAATTGAAATACGGAAGAAAAGCGCAATGCTCTGAGAATTCTTAGTGCATCTTCACAGAAGCGTCTTTTAGGCTCGCCGGTGCATCTGATAATACGATTTTTAATATCATTAAGTCCGTCAAAAGGATCAATCAATCCTGCTTTGCAAGAATATGCCATAGAATTTATGGTGAAATCCCTGCGACTTAAATCCTCTTCTATAGAGGATGAAAACTGAACATAATCAGGATGCCTGGAATCTGAGTAAGTACCGTCAACACGATAGGTTGTGATCTCAAAGCATTCGTTATTTATCACAACAGCAATCGTCCCGTACTTTTTTCCGACCTCTATAGTTTTAAATTCAGAAAATAAGCGAAGAATATCATCGGGCAATGCATTTGTTGTAAAATCCCAATCGGCAGGGACTTTGCCCATCAGTGCATCTCTGACACAACCGCCAACTGCAAAACATTCATAGCCGTTCTTCTCAAATATTTCAAAAATAATTTTACATTTTTGCGGTATATTTATCACTTGATTTCACCTCATTGGATATTATAACATCTCAAGTCAAAAAAATAAAGATTATAAAAATTTTGTTATAATTTCAGATTCAATCACACGTTTCGGCTTTTCATTTACAATTATTATTTTTGCACATTCTCTTTCCATTTTAACATAGATGATACAGTAAAAACTAAAAGTAAGAATGGAGGTGAAAAAAATTAAAATAAAAAGACTTTTATTTTTGCTATTAATTTCTGTATTGATATTCAGTCCCACAAGTACTCGTGCTGCAACAGATACAGATATAAAAGATTCAGTCTACGTTGTGCCCGGTGGAGAGCCGTTTGGCATAAAAATGTTTTCAGACGGATTGATGGTAACTGATATAGAGGGATTCAATATTAACGGTAAAAAGGTTTGTCCTGCAGCAGAAGCAGGGCTGCAGAAAAACGACATCATCTACTCTGCTAACGGTAGAATTCTGTACAGCAACAATGAACTGAAATCAATTATTGAAAATTCTGAAGGAAAATCAATTAAGCTTAAAATAAAAAGAGATAACGAATTTTCCGACGTTGAGCTCAAACCCGTTAAAGACAGCAACAACACTTACAAAGCAGGACTTTGGGTCAAAGACAGCGCAGCAGGACTGGGAACGATCACTTTTTATTGCGAAGAATCGAAGGCATTCTGCGGGCTTGGACACGGAATTTGTGACAAAGATACCAAATCACTTATACCCTTGTCTTACGGTGAGCTTGATAAAGCCAACATTTCATCTGTGACAAAAAGTGTCTGCGGTAATGTGGGAACACTCAACGGCTATTTTACAGATTATGTGATAGGCAATGCAGTGTGTAACCACGAAACGGGAATATACGGCCATATAAAAGAAAGCGTTGCAAATAAAAACAAAGTAGAGATTGCTGAAAAAAACGAAGTGAAAAAAGGTAAGGCGGAGATCTACACAACGGTGAACGGAGACACTCCGGAAAAGTACGAAGTGGAAATTACCAGAATAAACTTTAATGACTCAACAATAAATCTGACTGTTAAGATCACAGATGAAAGGTTAATGGACAAAACCGGAGGTATCGTTCAAGGAATGTCCGGCTCACCCATTATACAAAACGGAAAGCTTGTTGGCGCATTGACACACGTATTGGTTGATAACGTTGATTACGGCTACGGCATCTTTGCTCAAACAATGTACGAAATAATGTGCGAAACCTGTTGAACTTTATCGAATCAATAATAATATAAACATCCGAAAATATTATTTGAAAAAAATATAAAAAAATTATCTGCTAACTATTGCCATTTCTTCCATTTTGTGGTATTATTTCACCAACAAATAATACTTTTGGGGGATTAACCATGGACAGCAATATCAAATTACTCATCACAGAAAGTCAAGATGACTTCACAGCGCAAAAATCCGATGTATTCAGGCGTAACAAGATCGAACCGATCTTCTGCGAGAAAGACGGAGATGAAGTTCTTAGGCGTATTATCTCTGAAAAACCGAACATTGTAATGATGGATCTATTTATGGCAAAACTTGACAGTATTGGTATAATGAAAGCACTTAAGAGAAACACGGATATAGATCCTCCGCTTATCGTAGTACTTTCTTCCTTTGACAGTCCTGCGTTGGAACAAGAGGTTATGAATCAAGGTGCATCTTATTTTGTAATAAAGCCTTACGATATCAGCACATTACTTGACAGCCTGCTTACAATTATGAACAAAAGGCAAAGCAGCGGAGATATTCGCAAGCTTAACTCTAATGCAGGGATAGAGGTTAAGGTGACAGATATTCTTCACCAGATCGGTGTTCCTGCTCATATAAAGGGCTACCATTACCTTAGAGATTCAATAATAATGTCTGTAGAACATCCTGAGATTATAAATGCAGTAACAAAACAATTATATCCATCTGTTGCAAAGAAGTACGATACCACCTCTTCTCGTGTAGAGAGAGCTATACGTCATGCTATAGAGGTAGCTTGGGACAGAGGTGACGTTGATGTTCTGAACTCGTATTTCGGCTACACAATTCACATTAGCAGAGGTAAGCCTACTAATTCAGAATTCATTGCTATGATTGCAGATAAATTAAGATTGCAACTAAAAAACGCAAGCTAAAGTAACGGCCTTTGGAGGTTTTATCCTTCAGAGGCCCTCTGTTTTATTGACAATAAATAAAAGTATGTTAAAATATTATCATAGATCTGAAAGGTGATAATATGAAGAAAAATGTTTTTGATATCAAGGGTATGTCTTGTTCAGCGTGCAGTGCTGCAGTTCAGCGTGCTATGGACAAAGAAAACGGAATTACCAAAGCAGAGGTAAATCTTCTGACAAACTCAATGTCCGTTATATATGACGAAAAGATTATATCTGCAGATGATATAATCTCTGCGGTAAAAAACGCAGGATACGACGCTTCATTGCAAACCAAGATTCCTGCTGACTGCAACCACGCCGCCATAAGCAAAGAAACCAAGCAATTATTTTTAAGGCTTACGGTTTCAATTGTATTTTTGATCCTTCTGATGCTTGTTGCTATGGGACATATGGTAGGAATTAATATATTTTCTCACGGACAAACAATCCACAAAGGATTTGCTGAGATCATATTGCTACTGCCTATTCTTATTCTCAACCGCAAATACTTTACCTCAGGCTTTAAGTCTTTAATAAGGCTTAATCCGAATATGGATTCTCTTATTGCCATCGGTGCTGCTGCTTCTGTTGCATACAGCTTGTGGCAAATGATAAGAGGTGGTGCAGACCATTACTATTTTGAATCTGCAGGTATGATACTTACCTTTATAAGCGTTGGAAAATATCTGGAGAGTAAATCAAAATCAAAGACTACAAGTGCCGTTACCCAGCTTATGGACCTATCCCCCAAAACCTCAATTATACTTGTTGACGGTGTGGAGAAAGAGGTTGACTCCAAGGATATTAAACAAGGTGATACGGTAATTGTAAAAGCTGGAATGAGCTTCCCTGCTGACGGTGTGGTGATTGAAGGAAGCGGAACTGCGGATGAATCTGCAATTACGGGTGAAAGTATGCCTGTAAAAAAGGGAATCGGTTCAAAAGTAACGGGAGGAACCGTATTTTTAAGCGGATACATAAAGTTTAAAGCCGAGAAGGTTGGAGAAGAAACAACTCTTTCTGAAATAATCAGACTTGTAGAGGAAGCTACTCTTACAAAACCCAGAATAGCAAAATTTGCTGATAAAATAAGCCGCTTTTTTGTGCCTGCAGTTATTGCCATTGCTATTCTGACAACCACTATCTGGTTCATTTCCACTCATAATTTTGAATTAGCTTTGAATTTTGGAATTTCCGTGTTAGTCATATCCTGC
>JAFQDM010000012.1 GCA_017416065.1 Ruminococcus sp.
AATTGTCAGATTTGATTTTGATAACAAAGTGCTTACTTTAAAAGTCAGTGGCAACGGAACAGGCGGATCCGAAGATCAGCTCCCTTCTAACCCCATGGCTTCTGAGCCCGATGAGTATGATCCCTTTGCCTGACCTTTTCAATCTTCTTTTCAGATGATTTCTTTTATCTAAATCAGGGTGGATGCTACCTTGCATCCACCCTTTTTTATTTGTGCAGAGGTCTGTGATAATTGACATTCTTTGAACATACGGTTATAATGAGATAAATTATTTCAAAGGGGTAAATGCTATGAAAAGGATAGTTTCGTTTGTTTGCATAATTATGTGCATAACGCTCATGATTACTCTGTCTGCTTGTAAAGGGGATGCTTCGAAGGAAGTAGTGCTTAAGGATGTGCTTGCTTCCATCAACAGCAATTTCTCAATTTCAGCAGATGATATGCTTACCATTGAAGACACAGATACTCTTGAGCTTTATTACAACATATCTCCTGCTGATGTTAAGCAGTTCGCAGCAGAAACCACCCTTAACTCGGCAACCGATATCACAGAGGTCATACTTGTTGAGGCGACAGACGAATCAGCAGCCAAGCGAGTGTATGATGCATTGGATGTAAGGTATAATTCACAGCGTGACCTTTGTGCAAGTTACTCCGCTGAGCTTCTCGCAGTAATTAACGAATGCTCAGTAGAGCAGAACGGTAACTATATATGCCTTATAATGAGCGATGATTTTGACAATATCCTTGCTCACTACAAATCCTTCTTCAAGTGATCTGTACATAAATAAAAAGTCCGCAGCTGTGTTCTTTTTTCTTTGAATACAGTTGCGGCTTTTTGTTTTGTATGATACAATAAATTGTAGATTTTTTATCAAATGAGGAACAGATTATGGATATGGAAACAATAAAGAAGGATTATTCACGGATGAATGAAATGCAGCAGCAGGCGGTATTTTGTACAGAGGGTCCCTTGCTTATCCTTGCCGGGGCAGGCTCAGGCAAAACAACGGTGCTCGTAAACCGTATCTCTTATATTCTGCGTTGCGGTTTGTGCAATCCCTGGCAGATCCTTGCCATTACATTCACAAATAAAGCAGCAAGAGAGCTCAAGGAGAGAATATGTGTTAGTGTTCCCGAAGGTGGAGACGATATTTGGGCGGCAACCTTCCACTCTGTCTGTGCGCGAATCCTCAGAAGATTTGCTGACAGAATAGGCTATACCTCACATTTTACAATATATGACACAGACGACCAGCGTAAGGTAATGAAGGATATCCTTAAATCTATGAGTATAGATGAAAAGATACTCTCACACAGACAGGTTTTATCTGCAATATCTGCCGCAAAGGACCAGATGCAGTCCCCGGAGGAAATGGCTAAGGAAGCATCAGATAAATTTGACAGCAGAAAAATCTCTATTGCACGTGCATTTGAGCAATATCAGACCCATCTGAAAAGCAATAATGCAATGGATTTTGATGATATGCTTCTCAATACTGTTCGCTTGTTTGAGGCTTGTCCGGATGTGCTGGAGCTATATCAGAATCAATTCAGATATATTATGGTTGATGAGTATCAGGATACCAACCGTGTTCAGTATAAATTCGTCAGTATGCTTGCTGCAAAAAGCAGGAATCTTTGTGTTGTTGGTGACGACGACCAGAGTATTTACCGATTCAGAGGAGCTACCATTGAGAATATCTTGTCTTTTGAGCATACATTCGCCAATGCAAAGGTAATCAGGCTTGAGCAGAATTACAGAAGCACTAAGACCATCCTCAACGCAGCAAACGATGTTATCGTTAACAACAAGCAGAGAAAAGGCAAAACCCTCTGGACTCAGAACGAAGAGGGGGATAAGGTCACAATTCATACAGCTTATGACGAAAGAGAAGAAGCTATGTTTATTGCCCGTACTATTCTGGAGAAGGTTGCACAGGGAGCTTCTTTTGGTGATGTGGCTGTACTTTATCGTATGAACGCTCAGTCAAATGCCATAGAATACGCTTTGACCCGTTCAGGTATTCCGCACAGAATCGTGGGAGGTCACCGCTTCCTTGACAGAGAAGAGATCAAGGATATGCTTGCATATCTTCAGGTCATCAATAACCCCAGTGACGGAGTTCGTCTTTCCCGAATTATCAACAAGCCCAAGCGTGCTATTGGAGACACTACCATACAAAAAATAGATTCAATTGCCAATGCTTTGGGAGAAAGTATGTATGATGTTATAAAAAGGGCAGGGGACTACCCTGAGCTTTCCCGTGCTGCAGCAAAGCTTACAGCCTTTGCCGCAATGCTTGACGGGCTTATTGAGGCGGCAAACTCTGAAGATTACACCATAGCTGAGCTCTACGACCTGGTTTTGGAGCATACGGACTATAAAAGCTATCTGAAAGCAGAAAAAGAGAATGCAGACGAGCGAATAGAGAACGTGGATGAGCTTATGTCAAATATCGTTAACTTCCAGGAGGAACGTGCAGAGGAGGCAACCCTTTCTGCATTTCTTGAGGATATAGCGTTACAGACAGATCTTGATAACTTAGAGGCAGGTGCCGATGCGGTCACAATGATGACTCTCCATAGTTCAAAGGGACTGGAATTTCCGATTGTTTTTATTGCAGGTATGGAGGAGGGAATATTCCCTTCGTTCCAATCAGCATACGACCCGGATTCTCTTAACGAAGAGCACAGACTTGCTTACGTTGGAATCACAAGAGCAAAAAAGAAGCTGTATCTTCTTCACACGCAGAGCAGAATGCTGTTTGGTTCAACTCAGCATAACAATCTTTCACGTTTTTGTGAGGAAATATCAGATGAGTACGTTGAGCGTACAGGTGTTAAACGTCCCAATCCTCACATTACGGTTTCTGAGTCCAAAAGCTCAACGGCGGCTAAATTTGATCCCTTTGCGCTTAAAAAATCCAAACCCTCTGCTCCTGCAGCAAGCAGCTCAGGCAGCTTTTGTGCGGGGGATAAGGTTCTTCATAAGGTTTTTGGTACAGGACTTATCATAAGTGCTCAGAAGATGGGCAACGATACCATGCTTGAGGTATCCTTTGATAAGGTAGGCACAAAGACGCTTATGGCGAATTTCTGCAAAATGGAAAAAATATGATATACACCTAAGGGCGCAGTTTTGCTGTGCCCTTTTTTTGAACAAATCTTAGCTCCTTGCATATTATGCAGTAAGTCATAGTGCCTGTTGGACTGAGGTGAGTCTTAGGGTATATGGCAAAGATAATATCTTTTGGAGGTAGTTCTATGGCAGAATTCAACACTTCCGCAGACTGCGATACCTCTGCGGCTAATACCACAAGCAACTGCTCTCAGTCTGTCTGCATTGATGCACTTCGCGTGTATGACAGCTGCGGAGACAAGGATTGTCTTAATGACCTTAAGGTGTATTTTACAGAAAGCGACCAGGCAATAATTGACACGGCTGTCAGTGTAAGAATTAAAGAAGCAGATGTTATATCAGTTCTGACTGATATGGAGCCTGTCCCGTTCCACAAAGGCTTTTATTCTGTAGATATGACCTTCTTCTTCAGCATCACTCTTGATGTTTTCAGAGCTCCGGGCACAAATCCCGTGCAGGTAGAAGGACTGTCCATATTTAACAAAAAGGTCATCCTTTTTGGTAGCGAGGGAAGCGTCAAGGTCTTCTCAAGTAAATATACCGTGGATGATCTTGATATACAGAATTCACTCAACAAGAATCTTCCAATGGCATCTGTGCAGGTAGCAAAGCCCATAGCTCTCTCAGCAAAGCTTTGCGACTGTGTTTCTCTTGTAAATCCTCCTTGCAGAATTCCAGATAGGATCTGCCAGTGCTTTGGCGGTGAGTTTATTACCTCAGCTTCAAGGTGCGTATTTGTTACCATTGGTATGTTCTCCATCGTACAGATAGAGAGAAATGTTCAGATACTGATTCCTTCCTACGACTTTTGTATTCCCGAGAAGGAGTGCACCAACTCCTCAGATAATCCCTGCGAGGTCTTCTCAAGGCTTGATTTTCCCACAGATGAATTCTTCCCTCCAAATGTAGGGGAATCTTGTGGTGATAGTTCAGGTAATTGCGGTTGCAGTAAAAGTCAAGGTAATTGTGATTGAATGAGAAAATAGGGTAAGCTTCGGCTTGCCCTATTTTTCTGTCAAAATCTGATTGTAAATTCATTTTTTCGGTGGTATAATATGCACGTTAATCCAAAAATTTACAGAGTGTTCAAAGATTAACATAAAACTTGTGATTTTTATTTTTGCTCTGTGGTATATAATTACTGTGATTTTATATTGGAGGTATGTGTATGCTTCAGATAAAAAGTATCAGCAAGCAGTATTTAACCGGCTCCCTAAAGCAGACTGCTCTGGACCGGGTCACGCTAAATCTCAGAGATAATGAGTTTGTGTCTGTTCTCGGCCCTTCAGGCTCAGGCAAGACAACCCTGCTCAATATCATAGGCGGTCTTGACAGGTATGACAGCGGAGATCTGATTATTAACGGAATCTCCACAAAGAAATACAAGGACAGGGATTGGGATTCCTACCGCAACCATACTATCGGTTTTGTTTTTCAAAGCTACAATCTGATCGAGCATCAGTCCGTTCTCTCAAACGTGGAGATTGCCCTTACCATCTCAGGTGTCAAGCGCAAGGAGCGCAGAAAAAGAGCAAAGCAGGCTCTGGAGAAGGTAGGCCTTGGTGACCAGCTTCACAAAAAGCCGAATCAGCTCTCAGGCGGTCAGATGCAGCGTGTTGCCATAGCACGTGCTCTGGTCAACAATCCGGACATTCTCCTTGCAGATGAACCCACAGGAGCACTTGATACAGAAACAAGCATTCAGGTAATGGAGCTTCTCAAGGAGGTGGCGCAGGATAAGCTGGTCGTTATGGTTACTCATAACCCTGAGCTTGCAGAGGAATACTCCACTCGTATAGTAAATATTCGTGACGGTAAAATCGTAGGAGACACAAATCCTTATGAAGTGGACGAAGAACAGCAGTCAGCCGTGCACAAAAATATGGGCAAATCATCTATGTCTTTGCTCACATCTCTTTCTCTGAGCTTTAAGAATCTGCTCACAAAAAAGGCAAGGACCCTTCTCACTTCCTTTGCAGGTTCCATCGGTATCATCGGTATTGCTCTGATCCTTGCCCTGTCTACAGGCGTCAATAATTATATAGTAGACGTGCAGAAGGATACAATGTCCTCGTATCCTATCCTGCTTGAGTCGCAGGCAATGGATCTGACAAGTCTTGTGGAAATGACAGACTCTGCAGTGTCAGATATGGAGAACGTCAAGCACGATATGAATGCTGTTTACTCAGACGGTACAGCACTTGAGCTGGAATCTACTCTTAGCACAAGCTTTACAGAGAACAATCTGACAGACTTCAAAAAATATCTCGATGATGAAAACAGCAAAATACATAATTACATAGGAGAAAACGGAATCGTTTATTCCTACAATCCTGCTTTTGATGTGTTTGCGTATGACCCTGACGACGTGTTGCTCAACACAGACGGCAGTACTCTTTACGCTTCAAAAGGCACCCAGATGCTTAATATGGAGAAGGAAATGTTTGAGAATATGGGAATGTCTGCCGATTCAATGGCAGGCTTTAGCAACTTCGATGAGCTCCTTCCCGGTCAGAATGAACTTATAAGCAAGATGGTGTACGATAATTATCAGGTTATCCACGGCGATTGGCCCAGTGAATATAACGAAGTGATCCTTGTTCTCAACGAGCGCAACGAGATCCCCACCAGCACTCTCTATCAGTTAGGTCTTCTTTCATCTGCAGATTACGAGGGGCTTATGAAAAAGATAGATGCAGGGGAGAAGGTGGAGATTGAGACCGAGACCTTTACCTACGAAGAAATATGCTCAAAAGAGTTTTCTCTGATCCCTCAGTGTGACCTGTACAAAGAAAAAGATAACGGCACCTTTGAGTTTGTTGGTGATGATCTTAATGAGATCGAGGAACTTCTGGATTCTTCAATCAAGCTTAAAATAACAGGTGTAATAAAGCCCGTTGAAGATGCAGAAAACCTGACCATTACAAGCAATCTTGCGTACACAAGGGCCTTAACCGAGCATCTTATTGAGCATACGGACAGCAGTCCCGTTGTAAAGGCACAGCTTCAGAGCCCCGATGTGAACGTGCTCAGTAATCTTAAGTTTGCCCCTGAAGATGACAGTGCAAGAATTGAGGATGCAAAAACATATCTTACTCAGATGGGAGTGTCAGACAAAGCAAAGATCTGCAAGGATATGCTCTCTATGATGTATATGCAGAATCCCGAGGCTGCACAGCAAATGATGCAAATGGGAGAAGCAGAGCTTGCGGCACTTCTTGACGGATATCTGCAGGATCCGGAGGATGATGTTCTGCTGTCTATTTACGATAGATACATATCCACAGGCAATTACGATGATAATATGACAGCCTTTGGTGTTGTCAGCGTAGATGCTCCTTCTTCTATTGCTTTGTATTGCGACAGCTTTGAAGCCAAAGACAGGATTACAGCTTGCATAGATGAATACAATCAAGGTGCAACCGAGGAAAATAAAATTACATTTACAGATTATATCGGTCTTCTTTTGTCTTCAGTTACAACCATCGTAAATGTAATTTCTTATGTGCTCATTGCTTTTGTCAGCGTTTCCCTTGTGGTATCCTCTATTATGATTGGAATTATTACCTACATTTCCGTGCTTGAAAGAACAAAGGAGATCGGTATTCTTCGTGCAGTCGGAGCCTCCAAGCGCAACATTTCTCAGGTGTTCCTGAGCGAAACCTTCATAATCGGTCTTTGTGCAGGACTTATCGGTGTAGGTGTCACCTTGCTTTTGCTGATTCCCGCCAACGCTATCATTCACGCATTGGCAGGCACCGCCATTGTAAGTGCGGCATTGCCCGTAAATGCAGCAGTAATTCTTGTTTTGCTCAGCGTCTTGCTCACAGCCTTTGCAGGCTTGTTCCCTGCGCGTAAGGCCGCACGCAAAGACCCCGTCACCGCACTGAGAACAGAATAATAAGCAAAAAGTACAGCGCAGGGGCTCTATGCTCCTGCGCTGATCGTATGCAATGATATTATTTGAATTTCCACGGGCTGATCTTTTGACCTTTGATCATATACGCTTCTTTTGCGATTTCAGCCAAAGGTGTGTCGCTGTAGCTGTCAGAGTAGAATTTATCTATTTCCCCTTGGGGGTATTCCTCAAAAAAGCGTACAACCTTTTCTTTGCCGTGGCAGTTTTCGCCATAGTATTCTCCGCTTTTTTTGTTAACGGGCGAGCAGATAATATGCTTGATTCCAAGCTTTCTGCATACAGGTTCAATAACAAAATAGGGAGAAGCGGAGATTATAACGTCATCATCTTTTTGTTGCTCAAGGTAAAAAGCTTTGATGTTGCCTGCTTTTTTATCCCAAAAGCTTGCAATATCCTTATCGTAATCAATATACCTTACAAAGTACATTATTCTTTGTTTGAACTGTGTTTTTGTACCTTTTTTGAATATGTAGAATTTAACAAAGCCTGCAATTATCCCGGGTAAAAGTTTGATGATCCCCCGGTGCTTTCTTAGTGAATACAGAAAGAAATCCGTTGTGCTGTCACCTTTGTATATAGTGTTGTCAAAATCATAAACATTCATCAAATCATACCTTTTTGTGTTTTTTATAATTATACCTTCAAAAAAATCGGTTTTCAACAAAAAATACCATAAAATTTACAACTTGTTAATGTAGTAATTTCCACAATAATGTATTATAATATTATGTATGCTATATATGAGGGAGGGGAGCAGATCTGTTTGGTTATGTAAAGATCAATAAACCTGAGCTTAAAGTGAAGGATTATGAGTCGTACAAGGCTGTGTATTGCGGCTTGTGCAAACAGCTCTGCAAGGAATACTCCTTCTTAAGCTCCTTCCTTTTAAATTATGACCTTACATTTTACGTTTTGTTTGCATTGTCTGCCGGCAAGGAGTGTCCGTCTTTTTCCAAAGGGCGTTGCAGATTCAATCCTCTTAAATCCTGCAACTATTGCAGCTCACAGTCAGATGTGTTTTCCCGAGGGGCTTCCTTGCTTGTCCTTATGTCTTACTTCAAGCTTTTGGATAATATCAGGGATTCGGGCTTTTTCGGCAAGCTTGGCTCTACCTTGCTCAGGCCCTTGTTTTCTATGTGGAAAAACAAGGCAAGGAAAAAGTACCCTGAGTATTTCACAGCCTGCAAGAATATGTATCTTTCTCAGATAAAAGCAGAGGAAGACTGCGCCGGCATAGATGAAGCGGCGGAGCCGACAGCGAAACTTCTGGAGTTCGTTGTTTCAGAGCTTTCGCCAAGCAGTAAAACAAAGCCCGCATATGAGCAATTCGGATATCATTTGGGCAAGTGGATATATCTCATTGATGCGGCTTGTGATGTGGATGATGACATAAAGCATCATTCTTTTAATCCCATATATAATAAGCTTCGACTCACAAAAGCAGAAAGTGCAGAATTTGCAGACGGACTTTTAAATCAATCCGTATATTTGCTTACATCAGCATACAGACTTATTGACAAATACAGATTTGAAGATATACTTGATAATATAGTGCTTACAGGACTTACCAAAACCCAGAAGGACTTACTGTTATCCGGAAAGGAAAATGTTAATGAATAAAAATCCATACACAGTTCTCGGCGTGAATGAAAATGCTACCGATGACCAGATTAAAGCGGCATATCGGGAGCTTGCAAAAAAATATCATCCTGATAATTATCAGGACAGTCCCCTCAGGGATCTTGCAAATGAAAAAATGCAGGAAATCAACGATGCTTACGACGAGATACTCCGTATGCGTAAAGAGGGCAGAAGCTACAGCTCAGGCTCCACGGGCAACTACGGCTACAATAATTCCAACACCTACACCAACTACCCTGATGTGAGAAACTATATACGTACAGGCAGACTTGACGATGCCCAGACCATTCTCAACGGTGTTCCCGCCACAAAGCGGGATGCAGAGTGGTATTTTCTGCAGGGTATGGTTCATTATCGCAGAGGCTGGACAGATCAGGCATTCAGTTATTTTTCAACTGCATGCAATATGGATCCGGGTAATGCCGAATTCAGACAGGTGCTCAATCAGATGAACAATCAACGCAATTACCATTCACCTGAGTATAACCGTACCGTCAATGCCGGCGGTTGCAGCAGTTGTGATATGTGTTCGGCTTTATGCTGTGCAGATACCTGTTGTGAGTGTATGGGCGGAGACCTGTGTACCTGTTGCTGATGATATGAAGAGTAATAAATATATTAAAAAAACTTATTCTCTTGCTTTTTCCTCAGTAATTGCTGCTCTTTCTCTGGTATTTCTTCTTGTTACGGCGGTTATCCCCGTAGGCACCTATGCACTGCCCTGCATTGCAGGAGCAATACTTGCGGCTGTTGTTCTGGAGTCAGGGTATTTTGCAGCCTTTACGGTTTATGTAGTGGTGTCTTTGCTTTCAGCTTTGCTTGCAGCAGATAAAGAAGCGGTGCTTTATTATATCGCATTTTTGGGATTTTACCCTATACTCAAAGGTTTATTAGAGAGAATAAAGTCAAGGTTGATTCAGTATATAGCAAAATTTTCCGTCTTTAATGCCTGTATGGTTGCGGCGTTTTTTGTGAGTATATCCCTGCTGTCTGTACCTAAGGAAAGCTTTGAGCTTTTCGGAATCTATCTGCCCTGGGCGTTTCTCCTTGCAGGCAACGTGATCTTTATAATCTACGATATATGCCTTACAAGACTAATTTCTCAGTACATTCACAAGTGGCGGGAAAAGCTTAAGTTCAGGTAATCTTTACATATTTTAAGAAAAATCAAAATTGTAATTTGAACACGCCCATTATATATGATATAATATATGTGAGCGTGTTTTTTATTGCTGAGTTTTACGGAGGTGAAGCGGATGAATACCTTTACAAAGAGAACAATATCCCTGCTTTTAGTGTTGCTTACTCTTACAGCGGCATTCTCAAGCTTTTGTACCTATGCAGTCACAAACAAGGTGCAGACTACAGATTCTGTCCGTCTCAGATCTTCAGCCAAGATTGAATCAGATAACATAATCAGAACCTTGTCTGATTCGGAAGAACTCACACTCCTTAAAGACAGTACCAACGGTTGGGCCTATGTTTGTGCAAGTGACGGCACAAAGGGCTATTGCTCCATAGATTATCTCAAGGTGCCTGCTGACTCAGGCGTTACTATTAACGGAGTTACAACGGAGGATGTAAACTTCAGAAAAGGTCCCTCATCCGATTACGATGTGATCGAGCTTCTTTCAGCTGATTCGGAGTTTACAGTTTTGGATAACACGCAGGAACTTTGGGTAAAAGCAAAGACAGGCAGCAAGACCGGCTACATATACAGAACGTACACCAAGCTCGGAATTAAGCTTGCAAGTGAAGATGTTGTTCCTCCCGATGATGTCCCGGAGGAGGATGATTATCCCACAAGCGGTTCTGCGCTGGAATCTCTGCTGGGTTCAGAGCCCATTATAGATGACCCGATCTCACAGCAATCCATTGTATTGTCAGATACCGCCATCACGGTTGAAGAGGGATCAACCTTTACTTTAACCGCATACACAAGCATAGAGGGAACGGCCTCTGCCGTCAGATTCAGAACATCAGACGAAAGCGTTTTGTCCGTTTCGGACAATGGTGTGATAAAAGCTAAGAAATCAGGCACCGCAACAGTTACTGCATTTATACAGGGTGCAGATGTAACCGCAGAATGTTTTGTTGAGGTGATTCCCTCTGATACAGTGCCAAAGGAAGACGAAATCGTTTTGTCTTCAAAGGAACTCACTATGCTTGAGGGTAACCACGCTCAGCTTACGGCTGACAAAAAGGTAAAGTGGAAAACTTCAGATAAGTCCATAGTATCCGTCAGCGGCGGCTTTCTTACCGCGGCCTCCACAGGTACCGCAACTATTACAGCCTATACTGATTCACAATCTGCAGATTGTGTGGTTACCGTAAAAAAAGCTTCTGCTGAGATTTCAATCAGCAAAGCCGGCGCTAAGATCACAGTAGGAAAAACCTATTATAACGGGGCGGCCTCTTCAAAGAGTATAGAATGGACAAGCTCAGACCCGGAGGTAGCAACGGTGACCAACGGCTTCATCACCGCCGTTTCTAAGGGCAAGGCCGTAATCACAGCAAAAAATTCCCTTGGAGAAAGAACCTGCTTAGTTACCGTGCAGGATGCTGAGCCTGTCAGATTTGCATATGCATCTCCAAACACAGCCTCAAAAGGGGAGACCATCACTCTCTATGCAGTGACGGATACCAAACGAACAGATGTAAAGTTTGAGGTGTACGTTGGCAGCAAAACCGTAACCGTAAACGCAACCGATAAGAAAAAAGACGGTAATACATACGTATGGTCGGGTACTACAACCATCTCAAAAAGCGGCACCTATGAAGTAGTTGCTTATGCAAAGGCTGAGGGTGATTGGCAGACCTGCTCATTGTCCCCTGAGGATTCAAAGACAACGGTATTTGTCAGAACAACCAAGGACTTAAGTGCAGAGACAATGGAAACCAGACGTGCAACGGACGAACTTATCAGTCTTATTGCCGGTTTTGAGGGATACAGCGCAAGTGTGTATTTTGACACAATTGCGAATAACATCCCCACCCTGGGATACGGCAAGGTGCTCTATCTTGGAGACAGCTTCTATAACGATATGACCCGTAATGAGGCGTATGCATATCTTGTTCAGGCAGTCAATAATGACGGATATACCAGCTCCGTAAACTCATATCTTAATAAGTATAATATTAATCGTAATCAACAGCAGTTTGATGCCTTGGTATCCTTTGTATACAATCTGGGCTCAAATTCCATATCAGGGGATAACGATTTCAAAAAGATATTTACTGCCGTCACACCTGAGGAGGGCGCATCAGACAAAGATGCATACATCAATGCAACCAACGTAAATCTGCGTAGCGGTCCTTCAACCTCAGATAAGGTGATCACAACTCTGGGTACAGGCGATTTGCTCACTCTTGTCAAGACCGAAGCGGAGAATAATTGGTATCAGGTAAAAACTCAAGACGGCAAGGAAGGTTATGTTTACGCAGATTATGTTACCAAGGGCAAACCTTCTACAGATACTGAATTTTATCTCAGCAAAATTAACGTTAAAGATTTTACAGAGCTTATGCTTCAATATCATCACGCAGGACCCACCTGTGTGAACGGTCTTCTCTACAGACGAATAGATGAATTAGAGGTCTTCTTCAATGCAGACTATGTCCGTGACGGCTCAGGCAATAAATACGGCTTCAGCTTCACTTGTCCCGTTAATTCATCAACCAAGCTGTAATTTAAGTTATATCGGAGGTTAATATGAGAATTGGTTTTATTGGCGCAGGTAATATGGCAACTGCCATTATTGGCGGACTTTTGGGCGCAGGTACTCCTGCGTGTGATATCAGCGTTTATGATATGGATGCAGAAAAAATCAAGTTTTTTGCAAAAAAAGGTATTTTTGCAGAAGAAAACAGTTGTGCTGTAACGCAGAAGTGTGATATTATAGTACTTGCGGTTAAGCCGCAGAATTATTCCGAGGTCCTTCAGGAGATTGCAACTGCAGCAGATATGAGCAAAACCTTTGTTTCAATTGCAGCAGGGATTACAATTGACTTTGTTCGCAAAGCACTTTCTCTTGAATGTCCCGTAGTTCGTGTTATGCCCAACACCCCTCTGCTGGTGGGTAAAGGGGCAACTGCAATGTGCTTCTCAGATAATGTAAGCAGTGAAGTCAAGGAGGTCACCACCTCAATGTTTTCTTCCAGCGGGGTGGTTGAGGAGTTTGCAGAGGACAAAATGGACGCAATAATTTCCGTCAACGGCTCTTCGCCTGCATATTTTTATCTTTTTGCAAAGGCTATGGCAGACTATGCTCAGTCAGTTGGAATTGACAGAGATTGTGCAATGAGGCTCATTTGCGCCGCAATGGAGGGAAGTGCCGAGATGCTGCGCACCTCAGGGGATGACCCGGATACACTCATCAAAAAGGTGAGCTCCAAGGGCGGTACTACCATTGAGGCTCTCAATAAATTCTATGAGCACGGTCTGGAGAATGCTGTCAAGGAAGCTATGGCAGCTTGTACAAAACGTGCGGGAGAACTCGCGGCGGAAGCATAATCAGAACTTATTCCTCATAAATTTTACTGAATACGGACAACCGTAACAGGAGGATTATATGAGAGGTTTTGTTTTTTCATTTGCCCGCAGAAGACGTCGCTTTTCTGCCAATGCTGCAAAGGCGTCGAGCATTCCCCGATTTGTTCACAGGTATTCATCTGCAATGCTTTTTACTTTTATGTTTGCAGGCGGGATGCTTTTGGGATCCTTATCAGCAAAGAATGCAGATGTGGGTCTTCTTAACAAAATGGATTTTTTGTTTACTACCAACCTTACCGTCAGGCTCCAACAGCCTGTGTTTGCAACCTTTGCCGCAAGCTTTGCATCGAACTTTCTTTTTTTGATCTTTGTTTTTTTGTGCGGACTTGCTCCCTGGGGTATGGTGGCAGTATCTGTTGCCCCGGCTTTCAAGGGATTTGGAACAGGGCTTTCTGCAGGTTATCTTTTTATTACTTACGGATTTAAGGGTGTTGGTTTTTATCTGCTGGTTATGCTTGGCGGTACCTTCATCTTCACCTTTACGCTTATTATGGAATGTATTCAGGCTCAGACCCTCTCCTGCAAAATAGCCAAGTGTGTTTTTTTGGGTGATGCACAGGGGACTTCTGTTTCTGTGTATGTACGCGGATATCTCATTCGCAGTCTGTATTTTTTGATCCTTACAGCGGCCGCTTCTTTAGCGGATATGATGCTGTGGACAGCTTTTTCCGGCTTGTTTTTTTAGCAGATTATTATTTAAGGACGTGTAATATGTATCAAGAGAGAAAAAAGCTTGGCTTTGAGACACTTGTATCAAAGATTCGCTCAAATCTCGGCTGTTTGATTCTTGTGAATCTTTTGTTTTCGGTGCCGCTTGCGGCCTCAGTTGCCTTGGCAATGGTGCTCAATGCATATGTAATTAAAATTCCGGTTCTTGCACTCCCGCTGGCAATTGTTTTTGCCGGGCCGTTTTATTCCGGGGTTGTTGTTCTGGCACGTGACTATTCAAGGAATATAAAGAATAAAAAAATCCTTTCCACATACATAAAAGCCATAAAAGATAACGGCCTTCGGTTCCTTTTGTGGGGAATTATAATGTATTTAGGTATAGTAGGTTGCTATTTCGGCTTTAAGCTGTACTCCTCAATGGCGGCGCTTTTTGGTTGGATATTCTACGTGGTGATGTTCTTTTTGTTTGTTATTGCGGTGTTCTTTCTGTTTTTGTCCTTCACGGTACCGCTTATGACAGTCTCCTTTGAACTGAGGCAAAAAGACGTTTACAAGAACAGCGCCTTGATGACGTTCGGAGAAATCAAAAACAACTTTTTTGCAACTGTTGGTATTATTGTATTTTTAGCAATTGCAATATTACCCTTTATATTAATTTCTTATTTGTCTTCATTAATGCCTTTAATGCTGGCAAAAATCCTTCTCATAGGCTATTTGTCCTTTATCGTTATTGCACTTATTCCTGCACCCTGTGCGCTTATTATCAGCCACTACCTTTATCCTGATATGTATGCCGTTATTACGGGGGAGAGTGCTTTGGAAGGAAAAAACTCCGAACCGTTTCCTGAGGCTAAGCAGGAGACTCAAGCTGAGGTTTTGAGCGATCAAAACCCAAAAGAGTCAGAGCCTGATTTAGAAGAACTCAGAAACGGAGATGGAGATGAATATATTTTTTATCAGGGAAAAATGATTAAAAGAAAATTATTGCTCAGTATTCTTGAGCAGAAAGAAGAGGAAAATGATAATGAATAACACAAGAAAAATCACCGCAATGCTTCTGGCAATTCTTATGCTCGTATCCTGCGTAATGCTTTCAGCATGCACAAAGAAGGGCACAGACACATCCTCTGCAGACGAGGCATCAACTGCAACAGCAGATTCCGCACCCGTAACCAATGCAGCTGATGAAAAGAAGTTTGCAGTTCTGAAGGATTCCTACAAGCCTGCTATGGCTTTTGATCTGACAGGCAAGTCTGTAGACCTTGCTCAGGTATACGGCAGCGGTTTCAAAAAGCACGGCGGTGAGCTTTGCTTCAAGGAAGACGGTACCTTCACAGCATATATCGGCGTTTATGGCAATGCTAACGATGTAACAGGTACATACAAGGTACTTTCCATGACAGAGATCGAGCTTAAGTACAATAACGATACTACAGTTAATGCTGTAATCACAGCAACAGACGTTAACGGTAACGCTGTTGAGATTAGAATCCCCGAGTCAGATTACAATGTAATCTTCCAGTAAGAATCGGTCTTACGCGTCCTTGCAGTCTACAAACCAGCGATTATTGTCAAGGAACAAGTATCGCTCTTTCCCTGAGATTCTGCATGAATAGCGAATTCCTGCGCCGCCCGCTTTAAGCGTGGCGGCGTATCTTATATCCGTTACCTTATCAATCACAAAGGATCTGCCGTCCTTCCAATGCAAAGTAACGGGTAACAGGTTTCCGTCACAGTCGAATCTGGCAGTTACAGAAACAAATTGCTTCATTTTAATACCTCCAAAGCTATATAGGGTGATTTCTGCATCTGAGAGATACCCTTTTATTTTTTTATAAATAATAGAACGAATGTTCTTATTGTTATTATTATAGAACGGATGTTCGTAAAAGTCAATAAGAAATATAAGCAAAAAAACTTCGGCCGCCAAAAGACAACCGAAGTTTTATGATAAAGGTTATTATTCTAATACTATTTATTAAAGATCAAACGCCGAGAAGAGCTTTTGCATCTGCCTCGAGCTTATCCATTATATCAAGAGCATCCTCCTGAGTTTTGCCAACGGAGGTGAGATAAAGCTTGATTTTGGGTTCTGTACCGCTGGGTCTTACGATTGCAGCATTTCCGCCTTCAAGAGAATAGGAAAGAACGTTTGATTTGGGCAGGTCGATTTCTGCAGTTTCTCCTGTTACAAGGTCTGTGTCTGTGCTGTTTTCATAGTCACAGATTCCCTGTACGCTGTAGCCTGCAAGCTGAGTGGGAGCATTGTTTCTGAGTCCGGACATAAGCTGGCTCATTTTCTGCATACCCTCAGCTCCCTCAAAATAGAAGTTAAGGGTTTTGTTGTAGTAGTAGCCGTACTCACGATACAGCTCATCTATCACCTGAGAGAGGGACTTGCCTTGTTTTTTGTAATAAGCAGCCATCTCAGTAATAAGCATAGAAGCAACCACAGCATCCTTATCACGTACATAAGAGCCTGCAAGGTAGCCATAGCTTTCTTCAAAGCCAAAAATATAACGATCTGTCTCGTTTTTCTGCTCAAGTCCGAGAATGACCTCACCAATATATTTGAAGCCTGTGAGAACATCTACCATCAGAGCACCGTATTTCTGGCAGATACGCTTAATAAGGGGAGTGGACACGATAGTTTTAACAACAATGGGATTCTCAGGCAGAGAGCCGTTTTCTTTTCTGCATTTGAGGATGTAGTCCGTGAGCATAATGCCTGTTTCGTTACCCGTTATCAGGCGGTAGCTGCCGGTTTCATCCGGCACAGCAATACCTACTCTGTCTGCGTCGGGGTCAGTGGCAAGGAGCAGATCGGGTTTTACTTCATTGCACATCTTCAGTCCCAGCTCCAAAGCCTCTTTAATTTCAGGGTTAGGGAAGGGGCAAGTGGTAAAGTTTCCGTCAGGAAGCTCCTGCTCTTTAACAATAGAAACATTCTCAACACCTATCTCACTCAGCACTCTGCGTACAAGCTTATTGCCTGTGCCGTTAAGAGGAGTGTATACAACAGAAAGGTCTGCGCCCTTGCAAACACCGGGGTTGATCTGCTGTTTCTTTACTTCGCTTAAGTATTCTGTGTAAACGGAATCGTCTACATATTCAATAAGTCCGGATTTAACTGCTTCATCAAAGCTGCAAAGCTTTGCTCCCGTAAACATATCAAGACTGCAGATCTCGTCATAAACAATACCTGCAGAAACGTCTGTCATCTGACATCCGTCTTCGCCGTATGCTTTGTAGCCGTTGTAAGCCGCAGGATTGTGGCTTGCTGTAATCATAATGCCGGCCTTGCACTCAAAGTGGCGCACAAGGTAACTCAGCACGGGAGTGGGCTGAAGCTCACTTGTAATGTAAGCCTTGATGCCGTTAGCGGCAAGGACTCTTGCAGCTTCTAGCATAAAAACATCAGCGTTGTTTCTGCTGTCGTGAGAAATGGCAACAGCACCGCCGCCGAATTTTTTGTTAACATAATTAGCAAGACCCTGAGTAGCCTGGCGCACAACGTAGATGTTCATTCTGTTTGTGCCTGCGCCCAGTGTACCTCTCAGTCCTGCTGTACCAAATTTCAATTGCTGGTAAAAGCGGTCATGAATCTCTTTGTCGTTACCTTCGATAGACCTTAGCTCTTCTGTAAGAGCAGGGTCGTCCGTAGCGTTTTCAAGCCATAGCTTATAAAGCTCAAGATAATTCATAAATCAATTCCTCATTTATAATAAAAAATTTTATCCATTTTAACATATTAATAGTATTGAATAATTAATGTTACTTTACTATATTTTCCTGAAAAATTCAATAGAAAATGGGAAAGACCATAAAAAAGACCCATACGCACAGAAATTTATTCACATAAACATCATATAAAATGTGTTGATTTCTTCAGAAAAACATAGTAATATATATAGGTATATTCAAACACACAGGAGGTTATCCAATGGATATAAATAAAGATAACGAGAATATAGCAACCAATAACGCAGAGGACACTATCCCTGAAACCTCTGAAACAGAAGAAAACACATCTCTTAATACAGAGACAGAGGCAGAGACTGCCCAGCCTGCAGAGGAAGAGGTTTTTGCTTCAACCCTATCTGTAGATGCAGAGGATATTGACAGAGAGCTTTCCCGCTATGGCATAAGTGATAGCGAAGAATTTCAGCCTGAAGAGGAAGAAATGTTTGCGGATGAGCTTCCTAAGTCCGGCAAATGTCCCGTTCAGAAGCCTATCATAATTGCTGCAGTAGCGTTTTTGCTCACAGCGGCAATTGTTCTGGGCACAATGTTTGTATACAAAGCATTTACAAAGCCTGCTCTTATTGGCTCCTGGTCCCAGGCAGGGGATTACAGCGGAAGTATGTTCCTCAGCTTTGAGGAAGACGGAACAGTTTCCCTTGATATGGGCGGCATAGAGCGCTACGGCAGCTATACAACAGAAAAGGTACAAGGTTATGATGTGATCCATACTGAGTTTTATGAATTAGCGCTTATCAGTAAGGAACTGGTTGCCTCTTATTCTGAGGATAAAAAGGTTATGAATCTTTATTTCCTTTACGAAGGTACAGATCTGTCTGCCCTTGATTTAAAAACAACCCCTCTTGATACGGTTGCAATGGGAAATATTCAGTTCAATAAGGGAGAAAAGCCTGCTTTGGATCTGAACCCTGCGGATATTACCCATGCTTCTGCAGATGAATTCGGCGTGACTGAGCTTAAGACAGACGATGCGATCCTGGGCTCATGGCAGATTGAGATCATGGGTGCCGAGGGCAAATTTGAGACCTATACCTTTAATGCAGATGGCACAGGTACTCACACCGCAGACTATGTATACTACGAGACCTACGGCTGCGGCCTTGGAGAGATTCTCAAATTCAAGTACACAGTTTCAGACGGAAAGATCTTTATGACCAATAATTTCTACGACGGCTCCTCTGCAGACCAGATCCTTGAGTATACAACAGACAAAGGCAACCTCATCATCAACGGTGCAGGATATGAAGCTGTAAAGTGATTTAGCTTGCTAACATAAGAGTTAATGCCATTCTAGTTTTTTGAACTTAGAATGGCATTATTTTATATACATAAAACTTTAATAAAATAAATATTGATTTTACCAATATGTTAGAATATAATTGAGTTAAAAGGAGGTCACCGTATGAAGATTAAATCTCTTAAGGGTATTGTTTCTTGTTTTTTGGCATTGCTGATATTAATCGGCACTTTGCCGACAATATCTGTTTCTGCATTGGCAGAGATAACTACAGATGACGGCTTTGTGTATAAGCGATTTTCAGGAGAAATATGGATCACTGATTATGTTGGAGATGCTGTTGAACTTACTGTTCCGAATGAGATAGACGGCTATCCTGTTGTAAACTTTGATTCTGCTTTTGAAGATTGTACAAGTATAAAGGAAGTAATGATTTCTGACGGAATTATATCCATAGACGGCAGAGCGTTTAGCGGGTGCACGAATTTGAAATCAGTTGACATTCCGGATAGTGTGACCAATATAGGGGCTTTTGCATTTTATGATTGTTCAAATCTTAAAGATGTTATAATTCCCAATGGAGTTATCAGTATTGAAGAGTCTGCTTTTTCGCATTGCAGCTCGATTGAGAGTATAAGTATCCCTGAAACGGTAGTATCCGTAGGTCCAAATGCTTTTTGGAGGTGCACTGCACTTAAAAGTATTTCTTTGCCCTCAACAGTAAAGTATGTTTTCTCAGATGCTTTTGAGGATACAGCATATTATAATGACGGAACAAATTGGGAGGATTGTGTTCTCTATATTGGCTCCATACTCATTGATGCAGATGATTATATGATTCGTGATCATTATACTGTAAAAGAAGGTACCACCTGTATTGCATTTAACGCCTTTGATTATTGTAGTGATCTTACGGGGATAACCATTCCTGAGGGTGTTGTTCGCATTTCAGATCACGCATTTGATGGCTGCAGAAACCTTGTGGAAATAGATATTCCTGATAGCGTCATAGCAATAGGCAACGATGCTTTTTATAATACGGGTTACTATAATAATCATGATAATTGGGAAAATGATAACTGGGAATATAATGTTTTGTATATAGATACAGCTTTATATAAAGTGGATGATACGTATTTTGCAGACGAGTTTGTTGTGAAAGACGGTACCACGTGTATTGCTGATTATGCATTCAATAATTGCACAGGATATAAGAGTATTACCATACCTGAGGGAGTACGTCATATAGGAGATGGTGCCTTTGGCGGATGCGAAAATCTTTCCACTTTATATTTGCCGAGTAGCGTTGCTTCAATCGGTGATTTTGCATTCAGAGGAACCAATGCGTTAACTGATATATACTTTAATGGTTCAGAATCAGAGTGGAACTCTATTTCTGTTGATTATTCGGCATTGAATAATTCTTTGCAGAATGCAACAATTCATTTTGCAGATGATATTCCGGTTATCCCATCACAGCCTGTTTCTTTAACAGAGTGTACCATTACCTTGGACAATACGGTATATACCTATGACGGAACCGCTAAGGAGCCGGAGGTTACAGTGAAGCACGGCAGCACAACCCTGCTTAAAGACACAGATTATACAGTATCCTACATAGATAACACAAAGGTAGGCACTGCAACCGTAACTGTTAAGGGTATTGGAGCTTTTACGGGTACAGTTATAAAAGAATTTACCATTAATGAAGAAGAGGTGAAAACTACTCCCATTACAGACTGTACGGTTACCCTGAGCAAAACTTCCTTTACATATGACGGAAAAGAAAAGAAACCGGATGTGACTGTAAAATATAATACCAAAACTCTTGTTAAAGATACAGATTATACTGTGTCATATTCAAATAATCTGAATGCGGGTTCAGCCACGGTCACTGTTACGGGTATAGGTAATTATACAGGCACAGCATCAAGAAGTTTTTTGATAGTAAATGCCTCAACACCCTTTACCTGGGGTCAGGATAATTGGAATTTTGACAATTCTTATACTTATTTTGGCAGAGATACCTACAGAAAACAGATCAGCGCGGAATATCAGAATGCCTTGAAGGCAAATCTGACGAATTCCGAGTATCAGACTGTGTTTGAAGGCTCAGCATATTCCTATGCTTGGCTTGACGATACATGGGGAGGCTCATGCTATGGAATGTCTTCGCTTACTATGCTTTCAAAAGAAGGGTTGTTCCCATACAGTAGCTACAAAACCGGTGCTACAGCACTCAATGATCTGAACGTTCCAAATAAAGATGCAAAGCTTAACTCCCTGATAACATATTATCAAATGCTGCAGATCAAAAGTGTGATTCAGCAGCAGTACAGAACTGTTCCCTATAGAACGCATTCAGAAAATATTCAGAACATTCTCACCTTGCTCGACAGTAACAGCACAGTGCTTCTTGGTTTTAAAAAGTCGGGATGGGGTGGACACGCAATCCTTGCTTATGGCTACGAGTATGGAAGCTGGAGCTTTAACGGTGTTACCTATGACGGATGTATAAAAATTTGCGACCCCAACGCATCAAAAGCATACGATTCCGATGCAAACATTTACTTTAACACCAAAACCTACAATTGGGCAATTCCGCTTTATTCCTATGTTCCCATCACATCTGCCGCAGGCGCAGTGTTTAACTACATCGGTGCTGATCTTGGGCAGATAAACGAGGGCGGATATCTATCGGGATTTTCCGGTAACGGCGCAGAAAACTACGTTGCTCGTATCGATGCAACCGCAATTTCCGAAAACCGAACGGTTTCCAAGGTGGCAGAATCAAACGGAAGCTATATGAACAAAAATACTGCTCCGGGAGAGATAGTAGAGGACTATTCCTACGTTCTTGGCGGAGAGTCCGAGGGCACAGTAGGCTATACCTTGTTTGACTCGGAATCCGCATACAGGGTAGCTCAGCCCAATCCCGTAGAGCTTCAGCTTTCTATGGACTATGAGAACTGTAATATGACAGGCGGGTCCTCTGCAGGTAGTTCTGTTTTGTTTGATAATATCGGATATGTTCAGGTAGAGGGAGAAGCGGCGGATTTTAATATTTCGATGACCTTTGACAGTGACTACCCTACAGATTGGTTTACTATGCAGGTATCAGGCAGCGGTACAAACAAGGCCTCCCTTGAAAAAGTAGAGTCAGGCTATGTTCTTTCTGCAGATAATATGGAAAACATAACTGTAACCGCTAACAACAAGGATACAATTGCTACCGTAAGCTTTTCTGCAGATTACCCACAAGTGTTTATATATGAAATCGACGTAAATACCATTGGAGTCAGTGTGGATGCCGACAATAACGGAACCTATGAAACAAACTTGTTTACAGGCGAGCAACACATCCTTACAGGTGATGTTAACACAGATGGTGTTGTTAACGTAAAAGATGCTACTACTATTCAGAAACATCTGGCTTCTTTGATTACTTTGGAATCAAACGCTCTCAATGTTGCGGATTATGATGCCGACTCAAAAGTTACTATTAAAGATGCAACCGCAATACAAAAACATATAGCAGGAATCAAGTGATATAAATACATAGTTATATATAATTATCCCCTTAGTATAGGAGCAGTTCTTATACTAAGGGGATTTTTCAGTAAAGCCTTGAAAGTGCCAGCAGGTCCTTTGTGGTAATAGCGTTGTCATTATCAAGGTCAGCGGCAATTGCAAAGATGTCAGCAAGAAAGTTTTCCTTTGTCAGATGCCTCATCATAGCATCCAGATCACGGGAGTTTAAGTTTCCTTCTCCCGTCAGGTCTCCTTTTACCGCCACAGAGTAGCGCGTGCCATCTGCAAGGACTGTCATTCCCGTGCCAAGCTTGCCGGAGGCCACAGCTTCTCCGTCGGCCTTTTCGATAGTAATTTTGCTTTCTTCAAGCCCGAGAGTGTCAAGGAGCATTGCAACAGTAGTATCTGCAGAGATTAAGATATACTTTTGGCTGTGGTCTATCTGAACATTGCCCTGCTCTGAGGGGTTGATGACAGATTCCGTTTCTTCCTGATAAATGTCAAAGCTGTTTTCCTTATATATGAATTTGATTCCCATATTGTCCACAAAAATCCCGTTACCTGTGTAAACGCAGGGAGTGACCGGCACCAAGGAGGAGAGCTTTTCTAAAGCTGTGTCTTTCAGCAGATATACTCCGTCAACTGTAAACAACAGAACAGATCTAGTGTCAATGCATATCATCTGAGTAATGTTGCTGTGGCATTTTATATCCATTACTTTTACGCCGTTCTCATAGTAATGCAAAAGTGTAGAATCGTCAAAACTCAGAAGGTAGAAGTTTCCGGTGCTGTCTGCGGAAAATACTATGTTACTGCGTGATGCTTTGCAATCTGTCGCAAAGGAGGCAAGGTGACCCGTTGTAAAATTGTAGATGTACACGGTGTAAACGTAATCGTTCGCAGCTCTTTTGCTCAGACAAAGAAAGGTGAAAACCTTATCAAAACAACATATACCTGCTATTTCACAATCAATAAAGAATGTTGCGTCATCGTCTTTTGTGCTAATAGTGATCTCACTGTTGTTCACAGCAACTGAGAACAGCTCACCGCTTGAGTTATCTGCAACCAAATACTCCCTTGCACTGTCAAAGGTAGGTGTGAAGAAGATAGAGAAGAGTGTTACTAATATCATAGCAATGGCAAATGTTTTGCGAAGAATCTTCATTCAACCCCTCCTGTCAGTATCATCTGTACTGATTATATACTATCCGATTCATCTAAGGTGAAAGTGGGAATAATATTCACGTTTGAATATATAGAGCAAAAAATAAAGCACCGCAAAAGCGGTGCCTCAGAAAGATTATGTAGAGTTTAATTATTCAGTCATTTCCCAGTTGTGCCAAACGTTCTGGATGTCATCGTTATCCTCAAACATATCAAGCATTTTCTGGAGCTTCTCCTGTGTATCCTTATCATCTACCTTAACGTAGGTGTTGGGTACCATTGCAACCTCAGCAGTAACAAAGCTATATCCCTTAGCAGCAAGGTCGTCACGGATAGCGCCCATATCAGAGGGCTCTGTGTAAACAGTGAACACATCCTCGTCTGCCTCAAAGTCAGCGGCGCCTGCCTCAAGTGCATGCTCCATAACTGTGTCCTCGTCAGCTTCAAGGTCTTCTCTGTCGATTACAATAACGCCCTTCTGCTCAAACATAAAGCTAACACAACCGGGTGTGCCCATATTTCCGCCGTATTTGTCAAAGTAATGGCGCACGTCGCCTGCGGTACGGTTGCGGTTGTCTGTCAGAGCCTCAACTATAACGGCAACACCGCTTGCACCGTAGCCTTCATAGGTAACGGACTCGTAGTTTGTGGAATCGCCTTCGCCTGCAGCCTTTTTGATGATTCTGTCAATGTTGTCATTGGGAACGTTGTTGGCCTTTGCCTTGGCAATGCAGTCTCTGAGCTTGGAGTTAACAGAGGGGTCAGCGCTGCCGCCTTCTTTAACTGCTACAATAAGCTCTCTGCCGATCTTAGTGAAGATCTTGGCTCTTGCAGCGTCATTCTTGCCTTTTTTCTGCTTAATGGTACTCCATTTATTATGTCCTGACATAAAATTCATCCCTTTTTATAAAATATCACAGAGATTATAACACATACTTTCAGCATTTGCAACCTTCTGTAAAAGTTACAATTTAGTTACAAATCTATTGTATATATTATCTTATAATGATATAATATTATGAACGTTTATCAAAGGCGGTTTTGCAAAGGATAAACGTCATCAGTCTAAGTTAAGAATTAGAAAGGATGAGTGTTATGATAAGATCTATGACAGGCTACGGCCGAGCAGAAGCAACTCTTGCGGGCAAGGAGATAACGGTTGAGCTCAAAAGCGTAAACCACAAGTACTTTGAGTTTTCCTGCCGCACCTCCAGAGGCTACGCTTTTCTTGAGGAGAAGCTCAAGTCTTACGTGGGCTCCAGAGTTTCCAGAGGAAAGGTAGATATGTACGTTTCTGTTGTGTCCACAGGTGAGAGCGAGGATTGCACGGTTACCGTCAATCACAGTCTTGCAGGCGGTTACGCCAAGGCTCTTGCAGAAATATGCGAGCTGTATAAAGTAGAAAACGATGCAACAGCCACAACAATTGCCCGCTTTCCTGACGTTCTCACAGTGCATAAAGCGCCCGAGGATGAGGAGCAGGTGCTGGAGTCTGTGCTTGCAGTTGCCAAGGAGGCAGTTGACAAGTTCATCTCTATGAGAGAAGCAGAGGGCGAAAGACTCTATGCTGACGTTATGAGCAGAGCTAAAACGATTCTTGATATTGTGGCAGTTATAGAGGAGCGTTCTCCCGTGCTCGTGGAAGAGTACGAGAAACGCCTGGAGGCACGCATTGTTGAGCTTGTCGGCAACGATACCTTTGACCGTCAGCGTGTCCTCACAGAGGTAGCCATCTTTGCAGACAAGGTTGCCGTTGCAGAGGAAACGGTCCGACTCCGCAGCCATTTCGATCAGCTTGAGTCTATTATGGGTGCAACAGGCGCCATAGGCAGAAAGCTTGATTTCCTTGTGCAGGAGATGAATCGTGAGGCCAACACCATAGGCTCCAAGGTTCAGGATGCAACCCTTGCACATCAGGTTGTGAATATCAAATCCGAAATCGAGAAGATTCGCGAACAGATCCAGAACATAGAGTGAGGAATTATTATGAAACTCATAAATATCGGCTTCGGAAACGTTGTGTCAGCAGGCAGGCTGGTTGCAGTTGTGAGCCCTGACTCAGCGCCTATCAAACGTATTATTCAGGATGCAAAGCAGAAGGGGAATCTTGTAGATGCTACTTACGGCAGACGCTGTAAGGCAGTTCTGTTCACAGACAGCGACCACATCATCCTCTCTGCGATATCTCCTGAAACCATAGCAAACAGAACCAACGAGGGGGATGAAAAATGAGTGAGGATAAAGCAGTAAAGCGCGGTACGCTCTTTGTGTATTCAGGCTGCTCAGGTGTAGGCAAGGGTACGATTATGAAGGAGCTTCTTGCCCGTAACAAAAAGATAAAGCTTTCAGTTTCAGCCACGACCCGTGACCCCAGACCCGGCGAGACAAACGGAGTGGAGTATTTCTTCGTAACTCACGATGAATTCAATTCTATGATAGAAGAGGACGGGTTCCTTGAGCACGAGGAATTCTGCGGCAACTACTACGGCACACCCAGAAAAGCTGTGGAAGAAATGCTTGACAATGGCTACAATGTTTTTCTTGAGATAGAGGTCAAGGGCGGCGTCAGCGTAATCAACAGGCATCCCGAGTGCGTGAGCATATTTATTCTGCCGCCTACTCTGGAAGAACTTGAGCATCGCCTGCGCAGTCGCGGTACCGAAACAGAGGAAGACGTTACCAAACGTCTGCAAACGGCGATTGACGAACTCAAGATCGCGCCTTTTTACAAGTATCAGGTTGTAAACGCTGACCTTGAATCTGCAATTGCAGAGGTTTTGGATATCGTATCAAAAGAAACTGCAGATTAACATTTCAGCAATATTATTCAGTTTATAAGCATAATGCTTAAAATATTACATTTATTTTTATAGGAGTGACATAAAATGATCAGAGCATCTATCGACGATATGTTAAGTGGCAAGGAGAGCCGTTACGCACTTGTAATCGGCGTTGCAAAGAGAGCAAGAGAAATTTCTCAGAAGTTTGAGGACGAGGGCATCGTTACAACCGACAAGCCCGTTCTTCTTGCTATTGATGAATTTAAGAGCCGCAAGTTCAATATTTTAGAGCCAGAGAATGAGGAGTGATATTCCTCTTGTAGCAGGTGTTGCCGTAGAGGGTACCGTCTATCATTTTGACAAAATCTTTGATTACGCAGTAAGCTCAGAGCTTGCTTTTGCCGTAAAGCCGGGTTGCAGAGTCATCGTTCCTTTTGCAAGGGGTAATTCTACCCGTCAGGGTATGGTTATGTATCTTAAGGAATCAGACACCACCGGGCTGAAGAGTGTCTCTTCGGTTCTTGATAAAGAACCCGTTATGAACGAAGAAATGCTCCGACTTGCGGATTTTATGCACAGACACTACTATTGCACCTATTTTGAGGCTGTCAAGGCAATGCTTCCTGCAGGACTTGGTTTCAATATAACCACTGTGTATACGGCGGTGCAGGGTGCAGAAACTGAAAGCATAGATGCACAGTCAAAGAGAATCTACGATTACTTGTTGAGCGTGGGAACGCCCCAGAAGCGAGAAAGCCTTATGCATACCTTTGGGCTTGCAGACTTTCAGCCTTTGGAAAAGCTTGTGCGCTTAGGTATTCTTGCAAAATCCGACGATGCATTCCGCAAGCTTGGAGATAAGTCTGTCAGAATGCTTCGCTTGACAGAGAATGCCGCAGATTTCAACGGCAAGCTTACCGATAAACAGCAGGCAGTCTTTGATCTTATTTGTGATGCTGGAGAGGCCTCTGTCAAGGAGATCTGCTACTATACGGGTGTAACTCAGGCTGTTGTTGACGCTGTGGTCAGAAAGGGTATTGCTGAATATTTTGATGCAGAAGCCTTCCGTACACCGCAGACAGAAGCTGCACCTATGCAGGAGTTTCCCGTGCTTAACGAAGAACAGCAAGCCGCTTTTGAAGGGCTCAGAGAGAAAACACTTGAGCAAAAAGGCAACGTTGCGCTTCTTTACGGAGTTACAGGCTCAGGAAAAACAGCAGTATTTCTTCGGCTTATTCGTTCTGTGGTTGAAGAGGGCAGAGGAGTCATTGTTATGGTTCCCGAGATTGCCCTCACACCTCAGCTCGTCTGTAAATTCAAGGGTCTCTTTGGCGACGATGTTGCAATCTTTCACAGCGGTCTTTCCTTAGGAGAGCGACTTGACGAGTTCAAGCGTGTGGAGAAAGGCTATGCAAAAATAGCAGTAGGCACAAGAAGCGCTGTTTTTGCACCCTTTAAAAGCCTTGGGCTGATCATTATGGACGAGGAGCAGGAGCATACCTACAAATCAGAGAATAAGCCCCGCTTCCATGCACGTGATATTGCAAAGTTCAGGTGTAACAGCAGCAGGTGTCTTCTTTTGCTGTCCTCAGCAACCCCCGACGTTGAGAGCTTTTATTATGCAAGCACGGGAAGGTATTCTCTTTTCACGCTGCCGAACCGCTTTGGAAGTGCACAGCTTCCCGAGGTGCTCACGGTAGATATGAACGAGGAGCTTTCAGCCGGCAACACAACGGGGATATCCTCAGCCTTGCTCACAGCCATCGAGGAAAATTTAAACAATAAAAAGCAATCTATCCTTCTGATTAACCGCAGAGGGTATAATACCTTTGCCGTCTGCCGCAGTTGCAAAGAGGCGCTTTCCTGTCCTAATTGTTCAATATCCCTCACTTATCATCATGCAAACAACCGACTGATGTGTCATTATTGCGGATATTCCCAGACTATTTCTCAGAAATGCCCTTCCTGCGGAGAGGAGAGCCTCCAATATTGTGGGGCAGGTACCCAGCGTGCAGAGGAAACTCTTGGCGAGCTTTTTCCCGAAGCTCGGATTCTGCGTATGGATGCAGACTCAGTTATGCACAAAAACGCTCACGAAAAGCTCCTCTCTGCCTTTGCAAGGGGAGAGTATGATATTCTCATAGGTACTCAGATGGTTGCAAAGGGTCTTGATTTCCCAAATGTCACCTTGGTAGGTGTTCTTTCTGCAGATCAGATGCTTTACAGCGACGATTACCGCAGCTTTGAGCGTGCATTTTCCATGCTTACTCAGGTTGTGGGCAGAAGCGGCAGAGGTCAGGAAAAGGGCAGAGCCATAATTCAGACTTATACACCGGAAAATCCCATAATCGAGCTTTCGGCAAATCAGGACTACAATGCCTTTTATGCTGACGAGATAGATATCCGCAAAGGCTTGACCTATCCTCCTTTTTCAGATATCCTGCTCATAGGATTTTTAGGAGAAAATAAAGCAAAGACCATTGCCTGCTCCCAGGACTTTGTGCAGAAGCTCAAGGTTTTGTGTGAAGGGGAGTATAAGGACCTGCCCATACGTGCATTAGGTCCCTCGCCTGCTCTTGTTTCAAAGGTAAATAATAAATACAGATACAAAATAATCATCAAAAGTCGTAACTGCGAGAAGCTTCGTACTCTTATGTCAGATCTTCTCAAACAGTTCGGAAAAGATAAAAAATATCAGGATGTAACGGTATATATTGACTTGAAGCCACTAAGCTTCTGAGCATCCGTTGCAGGAGGTAATTTAAATGGCAATCAGAAATGTAGTTAAAGAAGGCGACGACGTACTTCGCAAGTCAGCACGACCTGTTATAGAATTCAATAAAAGACTTCATACTCTCCTTGACGATATGGCAGAGACTATGTATGCAACCAATGGTGTGGGCCTTGCCGCCAATCAGGTGGGAATCCTCAGACGTGTTGTTGTTATAGACATAGGTGAAGGTCTGATTGAACTTGTAAACCCTGAAATAGTAGAGAAATCAGGAAATCAGCAGGAGGTTGAGGGTTGCCTTTCTTCTCCAGGTGAGTACGGAATTACAAGCCGTCCCATGCGAGTTAAGGTAGAAGCCTTCAACAGATACGGTGAAGAAGTAACCTTAGAGGGAGAAGGTCTTCTTGCCCGTGCATTTTGTCACGAGATCGACCATCTTGACGGCATACTGTTCAAAGATAATGTTGTGCGTATGCTTTCTCCCGATGAAATTCAAGGCTAAGGAGGAAAACACATGAATATAGTATTCATGGGAACTCCCGACTTTGCGGTAGTAAGTCTTAAAAGGCTTATTGAAGCAGGTCACAATATAAGTGCAGTCTTTACCAAGGTGGATATGCCTCGCGGCAGAAAAATGGTTATGACTCCTCCTGAGGTCAAGGTTTGTGCTCTTGAGCACGGTCTTACCGTGTATCAGCCTTCAACCCTTAAGGACGAGCAGGTTATTGCTTCAATTAAGGATTTAGCTCCCGATGTAATAGTTGTTGTGGCATACGGCAAGCTGCTTCCCAAGGCTGTGCTTGATATCCCAAGGCTTGGGTGTATCAATCTCCACGGCTCATTGTTGCCTAAGTATCGCGGTGCCGCACCAATTCAATGGACAGTGCTCAACGGCGACAAAGTAGGCGGCGTTACAACCATGTATATGGGCGAAGGTCTTGACACGGGAGATATTATTCAGAAATACGAGACTGAGGTGGGAGAGAACGAGACCTCAGGGGAGCTTTTTGACAGGTTGGCTTCAGCAGGAGCTGATCTTTTGTGCGAAACTCTTGAGCTTCTTGAGAATGGCTCTGCACCTCGTATTCCTCAGAATGAAGAAGAGGCTTCCTATGCTTCTATGCTGGACAAATCAATGTGCGTCATAGATTGGAACAAATCAGCCGCAGAGGTTCATAATCTGGTACGTGGGCTTAACCCCTGGCCTGTGGCCCTTACAACACTTGAGGGCAAGCGTATGAAGATAATTTCCACTCGTGTTTCCAACAAGAAGGGTGCTCCCGGTCAGGTTGTATCAACAAATCCCCTGACAGTTGCCTGCGCAGACGGCTCTGTAGAGATACTGACACTTCAGCCGGAGGGAAAGAAGCCTATGGATTCTAAATCTTTCCTTATGGGTCATAGGCTGGATAGCAACAGTTTTTTTGCATAGATTTATAGTATAACGATACAGGAGGTATACTATGGGTTATTTCACATATTCGTATATGGGATATTTATCTTATCTTATATGGATGTTGCCTGCAATTCTGCTGTCACTTTTTGCTCAGTTTCTGGTGAATTCTGCATATAATAAGAACTCGAAAATCAAAAACACGAGGGGTCTTACTGGTGCAGAGGCGGCAAGGCAGGTTTTGCTCAGCAATAATATATCAGACGTTTCCATTGTTCCTGTTTCAGGTAAGATGACGGATCATTACGACCCGCGTACAAATACAATTCATCTTTCAGAGGGTGTATACAACGCAACGTCTATTGCCGCAGTAGGCATTGCAGCTCACGAGGCAGGTCACGCAGTTCAGCATGCAGAAGGTTATCTGCCAAATAAGATTCGCACCGTTATGGTTCCTATCACAAACTTCGGTTCCAGAATTGGTTGGATACTTATCCTCATAGGTCTTGCAATGTCAGGATTCTACTACTATTCAGAAACTGCAGAGTCTTCCTCATTTACTTACGATCTGGGCGGAATTCTGCTTTTACTCGGAATAATTCTGTACAGCACATCCCTTATCTTCACAATTGTGACTTTGCCTGTGGAGTTTAACGCATCCAAACGTGCTCTTCAGACAATAGAGGGAAGAAACCTGCTTTCAGAAGACCAGATAGGCGGCGCAAGGCAAACTCTCAGAGCTGCAGCTCTGACCTATGTGGCGGCAGCTGTAACCGCACTTTTACAGCTTTTAAGAATCATTATGATGGTTAAACGACGCAGAGATTAAATGAAATTCACACAGGAGACAGTATGAAGAACGCAAGAGAAGTTGCTTTTGATGTGCTAAGAAAGGTTTTTGAGGAACAAGCCTACTCTAACCTTGCTCTCGACCACGCACAAAAAGAGAATAACCTTAGTAAACTGGACAGTGCATTTTGCACTGCCCTGGTTTACGGTGTCCTTGAGCGCCTTCTTACGATTGATTATATTATCCGCAAGCTGTCTTCTGTTCCTTTCAGAAAAATAGAGCCTTCCACCCTTGTGATTCTCAGAATGGGTGTTTATCAGATTCTATATATGGACAAGGTGCCCCCCAGTGCGGCTGTAAATGAATGTGTAAATCTTGCAAAGAAAAAGAAGCTTTTTAAGTCCTCAGGGTTTATCAACGGTCTTCTCCGTTCCTTTATAAGAATGGAAAACAAGCTAATTTTACCTTGTGAATCCGACCGTGTAAAACACCTTTCCGTTAAGTATTCCTGTCCCGAGTATCTTGTTAAGTTGTGGCTTGAGGCTTATGGGGATAATGTAACTCAGGAGATTTTATCTTCACTTGCAGGCAGACCGCCTCTTACAGTAAAAGTGAATACCTTGCTTACAGACTGCGAGACTCTTGTTGAAAATCTCAGCGAGGAGGGTGTACAGGCGCAAATCTTCCCCTTTTGTAAAGATATGCTCACACTTAAAGGTACAGGTGCTGTTGACGGTCTCAAAGCTTATGCCTTAGGAGAGTTCTTTGTGCAGGACGGCGCTTCTGCTCTTTGTGCGGCTTTAAGCGGTGCTAAAAGCGGAGATACTGTTTTTGATGTATGCAGTGCGCCCGGAGGCAAGAGTTTTTCTATGGCAATTGCTATGGAAAATAAGGGGCAGATCAGAGCCTTTGATCTGCATCCTCATAAGATCAGACTTATCGAAGCAGGTGCAAAGCGCCTGGGAATTTCAATTATAAACGCATCCTTGAGAGATGCCGCAAAAGATCAGACCCTCACAGATTTGGCAGATGTTGTACTTTGCGATGTTCCCTGCAGTGGATTCGGAATCCTCAGGCGTAAGCCGGAGATAAGGTATAACAAAGCTCAGGATTATGTGAATCTGCCTTCGCTTCAAATGCAGATTCTTGAGAATTCCGCAAAGCTTGTAAAGCCCGGCGGAACTCTTGTGTACTCAACCTGCACACTTAACCCTGCGGAAAATGGGGATGTGGTAGAAAAATTTCTTTCCTCCCATCCTGAGTTTTCTCCAAAGGCGCTGAATCTTCCTGACACAGTTGCAAGAAAAGTCAACGAGCCGACTCATATGATAACCCTGATTCCAACTGCAGAGGGCTCAGACGGTTTCTTTGTTGCAACAATGGAAAGGAGCTCCCTATGAGTCTTGTTGATATCAAATCCATGAGCCACAGCGCTCTTTCTGAGTATATCTGCTCTTTGGGATTTCCGAAATTTCGTGCAGATCAGATCTATTCATGGCTTCATCAAAAGGGTGTTACCTCATTTTCTCAGATGACAAATCTGCCGAAAAATATGATAGATAAGCTTTCTTCAATATGTTACATTTCTGTTGCAAATATTGAAAAAAAGCTTGTTTCAAGTTATGATAATACAATAAAATATTTGTTTTCTTTAAGCGACGGAGAGTATGTGGAGGCGGTGGTAATGGAATATCACCACGGCTATTCCATGTGTATATCCACTCAGGTCGGATGTAAGATGGGTTGTACCTTCTGTGCTACCGGCAAAGGTGGATTCATCCGCAATCTGAATGCATCGGAAATGCTTTCTCAGATACATACAGCGCAAAGTGATCTGGGCATACGCATTTCAAACATAGTGCTGATGGGTATGGGTGAACCTCTTGATAATTTCACAAACGTTGTGGATTTCTTAAGGCTTGCAACTGACGAAAAGGGCTTGTCTGTAGGTGCAAGGCATATCACCTTGTCTACCTGCGGTCTTGTGCCGAGAATTTTTGACCTTGCAGATCTGCACATTCCCGTGAATCTTGCATTGTCACTTCACGCACCCACTGACGATATCCGTTCAAAAACCATGCCGGTCAATAAAAAGTATCCTATTGATGAGGTACTTAAGGCTTGTAAGTATTATGCTGACACAACAGGCAGAAGAATCACTTATGAATATGCAATGATTCATGGCTTTAACGACAGCGACGAGTGTGCGTTCCTGCTTGCCAAAAAGCTCAAAGGCACCTTGTGTCACGTAAATCTTATTCCCGTTAACCCTGTGGAGGGTACGGGCTATAATCCAAGCAAAGATAAGCGGCTTGCATCTTTTGTGGGCGTGCTTTCAAAATATAACATAAACGCAACGGTCCGCCGCACTCTTGGTAGTGATATCAATGCGTCCTGCGGACAGTTGAGAGGTAAGAATCTAAAAGACAAAGGAGGAGTATAACTTGGAAGTTTTCAGTAAAAGTGATATAGGCTTAGTCAGAACATCAAATCAGGACGACTGTCGCTTCGGAGTTTTCTCAACTTCTTGTGCATGGGCTGTAGTTTGCGACGGAATTGGCGGAGCAAACGGCGGCAACGTGGCAAGTGCCTTGGCAGTAGATGTCATCAGCGAGCAGATAGAGCAGCTCTATGACGAAAAGCTTTCCAAGGAACAGCTTGCAACCCTGCTTACGGATATTGTTCAGCGTGCAAATACTCAAGTTTTTGACAAAGCTATCTCAGAGCCTTCTCTTGAGGGAATGGGCACTACCTGTGAGTTTGTGCTTGTTAAGGACAAAACGGTTCATGTTGTTCATGTTGGTGACAGCCGCACCTATGCTATCCGCGGAGGAAAGATTAAGCAGCTTACAGAGGACCACTCCGTTGTACACGAAATGGTTCGCAGGGGAGAGATAACCCCCGAAGAAGCAGCCAATCATCCCAATAAAAATATAATCACAAGAGCTCTGGGTATTCGTCCCGAGGTTTGTATTGATTATATAGAGGCAAATTTCACATACGGAGATGTTCTTCTTATTTGTACAGACGGACTTACTAACTGTGTTTCTACAGGCGATATTGTCAAGATAGTACACGAAAACCGTGGAGAAGATATGACGAATAAGCTTGTAGACAAAGCAAAAGAGGGCGGCGGCACGGATAATATAACCGTTACCGTTGTTTATTAAGGAGGTAACTCTATATGGACAAATATGTTGGCAAAAAGCTGGACGGAAGATATGAGATAAGAGAGCTCATAGGCATTGGCGGTATGGCCAATGTTTACCGTTGCTATGATACTATAGATGACCGTGAGGTTGCCATAAAGATTCTTAAGGATGAATTCCTTAATAACGAGGAGTTTATCCGCAGATTCAAGAATGAATCAAAAGCCATTGCGGTGCTCTCACACCCTAATATTGTTAAGGTTTACGACGTAAGCTTTGGAGATATGATCCAGTATATCGTTATGGAATACATAGACGGTATAACTTTAAAGGAATATATCAACCAGCAGAAGGTTCTTACCTGGAAAGAGACTGTTCATCTTGTTACCCAGATCCTTGCAGCGCTCTCTCACGCTCACAGCAAGGGAGTTGTACACAGGGACATCAAGCCTCAGAATATGATGCTTTTGTCTGACGGAACCATCAAGGTGACGGATTTTGGTATCGCAAGATTTTCTAACTCTACCCGTACAATGACAGAGCAGGCGATCGGATCTGTGCACTATATTGCGCCTGAGCAGGCAAAGGGAGATATTACCGACGGTAAAACCGATATTTATTCTGTGGGTGTTATGATGTATGAGATGCTCACGGGGAAGCTTCCTTTTGATGGTGAAAATGCAGTTTCCGTAGCGTTAATGCATCTTCAGATCGTGCCCGATTCTCCCAGAAGCATCAATCCCTCCATTCCTGAGGGAATAGAGGAGATTACCCTAAAGGCAATGCAGAAGCAGCCTGCAGACAGATACCTCTCTGCTCAGGATATGCTTGCAGATATTGACAGATTCAGAATGAATCCCAGCGTTCGCTTTGAGTATAAGTACCTTTACGACAAGCAGCCCACAAAGTACATTGATGCTGTCAATAAGGGCAAATCTCACAGAGCAGAGGAATATGCCCAGACTATGAATAAAGACAAGGATGAAGAAAAGATCCGTCATAGCCTGACCATTCCTATCGTTACGGGAATCCTTATTGCAATTTGTATTGCCCTGATAGTTTGTATACCTATTGGTATTTTTAAGAACAGCCAGTCAACTGAGGTTGAAGATGTAGATATTCCGAATTTTATCGGTAAAACCGTTCAGGAAGTTGTGGAAAACCCTGATCTGAGTTTCAATTTCGAAATTGATTATGTGTATACTGAGGAAGAAGAGCTTCACGTTATTCTTGACCAGAAGCCCGCAGCAGGCTCAAAAAAGATCAAGGCTACGGGTACTATCAGTCTTACCGTCAACAGTGCACAGGGCGAACAGTCAATTCCTGCTATCTACGGCCTTCACGAGAGTGCGGCTAAGGCTGCTCTCGGTCAGGCAGGTTTCTATCAGGTGACGGTAATCGAAGTCAGCGATGCAAACGCTGAAGAGGACAGTGTTGTACGTTCTTACCCTGAGCAGGGAACAGTGACCTCCCTTTCAGAGACAGTCTATCTTTACGTTGCAGGCGGTACGGCAGAATCAGAGAAAATAAAGGTAGATAACGTAATCAACCACACTAAAGATGAAGCGATCTCCATTTTGGAGGATGCAGGCTTCAGAGTTGATGTGGAAGAGGTAGACAGCGACAAAGCAAAGGACGTTGTGGTTTCTCAGGCGCCTCTTGGCGGAATGCTTGAGCCCGGCGCTACCGTAATAATATATGTTAGTAAAGAAACACCTGAGAATTCAGTTACAATCTCCGTAGATCTGCCCGAGGGCATATCCCACTCAATGGTGTTTACAGTCAAGACTCCTGAGAACGAGCAGACACTCAATGTTCCGAGTGGATCAAAAACTCTGAACTTCAGCCTTACAGGAAGAGGTTCAACCACAGCTCAGGTATTCCTTGATGATCAGCTTTACAGAGAGTACAGAGTAAACTTTACAGAGAAAAAGTATGAGACTTTGACAACCAACGAGTATGTGGATTCAACTCCTGCAGAGACTATTCCGTCCGAAACTCAGAGTTCAACCGGAGTGCAGTAATGAGCAATACTTGTAAACAAACAAACATCGGCATTATCGTTCGTCTGACGGGTGGATTCTATTATGTAGATTTAAACGGTGAGGTTTTGGAGTGTAAGGCGAGAGGGCGGTTTCGCAACAGAGGCGAGTCACCCGTGGTTGGAGACAGGGTAGAGGTATCTCTTAATTCAGACGGATATCATAGTGTTGAACGGATACTACCTCGGAAAAACCACCTTGTTCGTCCCCCTCTTTCTAACCTTGATGCCTTGGTTATTGTAATTTCTACTGTTGAGCCCCTGCCCAATTATCTTGTTATAGATAAGCTTACAGCAGCTGCTGTTGATATCGGCACGACCCCATATATCGTGTTTTCCAAAACCGATATAAAGGATTGCGAGACTCTTATGTCTGTGTATTCAAAAGCTGGGTTTAATACTTTTGCATATTACGACGGAGATGAAGAAAGCGTTTCCGTTATCCGCAAGGCACTATGCGGCAAGCTTGTTGCTTTTATCGGCAACAGCGGCGTTGGCAAATCTACTCTTATCAACAACCTTTATCCTGAGCTTGAGCTTAAAACAGGCGAGATAAGCCGTAAGCTTGGCCGAGGCAGACACACAACAAGAACTGTTGAGCTGTTCAAAACAGATTCAGGCTATATTGCAGATACCCCTGGTTTTTCAACCGTAGACTTAGAAAGATATCATCTTGTAGAAAAAGAGCAACTTATGTACTGTTTCCCTGAATTTGAGGATTATATCGGCCAATGCAAATTTACATCTTGTATGCATATATGCGAAAAAGGCTGTGCGGTGCTTGAGGCGGTTGAGCAAGGGGATATTGCTGCCACTCGCCACGAAAGCTACAAAGAAATGTATAATGAAATCAAGGATATTAAGCCTTGGGAATTAAAATAAAGGAGAGGTTTCTGTGATCTATTCTATTTGTGGATTCAATGTAGAGTACACCCCTCAATATCATCGGCTCACTGCCCGTTCTGAAAAATACATTGCAGAAGACCAGAATGTTACCCCGGATTTTTCTTTGGATATTACTGAGGATGAAATCAACGAACACATTGAGAACTATCCTATGACCGAGTCTCAGGCTGAGTACGTTGTAGCCGGAATTAAATTCTACCGAGCAATAATTCTCAGAGGTGCATTTTTCCTGCATTCAGCCGCTATGGCTGTTGACGGAAAAGGATTTGCATTTACCGGACCTTGCGGCGCCGGCAAATCAACTCATGCCTCTCTTTGGCGGCAGCATTTCGGTGCTGATGTGATCTCTGTCAATGATGACAAACCTGCCATAAGGTTTTTCGATGATGTGCCTTACATATGCGGAACACCCTTCTCAGGCAAGCACGATATTAACGCAAACGTCAGAGTTCCTCTTTACGGCATTGCCATTCTGTCACAGAATCCACAGAACAGTATGCACAGAGTATCAACCTCCGAGGCAATGAAGGTGCTTATGGAGCAGACTCTCCGTTCAGATACAGCAGAGGAAATGGGAGCGCTTTTTAATATGTTTGACAAGCTTCTCACAAAGGTGCCCGTATACAAGCTTAATTGCAATATCAGCGACGAAGCTGTACTGCTTTCTTACAATACAATGAAAGATAATGCAAATTTCTGATTATATTAACGCAGGGTGTTTTTTGTATCATCCTGCGTTTTCTTTTTTAAGAAATAAAAATATTGTGTTTAAACCTCTTGCATTTTTTCTGAATATATGATAATATACTAATCGTTCCTGGGGGCGTAGCTCAGCTGGGAGAGTGCTTGAATGGCATTCAAGAGGTCGTGGGTTCGATCCCCATCGTCTCCACCAGGTCAAAAGCCTTGAAATTCACAGTTAACGTGGATTTCAAGGCTTTTTATTTTTTATATCAAAAATGTTATAGGGTCATCCGATTTGTTTTTTTGAAATATAGTGGCAGTTCCTTACAGATGTGTTTAGCGTTTGAATGTTTATGATATGTTTTATGTTAAGGTCATAACAAAAGTTTTCTCTTACCTCTACTTTTTCCCACCCCTTTATAGGGGAAAAGAGTTGATTTCCCACCCCTAATTTTCTCAAGGGGTGGGGACATTACTGCGTAGAATATATATAATTACTATGTAATAATGTAATTCGTAAAGTAAACACAGATCCATCTGCGTTATTATTTGTAATACAGTATTTTATTCACTAAAAGTATAATCGGAAGTTTAGCTGAAACATTCCCATTGGAGGACATTATGAGAAAAACTAAGCGCACAGGGAGCTTTTTTCTGTGTTTACTTCTTAATCTGATTATTAATTTAGAGTGGGCAATACCCGGGGTTATATTCCTTATATTACATTTTAGCTTCGGCTTGTCTTTATGGTATGCAATAATTGCTTTTTCCGTGTGGATAATTGTGATGATTATCTGGATGCTGATTATTGGTTGGGCAGGCAGATGCGGGGATTCTTCTGACCCCAAAAAAGAAAATAAGAATCCCTATTCCGTAAGAATTGAAAAATGATTGTTAAATAACAATTTAAATTAGATCATTAAAAACTGAAAGGAGTTTTATTATGGGACTTATTAAAGCAGGACTTGGAGCCTTAGGCGGTACTCTTGCAGATCAGTGGAAGGAATTTTTCTACTGCGAATCTCTTTCTAACGATGTTCTTGTTGCAAAGGGACAAAAGAGGATTTCCGGACGTTCTTCAAACACAAAGGGCTCAGATAACATTATTTCAAACGGTTCGGGTATCGCTGTTGCAGACGGACAGTGTATGATCATCGTTGAGCAGGGTCAGGTTGTAGAGGTTTGCGCTGAACCCGGCGAATTTACTTATGATTCATCCACAGAGCCCTCTATTTTCTCAGGCAAGCTGGGTACAAGTATTCTTGAAACCTTCAAAACGGTAGGCAAACGTTTTACCTATGGCGGAGATACCGGCAAGGATCAGAGAGTTTACTATTTTAACACCAAGGAAATTATGGACAATAAGTTTGGCAGTCCTAATCCTATTCCCTTCAGAGTGGTTGACTCCAAAATTTACCTTGATATCGATGTTTCCATTCGTTGCTCAGGTATCTATTCTTACACGATCTCCGATCCTCTTTTGTTCTATACCAAAGTGTGTGGAAATATTGAGCATGAATATACCCGCGATCAGATCGATAATCAGCTCAAAACTGAGTTTGTAAGTGCACTTGCACCTGCTTTCGGCAAGCTTTCAGATATGGAGCTTCGTCCCAATCAGCTTGCAAATCACAATGAGGATATCTGCAACGCAATGAATGAGACCCTTTCTCAGAAATGGGGAGAGCTCAGAGGCATTAAGGTAGTATCGGTAGCCCTTAATCCGGTTACTCTGCCTCCCGAGGATGCAGAGATGCTAAAGCAGGCACAGTACACAGCAAGACTTCAGAATCCGGGCCTTGCAGGCGCAGAGCTTGTGGGTGCTCAGGCAGATGCAATGCGTGCTGCAGCAGCAAACGAAGGCGGAGCTATGAACGGTTTCATCGGTATGGGCATGGCAATGAACGCAGCTGGTGGTATGAACGCTCAGCAGTTCTTCCAGATGAATCAGCAGCAACAGGCTCAGCAGGCAGCACAGGCTCCACAGGTATCACAAGCTCAGCAAGCTCCTGCTTCGGCTGGTTGGAAGTGTGCTTGCGGTGCTATGGCAAACGGTAAGTTCTGCACTGAATGTGGTGCAAAAAAGCCGGAAGCAAACGGATGGACATGTGCTTGCGGTAATGTGGCACAGGGTAAGTTCTGTCCTGAATGTGGTCAGAAGAAACCTGCAGGTGCACCCCTTTACAAGTGCGACAAGTGTGGATGGACTCCCGAAGATCCTCACAATCCTCCGAAATTCTGTCCTGAATGCGGAGATATTTTTAATGATTCGGATATAACTAATTGATTGCTTTTTTATGATAAATTTTGTATAATAAAGGAGAATTGTTATGGGACTTTTTGATAAAAAATTCTGTGATATATGCGGAGATAAAATTGGGCTTTTAGGAAACAGAAAACTTGAAGACGGAAACCTTTGCAAGGACTGTGCCAGAAAACTATCACCTTTCTTCAGCGACAGAAGAGGCTCCACTGTTGATGAAATTAAGCAACAGCTTGCATATCGTGAGGAAAATAAGGCAAAATTACCTTCATTTCACCCTTCAAAGACCTATGGCTTTTCAGAAAAAGTTTATGTTGATATGAATCAGCGTAAATTTATTGTTACCTCTGATAATGATTGGAGAAACGAAAATCCTGATATTATCGACTTCTCTCAGATTGTTGGAGTTAATACGGATATTGAAGAGGAAAGAGAAGAGCTTTTCTACGAAGATAACGAAGGTAATGAAAAGAGCTACAATCCTCCCAGATTTAAATATGAGTATATCTTCAATGTGAAAATCAATGTGGATTCTCCCTGGCTCTCTGAGATCGAATTTGAGCTCAGCTCATACAATAACCGCCCCGACAGCAGATTCTCTCCCTTATACAGAGAGCTTGAAATGATGTCTCAGGAGTTGTGTTCAGTTCTTACAGGTTCACAGATGCCTCAGAGTTATTCACAGCCTGCTCAGAATATGTATCAGACGGATAATTATATGCCTCCTCATCAGATGGGAATGAACGGTCCTTTCAATCCGTGCGTAATTCCCACACCGGCGAATGTGCATCCTATGAATCCTGTTCAAGCACCATATACAACACAGCAGGGGATGATGTGGACTTGCAGCAGATGCGGTGCTCAGAATGACGGCAGATTCTGCCGAGGATGCGGTGCGCCTCAGACTTCACAGCAGAATAACAGCACTGCTGTCCGTTGTGATAAATGCGGATGGATGCCTCAGCCCGGTGAACCTGCACCCAAGTTTTGTCCCCAGTGCGGAGATCCTATAGATTTCAGAGATATGTAAGTTTTATCATCTTCTGTAAATCTGTTTAGTAGGATGTGATGAAACCGTATGGTATATATAATAACTTCAGTTGTTGGTTTTTTGCTTACAATAATAATCAGTGCAGGCTACAGCAGTATGGCTGAGAATAATAAACGGAATCAGCTTAGCGGAGTTAGTTTATCACAACGTCATATGAATTATGGAAATAGTTACAGCTTTTTTCTGAGAAAAGAAAACGACAGAGTTGTTTTCAATGCAGATGTCAGGCTTTGTGAGGAGCCTTATGAAATTATCCTCGAAGAATGCTTGATCGAGGATACGTATTTTAATAAACTCCTTGAGCTTGAAAATAAGTGTAACATTTCTGGCTATGTCAAATCTTTTAAGAAGAAACCCTCACTTTTTCAGGTGATGGATAAAACCGAGAATATAACGTCTGTTTATTACTCAGACCTTGCAGATAGATCTGCAAGCTCAGGCGAATACAAAGATGAGCTTTATAATTTCTTTGTTGATCTTGCAAAGATATATAAAGATAAGTCTGTTGCTAAAACCCTAAAATAAGGAGTGGTATAATTGTCAACATTACAGGAGTACAAGTGCCCGTGCTGCGGTGGCGCTCTGGAATTTAACAGCTCTGTTCAAAAAATGAAGTGTCCTTTCTGCGACACAGAGTTTGAAATGGAGGCTCTTGAGGCATATGATGCTCAGCTTAATAATGATCAGCAAAGCGATATGAACTGGGATTCAGATGCGGGTCAACAGTGGCTTGAAGGCGAGACCGACGGATTGAGAACCTATGTGTGCAAATCCTGCGGAGGAGAGATTATCGGCGATGAAACAACTGCCGCAACTTCCTGTCCATATTGTGATAACCCCATAGTACTTATGGGACAGTTTTCCGGCAGTCTTAAGCCGGACTATGTAATCCCCTTCAAGCAGGATAAAAAATCTGCCGTGGCCGGACTAAAAAAGCACTATGAAGGTAAAACCCTTCTTCCAAAAGTGTTTAAGGATCAGAATCATATTGAAGAGGTCAAGGGTGTTTATGTTCCTTTCTGGCTGTTTGATGCAGATGCTCAGGCAAGTATCCGCTACAAAGCAACCAAGGAGAGAACTTGGAGCGATTCGAATTATTACTATAAAGAAACAAGCTATTATTCAGTACAGCGTGGGGGATATATAGGCTTTAATACCGTGCCCGTTGACGGTTCCTCCAAAATGCCGGATGATCTGATGGAATCCGTTGAGCCTTTCAATTTTTCAGAGGCCGTGCCTTTCCAAACAGCTTATCTTGCGGGGTATTTTGCAGATAAATACGATGTTACGGATGATGAGAGCGTAGAGCGTGCCAATGCAAGAATCAAACAGAGCACTGAAGATGAATTCAGAAAAACCGTAACAGGCTACGATACGGTCACATCTGAGTATACATATATTAACCTGCAGAACGCCAAAGCAAAGTACGCTCTTTATCCCGTATGGCTTCTTAATACAGATTGGAACGGAAAAAAATACACCTTTGCCATGAACGGACAAACAGGAAAGATGGTAGGTGATCTGCCTCTGGATAAGAAAAAATATTGGGGAATCACTCTGGGTCTGTTAGTTATAATTGCTGCTGTGCTGTATGCACTTTCTTTTGTAATCGAGCTTTTCGGCAGTCCTATCTTTATAGGAATCGTTTCTGTTGCAGGTGCATTTATTACCACGGGGGTTATGCGCGGACAGCTCAAGAGTGTCAGCTTTAAGGGCAATGCTACCGATTATGTTCGTAACGGAAGCCTGAGTGTTACCGAAAGAAATGACGTCTTTCTTTATCGCAAGGTTGACCGCAGAGAAAAACCAAAGCAGGATAATTAAGTTTAAGAAGGTGACATAATGGGAATTTTTGACAAACTTAGAAATGCGGCGAATTCTGCCGTGAATTCCGCTGTAAGTCAGGCTATCAATTCTATTGGCAATAAAAAAGAGACCTTTACATTCTCAAAGCTTCCCGAGAGTTTAGAAGAACTGCAGGCTTTGCCTCAGGCATCTCTTGATTCTCCATTTAAAACAGCAGCTCTTTCTGTGCTGGCACTTTGTGTTTACGGCGCAGACAAGGAACGCGGCATAGAGATGCTTAACTTCCTTAAAGGTCCCAGACCTTTAAGCGGAAGCGAGATAGCATTTCTTGACGACAGATTCAGTGGAGGTCAGTGGTATGTGCCTTTCTCTTACTTTAAAGGTGCAACCCCTGACAATAACTATACACCCACAGAACCTTTTACACTCGAAGTTGAGAGTAATCAGAATTCTGCGGTAAATGAGGGGTATATGACCCTGTGGCTTAAAAGCGGCGGTGCAGACAGCCCTCGTCAGATAAGTCTCAGAATGAAAGGCGACGGCAGATGGTTTTTGTGGGAGCAGTTCATAATGGTAGGTATCCGTACTCCCAAGTCCCAGGATCCTTGGGCATAATATATTTTTTTGGAGGAAACAAATGATGAAAAGAATATTTGCAATTGTATTAATCGTAATGATGGTGTTTGCTCTTGCAGCCTGTGATGGCGGCAGCAAGAACACGAATGAAACATCCCCTTCAAATTCAGCACAAGTTCCTGCAGATGCACAGAAGCTGGAAACAAATCTGTGGACTCTCAGCTACGATGCTGTATGGACTTACGAAGAAGATGACCTTTCTGATGACGAGGAATACTCTTCCGTAACACTCACCATTCCTGAGGGTGATGATTCATACGTTATTAGCGCAGATATCAGCGCAAGTATTGAAGATCCCGAAGATTTCAGAAGCTACCTTGACAGCTACGGCTTTGATGCATACGAGTATGCAGAAAACAACGCCTATGATCTTGTAAATATCGGCGGTGTAGATTGCCTTATGCAGGAGGGTAACTATTGGGGTGAGCCCTGCCTGAGATATTTCGGCAGAGTTGAAAATGCAAACGCAACAGTACTTATTGTCATTATGGGCGAGTATGAGGATGCAAAGGTTGACACACTCCTTGCAGGACTCAGCTTTAATCTTACAGATATTGGCAACGTGGATTGTCCCTGGCCTTGGAACGGTGAGCACTTCTCAGCTCAGGATGCATCAGTAAAAGCAGGAGAAAAAACTCTTTCTTCCAAGTGGATCCCCTTTGACGAGAGCCTTGTAACCTCCGAAACCTTCGACCATAAGGTAGAGGTCGTAGGCGACAAAGCATATGTTATTACAGGCGGCGTTCTGAAGCAGTTTGCTTTTGATGGCAAGAAGCTTACCTTTGAAAAGGACGTAGAGCTTGAGGGTGAATACGAGTATATTACCGCTGACAAGAACGGCGAGCTTTGGCTTTCTGCATTTTCAGAGGACCTTGCTCTTGTAGTTGACGGTGAGGTTGTGGCAACCTATGGAGATACAGACAACGTGGTAATGAGTCCTGACGGCACATGGGGTATCAGCTACTTCACATCTGCAGAATGTGAGAAGATCACTATCGGCGGCAATAATATCGACAGAGAACCCATTACATTTGAAGAACTTGATACTATATCTGAGATCTTCGTAGATGAGAAAAATATCTATGTATGCGGTTATGCTCTTGATGAAAGCGGTCATAAGGTGTTTGTCTACGACACAGACGGTAATCTGCAGAAGATTCTTACAGATGAAGACGGCGAAGGCTTGGGAAGCATCACATATTTCACATCAACTGAAGATGGATATCTCGGATTAGATGCAAATATGAGAGAAGTTATCCTTTGGGATGCTGACGGAAAATATGTGGGTGCAGCAGACGACAGCGATCTGTTCTCAACAGGTTATCCCTGGTTCTGCGACGGAACCATCACAAAAGACGGCAATATTCTTGTTCTCCTCACAGACAAGCGTGCAGACAACTCCGCAATGGAGCTGATTGCATTTACTCTCGGTGGTTTCTGATAAATGAAGAATAAATGTTCTTTCGATAAGGAAAAAGCGTTTTATTTCCGTCGTCGTGGAGTTATTGCAGGAGGTAGGTTCTCTATGCAGATTACTCCTTCTGATGTAGTAGAGTGTTTTGAGGAGATTATTCCCGTCAATGAATTTGAGGACGGAATGAAAGACCGAGGAGCGCATATGTACTTTGCAGGTAAAAAAGAGGGTACGGCAATTGTCACTATGTTTTTTCATTACCCAACCTGCAAGCCTGAAGAGCTTATTTTGAAGCTCAAGGTTGATGAACACTTACGTGTTGATTCGGTTGAATAAATAAACTTTGAAATTTACCGTAAAACTGACATCACTTTTTGGTGGTGTCAGTTTTTTTATGCAGAATCTTTTATGAGATAATTCATTATATACCCGGATTTAAAGATGAAATAATCAGTACTTGAGCTTTATTTGCCAAAAATACTATAACAAAACTGTAAACAGTGTAACAGCACAAAGCCTTGAATTTGTCCTGCGTAGGGTGATATAATAAAATCAGTCTAATTATACATTCGCGAGATTATGCTGACAGGAGATGATTTAATGTCACTGTGTATAGGCTGTATGCATGAAATAGGCAGTGAGATGATTTGTCCCGATTGCGGATTCGATAATACAAAAACCCAGGTTTCACCTTTTTTGCCCTATGGAATTGTTCTTGATAAAAGATATATCGTTGGCAGAAATATAGAGATAAACGGAGAAAGCACACTCTATATCGGTTTTGACAGAGAAACTTCTAAAACCGTACTTATTCGTGAATTTCTTCCCGACGGTTATTACTCACGTCCTCAGGGTGGGGTGAAAATCACGGTTGACCCTGCTAAAAAAGAAAATTTTGATAAACTTCTCTATGATTTCGAGCAATTCTTCAGCTTCCTTTCAACCCTCAGAGATATGTCTGCAATGAACGTTATCACAGATATATTCAGAGCAAACAACACATGCTATGTTATTGAGGAATACGAGGAGCTCATCTCATTCGAAGAATACATTTTAAGGAACAACGGTCACCTTGAATGGGAGGTTGCCCGTCCTTTGTTTATGCCCGTTATTTCTTTACTTGAGGCATTGCACAAGAATGGGTACGGACACTACGCTATTTCTCCCTCCAATTTGTATATAACCACCTCCGGCAAGGCACTTCTCCTGGGTTTTGCTACCATTAATGAACGCAGAAGAGGCACTCCTCTCAAATCTCAGTTGTTTGCCGGCTGTGCTGCTCCGGAGCAGTATGAGAGAAACTTTCCGATTGATAATATCACAGATATCTACGGCTTTACAGCAACACTTTTCTATGCCCTCACGGGTGCTTTGCCCGCAAACGCAAAAGAGAGAATTACTGACGGAGCTTTGCTTATGAGCACCGCAACCGTCAAGAGACTGCCTCCTCACGTTGTTTCTGCTCTGGCAAACGGCTTACAGGTTAAACGCGAAGAACGCATTATAGATTTCGGTGATCTGCGTTCGCAGCTTTCAGCAGCTCCCACGGTTAAGGCTATTCAGGAGGAGATCAGCCGTACTGCAAGTATGGCTAATTCCATCAAGCCGGAAAAGAAAAAATACGGAATGTCTCCAATTTCAGTCGGAATCATCGTTACTGTAGTAGCATCTCTCATTTTCCTTTGGCTTGGTATTATTATTGTTGATAAAACTGTTTCCACAGATGATCCCGTCAGCACAGTGCCTCCTTCAACTCAGGCTCAGATCCCAACCGTTGACCCTGATGAGGAATGGACGGGAGAAACTCTTGCAAACTATGTCGGCAAGGATTTTGACACAGTAAGTGCAGAGCTTGTTTCCAAGGGGATCTTTGTTTTCCAATATGTTTATGCCGATGAGGATGACGGATACTCGAACGAGTATGAAAAGGGCGAAATAATGGAGCAGAGCTTTCCTGAGGGAACTCCTTTGGATTCCGAGCGTGGCTTTGCAGTTTCCTTCAAGGTCAGTCGCGGACCCAAAACCGCCGAGCTGCCCGATGTTAAAGATATGTCGCTTGCAACTGCAGTTTCAAAGCTTACTGAGCTTGGATTTGTAGTTTACAAGGATGATGCGGTGGTTTATGATGATAAGATAGGCAAAGACAAGGTAATTGGTTATGCTGATTATGATGCAAATGATAAGGTTGCTCTGAATTCAGACATTTACCTTGTTGTAAGCGCAGGTCCAAAGCCTGAATAATATTATAAGCAAAGAAGCACTTCTGAACCTTTGTTCACAAGTGCTTCTGTTGATTTGGCGTGTATAAAAAAATTATTTGTGTCTTGTTCTTATCTTGCTTTCTGCATGCTGAATAAGATTTAATAATGAACTTGACTGATTTGAATATTCCTGCGATAATATCTCTGTAGAGTATTCCGTGTTTTTTAAGCTTGCGGCAGAGTCGGAGTCACTGTCTTTACTTGTGGCATACTGGAACTTTGTTGCGTATCTTGCCATGTAAGAATCGCAATATCCCTGATATATTCCTTTATTTACAGAGAACATGGTCTGGTGATTTTCTTCATTTGCCGAGTATAAAGTCCTGAAAACCTTATAAACCGACAGCATCAGATAATTAGAAACATCAGAAGTCAATTGTTTATTCTTGTTTTTTGCCAGCATATCAAATATAATAGCAAGAGAGTTGCATATTATTTTTTTATTAAGCATAGGAACCAGGGATGTTCCTCTCAGGTTTTCGGGTATTTCGTTGTTATCTTCGGGAATATCATCAAAGTTCAGGGTAGCTCCTGAGCGTTCAGGGCTTCTGCCAAGAAGAAAATCGCAGGAAACGTTATAATATTCTGCAACGTTTATTACAAAATCAAGAGAGCATTGCCGTATTCCTTTTTCATAGTGAGAGAGCAATGCCTGAGAGATTCCCAAGTCAGCTGCAACCTGCTTCTGACTGAATTTCTTTTCTTTTCTCAGCATCGTAATTATGCGGGGGAAATCTTTGTTCATGGAAATACCACCTTTCTATACAGACAGTATAATTCAAAATTTACATATTGTAAATACCTATAGGAGAATATTATGAAATCTTATTATATCCATTTTATCCGCCACGGAGCAATTGAAGAAACAAAAAAAGGAGCCTACATAGGAGTGACCGACCCTGAGCTTTCAGAGGAAGGTATAAGAGAGCTTAAAAGCCTTGACAACTCTTGTAAATACCCTTATGCTCCTGTTATCTTCACAAGTCCTCTTAAGCGTTGCACTCAGACCTGTGAGATACTGTATCCTCATATCAATCCCATTACCGTTGATGAGCTAACAGAGATGAACTTCGGCAAATGGGAGGGTAAAACAGCAGATGAGCTCAGAGGAGACCCTTTGTTTGAGTCCTGGCTTGCAGGTGAAGAGGGAGTGACTCCACCCGGAGGAGAAAGCAACGATGACTTCACAAGGCGCATTTGCCTTATGTTTCAGAATATTGTTGACGGACTTATCAAGACAGGTAACACCGATTGTGCAATTGTTACCCACGGGGGAATTATTATGACCTTGCTTGCTGTGTACGGCTTGCCTCAGGCAAAGCCTTTTGACTGGGCATGCGATAACGGATACGGATTTTCTATGCGAGTTACTCCCATGCTTTGGCAGAGAGACAGAGTTGCAGAGGTCTACAAGCTCATACCTGAAGAAAAGGATGATGACTAAATGAATATTAAATACGACCTGCACACTCACCTTATTCCGATGATTGATGACGGTGCTCAGAGTGTTGAAGAGTCTTTGATGCTTATTGAGGAATTAAGCAATCAAGGTATCGAAAATATCGTCTTTACACCACACTTTTATACTCACAAGGAAAGCGCAGAGGATTTCGTTTTACGCAGAAACGAAGCATATAAGGAGATTCGCAATCTGATTCCCGATTATTTAAACGTAAAACTTGGGGCAGAGGTTTACGTAACCGATTATCTGTTTGCAGAAGAAAGGGATCTGCGACCCTTATGCATAGAAGGCACCAATTATATGATAACTGAGTTTTCTTATGATTCCGATTTCTCAGGCGGTTCAATGCGAAGACTTTTGAAGCTCATTGGTTTAGGGTATATCCCGATCATTCCTCATGTTGAACGTTATCCTGCTTTGATAAAGAAAAAATCAAAGCTTGATGAATTGATCGATATGGGAGTTCTGATTCAATCGAATTTTATCTCTTTCGCCGAGAAGGGCAAGTCAAGAAAACTTTTAAAGCTTCTGAATTCAGGATATATACATATACTTTCAACAGATGTTCATAATTTAAGCAGAAATGCTCCCGACAGTATCTCAAAGGCAATGGAGATCATCTCCAAAAAGTGTTCTTTTGATATTATTAATTCCTTAAATCAGAATGCCCGTGATGTTTTTGAGGGCAGATGAATATTATTCAAGACGTTGTTTTTATGCAACGTCTTTTTTTATTTGAGTTGCAAAAATCAGTGTTTATGAAAGAATTTTTGATGTATTTCCTGAAATAATCCAAATATCTTGCAAAATTAAGATTTAAATCCTGCAAAAATCATTGAAAATTTGAAGCGGATGTGGTATTATTATCTACATATGAAATGGGGGACTATTATGGAAAAACACCTTTTTGTACGTATAGATTCAAAGATGAATTCTCTGTCCAAAGGACAAAAGCTTATTGCAGAGTTTATAGAGCAGCATTACGACAGGGCGGCTTTTCTCACAGCCTCCAAGCTCGGAGAGTATGTTGGAGTCAGCGAAAGCACTGTGGTTCGATTTGCAACTGAGCTGGGCTACACAGGCTATCCTCAGCTTCAGAAAGCTATGCAGGAGATGATCAAGGACAAGCTTACCTCAGTTCAGCGTATTGAGGTGAGCGCTGCCAAAATAGGTGACGGCGACGTGCTTGAGAGCGTTCTTAATCAGGATATAGTCAAGATCCGCAGAACTTTGGAGGAAACATCAAGAGAGGATTTTGAAAGAGCAGTCAATTCCATCATCTCAGCTAAGGAGATATATATCTTCGGTACAAGAAGTGCAAGCTCCCTTGCTAATTTCCTTGGTTATTATTTTGATCTTATTTTCGGTAACGTTCACGTTGTGACAACTGCCAGTCGATCCGGTATGTACGAAGCCTTGCTTCGTATCTCAGAGCAGGATGCGATAATCGGTATCAGCTTCCCCAGATACAGCAAAACAGCCGCAAGTGCCATGGACTTCGCTCATTCAAGAGGAGCCGCAACCATTGCAATAACCGACAGTATGCTTTCACCTTTGGTAGACAGCGCAGATTCTCTTCTGATCGCAAGAAGCGATATGGCATCGGTTGTAGATTCCCTGGTAGCACCTTTGTCCCTTATTAATGCTTTGATAGTTGCGACTGTCATCAAGAGAAAAGACGAGGTAAAAGCTACCTTTGAAACTTTGGAGACAGTGTGGTACGAGCAGGGTGTTTATACCAGCAGCCAGACAAAGGATAAGGAATAATATGAGCAGTATTATCGTTATCGGTGGCGGTGCAGCAGGGCTTATGGCGGCAGGCACGGCGGCAGAGCTGGGTGCAGACGTAACTATCATAGAAAAAAACAAGCGTATTGGCAGAAAGATATGCATTACAGGTAAGGGCAGATGTAACGTTACAAACAATTGCTCAGTCAATACCTTTATTGAAAATGTAAACACAAACCCAAGATTTATGTATAGCGCCATCAATAACTTTGATTGCGCAGACACCATAAGCTTTTTTGAGGATTTGGGACTTCCTCTTAAGACAGAAAGAGGAAACCGTGTTTTCCCTCAATCAGATAAAGCGTTAGATGTTGTGGATTCTCTGGAACGATTTGTCAGAAAAAACGGAGTCAAGGTGATCTCCGGGCGCACCGTTAAAGCTTTGCTGACAGAGGATTCGTCCGTCAGGGGTGTGGTTGATGACAATGGCAAAAAGCATTACTGCGATGCTGTGATCATAGCAACAGGCGGTGCCTCCTATCCTCTCACAGGGTCTACGGGAGACGGGTATACCTTTGCAAAGCAAGCAGGCCATTGCATAGAAGTTCCCGAGCCTTCTCTTATTCCTCTTGAATGTATGGGCGAGCATCTTGCAGATTGTAAGCAGATGCAGGGTCTGTCTCTCAGAAATATCGGAGTAAGGGTGTATAACGGCAACAAGCTCTGCTATGAAGATTTCGGAGAACTTCTCTTTACTCATTTCGGGATGAGTGGCCCCACCATTCTCAGCGCAAGTGCACGGGTCAAGGATATTTCAAAAGGCAGATGCTCCGTATCTGTTGACTTAAAGCCTGCTTTGAGTGAAGAAAAGCTCAATGACAGGATACTCCGTGATTTTGATAAATATAAAAACAGGGAGATCTCCAATTCGTTGGGCGATCTGCTTCCCGGTTCTATGATTCCCGTGGTGATAAAACGCGCCGGAATAGACCATGCACTCAGATGCAACAGTGTTACAAAAGAGCAAAGAGCAAATCTTATTCACATACTCAAAGATTTCAGATTTGACGTTTCCGGCGTCAGGCCTATTGACGAAGCAATAATAACCCGTGGAGGTGTGAGTACCCGCGAGATAAACCCTGCCACAATGGAGAGTAAGCTCTGCAAAGGGCTGTATTTCTGCGGAGAAGTTATTGACGTGGATGCGTATACCGGAGGATTTAACCTACAGATCGCTTTTTCAACCGGACGGCTTGCAGGTACCTGGGCTGTCTATAATTCATAAATAAACTATTTTTAAGTACAGGAGAGTATAATTATGTCAATTGCAATTGCTATCGACGGACCTGCCGGTGCAGGAAAATCCACAATAGCCCGAGCAGCCGCAAAGCATCTGGGCTATATTTATGTAGACACAGGTGCAATGTACCGTGCAATCGGTCTTTATTGTATCCGCAAGGGCGTTTTGCCTACGGATACAGATGCTGTGGTGTCGCTTCTTGATGAAATCTCAGTTTCTCTTGCAAGAGACGAAGAGGGCAACCAGCTTATAATTCTTTGCGGTGAGGATGTGTCTGCTTTTATCAGAACCGAGGAGGTTTCTATGGCTGCATCCCGCGTGTCTGCCATCCCTCAGGTCAGAGCCTTCCTTTTGTCTTTGCAGAGAGATATGGCCAAAGAATATAATGTTATTATGGACGGCAGAGATATCGGAACAGTTGTTCTTCCTGATGCAAAGGTAAAGATATTCCTTACCGCTTCTGCAGAAATCAGAGCACGCCGCAGATATGACGAGCTTGTTGCCAAGGGAGAAAATGTTGTATATGACGACGTTCTGGCAGATGTTATCGAGCGCGATAATAACGATATGAACAGACCCATTGCTCCCTTAAAGCCTGCAGAGGACAGTATTATTGTAGATACGTCAGAGCTTGATCTTCAGCAATCCATAGATCTGCTCGTCAGCACAATAGAGGAGAACAGCAAGTGAGTACAAAGTTCAGCAAATCTTTCTATAAGTTCTGCAAGGGTTTAGCAAAAGTGGTTCTTTGGCCTGTTACCCGCACAAAATATACAAATGCAAAGAATATCCCGGATGAGGGGCATTATATAATTGCACCCAACCATATCTCAGGTCTTGACGCAATTCATATTGGTATTGGTCAGAAAAAGATAGTCCGCTTTATGGCAAAGGCTGAGCTTTTCAGAAATAAACCGGGTGCTTGGTTTTTCACCAAGCTTGGAGCTTTCCCTGTTGAAAGAGGCAAAGGGGACTGGGATTCTATCAATAATGCAAAGCAAATGCTTGAAAATGGCGAGCTTGTATGCATTTTTATTGAGGGAACACGCTCAAAAACAGGTGAGCTTCTGCGACCTAAAAGCGGTGCGGTGCTTATTGCTCACCAGATGAATTGCAAGATAGTACCAGCGTCTATTACCTTCAAAGGTAAAAAGAAACATTTCTTCTCAAGACTGTACGTTTCTTTTGGTGAGCCTGTGTCAACAGAGGAATTAGGTGTGGTTAACGGCTCACCCAGAGAGTACAGAGAGGCCTCGCGTCAGCTTATGGAAAAGATAAAAGTTATGTGGGAAAGAGATAAGTATGGAAATTAAACTTGCACAAACCGCAGGCTTTTGCTTCGGTGTAAACAGGGCTGTTAATATGGTCTATAAGCTTTTGGATGAAGGCAAGAGTGTTGCAACTTTGGGACCTATTATCCATAACACAGAGATGGTGAATGAGCTTAAGGAGAGAGGTGCGGTAACCGTCGGAGCTCCTGCAGAAGCACCCGAGGGCTCAACTCTTGTCATTCGTTCCCACGGTGTATCAAAGGCGGTTAAAGATTCAATCAAGGATTCGGGAGTTGAGTGTTGCGATGCCACCTGTCCGTTTGTATCAAAGATTCATTCGATTGTGGCGGCAGCAGACGCACAGGAGAATAGGTCTGTTTTCATTGCAGGCGACAGCGCTCATCCTGAAGTGCAAGGAATCATAGGACATTCAAGCGTACCTTGTTACACTTATAAAAATAATGAAGAACTTGTGGAATTAATAAGTAATATTCCGTCCGAGAATTATAATACTGCGATTTTTGTTGCTCAGACTACTTTTAGTGAAAAAGAATGGAAAAAATGTTCAAAAACAATAAAAAAAGTCTGTACAAACCCAAAAATATTTGCTACAATATGTAGTGCTACGCACAGTCGGCAGACGGAAGCCGAAAATCTGGCAAGAAGTTCTCAGCTTATGATAGTCATAGGGGACAAGAAGAGTTCAAACACGTCAAAGCTTTTTGAGCTTTGCAGTAAGGTTTGTCCTTCTACCATATGGATCGAAACAGCAAAAGAACTTTCTCCGGAAAGATTAAGCAACGTCAGCACGGTTGGCGTAACTGCGGGAGCATCCACTCCTGCAAGGATTATAAAGGAGGTACTGGATAAAATGGAAGAAATGACCAAGTCCGGTGTAACAAACGAAACTGAAGATTTTGAGGCTCTTTTGGAAGAGAACCTCAAAGGCTTAAATACAAATGAAAGGGTAATGGGTACTGTTATCAGCATAACTCCTACAGAGGTTTATGTTGATGTGGGCAGAAAGCAGGCAGGCTTTATTCCTGCAGAAGAGCTTTCCTTCGGTCCTGTAAGCAATCCTGCTGACTTCGTTAAGGTTGGCGATGAGATCGAGCTTCTCATCATGAAGACCAACGATGTTGAAGGCACAATTATGCTCTCTAAGCGCAGAGTTGATGCTAAGAAGGATTGGGACGAGCTCGAGAAGCTTGCAGAAGAGAACGCAGTTCTCTCAGGTGAGGTTATCGAGGTTGTAAACGGCGGCGTTATTGTGTTCGCTCGCAACAACCGCATCTTTATCCCCGCATCACAGGCATCCATCACACGTATGGAAGACCTCACTCCTCTTCTTCACACAGAGGTTGAGTTCAGACTTCTTGAGGTTTCTCAGCGTGGCAGACGCAAGAAGATCGTTGGTTCTATCAAGAGCGTTCTTCGTGACCAGAGATCTGAGTTCAAGGCAGCATTCTGGGAGGCAATCGAGGTTGGCAAGACTTACACAGGTACTGTTAAGTCTCTCACAAACTACGGTGCTTTCGTAGACCTTGGTGGCATCTTTGGTATGATCCATATTTCTGAGCTCAGCTGGGCAAGAATCAAGCATCCCTCTGAGGTTGTAAACGTAGGCGATACAGTTGAGGTTTACGTTAAGGATTTCAACACAGAGACAAGCAAGATTTCTCTCGGCTTCAAGAAGGCAGAGGATAATCCCTGGGAGATCCTTCGTCGTGACTATCCCGAGGGCACAGTATGCAAGGTTACTGTTGCAGGCATCACAACATTCGGCGCATTTGCTACAGTAATTCCCGGCATCGATGGCCTTATCCACATCTCTCAGCTTTCCAACCAGCACGTTGCAAAGCCCCAGGATGTTGTAAGCGTTGGTGATGTGCTTGACGCACAGATCGTTTCCATCGACTTTGACAAAAAGCGCGTAAGCCTTTCTGTCAGAGCTCTTCTTCCCGAGGCAGAGGTTGTTGAGGAAACAGCAGTTGAGGAAGTTGCAGCTGAAGAAGTTGCAGCAGAAGCTGTTGCAGAAGAGGCAACTGAGGAATAATTAATGCATAATTACAGGCATCCTCTTTGGGGATGCCTGTTGTAATATGAGGAATATTTATGACTTCTATTGATATTAATATAATTAAAGAAAATATAGCCTCTGTTCTTGCAGAGCTTTTGGAAAAAGCGGAACTTAAACAAGGTGATCTGCTTGTTTTGGGATGTTCCTCCAGCGAGATAATCGGTGAGAGGATAGGTACTTGCTCAAGCTCAGACGCCGCTTCTGCAATTTATGACGTTATTTTACCTGAGCTCAGAAGCAAAGGAATCTTTCTTGCCGCTCAGTGTTGCGAGCATCTTAACCGTGCTTTGGTAGTTGAAAGAGCTTACGCTCAGAAGCTCGGACTTGAGATTGTAAACGTTATTCCTCACCCTCATGCAGGTGGAGCAAGTGCCACTATGGCTTATTCTTTGTTTGATGACCCGGTAATGGTAGAGAATGTAAAGGCTGATGCAGGTATAGATATAGGCGGCACATTGATCGGTATGCATCTGCGTGCAACTGCTGTCCCTGTCAAAACAGCCACCCGCCGCGTTGGTGAAGCCATAGTAATATGTGCACGCACAAGACCTAAGTTTATCGGCGGTGAACGCGCAATATATAACGAAAATCTTCTTTGAGGTGTTATTATGAATGCAAAAGACGAGTTTATCAGGATCTTTACGGAAAACGTTGAGAGAAACGGTGCAAAGGAACTGCTCTCCTGGCTTATGAATACAGACTTTTTCACTGCTCCTGCAAGCACCAAGTATCATTGCGCTTGCGAGAACGGTCTTGTGATGCATTCTGTGAATGTATTTAATACAATGATGGAAAAGCATTTTGAAGAAGGGGTTGATTCTGTAGAAAGCTTTGCAATCTGTGCACTTCTTCACGATGTTTGTAAGGCAGAATTCTACAAGGTATCCACACGCAATGTAAAGAACGAACTTACAGGTCAGTGGGAAAAGCAGCCGTACTATGCTATAGAGGATAAATTTCCCTTTGGTCATGGCGAGAAATCTGTTTTTCTCATTGAACGATTTATGAGATTGCATCTTGACGAAGCTATGGCAATTCGCTGGCATATGGGTAATTTTGATGATAATTCAGGATTCACCGTAAGCCAGGCTTTTGAAAAGTATCCCTTGGCAGTTAAACTCCATCTTGCTGATCTGGAGTCTACATATCTGCGCGAAAAGGGAACTTCCGCAGTTAATAAGTAAAACTACAGCGAGGATGATTCAATGCTTTATCTTGAAGCAATGTCACGGGCAGAGGAACTCAGAAGACTTATCGAATATCATAACGACAGGTATTACAATAAGGACAATCCGGAGATTTCCGATTTTGAATACGACAAGCTCCTAAGAGAGCTGGAGAATATCGAAGAAGAATATCCTGAACTTAAAACAGCAGATTCACCAACCATCAAGGTGGGAGGAAGCAGATCTGTTAAGTTTTCACCTGTTGAGCACAAGGTGCCTATGGAGAGCTTGCACGATTCTTTTTCCCATGATGAATTAAGGGATTTTGACAGAAAAGTCCGCGAGGTTGTGAATGATCCCACATATATAATTGAGCCGAAGTTTGACGGACTTTCAGTTTCTTGTGAGTACAGAAACGGTGTGTTCTTTCGTGGTTCAACCCGTGGTGACGGATTTGTTGGTGAGGATGTCACAGAGAATCTTATGACCATTAAGTCGTTGCCTAAAAGACTTGAGAATGCTCCCGAGTACCTTGAGGTCAGAGGAGAAGTCTATATGTCCTTTGATACCTTTGAGCGAATCCGCGACGAACAGCTTGATAACGGAGAAAAACCTTTCAAGAATCCCCGTAACGCAGCTGCAGGCTCACTCAGGCAAAAAGACAGTGCAGTGACTTCAAAGCGCTCATTGGATATTTTTGTTTTCAATATCCAGCAGGTAGAGGGTATATCTCTTACTTCTCATAAGCAGTCTCTTGATTATCTCACAGAGCTTGGTTTCCCCACAGCACCGTTTTATAATACTTTCACTGAGATCGAAGATGTCATTGAGGAAATCGAGCGCATAGGAAACCTCAGAGGTGAGCTTAAGTATGGTATTGACGGTGCAGTTGTCAAGGTGGATAGCTTTGAACACAGAAAACTCATCGGCAGTACTGCCAAATTTCCCAAATGGGCAGAGGCGTATAAATACCCCCCTGAGGAAAAGGTTACAAAGCTTCTTGATATAGAAATTAACGTGGGCAGAACGGGTGTTATCACTCCCGTGGGTATATTTGAGCCCGTGCTTCTTGCAGGAACAACGGTTTCTCGTGCAACTCTTCACAATGAGGACTTTATCCGTGAAAAGGGAATCTGCATTGGTGACGACGTTATCATCCGCAAAGCGGGAGAGATCATTCCCGAAGTTTTAGCCGTTCATTCTCATTTTGACGCTTCAACACCTTTTGTGTTTCCTGAGTTATGTCCTTCTTGCGGCTCAAAACTTGCAAGAGAAGAGGGCGAAGCAGCTCTGCGCTGTACAAACACAGGGTGTCCTGCTCAGCTTAAGCGTCACCTTATCCATTTTGTTTCCAGAGATGCAATGGATATTGAGGGAGTGGGGCCTGCTGTGCTTACTTCTTTGTTAGATAATCAGCTTATTTCTTCACCTGTTGATATTTACAGGTTAACCGCAGAGGATATAATTTCTTTGGACCGAAAAGGTGAGAAATCTGCTCAGAACCTTATGGATTCTATCTCCGCATCTAAATCAAGAGAGCTTCACAGACTTGTTTTTGCGCTGGGAATCCGTCATATAGGACTTAAGGCCGCAAAGCTTATGTGTGAGCATTTTGGCAGTATGGATGCAATCCTTGAGGCTAAGCCTGAAGATTATCTGCAGATAGATGGATTTGGCGAGATTATGGCTGAAAGTGCATTTGCATATTTTTCTTTGGAGAACACAAAGCTTCTTATAAGTGAACTCAAAGCAATGGGTCTTAATATGCAAGGAGCTAAGAAGAGCCTTGATTCAAAACTGTTTGAAGGAAAGACCTTTGTACTGACGGGCACGCTTCCCACATACACCCGTTCAGATGCCTCAGCGCTTATAGAACAAAACGGAGGAAAGGTATCCTCGTCGGTTTCAAAGAAGACCTCCTATGTGCTCGCGGGAGAAGAAGCAGGCAGTAAGCTTACGAAAGCGCAGAGCCTTGGTGTAGCAGTGATTTCCGAGGAACAATTGCTTTATATGATTAGTAATAATACTTTAATCTGAGGTTAGTATGAGAGATAAAAAAGAAAAAAGATTCGAAAGAACCTATACTCAAGGTAGTGTGAATATTGTAGAGATCTGGGTAGACAGAGAGACGGGTGTTAACTATGTGTACCGCACAGGCGGTTACGGCGGCGGATTTACACCGCTTCTTGACAGCCACGGCAATGTGATCGTTACCCGAGTAGAAAGGGATTAATTTAATAGTATCTATCAATCCGAAGTTGTATAATGCAGCTTCGGATTTTTCTTTTGGACAAACAGTAATATTATCTCGTGTTTTTTCATATAGGTTATTGAAAGGATGATGAAAATGCATGATGTGAATGTAAAGGGTAAAATCCGTGAGCTGTTGCGTTTTGTACCTATCAGTATCAGAAGTGTTCTTAATCAGGCGTTATGCGGACACGAAGAGGATTTACAAGAGGTTGTTCTGAGAAGCGGACGACCTGTTTGCGTTTATATTAAAAGCAAACAGATGTATCTTACACAAAATGGTTGTCTTACGTGTAGTGTGGATTCTCAGCCTCTTGTTGTTGCTTCTCAAAAGGATATAACAGATTGTTTTAACATTTCCTGCGGTTATTCCGTGTATTCGCATTTAAATGAGATCCGATCCGGATTTCTGACTTTAAGCGGAGGTCACAGAATCGGCATAAGCGGTACGGCAGTTGTTTCAAATGGTTCAATAGTCAATATCCGGGATATCTCTACCATCTCAATGCGTTTTGCCAGGGAGGTTGTGGGGTGCGGAGAAAGTATTGCCGCATTGATTTTCAAAAGCCGTGATGGTCTTCTGTTATGCGGCAGTCCTTGCAGCGGCAAAACAACGGTGCTCAGGGATGTTGCACGACTGATGTCAGAGCAGTTCAGAAGTCGTGTGGCTGTCGTTGATACAAGAGGGGAGATTGGCGGAACTGTTGACGGAATTCAGCAGATGAATATCGGTATGTGTGACGTGCTCAACGGTTATCCCCGTGCAGAGGGAATCGAACAGGCTGTGCGTGTTTTATCTCCTCAGTACGTTGTATGTGATGAATTGGGCAGTGATGAGGATATCAAGGCTATAATTTCCGGAGTTAACAGTGGCGTTAAGTTTATATCGACTATTCACGCAGCCTCTAAAGAAGAATTGCTCAGCAGAAAGAATGCAGTTGCTCTTTTAAATACAAAAGCTTTTGAAAATGTAGTTTTTCTCAAAGGCAGGGAAAGTCCGGGAGAAATATCCTGCTCTTATGAGATAGGAGAGATAATTGATGTTTAAACTTATAATGTGTTTTATGGTAGTAATCTCTGCTACTCTTATCGGCAACAGCTATTCTCAGCGTATATCCAACAGGGTAAAGTGCTTGAACGATGTTATAGAAGCGATAAGCAGGATGAGGGCGCTGATATCCTTTTCAGGTATGAATATTCAGAATGTAGTTATAGACAGCTTTAAGAACACAAGTCTTGCTAAGCTTTTTTTGAGTAAAGAGGATGAAGCTGAGGATTTTTATGTTTGGTGGAGCAGTTCCCTTGATTGTATAGAAAAAAGTATGGGAATTAATAAGGAGGACAAGGAGTTGCTTTTAAAATTCGGCAGAGGATTAGGTAAAACAGATACCGAAGGTCAGCTTGAACACCTTGAATTATATAAAGAATTATTTATCCAAAGATTAAACAGCGCCAAGGATGCACAGAAAGAAAAAGGCAGGCTATACCGTGTGTTAGGCTTTTCTCTCGGCTGTGCCGTAACCCTCGTTCTGTTGTGAGGTACATAATGGATGTTGATATGATATTCAGGATAGCCGCAATAGGCATAATAGTTGCGGTGCTCAACCAGCTTCTGATAAGAAGCGGCAGAGAAGATCAGGCTCTGCTTACCACCATTGCAGGTCTTGTTGTGGCGCTTATGATGATAATAGGTGAGATCAGCGATCTTTTTGAGACCATAAAGCGGGTGTTCGGATTTTGAGCATCTCTTTGGTCTGTGGTTGTGCGGTAGCGGCTGTAATTGCTGCTGTTCTGCTTAAAAAGCATAGTGCGGAATTCTCTTTTGTAATCTCTGTTTGTGCAGTATCTGCAATAGTTTTGTATGTTCTTGCTTGCGTTGTACCTTCGTTTGACAGCATCAACTCTTTGTTCAGCAAAACAGGTATGAGCTCAGATTATCTCAAAATAATGTTCAAGTGTGTTGGCATCTGTTTTCTGACAGAATTTTCCTGCGATTGTTGCAAGGATGCTTCCCAAGCTGCTTTATCAAACGCTGTGTTGACTGCAGGCAGAATATGTGTGTTGATGACAGCGTTGCCTTTGTTTAATGAATTTCTTGACTTTGTTCTAAAACTGTCAGGAGGAAGTGTATGAAAAAAACCGTAGCATTAATATCAGCTATACTTTTGATTTTTATTTCTGTATGTAATGTTGAGGCGGCAGGGGAAAATGAAGATTCATTAAATGATTATACAAATGAGATGGCAGATGCCTTAGGCGCAGAAGCCTTATATCAATCACTTTCTCCACACGCCAGAGAATCGCTTGAAAAGATGGGAATTAATAGTAATGCAGATCCTCTTGCAAACGTTACCTTTTCATCTGTATGCAGTGAGATAATATCTGTTGCTGCAGCTCAGGGGGCAGGAGTGCTGAAATCTTTGAGCCTTATAATCTCAGTGCTGTTGCTGTATACCATAACAGAAAGCTTTTCGCAAAGTATTACCCACGGAACTATGCAGGATGTACTCTCCATCGTCAGTGCTTTATGCATAGCTGGTGCTTTGGTAGTGCCTGTCACAGATATTATTGATGCCGCAAGCTCAGCAATTGTAACAGCATCTGATTTTATGCTTTTATTTGTGCCCATAATGCTTGGGGTGCTTGTGTCCTGCGGTAAGTCATTAAGCGGTGCAGGGTATTATTCTATGATGGTTTTTGCAGCAGAAGGGATTTCTCAGCTTTCTGCAAAATTCATAACTCCCATGTTGAATGTTTTTCTGGGTGTCAGCATATGCAGTACTGTTGTACCTTACGTAAAGCTTGAAAGTATCACTGACCTGTTTGCAAAATCAATTAAATGGTTGCTGTCCTTTTCGTTTACTATCTTTTCAGCGCTTCTGACCTTTAAAACTCTGATCTCCACATCAATAGACAGCGTTTCTACCCGTGCAGTAAGGTTTACAATGTCATCGTTTATCCCTGTGGTGGGGGCTGCTCTGTCTGAAGCGTACAAAACAGTTCAAGGCAGTGTTAATATTCTCAAAAACGGAATTGGTGTGTTTGTTATTTTTGCAGTTGCGGTTGTATTCCTTCCGATTATTTTGCGTCTTTTGTTGTGGAATTTTTCTCTAAGCATAAGCAAGACGGTATCTCAAGTTTTATCTCTTAACGTGCCATTCAGAATGCTTTCCGGTGTATCTACCGTGTTGAGTGTTCTTCTTGCTGTGCTCTTATGTGTTTTGGCATTGTTTATTATTTCAACAGCACTGATAATCACAGCAGGAGGGTACGGCAGTTGAGTGAATCGATTTATATATGTGCAGGCTCCCTGTGCTGTACTCTTTTGATATGTTCAATTCTCAGAGTGATATCTCCATCCGGCTCAACTCAAAAAATAATGTCTGTGGTTATTTGTGTTTTCTCATTGTGCTGTTTGGTTTCGCCTGTTTATGAATTTGTGAGTAATATAAAGCTTAATTACACACAGAAATATGCGAAGGATGCCGTGTCCGACAATTTTGAAGCTGATTATGATAAGGCGGTTTTAAAGCAAACGGCAGAATATATTAATGCATATGTATATAAATTGCTTGAATCCTGTTCTGCAGAAAATGCAAAGATTGAAACAATATTATCTTCTGATGACAAGAAAGGAATATATATATCGGGGATGAACATATATTTGAACGGAAACGAAAACGTAAATATAAAGAAGATAAGCGATGCAGTGTTCTCTGCAACAGGAGTTAAACCAAATATAACGGAGTATAAATATGGATGAAAATAAAAGATTCGATCTTAAGGAGTTTATATCCTCTGATAAAGGCAGATACATCTTTGTCGCCATAGGAATTCTTGCAATGATTTTGATATTTATCGGAGGCAGAAGCGATGGTAAGGAGGATGTAGACGCAGACTCATTTGATACCAAGGTGTATCATACAGAACTTACTCAGAATATAAAGTCTATGGTTGAAAGTGTGGAGGGAGCAGGAAATGCAAAGGTAATGCTTACTCTGGAGGATTCGTACGAATTCGTTTATCTTGAGGACGGACGAACCCTGCAAAAAGTGAATGAGCCCACCATCAGAGGCGTGGTTGTTGCTTGTGAAGGCGGCTCTTCTGCCGTAGTTTCGGCAAAAATAACGGAACTTCTGACCACGGTACTAAATGTTTCAAGTGCAAAGGTCTGTGTTTCAAAATTAACATAATTCAGGAGGCAAAAATGAAAATCAAAAAACGTCATATTGTTTTGGCATCTCTGGTAATTGCATTGTCATCTGCGGTGTATCTGAATTGGCAATTGTCAGAACCTGGGACAAATAATGTCAGCAGTACAGGCAGAGAACTTGGTGCGGCAACCTATGTGAACAGCAAAGCTGATGCATCAACAGATGAAATGCAGGTCAGCGCAACTGCATCGGCACAGCAAGATGACCTTTCAAAGGAACAGGTTGAATTCTTTGCGTCATCACGTGCTGAGCGTCAGCGAACACAGGATGAGATGATAACCCTGTCCAAACAGATTCTTGAGTTGGCTGATTCATCTGACGAGGCAAAGGAAGAGGCGGCAGAACAGCTGTCAAAAATTGAGGATATAATTCTCAGTCAGAACAGAATAGAAACTACAATAAAGGCTAAAGGCTATTCTGACTGTATTTGTTGTTTGTCTGAATCCTCCTGTACTATTATTGTTCCAAAGGATGAAATAAAGGAAAATTCTGTACTTATTATCAAAGATTGTGTTGACGAGGTAACGGATCTTCCGTTTGAAAATATAAGTATAGTTGAAGCATAGTTAGAAGCGGCACTTTTGTGTCGCTTCTTTTGCTGTTGATTTGTGTAAGTTCTCATTGCATTTTTTTTGATTTGTGATATAATTTACATTGGATTTTAATAACTTTGAATGGAGTGGAGCTTATGAGCGATAATCAGAATCTTACTATGAATTCTCAGGAGGCAGAGTCTACCCCTGCAACGGATTTAACACAGGAGGATGCAGTTTTGAATCTCTCTGCAAATCGAAACAGTATTTCAAGGTATAAAAAGAGAGAGCAGGCTGTTCTTCTTTGCTTTGAGCGTTTGTTTACAGACAGTGATATAGACGAAATTGCAGACAACATCATAGACAGCAGAGATGAATATCTCAGCGATTATGCAATAGAAACGGCAAAGAATATTGAGGACAAGCTTACATACATAGATGAAAAAATATCGTCTCATCTCTCAAAGGGATGGAAGATCTCCCGTATTTCCCGTATTTCTCTTGCTGTTCTCAGAGTTGCTGTATATGAGATGCAGTTTGTGTCAGAGGTTCCTGTGTCCGTTGCTATCAATGAAGCGGTTGAACTCACAAAGAAGTATTCTGCAGACGATGCATCATTTGTAAACGGCGTGCTGGGTGCAATTGCAAAGGAGCTCGAGTAATGGCTCTTATTCTGGGCATAGATACAAGTAATTACACAACCTCATGCGCTTTGTTCGATTCAGACAACAACAGTATCTTGCAAAGAAAAAAGCTGTTGCCTGTAAAGCTTGGTGAGTGCGGAATTCGCCAGAGCGATGCCGTGTTTCATCATACAAAGCAGCTTCCTGTTCTTTTGGAGGATCTTTTCAAAGAAGCGGGTCGTTTCCCTGATGCAGTCTGTGCATCTGTTTCACCAAGGCGTCTCGAGGGGTCGTATATGCCCTGCTTTACAGTAGGCGAGGGGATGGCTCGCGGGATTTCTGCCGCAAAAGGTATCCCTTTTTATACAACTTCTCATCAGCAGGGGCATATAATGGCGGCTCTCTATTCTTCAGGGAAATTATCTCTTGCAGAGTCTCCTTTTCTTGCTTTTCATGTAAGCGGAGGAACAACAGAAGCGATACTTGTTACTCCTGATGAAAACGATATTATTTCCTGCAGTATAGCAGGCAACACCCTTGACCTAAATGCAGGTCAGCTTATAGATAGAATAGGTGTCTTGATGGGGTTGCAGTTTCCTTGCGGCAAAGAACTTGAGGTTTTAGCTTCAGAATGTACTGAAAAAATAAAGGTCAGACCCGTGCTCAAGGGCTGTGATTGTTGTCTCAGTGGATTTGAAAATAAGCTTTCTGATCTTTACAATAAAACACGGGATAGATCCCTTACTTCTGCATATGCCTTGGCATATGTGGAGGCTACCGTAGCAGGTATGACAAATTCTGTTTTTGAAAAACACGGTGTTCTCCCTGTAGTGTTTGCCGGGGGAGTAATGTCTAACAAGATCATCCGCAATAAATTGCAAATGCAGTTTAATTCCTTCTTTGCAGAACCTGAGTATTCTTGTGATAATGCGTCGGGTGTTGCTGTTATCGGAGGATGCAAATTCCTGCGTAAATAATTAAAAAGTAGTGTTGATATGATTCCTAAGTATGCTCCGTCAATTATTTCTGTTTCACAACTTAATTATTATATAAAGTCTCTTCTTGAAGCTGATGATAAATTGCGTTATGTTTTCGTAACGGGCGAAATCTCAAACCTTACCGACCATTATTCAAGCGGTCATATTTATCTTTCTCTGAAGGATGATAAGGCGGTCATTAAGGCTGTGATGTTTTCATTCAGCGCCAAAAATCTCAAGTTCCGACCTCAAAACGGAATGAAGATCATTGCAAGGGGCAGAGTTTCCCTCTACGAACCAAGCGGTCAGTACCAGCTTTATATAGAAGATATGCAGCCTGATGGAATAGGTTCATTGACGATAGCCTTTGAACAGCTTAAGAAAAAGCTTGAGGCAGAGGGGCTTTTTGATCCGAAACACAAGAAGCCTTTGCCACAGTTTCCAAAGGTCATTACCATAATAACCTCCCCAACGGGTGCCGCTTTACAGGATATACGCAACGTTCTTGGGCGTAGATGGCCTTATTCTCAGGTGCAGATAATCCCCGTTTTAGTCCAGGGCGATGGCGCTGCTTCTATGCTTACAAGGGCTGTAACCGAGGCAGATGCCTGCGGTGATTCTGATGTTATCATCATTGGCAGAGGCGGCGGATCCATAGAGGATCTGTGGGCATTTAACGATGAGTCCCTTGCAAGGGCGATCTTTGCTTGCCGAGTTCCCGTGATTTCTGCTGTAGGTCACGAAACAGATTTTACCATATGCGATTTTGTTGCAGATATGAGGGCACCAACCCCTTCTGCGGCGGCTGAGCTTGCCACTCCGGACAGATATCAGCAGTATGATCTGCTCGCTCAGCAAAGACAGTACCTTGTTGCTTTGGGAGAAAAGCTCCTCCACACAAAGCAAAAGGAATTAGATGAATTCACATCTTTTCTGCGTGATAATGATCCCAGAAAGGATTTTGATGTTATGCTTGAGCAAGCAGAAAAGCTTAAGGAAAGATTTCTGCTTGCTTCCGAAAAGCTTATTTCTGATAAACAAAATATCCTTGAGCAACTCAAGCTCAGGCTTTTTGCTCTTAATCCGGCAGAGATCCTCCGTAGAGGATATTCTGTTGTTACTTTAAATGATAAAACCGTATCTTCTGTTTCTGAGTTATCTAAAGGTGATGATCTGAGGATAATCCTTTCAGACGGAGATTTTACAGCTACGGTCAATTAATTCTGATTTTTAAGGAGGTGTGTCCCGTGTCTTTTGCTCATCTGCACGTTCATAGCGAATATAGCTTGCTTGACGGTGCCTGTCGAATTAAAAAGCTTGTGTCAGCAGTCAAAGCGTCGGGGCAGACCGCTGTTGCCATTACCGACCACGGTGTTATGTATGGCGTCATAGATTTTTGGCGTGAGTGCAAAGCACAGGGAGTTCATCCCGTCATTGGTTGCGAAGTTTATGTTGCGCCTCGTTCCAGATTTGATAAAACTCCGGAGTTGGACAGAGAGTATTATCACATGGTTCTTCTGTGCGAAAATGATGAAGGTTATCATAACCTTATGAAGCTTGTTTCTTCCGGATTCACAGAGGGATTTTACGTCAAACCCAGAATTGATGACGAGCTTCTGAGCAAGTACCATAAGGGTCTGATTTGTCTTTCTGCCTGCCTTGCAGGCGAGATTCCCCGCAAGCTCTCCTCAGGAAATTATGCTGCAGCTAAAGATAAAGCGTTGTTTTATCAGAATCTTTTCGGTAAAGACAACTTTTTTATTGAACTTCAGAACCACGGGCTTAGGGAACAGATGGAGCTTAATCCTCAGCTGATAAAGCTGTCTGAAGAGATAGGAGCTAAGCTTGTTGTAACAAACGATTGTCATTATGTTACCAAAGAGGATTCCAGGGTTCAGTCTATTCTGATGTGTATTCAGACTAACCATACCATTCACGATGAGGACAGAATGCGCTTTGAAACCGACGAGTTTTACGTTAAATCAGAGGATGAGATGCGCTCATTGTTCCCAAGTCTTGATTCCGCTTTTGATAATACTCAAAGGATTGCAGACAGATGCAATGTGAACTTCGAGTTCGGAAAAAGGAAGCTTCCCGTGTTTGATGTACCCAATGGAGAGGATCATTACGATTATTTTCGTCGCCAGTGCTACGCGGGACTATATAAATATTACGGACAAAACCCGGATAAAGCTATTGTGGACAGGCTTGAGTTTGAGCTGGAGACCATCCATAAAATGGGTTTTGTAGATTATTATCTCATTGTTAATGATTTCATACAGTATGCAAAGAGCCAGGGTATCCCCGTAGGTCCCGGCAGAGGCTCAGGTGCAGGCTCACTTTGTGCGTATTGCATTGGCATTACCGGTATTGATCCAATTAAGTATAATCTTCTTTTTGAGCGCTTTCTTAATCCTGAAAGAGTTTCAATGCCTGATTTTGACATAGATTTTTGCAAGGACAGACGTTCAGAAGTAATAGATTATGTTGTCAGAAAGTATGGCTTTGATCACGTTGCGCAGATCATTGCGTTTGGTACAATGGCGGCAAAAGGTGTTGTACGTGATGTAGGCAGAGCTTTGGGGCTTCCTTACAGCCTTTGCGATACTGTTGCAAAGCTTATTCCTTTTGAACTGAATATGACTCTTACAAAGGCTCTTTCCGTTAGCAAGGAGCTTAAGGAAAAATACGACACAGACCCTCAGATAAAGGAGCTTATAGATTTATCCTTAGGCCTTGAGGGTATGCCCCGCCATGCTACAACCCATGCGGCAGGCGTTATTATTGCAGACAGACCCGTTTCAGATTATGTACCCCTTGCAAAGAACGATGAACAGGTAGTTACTCAATTCACAATGACCACTCTGGAGGAGCTGGGTCTGCTTAAAATGGACTTTTTGGGTCTTCGCAATCTGACTGTTATCAATGATGCAGTCAAGCTTATTCGCCAGGTTGAGCCGGGCTTTACTCTTGATAATATCAAGGAAGGGGACAAGGGAGTATATAATATGGTCTCTCTTGGCAATACAGAGGGAGTCTTTCAGTTTGAGTCACAGGGTATGAAAAATGTTCTTGTGCAGCTTAAACCCGAATCTCTGGAAGATCTGATCGCAGTTATTTCTCTCTACCGTCCGGGACCAATGGACAGCATTCCCACATACATCGAAAACCGACATAACCCAAGCCGTGTTAAATACAAGCATCCTCTACTTGAGGATATCCTTAACGTTACCTATGGATGTATTGTCTATCAGGAACAGGTTATGCAGATATTCCGAAAGCTTGCAGGGTACTCTCTCGGCAGGGCAGACGTTGTGCGCCGAGCCATGAGCAAAAAGAAGCATGATGTTATGGAGAAAGAAAGGGAGGTCTTCATTAACGGACTTGTGAATGAAGACGGAACTGTTGAGGTTGAAGGGTGCATCCGTCGTGGTGTGGACAGAGCTTGCGCAGAGTCTGTTTATGAGGAAATGAAGAGCTTTGCTTCCTATGCCTTTAACAAATCCCATGCGGCTTCATATGCTTATATTTCATATCAGACTGCATGGCTTAAATTTCATTATCCGAAGCAGTATATGGCAGCTCTGCTTTCTTCTGTTCTTGACAATCAGAATAAGCTCTCTGTTTATATATCCGATTGTCACCACAACGGAATTCAGGTTTTGCCTCCTCACGTGAATTTTAGTGAGCACGGCTTTACTGTAGTGGGCAATAATATCCGATACGGACTTATGGCCATAAAGAATCTGGGCTACGGATTTATTAATTCCATTATTTCAGAAAGAAAAAATGGAGTGTTCACCTCTTTGCAGGACTTTTGCAGCAGACTTTACAGCAAAAATATGAATTCCCGTGCTTTAGAGAGTCTGATCAAATGCGGGGCATTAGATGATTTAGGCACTAACCGCAGACAGATGCTTGCAATGGCCAAGGCTGTGTTGGACGATCTGGAGTACGAGAAGCGCAAGAATATGGACGGTCAGCTTTCTTTGTTCGGATCTTCTGAAGATTCAGAGATTGGTGCGTCTGTAGCGATTCCTGATTTGGAAGAATTTCCGCTTATGGAACTTCTGAACATGGAAAAAGATATGGCTGGAATGTACCTGTCAGGTCATCCAATCTCTGAGTATGAATGGTACGCAAGTAAGTTCAAGACGGATAACATTGGAGATATTATAAGCTCAGAGGGAGAAAAGAAATATAAGGATAACGAACGGGTAAGGCTTCTGTGCATTGTTTCCAGATACCGCACTCAACTTACTAAGTCTAATCAAATGATGGCTTTCCTGACTGTTGAGGACAGGTCAGGCTCTATGGAGCTTGTAGTATTCCCAAAGATCCTCAGCCAATACGGCAGCTTGCTTTACGAGGGCTCGGTCATCTCTGTTTCAGGCACCGTCAGCTGTCGGGAGGATGAGGACTCAAAAGTGTTGATAAACACTGTAGAGAAGGTGGAAAAATCTTCAGAATCAGATTGCGCTAGTGTGGATTCACGGGCTGATAACTCTGCTCATAATGAGCCTTTAGATATCAGGTCCGCCAAGTCTTTATATCTTAAGGTGGATAAAAAAGACGGCGAGCTCTTCAAAAAGGCGTGCAACCTTATTGGAATATTCGATGGTCCCACACCTGTATTCTTTTATCTTGAGCAAGAGCAAAAGGTTTTGAGAGCTCCAGCAAATCTGTGGGTAGACCTAAATGATGTTCTTATTTCTGAGCTTGAAAATCAGCTTGGAAAGGGTAATGTGAAACTAAAATTCACATAATAATAAAAAAGACTTGAATTTACAGTAAATTCCTATTATAATTAAATACGTATTATTATATTGACCTTGGAGGTATATTTATATGTCTCAGACAGCTAATTCTATCGCAGTATTGACCAGTGGTGGAGATGCACCCGGTATGAACGCTGCCGTAAGAGCAGTTGTTCGTTCAGCTATTAACCGTAATCTTCAGGTTTACGGTGTTAAGCGTGGATACAACGGACTTCTTAACGGTGATGTTATTCAGATGAATCTCCGTTCTGTTTCCGATATCATCAACCATGGCGGTACTGTTCTTTATACAGCAAGAAGTGAAGAGTACAACACACCTGCAGGTGTTCAGAAGGCGGCTGATTATTGTCGTTCTTTGGGTGTTAAGGGTGTTGTTGTAATTGGCGGCGACGGTTCATTCCGTGGTGCCCGTGACCTTTCTGGTGCAGGCATTCCTTGCGTATGTATTCCCGGCACTATTGATAACGATATTGCTTGCAGTGAGTATACCATCGGCTTTGATACAGCAATGAACACAGTTCTTGAGATGGTGGACAAGATTCGTGATACAGCTCAGTCTCACGACAGATGCTCAGTTGTTGAGGTTATGGGCAGACGTTGCGGAGATATTGCTCTGCAGACGGGTATCGCTTGCGGTGCAACTGCAATCCTTGTTCCCGAGAAGCCCCACGATATCGACACAATGGTTATTGACAAGATACTCAAGACTCAGGCTACAGGTAAGAAGCACTTTATTGTAATTGTAGCAGAGGGTGTTGGCGGCAGCGCAGAGATCGCTAAGTATATTGAGGAGAAGACCGGTATTGAGACAAGAGCTACAGTTCTCGGTCACGTACAGCGCGGTGGTTCTCCCACACTTCGCGACAGAGTTGTTGCAACTGCTATGGGTCATCATGCGGTTGAGCTTCTGGTGAACAACATTGGCAACCGAGTTTGTGCACTCCAGAACGGAAACGTTGTTGATCTTGATATTACCGATGCACTCAATATGCAGCGTGTGTTTGATGAGGATCTCTACAACATCGCTATGGATGTTTCAATCTGATTATTATTTACAGGCACCTTAGTGTGCCTGTATTTTGTATTTGCACTTTTGCGCCTTTTGAGGAGGAGTAGCTGTGGTGAAAAATATTTCAATACCTTATAACGATGTGTTTTTTTATGGGGTTTCCTTGCGTTCAAGGGATGTTTCTGATGTTAGAAGCGATATCTTTGCCAATATTCTTATGAAGTATCTGATGTCTCTTAAGCCTGTTTCCAACAAGCTTTATCGTATGTCAGATGGCAACAGATATGAATATAACTATTCTTTTATACCCTCCAAGCCTATTAGCTGGAGAGTTATTAAAAACAGACGCGTCATTGAAGATGTTGAACAGTTATCGGACGGCAAGTTTTGTCTGAATTACTATGATAATCACGGTAATGATGTAAAGCGCATAATTTTTAATCATCAGAACAGATGGGTCAAAACCAATTATTACAATTCAATTTACGGAGATAACCTTCTTTGTTCTCTTGTTCCAAAGGAGCTCAACGGAGAAACAGTCATTCTTCAATATGACACGGGAGTAACGTACCCTGTCACTTTGCATTGTTGCTCAGTAGCAAGCTGTGCTCAGGTGCTTGACAAGGTCCTTGCTCGTGTTCCCGAGCCCGAGGTAACGGCTCTTACAAATTACGGATTGCTTTATTTTGCGTGCGAAGAAACCCGTAATATATATGAACAGATACTCAAAGAAGAGGAAGAAAAGTACGCCTTTGCACACAGACCTGCCGTTTATAACACAGAAGAGGATGTAGCAAACGGATTCTGCTTTAAAGCTGAAAGCTTCGACTCTACAAAAAACTCCGATAGTTTATTCGATCTGAACATGGCAGAGGAACTGACAGAGGAGGGCTTTTCTTCAATTCCCCGTGAAAATGAAGATATCAGCAGGAATGAGGAAGCTTCGGTTGATTCCTTAGTTTTTGCTGAGCCGTCTGACAGCACTCAGACATCGGATGAATCTGAGCAGGATGATGTGGATATCCGTTCCATAGACGAACAGATTGCAGCAGCCATCAAGCTTATTTCTGAAACCACAAATATTACTATTGATGAAAACCTGGTTTTTTCAGATAACGCGGAAGAAACGCAGGAAGATGTTTTAATTGTTGAGGATGAATCTGATACAGATCAGGATTTAATAAATATTGAAATATCAGCTTCTGAGGAAGAGGACATCATTAAACCTGAGGATATTTTGATTTCCTCAGAGCTTGAACTTGCTCAGCCTGCTGATGCTTCTGTTTCTCCATATGATGATGTGGATTTGCTGAGATTGGATGATGAGGCAATATATGATTATGTTAGCACTTTAATTGATTCTATGCTTTTAGATGCCCATATCAGTGCTTCTGATTATCATATTGCCAAGGATGACGAAAGCTTTGTTCCTACAGATAAAGATTCATCAGATAACGACGAAATATCCAGCAGGGCTTCCTCGGAGGCATACATACAAGAGAATGAACCGGATACTGTGATTGAGAGCAACGGTGCTTCGTATTTTTACTACGGAGACACAGATGAGAACGGAAAACGTTCCGGACGAGGCAGAACTCTTATGGCAGACGGTAAAACCGCTTTTGACGGTGAGTATCTTGATGATACAAGAAACGGTAGGGGTGCTTTTTATTACAAAGACGGAAGCCTGTGCTATTGGGGGGACTGGAATAATAATCTTCGTAATGGATTTGGCTTGGGCATAAGCTCAGAATCCGGTGTTATACATATAGGCAATTGGAATCAGAATAAGCCAGAGGGTATAGGTGTGCGTTTCGACAATAACGGAAAATTTATGTATATCGACTCTGCTTGTGACCGTGCAAACGGAGGAATCCGCATTACCGACTTTACAGATAAAACCTTTACAGTTGAATTATGGGATGAAAACACATTCAAGTTTGTTAAAAAAGTTATATCTGTGGAAGATTTGCTAAAATAATCATAATCAAATTAAAACTTCACATAATAATACCGTCTCAATGTGGGACGGTATTATTTTTTTAGAGGTGAATTATGAAAAAGATAATTGCGATCATTCTCGTTTGTCTTTGTACTATGCTTTTGCTTTGTGCGTGCAAACCTGCAGAAGAGATGGGGGATATGGTAGAGACCATGATCTCCACCGTTCTTTCCACAGAAAGTCAGGATAGGACTGACAATAGTGTTGACAACGGAGTCAACGGTACTATTAACGATCACGATGGCTATATTGGTAACGAAGGAACAGATGCTTCTTCAAGCAATTCCACCCAGCAGTCAACTACAGACAGTGGTTCTGTAGCAGATGATAATGTTTTATGACATAATCACAAAGAAACAGGGCCGGTCTTTACTCCGGTCCTGTATTCTTACTGGTATACTGTTTTCTCAAGTTCAGCTTTTAAGCGTTCTATAATTCTCTTCTCAAGTCTGGATATGTAGGATTGAGATATACCCAGCATATCTGCAACCTGCTTTTGGGTATGCTCCTTATATCCGTTCAGGCCAAACCGAAGTTCCATTATTCTTGCTTCTCTTTCAGAAAGCTTAGAAACAGCAAGCAATAATTGCTGGGTTTCAAGCTCTTTTTCTATGTTTACATTTACTGTGTCAGGCTCGCTTCCGAGTATATCGCACAGCAATAATTCATTTCCGTCCCAATCTGTGTTGAGTGGTTCATCAATGGATACCTCGTTTTTGAGCTGAGTGGATTTCCTCAGAAACATCAGAATCTCGTTTTCAATGCAACGGCTTGCATAGGTTGCGAGCTTTATGTTGCGCTCAGGAGAAAAAGTGTTAACTGCTTTTATCAGCCCTATTGTACCTATAGAAATCAGATCCTCAACCGTGTTTTGCGGGCTTTCGAATTTTCTTGCTATATATACCACAAGTCGAAGGTTATGCACAATTAGCTTTTCTCTCAGGTTTTCTTCTCCGCAGACTATTTTATCCAGGATCTCTTTCTCTTCTGTCTGAGATAGGGGAGCAGGCAAAGTTTCGCTTCCGTTTATGTAGTAAATATGATTTTTTGTAAATAAACCTGCAATTTTAAATGTTAAGTTTTTCAGAAGATTTAATATTTTCATCCTAATACCTCCAACAGATCCTGTCCCATAATAGATTTTATTTCTCCGGTCAGTTTATTTCTGCATATTCCTATATAGCAACCCTTTTTCAGTTCTTTGCCGTCAATTTCTACTTTATCGGGTTTGAATCCGAGTACTATATCAGAGCCCGAAACAGTAGAGAAGGGAATAACTCTCAGCTTGTTTTCGCATATTCCTGTTGGCTCAAACAACTCCTCTTCAGTAAGGATAACGGGTAAACCTGAAAACGGCTCCTTAAGATTACATCCTGTATCAAGTGCAGATTCAAATGTCAATTTATTTATGCTTCCTGTAGAAAGAGTTATTTTGTGTATTTCAGATCTGAATTTATTTGATGTCAGCTTGTGATATATAATAACTGAAATGTAAACTATTGCGGTTGTACACAATAATGCAATAGGTGAGATGTCAAAATATATTACGTCATTATATATTATCAACTTGTCTGTTCTCAGCAGATTGTTTATCAGCAGCACTGCTGAGCTCAGAATCATCCCCAGCCCTAAAAACGTAATAAACCTTATGCATATGTTCCTGAAATTAGATCTTCCAAACCCTATAAGCACGATTATTATTGCAGATATAATTTTCTCCATTGCGGATAAAAACACAGAGTAGAATGGCAACAAAGCGCATAAGGACGTGCATGCGCCGAAAAGAGAAGAAAATATAAGTCTTTTTGTGCGGGTGTGTATGTGCAGTGTTTTCCGGGTTATGAGCAGCAGTATATAGTCGATAAAGAGATTTACACACAAAAGGGTATCAATATATATGGTCTGCATTAAATTCCTCCATCTATGTTATGCTTATATTGTTACATACTTCTTTTAAATCTTTTGTCACAAACAAGTGTGTTATTTTAGATTTACAAGAGTGAAAAAACAGCCCATTGATAAGTTTTGACGGATTATGAACAATAGATGAATTACAAAGATTTTTATTGACTATTAAATCATTGTGGTTTAAAATGTAAACAAATAATCCCAGAAAGGGTGAACGAGATGGCATTTACTACGATGGAAAGTGTCCGTGCTGCAGAACAAGAAGCACAGACAAGGATTCGTGAAGCGGTTTTGCAGGCAGATGAAGCTGTTGCACAAGCAAGAAACAACTACGATTCTATTGTTTCGTCAGCAAAGCAGGATGCATGCATCACTGTGGCTCACAGCTCAGATAAAGCTTCTGCTAAAGCAGAGGAAATAACCGTAACAGCCCGCAACCGTGCTCTTTTAGAGGCAGAAGAGCTTAAAAAACAATGTGCCGGTCAGCAGGATGCTGTTAATAAAGCCATTCTTGAACTGATTTTATAATATATCCATAGATTTGAGGTGCTAAACTATGGCAATACTTCAGATGCAGCGGATAAACATATATGCCCTTACAAAGCATTGCAAAGGTATTATAGAGGCATTGCAACGTGCAGGTGTTATGCAGGTTGAAAAGCTGGAAGTGGAGGATAGTGTTTTTTACAAGGAAGACACATCTTCGCAACAGGCTTCATACAAGAGAAACGCAGTTACGCTTGCAAATGCTGCAGAAATCCTATCATCTTACGTAACCTGCAAAAAGTCCCTCTTTGCTTCGTTAATGGGTAGAAAGGTGCTTTCCAAGGAAGAGTACTATAAACGTTTGGATGATTATTCTACCGTTTTGCAGTCCGCTTACAGCATTATTCGTAATCACAAGAAAATTTCAGAAAACAAAGCTAAGATAATTAATTATCAAAGTAAAATTGAATCTCTCAGACCTTGGGAAAATCTTGATGTGCCCCTTACAAGCACAACTACAAATTATACAACCACTGTTATCGGTTCCTTTCCTGAGCGCTTTGATTATGAATCTTTGCGCTTGGCAATTGCCCATGCTGATTCTGATCTGGAGCATTTTGATTTAGAGATTATTTCTTCTGATGATAATCAGACCTGTGTTTTTGCTGTGTGTCTTACCAAAGATTACGAACGTTTTATGGCGGCACTCAGAAAAAACGGATTTATACTGCCTGCGTTTTCTGCAGATGTATCTGCTTCAGAGGAGATCGGCAGACTTAATGAAAAAATCAAAAGAAGAAAAACGCTTTCGCAAAAATGCGTTGATGAAATAATAGCTCAAAAAGATCTGATGGAAGATCTCAATTTCTTTGAGGATTATTTTACTATGAAGGCAGAGCAGTATGCTCAGCTTGAGAACTTGTCTTATTCACCCCATACCTTCGTTATGACAGGATATGTTACTAAGAAGGACGGAGAAAAATTAGCTCAGCTTTTGTTCAGTCAATATGATGCTCAGGTTGAACTTGAAGACGCTCAAGGGGATGACGTTCCGGTTGTTCTTTCTAACTCCAGATTCACAGAGCCTGTTGAGGGAGTTGTGGCATCATACAGTCCTCCCAACAGAAAAGAACTCGATCCCACCGGGGTTATGGCTATATTCTATTATATCTTTTTTGGCTTGATGTTTTCAGATGCAGGCTACGGACTTGTGATGGCTCTTGCCTGCGGTATCGCAATTAAGGTGTTTAAGAATATGGAAACGGGGCTTAAAAAATCCCTCAAGATGTTTTTCTGGTGCGGTGTTTCTACTTTTATTTGGGGCCTGCTGTTCGGAAGCTTTTTTGGAGATGCTGTAAGCGTTATCAGCAAAACCTTCTTTGGTGTTGATGCACCGGCGATCCCCGGGCTTTCTGTTCCTATTTGGTTTAATCCCACAGAGGGTGCAGGACCTACAAAGCTTCTTATGTTTTCATTTTTGCTTGGAATAATCCACCTTTTTGCAGGACTGATTCTTCAGGCAGTAAACTATATCAGAAGCGGTAAGGTGTTGTATGCCATATATGATGATCTTTCCTGGATGCTCCTCGTAGGCGGTGCGGCACTTGCACTTCTTTCAACGGAGATGCTGGCATCAATGGCAGGCTTTATGTTGCCTTCCGTGTGGCTTACTGTGGGAGGAATCATGGCACTGGTAGGGGCTGTGCTGATTCTTTTCTTCAGTGCAAGGAACAAGAATCCCTTCAAACGCTTCATAAAGGGTGCTTACAATCTCTATGGCGTAACGGGATATCTTTCAGATATTCTCTCTTACTCCAGACTTCTGGCCCTTGGTCTTGCAACGGGTGTTGTGGCTCAGGTGTTCAATCAGTTGGGCGCAATGTTCGGCGGCGGATTAATTGGTGCAATAGGCTTCACAATTGTTTTTGTGGTAGGTCATACGCTTAATATCGGCATAAACGCACTCGGTGCGTATGTTCATACAAACAGACTGCAGTTCGTTGAATTTTTCGGTAAGTTCTATGAGGGCGGAGGCCGTGAATTCAAACCCTACTCAGTCAAAACCAAGTATTTTAATATCAAGGAGGAAATTTAATTATGTCAGGTTTATTTCTTGCAATCTTAGGTGCAGCATTTGCAACGTTTATGGCAGGTATCGGTTCATCTATCGGTGTTGGTAAAGCAGGTGTGGCTGCAGCAGGAGTGCTTGCAGAGGAGCCCTCTCTTTTCTCAAAGGTGCTCATTCTTATGCTTCTTCCTGCAACTCAGGGTATCTACGGTTTGCTTGTAGCTTTCCTTACACTTTCTGCAGTTGGTGTTATCGGCGAGCCTGTAGGCACAATTTCAGTTGCAAAGGGAGCCCTTTATCTTGCAGCGTGTCTGCCCATTGCTTTCTCAGGTCTTATTTCTGCTGTTCATCAGGGTAAGTGCTCTGTTGCAGGTATCAACACAGTTTCAAAGAAGCCCGACCAGATGGGTAAGGCACTCATCATTCCCGCAATGGTTGAGACATATGCTATTCTTGCACTTCTGATCTCTATTCTTGCTATAAACGGAATCAAACCTCTTGCTATCTGATTCCTTTATTCCTATTAAGGAGCAATTATTATGACCGGTTTGGATAAAATTCTTGCACAGATCAAAGCTGATACAGACTTTACCTGTGCAGATATTAAGAAAAAAGCTGAAGCTCAGTGTACGGATATTTTAAATTCTGCACATGCTGAAGCTGACAAAATAAGAAAAAACAGTGAAACAGAAGCAAAGGACAGAGAAGCAGAGATACTCAAAAGAGCAGAGTCTGCTGCTCAGCTTCAAAGGCGCTCCGTTATGCTTTCTGCAAAGCAGGAAATTATCTCTTCCAGTATTGATTCTGCATTGAATTATTTTTGCAATCTGCCACAAGAAGAATATTTTGAGATGTTATATAGTATGGTTGCAAAATACAGCGAGCCCTCAGAGGGTGAGATTCTGGTTTCGGCCAAGGATTTCTCCAGATTGCCCAAGGATTTTAATGATATAGTTTCTAAATCTGCAAAGGGTACCCTTTCTGTCTCCGAAGAAACCGCAGATATCAAGGGTGGATTTATACTTAAATATGGCGGAATTGAAGTTAACTGTGCACTCGAAAGCATCTTCCTTGCTGAGAACGAACGCTTTAGTGATACAGTATCCCGTATTTTGTTTGAAAAGCGGAGGAGCCTATGAGCAAATCGGAAGATTATATTTACGCTGTAGCTCGTATCCGATGCAAAGAAGGTAAGCTTTTCTCCTCTAAAAATCTTGAGCAGATGATATCTATGAAGGATGCTCAGAGTGTTAAACGATATCTTTCTGAAAATGGCTGGAGCCTTTCTTCGGGTGCAGAGGATTCTGATGCTTTGACTGAGGAAGAAAAGTCTGTCTGGGTTTTGATGAAAGATCTTGTTGGTGATTTATCCTGCTTTGATTTTCTCAGGGTTCAGAGTGATTTCCAAAATCTCAAGGCTTGCATCAAGTCTGTGTATTCTGCTTGCGACCCTACGCCAATGTTTGTTCAGGGTGGCACTGTTGATCCTGCAATAATATATAAATCTGTTTCTGATAAAAGCTATGGCGACCTTCCTGATTATCTTTCAGGAGCAGCAGATGAAGCTATGTCCACCCTCTTGCGCACGGGAGACGGTCAACTCTGTGACATCCTAATAGATAAGGCTTGCTTAAATAAAGTTTATTCTTTAGGAAAAGTTTCAGCAGATGAAATCATCAGAGAATATTGCGAGGTTTTTGTTGCCTCTGCCAATATCAGAATGGCGGTAAGAGGAGTTAAGCTTTGTAAGTCAGCAGACTTTTTTATGCGCACAATGGCAGAATGTGATTCACTTAATCTCAAGTCTTTGGCTGTTGCGGCAGCAAAGGGCTTTGATGAGATCTGCAGTTACCTTTCTTCAACTGATTACAAAAGCGCCGTGAGCAGTATTAAGGACTCTTTGACTTCTTTTGAGAAGTGGTGCGACAATTACATTATGCAGAAGTTACGTTCTCAAAAGTCAGATCCGTTTTCCATTGGACCATTGGTGGCATATATTATTGCCAGACAGACAGAGATCAAGGCAGTTCGTCTTATACTTACCGCAAAGATCAATGACCTTGAAGACTCAATAATTCGTGAAAGGATAAGGGATATGTATGTATAAGGTAGCTGTGCTTGGCGACAGAGACAGTATATATGGATTTGCTGCCCTTGGCCTTGATGTGTTTTACGCAGATGATTCTTCAAAAGGTGCAGAAATTTTTAAAGAGCTGACAAGCAGAGAACAGTATTCAATAATTTATATAACAGAACAGCTGGCTTCTGACCTCACCCACGAGATTGAAAAGTACAGCTATAAGCCTACTCCTGCAATTATTCTGATTCCCGGTGTAAAGGGCAACACAGGAGAAGGTATCAGAGCCGTAAAGAAATCTGTTGAAAAAGCAGTTGGCTCAGACATAATCTGATCTATTTCATTTATCATTGCAGAAAGGATGATAAGATATGGGCGGTACTATCAGAAAGATAGCAGGACCTCTTGTTATTGCTGATAATATGCGTGATGCTAACCTGTTTGACGTTGTTCGTGTTTCAAAACAGCGCTTAATAGGCGAGATCATTGAGATGCACGGTGATGCTGCATCGATTCAGGTATATGAGGAAACTTCCGGTCTTGCTCCGGGAGAGCCCGTTGAATCAACAGGAGCTCCTCTTTCCGTTGAATTGGGCCCCGGTCTGATTTCAAATATTTATGACGGAATTCAGAGACCCCTTGAAGACATTATGAGGATTTCAGGCAGTAATCTTCACAGAGGAGTGGAGGTTCCCTCTCTTTCAAGGGAGAAAAAGTGGACGTTTACTCCAAAGGCTAAGGTTGGAGACAAGGTGTCTGCAGGTGATATTATTGGTGTTGTTCAGGAGACAGACGTTGTAGAACACAGAATAATGATTCCTCCCAGAACAGAAGGCGTTATCAAATCTATCGAATCCGGTGATTTTACTGTTGATGAGGTTATAGCTGTTATCACACTTCCCACCGGTAAAGAAAAAGAGCTGACCCTTGCTCAGAAGTGGCCGGTGCGTGTTCAGCGTCCTTATAAAAGAAAGCTTACTCCCGATGCACCGCTTATAACAGGACAGAGAGTTATAGATACACTTTTCCCCATAACCAAGGGTGGAGTTGCATCTGTACCCGGTCCGTTTGGTTCGGGTAAGACCGTAGTACAGCATCAGCTTGCGAAGTGGGCAGAGGCAGATATTGTTGTATACATCGGCTGCGGTGAGCGCGGAAACGAAATGACGGATGTTCTCAATGAGTTTCCTGAGCTCATTGACCCTAAAACAGGCAAATCCCTGATGGAGCGTACAGTGCTTATTGCCAATACCTCAGATATGCCTGTTGCAGCCCGAGAAGCATCTATATATACAGGTATAACTATTGCCGAGTATTTCCGTGATATGGGATATTCGGTAGCACTTATGGCGGATTCAACCTCCCGTTGGGCAGAGGCCCTGCGTGAGATGTCCGGCAGACTTGAGGAAATGCCGGGTGAAGAAGGATATCCCGCATATCTTGGCTCAAGACTTGCTCAGTTTTACGAGAGAGCAGGTAGGGTAGAGGCTTTGTGCTCAGGCGATCGAATCGGTACACTTTCGGTTATCGGTGCAGTTTCTCCTCCCGGTGGAGATATTTCCGAGCCGGTTTCTCAGGCAACGCTCAGAATTGTTAAGGTCTTCTGGGGACTTGATTCTTCACTTGCCTACAAACGTCATTTCCCTGCAGTAAATTGGCTTACCAGCTATTCGTTATACGTTGATTCACTTTCAAAGTGGTATGATTCACAGATTTCTCCTCTTTGGATGCAGTGCAGAGCAAGACTCATGCAGCTTCTTCAGGAGGAGGCAGAGCTTGAGGAAATTGTTAAACTGGTTGGAATGGATGCGCTTTCATCTCCGGACAGGTTAAAGCTTGAGGCAGCTCGTTCCATCAGAGAGGATTTCCTGCATCAGAATGCATTCCACGAGGTTGACACTTACACTCCTCTTGAAAAGCAGCTGATGATGATGCAGCTTATTCTTGAATTTTACGATCGTTCTAAGCAGGCACTTACAGAAGGTGCTGATATAGAGAGTCTTGTTAAAATGAATGTGCGTGAAAGCATCGGAAGATTCAAATATGTTCCTGTTAATGATATACACAAACAATTCGATGTGATATGTAATGATCTTGAAAAAGAAATTTCAGATATTATGAGCAAGGGAGGGGACTGATATGCCAAGAGAATACAGAACCATTCAGGAGGTTGCAGGTCCTCTAATGCTTGTCGAGGGTGTTGAGGGCGTAAGCTACAACGAACTCGGAGAGATCGAACTTGCATCAGGAGAAATCAGACGTTGCAAAGTACTGGAGATCAACGGCTCAGATGCTTTGGTACAGCTTTTTGATTCTGCCGCAGGTATTAATTTATCGGATTCAAAGGTGCGTTTTCTCGGCAGAAGTATGGAGCTTGCTGTTTCTCACGATATGCTTTCCAGAGTTTTTGACGGAATGGGCAGACCCATTGACGGCGGCCCCGACATTCTTCCCGTCAAACGTCTTGATATCAACGGATTACCTATGAATCCTGCAGCGAGAAATTATCCCCAGGAGTTTATTCAGACAGGTATTTCTGCAATTGACGGACTTAATACCCTTGTAAGAGGTCAGAAGCTTCCCATCTTTTCAGCTTCGGGACTTCCGCATTCAAATCTTGCCGCACAGATAGCAAGGCAAGCTAAAGTGCGCGGTACCAATGAGCCTTTTGCAGTTGTGTTTGCAGCAATGGGTATCACATTCGAAGAATCCGAGTTTTTCGTTGAGAGCTTCCGCGAGACAGGTGCCATTGACAGAACAGTTATGTTTATGAATCTGGCAAATGACCCTGCCATTGAGCGAATCTCTACTCCCAGAATGGCACTCACCGCTGCAGAATATCTTGCTTTCGAGGAAGAGATGCACGTGCTTGTTATCCTGACGGATATTACAAACTACGCAGATGCTCTCAGAGAGGTTTCTGCCGCAAGAAAAGAAGTTCCCGGAAGAAGAGGATATCCCGGTTATATGTACACAGACCTTGCTTCTCTTTACGAGAGAGCAGGCAGACAGAAGGGCAAGAACGGATCTATTACTCTGATCCCCATTCTTACTATGCCCGAGGATGATAAAACACATCCCATACCTGACCTTACAGGCTACATTACAGAGGGTCAGATCATTCTGTCACGTGAGCTCTACAGAAAGGGCATTGCTCCTCCTATTGATGTTCTGCCGTCTCTGTCTCGACTTAAAGACAAGGGAATTGGCGAGGGTAAAACAAGAGCAGACCATTCCAACACTATGAATCAGCTTTTCTCTGCTTATGCAAGAGGCAAGGATGCAAAGGAACTGATGGTTATTCTTGGAGAGGCAGCTCTGACAGATATTGATAAGCTATATGCAAAGTTTGCAGAGGAGTTTGAGAACAGATACGTTTCTCAAGGCTATACAACAGACAGAAGCATCGAAGAAACTCTTGATCTAGGTTGGGAGCTTCTCAGAATTCTGCCCCGTTCTGAGCTCAAGCGTATAGATGATAAATATCTTGATATGTATTATGATAAAAAGTAATTTGGTGATGTAAATGGCTACAACACAAATTAATCCAACCAGAATGGAGCTCAGCCGCCTCAAAAAGAAGCTTGCAACCGCAACCCGCGGACACAAGCTTCTGAAGGATAAACGAGACGAGCTTATGCGTCAATTCCTGGATATGGCACGGCTTAACCGTGAACTCAGAGTCAAGGTTGAGAATGCAATTATGGCTGCAAATAAGAATTTTGTTCTTGCAAGTGCAGCAATGTCTCCTCAAACTCTCTCTGCCGCAATGCTTGCTCCGAAGCAAGAGGTATATCTTGATGTAGCATACAAAAATGTTATGAGTGTTGATATTCCTGTTTATTCAGTGAAGACCAGAACTCCTGATGAAAACGATATTTTTTGCTATGGTCTTGCCTTTACCTCTTCAGAGCTTGATGATGCAGTCAGCTCTATGGCTGATGTGCTTCCGGATATGCTCAGACTTGCAGAGATCGAAAAATCATGTCAGCTTATGTCAGCAGAGATAGAGAAGACCCGCAGGCGCGTAAACGCTCTTGAGCACGTAATGATTCCCGAGACAAAAGCTCAGATACGGAATATTACCATGAAGCTTGATGAAAACGAGCGTGCGACCCAGACACGTCTTATGAAGGTAAAAGATATGGTCCTAAAAAAGGCTCACGGATATTAATTGAATCTATATTTAAAATGACACTGATGTTCGGGTATCATCAGTGTCATTTTTAGTTACAATATTGTTGTTTGAATTCCTGATTGTTTAGTGCTAAACTCTTTTCTGCAATAAAGGATTATCGTAGTAAAAACCCCTGTTTTATCAGGATTATCTTAACTTTTTGTTGTAGTTTTACATCTGTTCACTACCTGTTGTGGTGTGTGAATTTTTATATTCAAGATTTGGTGAGTTTCATGAAAAATAAAGTTTCTGTTATCAGTGTATTTGTGGTGCTGTCTGTTATTTTGTCCATTACTGTGACGATAGGCTGCTCAGGAAAAGGAAATAATTTTGATGTGTCGGGACAAACAACCGATGGGGTTGATGATGCATATTTTATATCCTCTGTGGAAGAAGTTGAAAATCTTGTAACAGATGATAATAAACTTGTAATCAATTACTTTGATGCGTATATATGGATAGTGTTTTTTGATGATGAATCAAAAATTGAGCATATGGTGTATATTTACGAGTTTGAAGATGAGGCTAAAGCAGAATCAATGATTTCTGAAAGAACAAAAGAACTTTCTAAGAATAAAACAATGACCATTGATAGTGCCTATAACGTAAGCAATTATCTTATCGTAAGCCTCTACGATACCAGCTTTACAAATATCTCAAGATCAATTCTTGAAAATAATTTTAATGGACTTATTGTATATTAAGATCAATATTATTCTGTCTTATATAATCTCTCAAATGCAAAACGCGATGTGTAAAAAACTTACACATCGCGTTTTGTAATTATGTTTAAATTTAATGAGTTATCATATTGTTTTCCTTTTTCCTTTGCGGCTTCTCAAGTCTGAAGCACAGCACGATAAGCAAAAGCTCAACATACATTAACGCCGGAATAAGGAAGGTGAGCGTTATTGCACCCTTTAAAACAAAATACACAATTGCTCCTATGGTGCAGATAGCAAGAAGTATTGAACTGAATATGGTAGCAAATACTCGATTATATAGTCTGCCCTCAAGGGTAAGTGTTGATATTATGAATGGATATATTAACAAGACAGCTAAGGAGAATAGCAAGATGCTTGTAACAGGATTCTTTTGTCCGGCAACTATCATATATAAAGCAAAGCCGATCCCAATTAAAGCACATGTAATATATGCGGGTATTTTTGCAAAATTTGCTTTTTTGAATTTAAGCAGAAGACCTGTGCATAATCCCCAGCTCAGAGGAATGATAGAGAGAATGGAGGACCAGAAGCCCACTGTGCTGATGCTTAGAGCGAATGCTCCGCCTTTAAATACAAACGTTATGTCAAAAATGGATATCAAAAACATAAATGCCGCTATTATAATCATAATAACAGGCAGCTTTTTTTCTTTTTTCAGTACTGGAATTCTTACAATTTTCATATTTATACCTTTTCGTTATTCATAATTTCAGATTTTCTTTTATTTGCTGTAGGCTTCTTTGTAGAAATCACAAAGAGTACAGGGATAACCACGGCAAGTGCTGCATATGCAAAGCACATTATGCTGAAGGGCTCTAGATTATATGCAACGATTCTTTCTATTGTAATAAATATTGTAGCAAGAAAAGACAAAGCGCTGAGTACTAAAATAGGAACAGGATAGGGAAAAAGTCCCACAGAATAAAGAAAAACAGACAGGCAAAGCAGAGCATATAAGGCATAAACTCCTGTTGTTGTCCAATATGATGAGAAATCCTGAGTCATGGAAAATTGCTCAGCAAAGCTTTTTGCAGCAAAGTAATCATTTATACTTTGAATCAAAGGGAACAAGCTTGCAATAAATCCAAAGAAGCCACAAATTCCCGAAAGGGGAACGCTTTTTGCAAGAGCATATAAAATTGAGCATATAAGCAGAGATGCTCCAAACAATGACTTGAAAACAAGGTGAGCCGGAGTAGCGGTTACCAGAGAATAGTTGCTTTTAATACCAACAATAACAAAAGCAAAGATAAATATGCTGCTAATAAAAGCAATGATGGGAATAATAATTCTGAAAACTAAATTTTTACCTTTGAAAACAGGTGCTTTTTTTAAAAATGATAACATATGTTTATCCCTCCAAACATTATATATTTTATCATAGTCTGCATATTTTTCAATAGATATTACGAAAATTTACCGTCAGTTATTATTTGTACCTTAGTAATTGCAATAGAAAAGACAGAATATAATGTAGTATTAAGAATAATTTGAAAGCGGAGGGTTAACAATGATATGCAGAATAGTTGAACTAAGACACAAAGAAGTTATCAATAGCTCTAACGGATGCCGTTTAGGCTTTGTTGATGATATAGAAGTTGATACCGTTACTTCGCAGGTTCGTTCTATAATTGTTTTCGGACGACCAAGATGTTTTGGGCTTTTAGGTCGTTGTGAAGATATAAATATACCTTGGTCTGATATCAAGCTAATAGGGGAAGATACTATCCTTGTGGATACTAATATGAAATATCAACAAAAAAAATCCAAAGCTCAAAGATTTATTGGTTAATAAGCTTGCTCAAAAAATTTGTGGCATAAAGCAATAGTGACGAAAAGATCTTGCAAAAACTGTGCACAATAACGAAGAATAATTCTGTATAAGAAGAAAAGCTCAATAATAATTCCTACAGAGAATAATAAGTTTGCGTTGTAACTTTTGCAATTTCTTGAGTTTTATGCTTAAATAGCACCTGAGATTGTGTGATTAAGCATTATATTACCGCTTAAAAACAACGCTTTCGAAAATCGGAGTGGCTGGTCAAAATTTATGATTTCTGTTGAAGTCCTTGACTAAACCCTTCGAGTGTGACATTTTCGGCTGAGTTGTCCAAGGGTGCAAATACATTACTTTTCTAATGTATGATTCTGATTTAGGAGTCTCTTGCATCCGTAAATAAGGAGGACGAATTTTATGAAAAGATTCAAAAGGTTGGCTGCCGTAGTATCGCTTTCTCTTCTCATTACAATCATAGTTGTGCCTTGCGCAGTATTTTTTGCAAGTGCTCAGACGGTTACCGATGTAACTTCCACACAAAGCACAACAGAAACCAAACAGGATGATCGTGTAACAAAATCGTTTGTTGATGACAGAAATCTGACCAATAAGCAGGATTCTCAAACCACAGAAAAAGCTAAGTCTTTTGATTCAGCAAAGGTTAAGGCTAAGAAGACTGCTTCTGTTATTAAGAAAGCAGAGAACACTGTTATATCTTCTAATCCCGCAGCTTCTGTTTCAACAAACAGCAAATATCTTCTTGATATTTCAAATCCTGACCCTTCATATGTTAGCTATTCAATCAATGTAACCGGCTACGACAGAGATGTTCTTGAGCGCCTTGTAATGGGTGAGGCCGGAGCAGAAGGTTATATTGGATGCTGTCTTGTAGCACAGGCAATCAGAGATACAATGATCGCCGATGGCTTTAAGTCTGTTGAATCACTCAGAACAAGCATGGGTTACTATGCTTCTCTTGACAGAACACCTAACGAAGATGCACTCAACGCTGTTAAGTTCATTTTTGACGAGGGTGGCGCTGCAGTTCAGCACAGCATTATCTACTTCTACGCTCCTGCACTTTGCACAAGCGGTTTTCACGAGTCTCAGGAGTTCGTAGTAGCACACAACAGCCATAGATTTTTTGACAGATGGTAATAGAAAGCAGTCGCTCAGATGCGGCTGCTTTTTTGTTTTTATTGTTGTACCTTACATTTATTATTGAAATTAAAAAAATCAGCTGAAAATACATATAAAAAGCAGAAAATCACTTGACATTCAGGTCTTGTTTTGGTAAAATATTCAGGCACTACGCACGGCAGGCTTGCTCCGCGGTGTACCTTCAGGGTATAAACGAGCAAAATTCAAAGGTCTGTCGGAGGTTTAACCTTAGGAGGAATAAACATGTCAGTAGTATCTATGAAACAGCTTCTTGAAGCTGGCGTACACTTCGGTCACCAGACCAGAAGATGGAACCCCAAGATGGCAGAGTACATCTTCACAGAGAGAAACGGTATCTATATTATCGATCTCCAGAAGACAGTTAAAAAGCTCGAGGAAGCATACAGCTTCGTTCGTGAGGTTGCTGTTGAGGGCAAAAACGTTCTCTTTGTTGGTACAAAGAAGCAGGCAATGGACAGCATCAAGGAAGAGGCAGAGCGTGCAGGCGCTTACTATGTAAACGCTCGTTGGCT
>JAFQDM010000013.1 GCA_017416065.1 Ruminococcus sp.
CGACACCACAACCGTTGAGGGCAAGAACGTGTTCACCTACAGCTGGTACTGCCCTGAGGAGTACACCTTTGTTAAGGCAGGTCTTGTGGCAGTTAACAAGGATAACTACAACGAAGCCACCTTCGTTGCAGGCTCAACAGATACAAACGTTTACGACAGAAGCCCCTCAGGCGACAACCTGAAGCCTGTGAACACCTACACCTGGTCTAAGTCAAACGTTGCATCTGGCCAGACCTGGATGGCTCGTGCTTACGTTCAGTACAGGGATGCAAGCGGTCAGGTAATCACCGTTTATTCCGACGTAGTTGAGGCTACAAAGGACTAAATCTGTTATAAAGAAATACAACACTTCCCCCGGTACAAGATAAGTACCGGGGGAAGCTTTTTGTCTGTGGATTTGCATAAACTGCAAGGGGACTTTTCGTTAATTACATTAATTGAATTTGATGCAGGATTATGGTATTATTAAAATGTATAAAATTGTTTAAATACAAAAAGGAGTTGTTAAAATGAAAAAGGTTAGGTTCATAGGCTTATTTCTTGTGATTTGCCTGCTTTTGTCATCTTTTTCTACAGGCTTTGTCGGCGCTTCACAGGTTGTTGTGGACGAGGTCGGCGCAGAGATTGAGACGGCAGAAACAAGTGCAAACCTTTACGGCCTTGCAGACAATATTCAGCAGGGTCAGATCCTCCAATGCTGGAACTGGTCATACAGAAATATTGAGGCAAACCTGCAGAAGATAGCCGAGCAGGGCTTTTCTGCAATTCAGACCTCTCCAATTCAGCCCATTAAGGAGCAGACCACGGAATACTGGAACACGGTCATGAACTCTTCCTGGGTCATTTACCAGCCCGTTGCCTTTAACATAGAGGACAATTACAGAAACGTTCAGGGCACAAAGACTGAGTTTAAGTCTATGTGTGCGGCTGCCCATAAATATGGAATCAAGGTTATCTGTGACGTGGTATTCAACCATATGGCTAACGATATGTCAAACAATACCATCCACCCCTGGGTTCCTTCCGATATTAAGGATAATCCCGATTGTTGGCACGATATCTCCAAGAATATCAGTAATTTTGATAACAGATACGACGTAACTCAGTATTGCCTTACGGGTCTTCCTGATCTTAACACAGCCCATCCCACCGTTCAGTGGCATTGCACAAACCTGCTGAAAGAGGCAATAGAAGCAGGTGCAGACGGCTTCCGTTTTGATGCTGCAAAGCATATTGAAACTCCCAGCGACAGCTCCAGCTACAGGAGCGACTTCTGGCCCAACGTTCTGGGTGCGGCTACAGAGTATGCTCAGAGCACAAGAGGCTTCACTCCCTATTATTACGGCGAGGTGCTGGGCTCTCCCGGCGGCAGCCTTTCAATTAGTGCGTACACCAAATATATGTGCGTTACAGACCCCGGCTCTTCAGACAGTATCAGAGACGGTGTGTGCAACGGTGATGCTTCCAAGGCGGCAACGGGCAATGTAAGCTGCGGTGCCGCAAAGGACAGAGCCGTTCAGTGGACAGAATCCCACGACAACCACAAGGACAACGGCACAAGATTTTTAAGCGATGAGCAGATCAACAAGACCTGGGCTATGGTTGGCGCAAAGTCTCAGATCTGCGGTGTGTACCTTGCAAGACCTGAGAATATGGATACCACAATGATGGGAGATGCAGACCAGACCTCCTGGACGTCTTCTTCTGTTAAGGCTGTAAACCGCTTCAACAATGCCTTTGTCGGTCAGTCTGAGTATCTTTCTTCTTATAACAGCCTGGCCTGCATTGAACGCGGCAACTCAGGTATGATCATCGTCAACACAGGCGGCTCTTATTACAACGGAATCAGCGTGCCCGTTCACACAATGTCTTCCGGCACCTACAAGGATGCTATCACCGGCAACACGTTTACTGTTTCCGGCGGCAGGATTTCCGGCGATATTGGCGATAAGGGTATTGCCGTTGTTTACAACGTAGATGCAAACGGTCCCTTCTCTTACGGAAATCTGACAGATTTCGCAGTAACAGGCTCCTTTAACGATTGGGACACAGGCGCTAACAAGATGGTTGCAACCTCTGCAAACAAGGCTACAACCTCTATGTACCTTTCTGCGGGCACATACGCCTTCAAGGTAACTGCAAACGGCCTTTGGTATGGTAACTCCGGCACCATAGAGAACACAACGGGTGAGAGTGGCTGGACAATGAAGACCTCCAAGGACGACAACTGCACACTTGTTGCCACAGGCGGAAAATATAACTTTACATTTGATATCACCACAGGCAAGCTTGTTGTAGAGCACGTAAGCACAACAAGCAGAGATTCAGATTATTATCTTAAAGGCTCCTTCAACAGCTGGGAAGGAGTACCCATGACCTTTGACGAGGGCACCAATACGGTATCTGCAAACGTTCAGCTTTCTGCAGGTACGCATACCTTCAAGATCAACAATACCAGAGTTGGCTCTTGGTACAGCAACGCAGGCACCATCAGCAACGAAACAGGCGAGGGCGGTTGGACGATGTCTGTCTCCGTAGACAATAACTGCGCCCTTACAGCCGAAGGCGGCACATACAGATTTACATTTAATCCCTCCACAATGAGGCTGGTTGTAGAGCAGACTGCAGACCTTTCGGGTAAGGTAAGATACACGGTTACCTTCGTAAACTACGATGGCTCCATCCTTTCCGTACAGCAAGTAGAAGAGGGCACGTCTGCCACAGCTCCCACAGCTCCCACAAGACCCACAACCGCAAAGCATACATACACATTCTCAGGCTGGGACACAGACTTTACAAAAGTAACCTCAGACATAACGGTAACCGCAACCTATACCCAGACCGTGAATAAGTATACTGTTACCTTCCTTGACTGGGATGGCTCGGTCATCAGTACCCAGCAGGTAGAGTACGGCTCAGCGGCTACGGTACCTCCCGTAGTGCCTGAGAGAGAGGGATACATCTTCACAGGCTGGGATCAGGAGTTCTCAAGCGTTACACAGAATCTTACAGTTACAGCTCAGTATACAAATTCAGCTACCTACCTTAAGGGCTCCTTTAACGGATGGACAGAGGATAACCCCATGGTGTTCTCAGGAACCTCAAACGTAGTTACCGCAACCCTTACGCTTGATCCCGGCACCTATACCTTCAAGATCCACAGCCAGGACAAGTGGTACGGCAATAACGGTACAATTGAGGATACCACAACAGCAACCTCCTCTATCGGCTGGAAGTTCAAAACAGGTACCGAAAACTGTACCCTTGTGGCAACAGGCGGCACCTACGAGTTCAACTTTAACCTTTCAACAAACTATGTGGAGATCCTGAGGGTTACAAAGGAGTACACCGTAACCTTCGAAGACTACGACGGCACGGTGCTCAGCACTCAGAAGGTAGAGGCGGGCAAAGCCGCCACAGCTCCTGCTACCCCCACAAGAGAAGCCACTGACCAGTACACCTATACTTTCAAGGAGTGGGACAAAGACTTTTCAAAGATCACTGCAGACATAACGGTTACTGCCGTATACACAGAAACAATCAACAAATACACGGTAACCTTTAAGAATTGGGATAACACGGTGCTCAGCACTCAGCAAGTTGAGTACGGCAAGGGAGCTACAGCTCCTGAAAAACCCACAAGAGCTGCAGATGCACAGTATACATATACCTTTGCACGCTGGAACACCTCTTTCTCTACAGTCAGAAGAGATATGACGGTAATTGCAGTTTATACCCAGACACTCAACAAGTATTCCGTAACCTTTAATGACTTTGACGGCACGCAGCTCAGCACTCAGCAGGTTGAGTACGGCACAGCCGCCACAGCTCCCGAAGCTCCCACCAGAGAGGGTTACACCTTCAAGGAGTGGGACAAGGACTTCTCCAATATTACAGGAGATACAGTCATCACCGCAGTATATACAAAGAATCCGGTGGTTTCAGAGCCCACAGGCACACTCAGGATCAGAGTGGCAGGCGGCACAGGCTTCACCATTTCAATTGACGGCGGTGCGGCCCGTCCTCAGGGTGCAACCTACCTGAATTCAAAGATCCCCGTTGGTGCAGAGGTTACTGTTTCTGCACTCTCAAGCTCAAATGCAAGGTTTATAGGTTGGGTCAATCCCATCACGGGCAGTATGCTCTCTGACGAGGTTTCCTGCACGTTCACCGCTTCGGGTAACGATTTCCTCAATGCGGTCTACAGCACGCAGGTTGAGGGAGTTCAGCTGCTCACATTCCTCAACGACAAGGCAGGAACCTACGGCAGAATTCTTGATTCTCAGTATTATTCAGCCTCTGAGCAGTTGGCGTTCCCTGCAGATCCCACCCAGATAGGCTTTGACTTTGCAGGCTGGTCTATGACAGAGGAAGAGATAAAGTCCGCCATTGCAAACGGCGAGGACGTAACGGTAGTGGCCACATGGACAAAGGCTATTGTGCCCGTAGAGGTTACAGTAATCGGCGGCACGGGCTCAGGCACCTACAACGCAAACAATGCAGTAACAGTCACTGCAAATGCGGCAGAAGCAGGTGAGAAGTTTGCATACTGGACAGACACGCAGGGCAACATCAGAAGCTACAACCCGGAGTACACCTTCTTCCCCTCTGCAGATACAACGGTTACAGCCGTGTTTGTAGATGAAGATACAGAGATCGACTACCAGATCCTGGTAAGCCTTGATTCCATTGATACTACATCAATTGCAGACAAGAACGTATTCACCTACAGCTGGTACTGCCCCGATAGCTACTCTTTTGTAAAGGCAGGAATCGTAGCTGTTAACAAGGATAACTACAACGAAGCAACCTTCGTTGCAGGCTCCTCTGACAGCAATGTTTACGACAGAAGCCCCTCAGGCACAAATCTGATTCCCGTGAACACCTACACCTGGTCCAAGTCAAACGTTGCCTCAGGTCAGACCTGGATGGCAAAGGCTTACGTTCAGTACAGAGATGCAAGCGGTCAGATAGTAACAGTTTACTCTGACACAGCAGAGGCCACTAAGGATTAAACAAAAGTATATAAACAGCAGATACCCTGCCGACCTCAAATCGGCAGGGTGTTTTGCGATATATGGATCTCTTGTGCAAAATGGTGCAGTTTTATTGACGAAACCTTGGTAAAGGTGTAATATTAAATCATAAAAAAATGAGGAGGAATTTTCTATGAAAAAACGGATCTTCTCACGGATGATCTCATTCGCTATGATGCTTGTTATGCTTGTGGGCATGGTGCCTGTGATAGGTGCTTCTGCTTTGTCCGAGCAGGGCGTTGGTATGGGCTCAGAGGTGCTCACCGATGCAAAGGTCGGGGATAAGATCAGATACACAGCAACGTTCTCTGCACAGAGGCTCTTTGAGAACTTCCAGGCAACCCTTACATATGATGCCGATTGCCTTGAACTTGTGCCCCTGTACGGCGATGATGGGGAAGAGCTTACGGATATGTACGATATAGGCTCAGCTATGTGCCCGAATCTTTACAGTCCCTTTGTGAATGCCACCGGGGAGGGAGTTGTCAGATTGTTTGACATAAACCTGGACGGCAATGATTTTTCAGAAGAAAAGGTGCTCCTCACAATGGAATTTATTGTTAAGGACACAGCCTACTCAGAGATCAACCTGACCATTGACGAGATGACCATCTTAGGCGGTGAGGAGGATTACTTCACAGGCGGTGAGGCAGTTATCACAGAGGGTGTAGGTCTTGCAGAAAGCCTTGAGGTTACCGAGAGAGCACCTGAACAGACAAAGGTCTACACGGTGGTGTTCCTTGATTATGACGGCAAGTTTATTGAGGTTCAGATGGTGAACGAGGGCAAGTCTGCGGTGGCTCCTGAGGCACCTTCCAGAAGCGGATACGACTTCTCAGGCTGGGACACGGAGTTTGAAAACGTAACCTCAAATATCATAGTCAAAGCTACGTATACAAAGCTTCCCAAGCCTCCTGTGCAGACCCCAACAACAGGCTCTCTGAAGATAGAGGTTGCAGGTGGCAAGGGCTTCTCTATCTCCATTGACGGCGGAGCCTTCAAAGCACAGGGTGCTTCTTATGCAAACTCTCAGGCTCCCATAGGAGCCACCGTCTGCGTAAAAGCAAAGGAAGTGGCAGACGCAACCTTTATGGGCTGGATAAATCCCATCACAGGCATTGTAGCCTCTTCAGACCTTGACTACACATTCACAGCCTCAGGCAACGATTTCCTGAAGGCGATGTATGCTGTTAAGGTTGAGAATGTGCAGATGGTAACCTTCAAGAATGACAAGGCAAACAGAATTCTTGATTCTCAGTATTACGCATCTGCAGATGTAGTAACCTTCCCCAATGCACCTACTCAGGTAGGCTACGACTTTGCAGGCTGGAGTATGACCGAGGCAGAGATCAAGTCCGCTATTGCAAACGGTGAGGATGTAACAGTAGTGGCAAAGTGGACTAAAGCTCTGGTACCTGTAGAGGTAACTGTTGTGGGCGGCACAGGCTCAGGCACCTACTATGCAAACAATCAAGTGACGGTCAATGCAGACTATGCTCCCCAGGGCAAAAAGTTTGCATACTGGACAGACGCACAGGGTAACATCAGAAGCTACAGCGCAGAATATACCTTCTTTCCTGCAAAGGACACAACGGTTACGGCTGTGTTTGTGGATGCAGATGCAGAGATAGATTATCAGATTCTGGTAAGCCTTGATTCCATCGACACCACAACCGTTGAGGGTAAGAATGTATTTACCTACAGCTGGTACTGCCCTGATAGCTATTCTTTTGTAAAGGCAGGAATCGTAGCAGTTAACAAGGATAACTACAACGAGGCAACATTTGTTGCAGGCTCCTCTGACAGTAATGTTTACGACAGAAGCCCCAACTCTGCAAATAACGTCCCCGTGAACACCTACACCTGGTCAAAGTCAGGCGTCACCTCAGGCCAGACCTGGCGGGCTCGCGCTTACGTTCAGTACAGAGATGCAAACGGTGATCTGCAGACGGTTTATTCCGACATAGCAGAGGCTACCAAAGATTAATTGAAAACAGACTAATTGCAGACACCCTGCCGATTTTTCAGTCGGCAGGGTGTTTTTCGGTATATGAAGAATCTCTTGTGCAAAATGATGCGGTTTTTGTTGACGAAAACCCGTTAAGGGTGTAATATTAAATCATAAAAATTAAGGAGGATTCTCTATGAAACAAAGACTTGCAAAAAGAGCTTTATCTCTGCTTCTGACACTTGTGATGCTTATAGGGTTAGTACCTATGGCAGGTGCCGCAGCGGTAACTGCAGAGGAAACAGTCCAGCTTGCAGAATCTGCTCCCGCTACGCAAAGCGATGAGCCCTTGCTCTCAGAGTATGAGCTGTGGGGAAGTTTCAATGCGTATGCTGAACCTATCTCTATGTATCTTAACGAAGATGGGACGGTTGCATCTTGTTGTGCAAGAGTTTCTGAGGGGTCATACACTGCAATATACAGAAACGGCAACTCTGAATCCGAAAAACATCAATTTACTATTTCAGAGGGAAATACGGGAGTAGTAACGTTTAATCTGAATCTTTATAAAAATACTCCCGGTGAATTAAGTTGTGAATTAGCAATAACTAAGCCTTCTGCCGGGGAAGAAGTACCCGACAGTTACATCGGAGCAGAGCCTACGGCTGATGGATTCGAGTACGTAATCTTTCAGGGAGAAGCCTTTATCAGCAAATATATTGGCACAGATGTTGATGTAGTAGTTCCTGAAAGAATTGACGGCTTTCAGGTTGTGGGTATTGGCAGAGAAGCCTTCAAAATAGAGAGTATTAATGGGTCTTCTACCGTAGAGAGTATAACCCTGCCCTCCACACTACGCGCTATCGGTATGTCTGCCTTTGATAATGTATCTTTCCTTAAGGAAGTTGTTGTGCCATCAGGTGCACAGATTATTGACAGCTATGCATTTCGCAATTGTTCTTCTCTGAACAGCGTTTCTTTTCCTGATACCATCATAAGAGCCGGTGCAGATATTCTGGATGGTACAGCTTACTATGCTGATGAGGATAACTGGACAGACGGAAAGATTCTGTATGTTGGCACTACCTTGATATGTGCTGCACATATGCAGGTGTACAGCGAAAAAGAAGACGATTACTTTGCTCCCTACGGGGATGTGTTTGTCAAACCGGGCACAAAGGTAATTGCCGACTATGCTTTTTGCAACATTGACTACAGAGGCGGAGCTATTCTGGAGCAACGTCGCGGCAGAGCGATTATTGGTCAATTGGTAATTCCCGAGGGTGTTGTATATATCGGCAACAATGCTTTTGAACAATGTTTTTCCATAGGTTCCGTTACTCTGCCAAGCACCATTACGGCTATTAACGAAGGTACGTTTAAACTTAGCAATATAGGTTCCTTCGTAGAAATTCCCGAAGGTGTTGAAAGAATTTGCGCACATGCATTTGATGGGTGCAAAGCTGATTTTGAAGGGGTTTATGCAGGCGGTACGCTTGTGTTCCCAAGTACCCTTAAGAGCATTGGAAGTTATGCTTATTCCGGGTCTGATCTGTTTAATGAGGTGATATTCCCAATAGGCTTTAAGTATTTAGGAGAGTATGCATTTTTTTCGAATCTTTACTTGGCGAGTGTAGTGTTTAACGACGTTGTAAGGATAGATAGGTGCGCTTTTGATACTTGTGAGATGCTCACAAATGTTGTGCTTCCCTCTTCCTTAAGAGTTATCGGAGAATCTGCTTTTGCAAGTGGCCACAAAATTGTGGACGTAGCCGGTGGTCAAACAAGCGTTCTCGTTTATAATAAAATAACAGAAATAAAATTACCCCAAGGTATAGAGTATATTGGAGCACATACGTTTAGTGGGTGCACGTCCTTGGTAACAATAAATTTGCCGGAAGGGCTTGAGTATATTGGCAGCTACTGTTTTAATAAGTGTTATTCGCTGAAAACAGTCACCTTCCCTGATTCACTTACATACTTAGGCTCCTATGTGTTGAAAGATTGCACATCTCTTGGAGGTGTAAACTTCCCGGAGAAGGCGTTGTTCCCGAATGTAGATGGTATAGTAAACGGAACTAACATTGTGCAACTTAATATACCGGACGGAGTTGAATGCGTAAGTAATTTTTATGATAGTACGCTGCGGAGTATAGAGATCCCCAAGACTGTGAAGAAGATAACAAATATGCACAATGCTCCTATTTATGCAGTGCGGTATAAAGGAACAGAAAGTCAGTGGGGAGATATATATTTTTACAATCCAAGTAATGTAACCATAGCCCCGAGTGGTACATTTCCAAATGCTACAATCTATTTCCTCGGTAACGAAGTTACCTGGAGTGAGGGTGAGCACTATGAACTCATCCCTTATGATGATACTGAGGTTGAGGACGGCAACAGCTTCAGCTTCTCTGTTGACGTTGAGGAGGGTTATAACCTAATATCCGTAGTAAGCAGGATGCAGGTGCTTACACCTGATGCGCAGGGTGTATATACTATTGAGAACATCACAGAGGATACAAGCATTATCGTTATTGTTGAGGGAGATTCCTTTGTGTATGATGTTAAATTCATTGCAAAGGACGGAAGCGTTCTGAGTGAACAGAAGGTGCACCACGGCATGGCTGCAGAGGCTCCCGAAGCCCCTGTGTATTTCAATTACACATTCACAGGTTGGAGTGAGGATTTCTCCAAAGTCACGGAAGATATGACCGTCAAAGCACAGTATGAATATACCCCTGCTGTCTATCTTAAAGGTGCATTTAACAATTGGAGTACAGATTCCCCAATGAATGTCGTAAAAGGCACTACGGATTACTCTTACATTATCAATCTGGAAAAGGGTAACTACGATTTCAAGATAGTTATTGTAAACGACAACGGTTCGGACATTTGGTATGGCAACGATGGTAATATTAATGATGTTACAACTACAGGCTGGGTATTTGAAACGCGTTTGGGCAACTGTACACTTGTAGCTCGGGGAGGTACCTATGAATTTAAGTTTAACATAGATTCAAAGAAGCTTGAGGTTTCTCGTGTGCCTGACGTAACGGTTACCTTCACAGACAAAGACGGCGAGGTTATCTCTACTCAGACCATCCCCTACGGCACAGCGGCTGTGTCTCCCGAGGCACCCAAAGTTGAGGGTTACGAGTTCAAGGGCTGGAGCGCAGAGTTTGACTGTGTTACAGAGGATATGACTGTAAAGGCTAAATACAGCAAGCTTCCTCCCACCACGGGTAACCTCAGGGTTGAGGTTACAGGCGGCAGAGGCTTTACAATTTCCGTTGACGGCGGAGTGTCAAGACCTCAGGGTGTTACTTATCACAACTCAAAGCTTTCCATAGGCTCAACAGTAACCCTGACAGCAAATACTGCTGATAATGCCAACTTCTTTGGTTGGGTCAACCCCATCACAGGTATCATCCTCAGCGCAGACCCTGTGTATACCTTCACCGCTTCGGGCAACGATAGCCTGAAGGCTCTTTATGCTGTAGCAGTTGAGGGAGTAAATGTTGTAACCTTCAAGAATGACAAGTCAAACAGAATTCTGGATTCTCAGTATTACGCATCTGCAGATGTAGTAACCTTCCCCGATGCACCTACTCAGGTAGGCTACGACTTTGCAGGCTGGAGTATGACAGAGGCAGAGATTAAGTCCGCTATTGCAAAGGGTGAGGATGTAACTGTAGTGGCAAAGTGGACTAAGTCACTTGTGCCTGTAGAGATTACAGTAAACGGCGGCACAGGCTCAGGAACTTACTATGCAAACAATGCGGTAACAGTTACCGCAAACGAGGCAGAGATGGGTCAGAAGTTTGCCTACTGGACAGACGCACAGGGTAACATCAGAAGCTACAATGCAGAATATACCTTCTTCCCTGCAAAGGACACAACGGTTACTGCTGTGTTTGTGGATGCAGATGCAGAGATAGATTATCAGATTTTGGTAAGCCTTGATTCTATTGACACCACAACCGTTGAGGGTAAGAATGTATTTACCTACAGCTGGTACTGCCCTGATAGCTACTCTTTTGTAAAGGCAGGAATCGTGGCAGTTAACAAGGATAACTACAACGAAGCAACCTTTGTTGCAGGCTCCTCAGATGCAAACGTTTACGACAGAAGCCCCAACTCTGCAAATAACGTCCCCGTGAACACCTACACCTGGTCTAAGTCAAACGTCACCTCAGGTCAGACCTGGATGGCTCGCGCTTACGTTCAGTACAGAGATGCAAACGGTGATCTGCAGACGGTTTATTCCGACATAGCAGAGGCTACTAAAGATTAATTAAATACAGACTAATTGCAGACACCCTGCCGATTTTTTTCAGTCGGCAGGGTGTGTTTTTCTTTATGATTTTATGCGACAGTATGCCTTGTGCTGATAACAAATAATTTGTTGTTGAAATCCTTTGTTAATTGTGGTAAAATATCAAAGTTGAATTTATGTTTTTTGAAAGGAGTGCTTGCTGTGACTAATTACTCAACCATTGAAGAAGCTGTAAGCAAAGGGAATTTTATCATTCATTCCCACGGAGTGAGTATGTGGCCTATGATAAGAAACGGCAAGGATTCCGTGCGCATAGAGCCTGTTGAGGGCAGACTCAATAAGTTTGATCTGCCTTTGTACAAAGATAATCGCGGAAGGTACGTTATCCACAGAATAATTGAGGTTACGGATGAGGGTTACGTTATCTGCGGTGACGGCTTGTACGAGAGAGAATACGACATTACGGACAAAAACATCCTGGGCAGGGTGGAGGGCTTTTTCAGAAAAGAGAAGTACGTCTCCTGTCAGTCAAAGGGCTATCTTTTGTATGTTCGCCTGTGGGCAGGCACATTTATGTTTATGCGCAAACCCCTTATCAGCATTGTCCGCGTGTGCAGACACACAAAAAACAGAATCAAGAATACGTTTCTGCGAATCTTTGGCAAAAAGAACGGCAAAAATCAGACAAAGACTCCTTAAACTCCAACCCGACACGTGATGAATGTCGGGTTTTGATTTTTATGAAGGCTGATGGGGTATAATAACACAGAATAAAAGACAAGAGATGATTTTATGTTTGAGCTTATAAACCTTAAGGGGAATACCTACTGCTACACAATGCCCACCAACGTAGGGGTGTATTTGAATGATGACGATTCCGTGTACCTTATAGACACGGGAGTGAACGAGCGCTCTGCGCAGAAGATACTGGCGGCTTTGGAGGAAAAGGGCTGGAGCGTGAAGGCTGTGCTTCTGACCCATGCCCACACAGACCACGCAGGAGGCTGCAGATATATAGTTGAAGCCACAGGCTGCAAGGCGTATGCCACACAGGCAGAGAGAGTCTTTGTAGAATACCCCGACCTGGAGCCTGCTATGGTTTACGGAACCTTCCCCTGCAAGGATTTCAGAGGTAAGGTGATGAACACCCCTGCCTGCTCTGTGCACGATATAAGTGAATTTGAATTCCCCCAAGGCTTTGAGATGTTTCATCTTCCCGGGCATTTTGCAGATATGGTAGGCTTCAGAACTCCCGATGAGGTGTATTTTGTTGCAGATGCGGCGATTGCAGAGGAGACCCTCCAAAGATCACCCATGAGCTATATATTTGACGTTGAACGTCACTATGAGACCCTTGAGAAGATAAAGGCTTTCCAAGGGGAATTGTGCGTGCCCTCCCACGCACAGCCCACAAGGGATATTGCTTCCCTTGCAGATAAGAACGCAAGAGCCCTTGACAGGGTGGGGGAAGATATTCTTGAGTTCTTAAGCTCTCCCAAAACTGCGGAGGAGCTGGCGGAGTGCTTTGCCCGCAGGTGGCAGCTGCCGGAGGATTTTGTGCATTATGTGATGACCTGCTCGGGAGTGCGTGCATACCTTACCTATCTGCGGCACAGAGGAGTGGCGGAGTATTTCTTTGAGGATAACAGAATGCTTTGGAAAAAGACAACCTCCTGACAGAAAAAGCTGGACAAACCCTTTGTACTGTGCTATAATTGTGGAGCTTTGTAAAATGTGGGTGTAGCTCAGCTGGTTAGAGTACTTGCTTGACATGCAAGGGGTCGATGGTTCAAGTCCATTCATCCACACCATTATCCTCGTTCAAAAGAACGGGGATTTTGCTTTTTCACGGAGGTTATTGGGCACGGTGGGATCATGCTGTTTAAGCAGTTGGGATTCTCTTGTGATTTTCAACAAAACCTTACACAAAGATTTATAAATAATCTACATAGACAAATTCCGCCTTTTATTGACTTAAAGCAGGGTTGATGCTATAATTATAAGGCAATAATGTTTTCTGTAACTGGCGGATTGGTGGAGTACCACATGGGAGCAGAAAACTCTCTTTATGTCGACCGCCTGGGCAGATCTGCAGCATTAGTGCGCAGGTCTGTCCGGTTTTGTTTTTATCAATAATTTCCCTTTTGGAAACGGAGGATTTTACTATGAAAAAAGTTGCAGTGGTTATGGGTAGCGACAGCGACCTTCCCGTTGTCAGAAAAGCAACGGATATCCTTGCACAGTTCGGAGTGCCCTTTGAGGTAAGGGTCCTCTCTGCTCACAGAACCCCCCTTGAGGCAGCAGAGTTTGCAAAGAGCGCAAGAGAGTCAGGCTTCGGCGTTATCATCTGCGCCGCAGGTATGGCTGCGCACCTTGCAGGTGCTTTTGCGGCAAATTGCTCCCTGCCCATCATCGGAATTCCTGTTAAATCAAAGTATCTTGACGGTGTTGACGCACTTCTCTCAACTGTTCAGATGCCTACCGGCATGCCTGTTGCAACGGTTGCTATTGACGGAGCTGCCAACGCCGCCTTGTTGTCTATTCAGATGCTTGCGATCTCTGACGAGGAGCTGAGAATCAAGTACGACGCATACCGTGCCGAGGCTACAGCCAAGGTGCTGGAGAAGGACAAAGCAGTAAGCGCTGAGTTTGCTCAGTGATCAAATATTATTAATTTTGTGAATTTTATTTTTAAAGGAGATATTTATTATGAAAGAGCTTGTTTACAGAGGTAAGACCAAGGACGTATTTGCACTTGAGAACGGTAACTATGAGTTACTTTTCAAGGACGATTGCACAGGCAAAGACGGCGTGTTTGATCCCGGCGAGAACTCAGTAGGTCTCACCATCGAGGGCGTTGGCGCAGTTAACCTGAAGATGTCCGTTTATTTCTTTGAGCTTTGCAAGGCTGCAGGCATTAAGACTCACTACGTATCAGCTGATATGGACACAACAACTATGGAGGTTCTTCCTGCAAAGCCCTTTGGCAAGGGTCTTGAGGTTATCTGCCGCAAAAAGGCAGTAGGCTCTTTCCTCCGCCGCTACAGTGACTATTGCGAGGAGGGCGCAGACCTTCCCAACTATGTAGAGATGACCTTCAAGAACGATGCAAAGGGCGATCCCCTTGTAACTCAGGACGGCCTTGAGGTTCTGGGAGTTATGAACGCTGCTCAGTATAAGGCTATCAAGGAAATGACCCAGAAGATCACAGACATTGTTGACGACGAGATGCAAAAGCGCGGTATGGCTCTTTATGACATCAAGTTTGAGTTTGGCTACGTTGGCGACGAAGTATTCCTCATTGATGAGATCGCATCCGGTAATATGAGAGTTTACAAGAACGGCGAGTACATTGATCCCATGACTCTCTCAAAGCTTTTCTTTGAATAATTTCTGCAATAATCTGCAAATATCATTGACTAAACCCGGAGGTGCTCACATTGGGCGGCTTTTTTGGAGTAGTCTCTGAGAGAGACTGCATTACTGACGTTTTCTTTGGTGTGGATTATCATTCCCATCTGGGTACGGCCCGCGCAGGTATGGCAACATACAGCGAACAGGGCGGCTTTCAGCGCCACATCCACAACATTGAGAACACACCCTTCAGAACAAAGTTCGAGGGAGATTTAGAGAAAATGGAGGGCAGGGTCTGCATCGGCTGTATCAGCGACAAAGACCCCCAGCCACTCCTCATATATTCCCACAACGGCATTTACGCCATCACCATCGTGGGTGTTATCAATAACTCAGACGAGCTTGCAAAGGAGCTCCTTGACAGCGGCAAGGTGCACTTTGGTGCTATGGGCGGCGGCAGGGTCAACTCCACGGAGCTTGTTGCAACCCTCATAGACCAGAAGCAAAGCTTTGAAGAGGGTATTGCTTATGCTCAGAGCAAGATCAAGGGCTCTTTGTCCATCCTTATTATGACAGATAAGCACGAGCTTATTGTTGCCCGTGATGCAATGGGCAGGCTCCCTGTGGTGCTGGGTAAGGACGAGGAGGGCCACTGCGTAAGCTTTGAGTCCTTTGCCTTCCGCAAGCTGGGCTATTCCACGCTCAGGGAGTTAGGTCCCGGAGAAATAGTAAGGCTTACGGCAACAGAGGAGACTGTGCTGAAGGCTCCCACAAAGCAGATGAAGATATGCTCCTTCCTGTGGACATATTACGGCTATCCCAACTCTACCTACGAGGGTGTGAACGTTGAGGTCTTCCGTAACAAAAACGGCGAGATCATGGCTCGTGACGAAATTGCAAACGGCACCTATGAGGACGTGGACTTTGTGTGCGGTGTTCCTGATTCGGGAATTCCACACGCAATGGGTTACGCAAACTTCTCAAAGAAGACCTTTGCACGTCCCTTCATCAAGTACACTCCCACCTGGCCCCGCAGTTTTATGCCCAAGAATCAGAAGATCCGCAACCAGGTGGCAAAGATGAAGATGATTCCCGTTGAGGAGCTTATTAAGGATAAAAAGCTGCTCTTTGTTGACGACAGCATAGTTCGCGGTACACAGCTTAGAAGTACCGTTGATTTTCTTTATGATAACGGCGCTAAAGAGGTTCATATGCGTTCTGCTTGTCCTCCCATTATGTACGGCTGTAAATACCTGAACTTCTCCACAAGCAAATCAGAAATGGACCTTTTGGCCCGCAAGATCATTGTAGAGCTTGAGGGTGAGGAAGGTTTAAACTATATTGACGAGTATGCTTCAGCAACCACAGAGCGCGGCAGGAATATGCGCCGCAGCATCTGCGAAAAATTAGGCTTTAAGTCTCTGGAGTTCCAATCTCTGGAGGGAATGATCGAGGCAATCGGCTTGCCCGCAGACTGTGTCTGCACATATTGTTGGAACGGAAAGGAATAAATTATGAGTAATAATTCAAGATCTGAATCCTACGCAGCAGCAGGCGTTGATATTACCGCAGGCTACAAAGCGGTAGAACTTATGAAAGCACACATCAAGCGCACCCGCAACGAAGGCTGCCTTGATGATGTTGGCGGCTTTGGAGGTTGCTTCGGTCTTCCTACAGGTATGGAGGAGCCTGTGCTGGTTTCCGGCACGGATGGTTGCGGCACAAAGGTAAAGCTTGCTATCCTTATGGACAAGCACGACACCATCGGCATTGACGCAGTTGCAATGTGTGTAAACGATATCATCTGCTGTGGTGCAAAGCCCCTCTTTTTCCTTGACTACATTGCCTGCGGCAAAAACTTCCCCGAGAAGATCGCTTCTATCGTGGGCGGTGTTGCAGAGGGCTGCGTGCAGTCAGGTGCGGCACTGATCGGCGGAGAGACCGCAGAGCATCCCGGACTTATGCCTGTAGAGGACTACGACCTTGCAGGCTTTGCAGTAGGTATCGTTGACAAAAAGAAAATGATCGACAACACTCAGGTCAAGGCAGGGGATGCAATAATCGCTCTTAAGTCCAGCGGTGTTCACTCCAACGGCTTCTCTCTTGTAAGAAAGGTGTTTGACGTTGACAACGCAGACCTGCACAAGACCTACGATGAGCTAGGCGGCAAGTCTTTGGGCGAGACCCTGCTCACCCCCACAAAGATCTACGTTAAATCCGTGCTCGCTCTTATGGAGGAGGTCAAGGTCAAGGCTATCTCCCATATTACAGGCGGCGGCTTCTATGAGAACATTCCCAGAAGTCTTCCTCAGGGCTTCTCTGCAAAGATCAAAACAGAGGATGTGCAGATCCTGCCTATCTTCAAGCTTCTGCAGGCAACGGGCAATATTCCCGAGAGAGATATGTTCAACACCTTCAATATGGGTGTTGGTATGAGCATCGTCGTAGGCAAAGAGGATGCAGAAAAAGCACTTGAGATCCTCAAAGCAAATGGCGAAGATGCTTACCTCCTGGGCGAGATCGTTGAGTCAGAAGAGGGAGTTATCTTATGTTAACAGATAAGAAGCTTCGCATTGCCGTTATGGTATCCGGCGGCGGCACCAACCTGCAGGCTCTCATCGACAGTATGAAAAGCGGGGTTATACACAGCGGAGAGATCACTCTGGTCATTTCCAACAAGGCAGATGCCTACGCCCTTACCCGTGCAGAAAATGCAGGCATTAAGGCAGTTGCCGTGACCCGCAAGGAGCAGGGCGACAACTTTGAGAAAAAGATAATTGAAACTCTGGAGGAAAATAACATAGACCTTGTTGTTCTTGCAGGCTTTATGTGTATTCTTTCTCAGGATTTTACAGACAGATTCAAAAACAGAATTATAAATATCCACCCATCCCTTATCCCATCCTTTTGCGGAGAGGGCTTCTACGGACTCAGAGTGCACAAAGCGGCACTTGAGAAAGGAGTCAAGGTTACGGGTGCAACGGTTCACTTTGTGAATGAGATCCCCGACGGCGGAGAGATCATTATGCAGAAGGCCGTTGAGGTTATGGAGGGGGATACCCCCGAGACACTCAGCACAAGAGTGCTTCAGAACGCAGAGTGGATAATCTTGCCCAGAGCTACTCAGCTTGTGTGCGAGAAGATCCTCAGAAACGAAATTTAATTTTCAGATTACTTATCAGAGAAGGAGAATCAACATGGACGTGTACAAGAATTTTTGCATCAAGGAACTGCTTGAGAATAACACCTACCCCGGCAGAGGTATCATCATCGGAAAAACAGAAGATGGCACAAAGGCTGTAACTGCTTATTTCATTATGGGCAGAAGCGACAACAGCCGCAACAGAGTATTCATTGAGCAGGGCGACGAGGTTATCATCCATCCCTTTGATGCTTCCAAGGTTGAGGATCCCTCTCTGATCATCTACTCTCCTCTGAGAGTGTATGAGAACAACCTCATCGTTACAAACGGTGACCAGACAGACACGGTATACGACGGTCTGGCTGCAGGTATGAGCTTTGAGCAGGCTCTCACCCAGCGTGAGTTTGAGCCTGATGCTCCCAACTTCACTCCCAGAATCAGCGGTATGATCACCTTTGACGAGGGTGACTTCACCTACAAGATGAACATCCTCAAGAGTGCAGACGCCCAGGGCTCTGCATGCAACCGCTACAACTTTGCATACAATTCACTCTCAGGCGTTGGCCACTTTATCCACACCTACGTGTGTGACGGTAACCCCATCCCCACCTTTATGGGTGAGCCTGAGCGTATCAGCATAAACGGCGACATTGACGAGTTCACAAACACTATCTGGAACTCACTCAATGAGCAGAACAAGATCTCTCTCTACGTTCGCTTTGTTGACCTTAAAACAGGCGAGGCTGAGAACAGAATGATCAACAAGAACGCTTGATTTCAGCAAACTACTTCTAATAAGGAGCTTTTATTATGAAAGAATTTGAACTAAAATACGGTTGTAACCCCAATCAGAAGCCTGCAAAGATCTATATGAAGGACAATTCCGAGCTGCCCATAGAGATCCTCTGCGGCAGACCCGGCTACATCAACTTCCTTGATGCATTCAACTCCTGGCAGCTTGTAAAGGAGATCAAAGAGGCAACAGGTATGGTTTGTGCTACCTCCTTCAAGCACGTAAGCCCCACCTCTGCAGCAGTGGGACTTCCCCTGTCTGATGCTCTCAAGAAGGCTTGCTTTGTAGACGATATTGAGGACCTTGATTCCTCACCTCTTGCCTGCGCATATGCAAGAGCAAGAGGCACCGACAGAATGTCTTCCTTTGGCGATTGGATAGCTCTCTCTGACGTTTGCGACCTGAAGACCGCGGAGCTTATCAAGCGCGAGGTTTCCGATGGTGTGATCGCTCCCGGTTATGACGAGGATGCCCTTGAGCTCCTTAAGTCCAAGAGAAACGGCAACTACAACATCGTAAAGATCGACCCCGATTACGTACCTGCGGCTGTTGAGACAAAGGAAGTATTCGGCATTACCTTTGAGCAGGGAAGAAACAACTTTGAGATCAACGAAGCTCTTCTTGAGAATGTAGTAACCGCAAATAAAGAGATTCCCGAGGATGCAAAGCGCGACCTTATCATCGCACTTATCACCCTCAAATATACACAGTCCAACTCCGTATGCTTTGCAAAGGACGGTCAGGCTATCGGCGTAGGCGCAGGTCAGCAGTCCAGAATCCACTGCACACGCCTTGCAGGTAACAAAGCAGATATCTGGCATCTCAGACAGCATCCCAAGGTGCTCTCCCTGCCCTTTAAGGATAACGTAGGCAGACCCGACAGAGACAACGCCATCGACGTTTATATCTCAGACCAGAGCGAGGATGTGCTGGCAGACGGCAACTGGGAGAGAATCTTCACAGAAAAGCCCCAGGAGCTTACAGCACAGGAGAAGAGAGAATATCTTGATTCCGTAACAGGTGTTGCTCTGGGCTCAGACGCATTCTTCCCCTTTGGCGACAACATCGAGCGTGCAAGACGCTCCGGTGTATCTTACATTGCAGAGCCCGGCGGCTCCATCCGTGACGAGAACGTGATCGAGACCTGCGACAAGTACGGCATCGCAATGGCATTCACAGGAATGCGACTCTTCCATCACTAATAGGCAAGGCTCCCTTGTGTAAAGGGAGCTGGCACCGAAGGTGACTGAGGGATTGTCTTTGAAAGTCTTTTTACAGAGGAAATGTGATGGAATATAAACATAATAAAGATATAGTTTTTGTTGCAAGAACACTTCGTAAAAATATGACAAAGGAAGAACGCCATTTGTGGTATGACTTTCTTAGAGAATACCCTGTTAAATTTTTAAGACAAAAACCAATAGGAAATTATGTAGTTGATTTCTATTGTGCACAGGCTAACTTGGTTATAGAACTTGATGGCTCACAGCACTATGATGCTGAGGGGTTAAGAAAGGACAAGGAAAGAACCGACTTTCTCGAGTCTTATGGGATTAAAGTTCTTAGAATAACTAATTTGGAAATGCACAAAAATTTCAGAGGTGTTTGCGAATATATTGATAATTTAGTTCAGCAATCCCTCCGTCAGCCAATCGGCTGACACCTCCCTTTACACAAGGGAGGCACTTCGGGCGACCAATGGTCGTCCTACGGATTATAAATATTAACGAGGTGACCCCATGAGGATAATGGTAGTGGGTGGCGGCGGCAGAGAGCACGCCATCATCAAGAAGCTTCGCGAAAGCAGTAAGGTAACAGAGATCTTTGCTCTGCCCGGTAACGGTGCCATTGCACAGGATGCAACCTGTGTAAGCATTGGTGCCAAGGATATTGAGGGTATTGTGAACTTTGCAAAGGAAAATAAGATCGAGTTTGCAGTTGTAGCACCCGACGACCCCCTGGTGCTGGGTGCTGTTGATGCTCTGCACAAGGAGGGAATCCCCTGCTTCGGCCCCGAGAGCAAGGCGGCTATTATTGAGGGAAGCAAGATATTCTCCAAGAATATGATGAAAGAGGCAGGCATCCCCACTGCTCAGTACGAGACCTTTGACAATATGGACAAGGCTCTTGAGTACCTTGAGGACTGTGCAGTTCCCGTTGTTATCAAGGCAGACGGTCTGGCTCTGGGTAAGGGCGTTGTAATTGCAATGACTCGTGACGAAGCAAAGACTGCAGTCCGCGAGATGATGGAGGATAAGGTCTTCGGCGACTCAGGCAGCAACATTGTCATAGAGGAGTTCCTCACAGGTCCCGAGGTTTCCGTGCTTTCCTTTACAGACGGTAAGGTGGTTGTTCCCATGGTTTCATCTATGGACCACAAGCGTGCAGGAGATAACGACACGGGCCTCAACACAGGCGGTATGGGCACCATTGCTCCCAACCCCTATTACACAAAAGAAGTTGCCGACAGATGTATGAAGGAGATCTTCCTTCCCACCATTGAGGCTATGAATAAAATGGACAGAACCTTTAAGGGTTGCCTTTACTTCGGACTTATGATAACTAAGGACGGTCCCAAGGTTATAGAGTACAACTGCAGATTCGGCGACCCCGAGACTCAGGTGGTGCTCCCTCTGCTTAAAACCGACCTGTTTGAGATTATGCAGGCTGTGGAAGAGGGCAGACTCTCAGAGGTAAACGTTGAGTTTAAGGACGAGTGTGCCTGCTGTGTTGTTATGGCATCCGAGGGCTATCCCAAGAAGTATCAGTCCGGCTTTGAGATAACCTACGATATGGACTTAGAGGCAGAGATCTTCGTTGCGGGTGCAAAGGCAGAGAACGGCAGACTTTATACTGCAGGCGGCAGAGTGCTGGGTGTTGTTTGCACGGCTCCAAAGCTTTCTCTTGCAGTTGAAAAGGCATACCGTGAGGTAGGCAAGGTTCACTTTGAGAACGCCTACTACCGCACGGACATCGGCAAAAAGGCACTTAAGGTTTTGGAGGAAAACTGATTATGGTATACAGAGTTTATGTAGAAAAAAAGCAGGGACTTACCGCAGAGGCACAGTCCCTGAAGAACGAGATAAATAATCTGCTGATGATCAGATCCCTTGAGGATCTGCGTGTTATCAACAGATACGACGTGGAGAATATTGACAAGGACCTCTTTGATTATGCAAAGACCACCGTATTCTCTGAGCCTCAGCTTGACAACGTAACGGACGAGCTTCCCGATACGTCAGACTGCATCGTGTTTGCAACAGAGTATCTGCCCGGTCAGTTTGACCAGAGAGCAGATTCTGCCGCACAGTGCATCCAGCTTATTGCTCAGTGTGAGCGTCCTACGGTACGCTCTGCAAAGGTATTCCTGCTTTACGGCAACGTGAGCGAAGAGGAGCTCTCAGTCATCAAAAACTTCATCATCAACCCTGTTGAGAGCCGTGAGGCACAGCTGGGTACATACGAGTCACTTGCTTTTGAGTGCGAGATTCCCGAGGGTGTTGAGACACTCACAGGCTTCCTTGAGCTTGATGCTCAGGGTCTGACAGACTTTGTGGAGAAGTACGGCCTTGCTATGGATGCAGACGATATTGCATTCTGTCAGGCTTACTTTAAGACTGAGGACAGAGATCCCACTATCACTGAGATCAGAATGATCGATACATACTGGTCTGACCATTGCCGTCACACCACCTTCCTTACAAATATTGACAACGTAACCTTCTGCGATGAGCTTTTGGAGAAGGCATACGCAAGATATCTTGAGATCCGCAAGTCTATGGGCAGGGAAGAGAAGCCTAAGTCCTTGATGGACATTGCAACCCTTGCCGCAAAGTTCCTGCGTGCACAGGGCAAGCTCCCGAACCTTGACGAATCCGAGGAGATCAACGCTTGTACTGTCAAGATCAAGGTTGAGGTTGAGGGCAAAGAGGAGGACTGGCTCCTGCTCTTTAAGAACGAGACCCACAACCACCCCACGGAGATCGAGCCCTTTGGCGGTGCGGCTACCTGCATCGGCGGAGCTATCCGCGATCCCCTCTCAGGCAGAAGCTATGTTTATGCCGCAATGCGCGTAACAGGTGCGGCTGACCCCACAGTGCCCGTTGCAGATACTATAGAGGGCAAGCTTTCTCAGAGAAAGATAGTCACAACTGCTGCTGCAGGCTACAGCTCCTACGGCAACCAGATCGGCCTTGCAACAGGTATTGTTGACGAGCTCTACCACAAGGGATATATGGCAAAGCGTATGGAGATAGGTGCGGTTATTGCTGCTGCTCCTGCAGAGAACGTTCGCCGTGAAGTGCCCCAGGCAGGTGACGTAGTCATCCTCCTCGGCGGCAAAACAGGCCGCGACGGCTGCGGCGGTGCAACAGGCTCCTCCAAGTCCCACACACTTTCCTCCATCGAGACCTGCTCTGCTGAGGTTCAGAAGGGTAACGCTCCCGAGGAGAGAAAGCTCCAGAGACTTTTCAGAAACAAAGAGGCATCTCTGCTTATCAAGCGCTGTAACGACTTTGGTGCAGGCGGTGTTTCTGTTGCTATCGGCGAGCTTGCAGACGGACTTAAGATCAATCTGAACGCAGTTCCCAAGAAGTACGAAGGACTTGACGGCACAGAGCTTGCAATCAGCGAATCTCAGGAGAGAATGGCTGTTGTGGTTGAGAAGGGCGACGTTGAGCGCTTCAAAGAGCTGGCAGCTCAGGAGAACCTGGAGGCAACACTTGTTGCTGAGGTTACTGCAGAGCCCAGACTTGTTATGACATATAACGGAAAGGCAATTGTTGACCTTTCCAGAGAATTCCTGAACAGTAACGGTGCCGAGAAGCACATCGACATTGCTCCCGCAGCTCCCGAGCTTTACAAAAAGGAAGTAAAGGACAGCTTTAAGGAGAATATGGAGGCTCTGGTTTCAGACCTGAACGTTTGCTCCAAGCGCGGACTTTCAGAGAGATTTGACTCCACCATCGGCGCAGGCACAGTGCTGATGCCCTTTGGCGGCAAGTACCAGCGCACACCCATCCAGGCAATGGTCAACAAGGTTTCTGTTGAGCAGAAGCACACGGATACCTGCTCCTTTATGTCCTGGGGCTTCAATCCCTATGTAAGCGAGAAGAGCCCCTACCACGGAGCTTACCTTGCAGTGGTTGAATCCCTTGCAAAGCTTGTTGCAACAGGCGGCTCTATGGATGGCGCATACCTGACCTTCCAGGAGTACTTTGAGAGCCCCAGAACAGACGCTCAGCGTTGGGGCAAGCCTCTCTCAGCTCTGCTGGGTGCTTTTGATGCACAGCTGGATTTTGAGATCGCTTCCATCGGCGGCAAGGACTCCATGAGTGGCAGTTTTGAGGATATTGACGTTCCTCCCACCCTTGTTTCCTTTGCAGTTACAACCGGTAAGGTACAGAACGTTGTTTCTCCCGAGTTTAAGAAGGCGGGCAGCAAGGTAGTTCTTGTTACCCCCGAATATAATAAATACGGTCTGCCTCAAAAAGACAGCCAGAAGGCAGTATTTGCACAGATCGAAGGCCTCATTAAGGAAGGCAAGGTGCTTTCTGCATATACCTTAGGCTTTGGCGGTATTGCAGAGGCAGTTTACAAAATGGCGATCGGTAACGGCATAGGCTTTAAGTTTGCAGAGGGTACCGATGCCAAGGCGGTATTTGACTGCTCCTACGGCTCATTTATCCTTGAGCTTGCAGGTGATGACAGCGTAGGCACGGTTCTGGGCTATACAACAGAAGAAGCTGAGATCACATTGGGTGCAGAGTCTGTATCTGTCAATAACCTCTCAACCCTTTACGAGGGCAAGCTTGAGGATGTGTTCAGCTGTAACATTGACCAGGGTAACCGTGAGATCCCCACCCTGAGCTTTGACGGCAAGGGCGCTGTGGCTCCCGCAATCAAGGTTGCAAAGCCTAAGGTGCTCATTCCCGTATTCCCCGGCACAAACTGCGAGTTTGACTCCGCCAAGGTTATGCGCGATGCAGGCGCTGAGGCAGAGATCATCGTTATCAAGAACCTGACTCCTTCTGCAGTTACAGAGTCTGTTGAGTACTTTGCACAGCAGCTTAAAACTGCTCAGATGGTATTCATCCCCGGCGGCTTCTCCGGCGGTGACGAGCCCGACGGCTCAGGTAAGTTCATCACAGCCTTCTTCAGAAACAAGGCAGTAACCGAGCAGGTACACGAGTTGCTGAAGAAACGCGACGGACTTATGTGCGGTATCTGCAACGGCTTCCAGGCACTCATCAAGCTGGGTCTTGTGCCCTTTGGCGAGATCGTGGACACAGACGAGAACTGTCCCACTCTGACCTACAACACCATAGGTCGCCACCAGTCAAAGCTTGTAAACGTAAGGGTTGCCTCCAACCTTTCTCCCTGGCTCAGGTATTCTCCCGTAGGCGAGACATATCTTACCGCTATCTCTCACGGTGAGGGTCGCTTCCTTGCAAGTGAGGAGGTAATCAAGAAGCTTATTGAGAACGGTCAGGTTGCAACGCAGTACGTTGACCTTGACGGCAACGCTACTGCAGACGTGCAGTTTAACCCCAACAACTCCGCTTACGCTATTGAGGGTATCACCTCTCCCGACGGACGAGTATTCGGTAAGATGGGTCACTGCGAGCGTGTGGGCAACGGACTTTACAAGAACGTTCCCGGCAACTCTGATATGGGAATCTTCCGTGCTGCAGTTGATTATTTTAAATAATTGATAAAATCCCATAAATTACTTTGCAGAAGGTCTCTTAAAATCAGCAAAAAAATCCTTGACTTTTGAGACCTTTTGCAGTAACATAGTAAAAATATTTATTTACCTATATAAAATGTGTTAAATGAGGAGGACTAATTATGGCATACTATTTCAAAGAGCCTTCAAGAACGTTCAGCGAGTACCTGCTTGTACCCGGATACACATCCGAGGAGTGCATTCCCGCTAACGTTAACCTGAGCACACCTCTCACCAAGTTCAAAAAAGGTGAGGAGCCTGCAATCAAGCTGAACATCCCCATGGTATCTGCAATTATGCAGTCTGTTTCTAACGATACAATGGCTATTGCTCTTGCAAAAGAGGGCGGAGTTTCCTTTATCTACGGATCTCAGTCCATTGAGGACGAGGCTGCAATGGTAGCAAGAGTCAAGAACTACAAGGCCGGCTTTGTTGTAAGTGATTCAAACCTTTCTCCTGAGGCAACTCTGGCAGATGTGCTGGATCTTTACGAGCAGACAGGCCACAGCACAATGGCAGTTACAACAGACGGTACCGCAAGCGGCAAGCTTCTGGGTATTGTTACCGGCAGAGATTACAGAGTAAGCCGTATGTCTGCAGAGGAAAAGGTTGCAGACTTTATGACTCCTCTTGAGAAGCTCATCACAGCTCCCGAGTCCACCACACTCAAGGAAGCTAACGACATCATCTGGGAGCACAAGCTTAACTCCCTGCCCATCGTAAACGATCAGGGTCAGCTTCTTTACTTTGTATTCCGCAAGGACTACTCCTCACACAAAGAAAACCCCAACGAGGTTCTGGACCAGCACAAGAGATTTGTGGTAGGTGCAGGTATCAACACTCTCGACTATGAGAAGAGAGTTCCTGCTCTTGTAGAGGCAGGCGCAGACGTGCTGTGCATCGACTCCTCAGAGGGCTACACCTGCTGGCAGAAGAAGACCCTTGAGTTTATCCGTGCAAAATACGGCGACACAGTCAAGGTTGGCGCAGGTAACGTTGTAGACAGAGACGGCTTTATGTTCCTTGCAGAGGCAGGCGCAGACTTTATCAAGGTTGGTATCGGCGGCGGCTCCATCTGCATCACCCGTGAAACAAAGGGTATCGGCAGAGGCCAGGCAACTGCACTTATCGAGGTTGCAGCTGCAAGAGACGAGTACTTTGAGAAGACAGGCATCTACATTCCCATCTGCTCCGACGGCGGTATCGTTCACGATTACCATATGACTCTGGCACTTGCAATGGGCGCAGACTTTATGATGCTGGGCAGATATTTTGCAAGATTTGACGAGTCTCCCACAAACAAGCTCATCATCAACGGCACCTACGTTAAGGAGTATTGGGGCGAAGGCTCCAACCGTGCACGTAACTGGCAGAGATACGACCTGGGCGGCAAGACCAAGCTTTCCTTTGAGGAGGGCGTTGACTCTTACGTAACCTACGCAGGTCCCCTTAAGGACAACGTAGCAAAGAGCCTCTACAAGGTTAAGTCCACTATGTGCAACTGTGGTGTTACCAATATCCCCGACCTGCAGAAGAATGCAAAGCTCACCGTTGTTTCCGCTACCTCCATTGTTGAGGGCGGCTACCACGACGTAATGCTCAAATCAGGTCAGTCTAACTGATTGTGTAGTAACGCTACACATTGATAAAAAATGATGTTTTGCTATAAAAAAGCTCCCGTGATTTCTCACGGGAGCTTTTTGTTGCATTATAGGTTTATGTTACTGTAAGGTTTATTGCACAAATTACATTGTGAACATAAGTCTGCCGTAGGAGGGATAGGGCCAGTACTCGGCAGAGGTGAGCTGCTCCATTTCGTCGGAAACCTTGCGCAGCTTGTTCATAACCGTGAGCACCTCGTTGCAGTACATCTTGGAGATGGTCAGGGCGTCTGCCTTGTGGCTTCTTACCTTGTCTTCTGCACTCTGCAGCTCTTCAACGTACTCGTCAAACTTCTCAAGAAGCTCAGAGAGCTTTTTGATGAGCTTCATTTCTGCGTTCACGGGAATATCTGCGCAGAGCTTCTTTTTGTTGAGAACGGAATTTGAAAGGTCCCCCACAAACCCGGAAACAGCAGGGAAGATGTCCTTTCTTGCCATATCAAGCATTGTAAGTGCCTCAATGTTGATGGTTTTGGAGTAGCTCTCAAGCTGGATTTCGCAACGGGCGCGGATCTCGTCTGCATTGAAAATTTTATTTTTCTCAAAAAGAATTACGTTTTTCTCGTCAGAATAGTGCTGCATTGCCTCAGGCATGGTCCTCAGATTCATAAGGCCTCGGGCCTCTGCCTCGTGGAGCCATTCCTCGGCGTAGTTGTTGCCGTTAAAGATAATGCGGTGGTGGTTTTTGTATACGTCACCGATTATTTTGTTTATGTCAGCCTCAAGGTCAGAGGAATTCTCCAGAATCTCTGCAAACTCAGAAAGCTGCTGAGCAACGATGGTGTTTATCATAATGTTTGGGCAGGCGATGTTTACAGAGGAGCCCAGGCTTCTGAATTCAAATTTGTTACCTGTAAAGGCAATGGGCGAGGTACGGTTGCGGTCTGTTGTGTCTCTCTTGAACTCAGGCAGAACGTCAACTCCCATGGTCATTTTCTTTCTCTTGCCTGCCTCGTACTCCGTGCCCTCGGAAACTGCGTGGAGTATATCCTCCAGCTCTTCTCCCAGGAAGATGGACATAATGGCGGGGGGAGCCTCGTGGGCGCCCAGGCGGTGGTCGTTGCCGGCTGTTGCAACGGAGATCCTCAGCAGATCCTGGTACTCGTCAACTGCCTTGATAACAGCACTCAGGAAAAGCAGGAACTGCTTATTTTCAAAGGGCTTCTTGCCGGGCTTGAAGAGGTTTTCTCCCGTATTTGTGGAGAGTGCCCAGTTGTTGTGCTTACCTGAGCCGTTAACGCCCTCAAAGGGCTTCTCGTGCAGAAGGCACACAAAGCCGTGGCGCTGAGCAACGGTCTTCATAATCTCCATTGTAAGCTGATTGTGGTCTGTTGCAAGGTTGCAGGTTGTGAACACGGGAGCAAGCTCGTGCTGACAGGGAGCAACCTCGTTGTGCTCTGTTTTTGCAAGCACACCCAGCTTCCAAAGCTCCAGGTCCAGCTCCTCCATAAAGGCGGCAACCCTGGGCTTGATGGCGCCAAAGTAGTGGTCGTCCATCTCCTGTCCCTTGGGAGGGCGTGCGCCAAACAGGGTCCTGCCTGTGTACATCAGGTCGCGGCGCTGTGTGTACATATCCTTGTCTATAAGGAAGTATTCCTGCTCTGCGCCAACCGTTGCGTAAACGTGGCTCACGTCCTCTCTGCCCAAGGCTTTCAGAAGCCTCAGAGATTCTGTGGAGATACGCTCCATTGAACGGAGCAGGGGAGTTTTTTTATCAAGTACTGCACCGGTAAAGGAGCAGAAAACCGTGGGGATATAGAGAGTGTTGCCCATAACGAAGGCATAGGATGTGGGGTCCCACGCTGTGTAGCCTCTTGCCTCAAAGGTAGCTCGGATACCGCCTGAGGGGAAGCTGGAGGCATCAGGCTCGCCCTTGATGAGCTCCTTGCCTGAGAATTCCATCAGCACCTTGCCGTTCTCGGCGGGAGTAATAAAGCTGTCGTGCTTTTCGGCGGTGATGCCCGTCATAGGTTGGAACCAGTGGGTAAAGTGTGTGCAGCCAAGGCTCATGGCCCAGTCCTTCATAGCCTCTGCAACCTCGTTTGCCACAGAGCTGTCAAGGTGCTCACCGTTTTCAATGGTGCTTTTCAGAGCCATATAAACTTCCATGGAAAGGAACTTTTTCATAGCTTCATCGTTGAACACCATACAGCCGAAAAACTCAGGAATCTTTTTCATAATATCTCTCCATATAAATAAGAATACAAAATAAATATATCACTTTATTGCCGTTTGTCAATAATATGCGCCGCCCCTGCTTGCAAATTCAGAATTTTTCTTATTTTCCTGTATTGTAATGAGAAATTTTTTGTGATATTATATAAGAAAGTCAAGGGATTGTATGTTCATATTACAATTTAAGGAGGTAAGCTCCGTGTTTATAGTTTTTGCAGTGCTTATGGTGCTGTTTATCGTTTTATCCGTGCTGGCTTTTATGGGCAAGCTCACGGCTTTCATAACAGGCAGCAAAACAAAGGAGAACACAGAGACCGTCTACAACGAAAAAGGTGTCGGCAATTTCATCGGACTCATAATGAGTATGCTTGTGGTGGCAACGGCAGTGGGTATGCTGGGATTCCTCCTATCTTCTGCAAGGTGGCTCATTATTGCGGCTCCCATGTTCTTTACCGTGGTGCTTATCTTTGCCATAATCTACATCAATACCAGGGACAGATTTGTGGATGACGTTAAGGATATAAGCGACGAAGAATGATTATCGTGTAAAATAAAATGAAGATATACAAAAACGGACTCTCATTTGCGTGAGAGTCCGTTGCTGTTTTATATGGGATTATCAGAATGCACACTTTTCCGTAAGGTAAGCGGCAAGGTCTGCAATAGGCATTCTTACCTGCTCCATTGTGTCACGGTCGCGTACTGTAACGCAATTGTCCTCCAGAGAATCGAAGTCGTAGCAGATAGAGAAGGGAGTGCCGATCTCGTCCTGACGGCGGTAACGCTTGCCGATGGAGCCTGCGTCGTCAAACTCAACAGGGAAGAATTTAGAGAGCATATCTGCAACCTCTTCTGCCTTCTCAGAAAGCTTCTTGGAAAGGGGAAGCACAGCAGCCTTAAAGGGAGCAAGGGCAGGGTGGAGTCTCAGCACAACTCTTGTGTCGCCCTCAGAGACCTCCTCTTCGTCGTAAGCCTCGGTCATAATTGTGAGGAAGAGTCTCTCTACACCCAGAGAAGGCTCAATAACGTAGGGAATGTAGCGGGAGTTGTCTGTGGGGTCAAAGTACTCCATAGATTTACCGCTTGTGTTCTGGTGCTGAGTCAGGTCGTAGTCTGTTCTGTCAGCAATGCCCCACAGCTCGCCCCAGCCAAAGGGGAAGAGGTACTCAAAGTCGGTAGTTGCCTTTGAGTAGAAGCAAAGCTCCTCTGCAGAGTGGTCGCGAAGTCTGAGGTTTTCTTCCTTAATGCCCAGAGAGTAGAGGAAGTCGCGGCAGAAGCTGCGCCAGTAGTCAAACCACTCCAGGTCTGTGCCGGGCTTGCAGAAGAACTCAAGCTCCATCTGCTCAAACTCACGCACGCGGAAGATAAAGTTGCCGGGAGTGATCTCATTTCTGAAGGATTTACCAACCTGAGCAACGCCGAAGGGAACCTTCTTGCGGCTTGTGCGCTGGATGTTCTGGAAGTTTACAAAGATGCCCTGAGCTGTTTCGGGACGGAGATAGATCTCACTCTTTGAGTCCTCGGTAACGCCCTGGAAGGTCTTGAACATCAGGTTGAACTGACGGATATCGGTAAAGTTGTGCTTGCCGCAATCGGGGCAGGGGATGGAGTGCTCCTTGATGTAGTTCATCATATCCTCATTGGACCAGCCTGCAACGTTTGTGCCGTCAAAGTCCTCAATGAGGTTGTCTGCTCTGTGACGTGTCTTACACTCCTTGCAGTCCATCAGAGGGTCGGAGAAGCCGCCCAGGTGACCTGATGCAACCCATGTCTGGGGATTCATAAGGATAGCGGAGTCAAGAGCTACGTTGTACTTGTTCTCCTGAACAAACTTCTTAAGCCAAGCAGCCTTGATGTTTGCCTTGAGCACAGCACCCAAAGGGCCGTAGTCCCATGTGTTTGCAAGTCCGCCGTAGATTTCGGAGCCGGGATAAACGAAGCCTCTGCCTTTGCAAAGAGCAACGATTTTGTCCATGGTTTTTTCGGTGTTTTTCATATGTAACTACCTCCAAATTTTGCAAATTCAAATACTTTAATATAGTAATACAAAAGCGGTCTATTGTCAACCCTCAAGGCTTTGCTTAGAGGGTTCAAAAGGCTTCTCTTTGAGAATATCCCCATAGTAGGGGAATGTCACGAATTGACGGTTATCTTTTGATATGTGTAACATTTTCGGGATGTTTGTGAATCCACTCTTACATAGGGTTCCGTTTTAAGTATAAGGAAAAGGGAATGTTTTATTTAACTCTGGGGTAGGGTTTCTTTTCGTCTGTGAGCCCTGCCAAGTAATCCATACTTGTTTCAAGAGCTTTGGCAATCTTTATGCATTGTTCAAAGGTGTAGTAACGCTTTCCTGTTTCGATTTTTGAGTAATCACTTTGATCAATTCCCGTGAGCATTTGCATTTTAATCTGTGTAAATCCACGTTCTTTCCTGAGATCTCTAAGTCTGTTCACAATATCACCTCAATAAATATTATGTCAAATTGACCTATTGACATTAGGGTGGAATTGACCTATAATTGTGTTAAAACCATTTTGGAGGTTAGTTTGCTATGGACGAATTAGTTAAAAAATATATTTATGAAAAGGAACGCTCAATAAGATTGAGGGAAGAAAAAATAAAACGAAATTTCCTTATTAATCATGGGTTGTGCAGAAAAGTTTATGTGGATGTTTCCAATGGCGAGGACACTTCCGATTATGATATGGACTCTGTTGATGGGGTAGATAAATATTATAAGATGGAACCGGTAACTGTAACTGATGAAGAATATAGAAAACTTAGGGATATAGCCAAAAAGGAAGCAAAAATTTAGAATTCTGTTGCATTCTCTCTTATGATTATCGGATACACCATAGTTGTACTTGGATTTTGTCTGGGACTTCTTGGGGGAATTTTAACGGCAATGTACGATTCTGATTTTAATTGGGGTACAGCGCTTATTTACTGGGTATGTACGTTTGTGATATCAACAATGTTTTTCGGTTTTGCAGAAATAATCAAATTACTTCAAGAAATAAAGGATAAATGAAAACAAGTGTTTAAGTGTAGAACAGGACGCCGGAATTGTATGGTGTCCTGTTTTTATTATTGCGTATTAGGTGGAAATATATAGGAGAAACATAAGCATTGACTATGAGCTTTTACTGTGATAAAATTATATTACTGAACAATCTTTAATTCGGTACATTGATGCCGGCAAGATGAACGTAGTTATATAAGCTTACAAGCTTTGCTTTACCTTGCCTGCTTTTGCAGGCTTTTTTATTATCCTTTCTATGGAGGGAGTTCTATGACCTTTAAGGCTCAGATACTCAACGAATCGGATATTAACCGCGCACTTATCCGTATGTCCCATCAGATATGCGAGAAAAACGGCGGCATAGATAATTTGTGCCTTATCGGCATCCGCACCCGCGGTGTGCCTCTTGCACACAGGCTTGCAGAGTTTATTGGCAAGATTGAGGGGGTTACCCCCGAGGTGGGTGCTCTGGATATTACCCTGCACCGTGATGATATTGACAAGACCCTTTCTACTCCCGTGGTGTCCTCTACGGACGTACCCTTCTCTGTTGAGGGCAAGACGGTGGTGCTGGTGGATGATGTGATCTATACCTGCCGTACCGCCCGTGCGGCGCTTGATGCGGTGATGGCTTTGGGCAGACCTGCCCGTATTCAGCTTTCCGTGCTTATTGACAGAGGTCACTCAGAGCTTCCCATCCGTGCAAACTTTGTGGGTAAAAACCTTCCTACCTCCCATGAAGAAATCATTGCAGTTCGCCTTTGTGAATGTGACGGAGAGGACTCTGTCTGCATTTACAGCAAATAATTTTGTGCGTATACAAAATTCCCCTTGACAACTATGGGTCAAGGGGTTACAATTAGATAAACAAAACAGGGGTGCTGACGGCAAGTCGGCTGAGATTGAGAATTTGAGTGCTTCTCTGACCCTATAACCTGATACGGATAATGCCGGCGTAGGGAGTAGATTCACTGATATTATCAGCACTGCAGACCGGTATGCAGTGCTGTTTTTTTTATCTTCTGTTTTGTTTAGTATTATAACGAGGTGGTTAGATGAAAAGTAATCAAAAAAACAAAATTCTGATGCTGACGGAAAGCGCCGTGATGATTGCATTTGCAACGGTACTGAGCATAGTCAAGATCGTTGATATGCCCTACGGCGGAAGCGTTACCGCTTGCAGTATGCTTCCTTTGCTTATAATCGCATACAGATACGGCACAAAGTGGGGACTTCTCACATCCTTTACATACGGTGTGATCCAGATGTTCCTGGGTATGGATAACCTTTCCTATGCAACTTCATTCCTGGCGGCAGTATCCATCATTCTGCTTGACTATCTGCTTGCATTCGTGGTGCTGGGTCTGGGCGGACTCTTCAGAAAATGCACCAAAACTCAGGGTCAGGCTCTGTGTTTAGCGGCTGTTGTTACGGGTTTGCTTCGTTACGTTTTCCACACGATCGCAGGCTGTACCGTATGGGCAGGAATGGCTCTGCCTACAAAAGAGGCTCTTATCTATTCCGTTTCTTACAACTTTGCCTATATGCTGCCCGAGATAATAGTTCTTGCAGTCGGAGCATCCCTTATCTCCAGACTTCTGGACTTTTCTCAGACAGACATCAGAAGGATCGTTGTGCGCAAGAGCACATCCACCGTATCAGTTATCTTTACGGCAATTGCCGATGTAGCTCTTGTTGCATCCGTAATTGTTGCAATTGTGTTCATTGCACCCTACCTTCAGGCAGAGGACGGCACCTTCCTCCTCAGCGGTATACTCCTTGTGGATTGGGTGCCCGTGCTGATTGCTCTGGGCTGCGGAGTTGCCGCCTTTGCGGTGTTTGCCGTGATCTCAAAGGTGCTCAGAAAAAAGCACAACTGATTTTAACTGAATAATGAATGAAAAAACAGGCAACGCAAGTGCACAGCGTTGCCTGTTTTGTTGTTTGTGAAGTTTCAAGCCGACGGCTTGAAGTGAAGTTGTAATGAATTACAGTGAAGTTTTTTGTTGCAGCAAAAGAGAAGTTAAGTTTGTTGCATATTCACTTGCGAAGCAAACTTCACTATCGAAGATAACTTCACTGCGAACAGGCAACTTCACTTGCCAAAAGGCAAACTTAGTCCAGTTTGTTCATCACCATACCCGTGATCATCTTGGGGTAGAAATAGGTGGATTTCTGGGGCATTTTTTCGCCTGCGGAGGCTACGTCGCGAATCTCCGTAACCTTTGTGGGATTGAGCACAAAGGAGCACTGAGCAGAGCCTTTGTCAACAGAGGAGAGGGCTTCCTCGAAGAATTTTGTGTAGGTCAGGTTGATCTGAGCCGCCATATTCTCCTTGTCTATGCCGAATATCTGCTCAAGGATAAGTGTGTGCAGAACCGTAACGTCAAGCTGACGGGATGCTTCTGACAGCTCAGGCAGAAGCGCATCCATAACTGCAATATCCTTGAGGGTGAGCAGATACCACTCGCCGCCGCCTGTGTAGAAGCCGAATGCCTTTTTGCCCTCGGCATCCTTCTTAGCAAGGAGCTGCTCCATATTGTCAGCAGAGTCAAAGCGCTCAACCTCAAAGTATTCCCCGCATTTGGCGAGTACTGCGGCTTTATCAAAGCTCTCAAGGTCGCGCACAAGCCTGTGGGTGGGGAATACCACAAGTCCGGGATGCCCCATATCGCACAGGAAGATCATCTGGTAGTCCTGTGCATCTCCCTCTTTGGAAATGCCCTGCTCTCGGCAGTAGTTGCGGTAGTTGAGGGCTGTTTCGTAGCGGTGATGTCCGTCTGCAATGTATATCTTTCTTTCAGAGAAATCGTTTGTAAGCTTCTCGATTGCCTTTTCGTCAGTTACGATCCACATACGGTGAGTGATTGAGTCCTCGTCTGTAAACTCCATATGTGCAGCACCCTTTGAGAGTGCGTCGATTGTAGAAAGGGAGGTATGCTCCTCGTCCATATAAAGTCCGTAGATCTGGCTGAAGTTGCAGTTTGTGGCTTTCATCAGGTTCAGTCTGTCTTCCTTTGCCTTGGACAGGGTGAACTCGTGGGGGAGTACCACTCCCTTGGAGAATTCCTCCACCTTTAAGCGGCAGATAAGACCCTTGATGGAGTTTCGCTTGCCGTAAGCGGTGAACTCCTCCTCGTAAATGTACAGAGCAGGCTTATCCTCGCGGATGAGTACACCCTTATCCTCCCAGAGCCTGAGCACGTCTGCGGCGGTTTTGTAGGGATCTTCGCCCTCCTTGGGAAGCTCAAGACGGATAATGTTGTTTTCGTTTGCCTTAAGGAATGCGAGCCTCTGCTCTTCGCTGATGATATCGTAAGGGGGACAGCACAGGGACCGGATGTCTCCTGCGGTTGTGGTGTTGAAGCGCAAGCCCTTGAAGGCTTTGATCTGTGCCATGGTTGTTTCCTCCGTTTTATTAAAATAATACATTACCAGTATATCAGCAAAGGGGCCTGATTGCAACAGAAACAGGGAAAATATTGGAGCATGATTGATCCGCAAGATAAAAAAGCACCAAATTTGTAAAGCCTTGGGACTATTAATTGATAATTATTACAGATTGACTTTGCAGGGTGTGTTGTGGTATATTACTATAATGTAGAGAAGTGTCGATTTGTCGCCATTTCCGCAGAAAAATAAAATTTTATTTTAAGAAAGAGGAAAAGATTATGGACAGAATTTTAGAGATCTTATCATCAATCCGCGCAGATATTGACTTTGAAAAAGAAGAGAAGCTTATTGATGACGGCATCCTTGACAGCTTTGACATTGTTTCCATCGTTGCTGAGCTTTGCGCTGAGTACGACGTTACCATCACGGTAGATATGCTGGAGCCTGAGAACTTCAACAGCGCTGCAGCTATGCTTGCTCTTGTTGAGAGCATTCTTGACGAGGACTGATCCTTGCCTTTGGCATATACACATATACAAAAGTAAATGAAGTAAATGACGGGGTAAGATAAGTTATGGCATTAAATTCGCTATCCTTTCTGGCTTTTCTGGCGGTTGTAGTACTTGTCTACTACATAGTCCCCAAAAAGATCCAGTGGGCTGTACTTCTGGTGGCAAGCTACGGCTTTTATTTAAGCAGTGGCTTTGACCACGTGGTTTATATTATTGCAACAACATTGTTTACCTACGGTGCAGGTCGCCTGATGCAGCACTTCCGCGATAAGCAGAAGCTGGAGATCGCGCAGATGGGCGAGGTTACCAAGGAGCAAAAGCGTGAGCTGAAAAAGGTTGTTGCCAAGAAGGTCAGGACTGTTCAGGTGGTCACCGTACTGGTAAACCTTTTGGTTCTGGCGGTTGTGAAGAAATACGTGAATTTCTTTATCGGCGGTGTGAACGATGTGTTCTCCCTTTTCCATTGGGACGCATCTCTTCCCATGATAAACCTGATAGTTCCTCTGGGACTTTCTTACTATACCTTCAACACCATCGGTTATATTATTGACGTGGGCAGAGGCAAGCACCCTGCAGAGAAGCACATAGGCAAGTATGCTCTGTTTGTTTCTTTCTTCCCCTCCATTGTTCAGGGACCGTTGTTCCGCTTTGGAGATGTGGGAATGCAGCTTCAGCAGCCTCACAAGTTTGATTTTAAGAACCTGACCTTTGGCGCACAGCTTATTATGTGGGGCTTCTTTAAGAAGCTTGTTATTGCAGACAGAGTGGCACCCATTGTTCAGCATGTGTTTTCACCGGGCTTTACGGATTATAACGGCTCACAGATCTTCTTCGGTGTGCTGGCCTATTCCTTCCAGATCTACGGAGATTTTTCCGGAGGTACGGATATCACACGCGGTGCGGCTCAGATCCTGGGCATAGAACTGCCCGTAAACTTTGAGCGTCCCTTCTTTGCAAACTCAATGGCGGATTTCTGGCACAGATGGCATGCATCTCTGGGTGCATGGATGAGGGAGTTTGTTTTCTTCCCCGTAATGCTCTGCAAGCCCGTTACTGCCCTGAGCAAGAAGGTCCGTATGAAGTTCGGTCCTCACGCAGGTAAGATAGTTCCCTCCGTTGCGGCGCCCTTTGTGGTGTTCTTCCTGATCGGAATCTGGCACGGACTTACCTGGCAGTACATTACCAACGGACTTTATAATGCAATTCTGATCTCATCCAGCGTTGCCTTTGCTCCTTTGTTTGAGAAGATGACAAAGAAGCTTCATATTAACACAGAGACATTCAGCTGGAGATTGTTCCAGATACTGAGAACCTTCGGACTTCTTTGTATTTCCCGTACTATCGTTAAGGCTCCCGGCATCAAAGAGGCCTTCAGAATGATAAAGGCTATGTTTACCTCCTTTGATCCCGATTTCCTTTTGGGCTTTGACGGTGAGATCTACACCTACGGTGTGGATGAAAAGAGCCTTTGGGTCGTATTCTTTGCGATTATGCTGCTGCTCGTAGTAGGCGTTCTGCAGGAGAACGGCATGAAGATCCGCGAGACCTTGTCCAAGCAGAATCTTATATTCCGCTGGTCTTTGCTTTTGGGACTTCTGGCAGTTATCCTTGTGTTTGGTGCATATGGTCCTGCTTACGACGCAAGCGCATTCATCTACGGCAGATTCTAAGATAAGGAGAGAGCACTATGAAACTGAAAAGAATTTTAGGCTGTGTTGCTTTTATCCTTATTGCCTGCGTTATGATGACCGTGCTGTGCGACCTGCTGGAACTCAGCAACACCAGTAACTTTGATAAACGATACGAAACCTTCAGAAATCTGGAGAAGGATACGGTAGACGCTGTATTTCTCGGCACCAGCGGAGTTGACCGCTATTGGATCGCTCCCAAGGCCTACGAAGAATACGGAATGACCGTGTATCCCCTTGCCATTGAGTCTATGCCTACCTGGCTGATGACCAACGTGCTCAAGGATGTGTTCAGATATCAGGATCCCAAGCTCATTATGATAGATGCACGCTCTTTCGGTCAAAGCAACGTTAAGAAAGAGAATATGGAGATCTTTGCCCGCCGTGTTCTGGATTCTATGGAGATGTTCTCCCTGAACAGAATCGAGGCAGGATTCAAGACCATGCGTGTGATCCACGAGACCTTTGAGGATGCTCCTGCGTTTGATATTTCTTATCTTCTTTCATTTGTGAAATATCACGACAGTTGGAAGGACGACGACTACAAGATCACAAACAACCTTGGAAGCAAGGAGCACGAGTACGGCGGATTTTATATTACCGGCAACAGCACAAAGATCCAGCCCCAGGAGGTCAGACCCTACGATTTTGACCTTTACACACCCCTTGACCCCGTAACCGAGGAATCCCTCTATGAGATACTGGATTTCCTTGAGGATAAGGACGTTGAGGTTCTGTTTGTAGATACTCCTCAGCTTAAGGATGACCAGGAGGTTGGCAGAGGCAACACTCTTTACAAGATCCTTGAGGAAAGAGGAGTTGACTACATCCACTTCCTTTCAGAGGACCAGTCTGAGTCCCTCCACGTTATAGACCTTGATTATAACCGTGATTTCTACGATGCACCCCATGTTAACTACTACGGCGCAGAGAAATTTACGGATTACTTTGCAGAGTATCTTGATGAAAACTACGACCTTCCCGACAGACGTGCAGACGACTCTGTCAAAAAGGATTGGGACGGAAGATACGACGCTATCCTTGACAAGATCAAGGCTGACGAAAAAAAGAAAAATTCAGCGAATAAATAATTGATTCAGATCAGGGGATATCAGGAGGGCCTTGCAGATACCTCACTTGTTATCCCCGTGATTTTTATGTATTTACCGCATATGTTCTGCGGTGAAAGGAGATTATTATGCTTAATTCTGTTGCTCTGATGATTCAGAAATTTGCAAAAGAAACACCCTCAAAGCCTGCCGTGATTGTAAACGACCAGGTGTGCAGCTACGAGTTGCTTGCACTTAATAACCGCAAGGCGGCTCAGTTTCTGCAGGCTCGCGGCATAAAGGAAGGCGACAGGGTGATCGTTGAGTCTGACCACATCCTGCCTTATATTTACGTTTGGTACGGAATCCAGCTTCTGGGTGCAACCTTTGTACCCTTAGAGAAGAACACTCCCAGCCTGCGTATAGAGGAGATCGCCAAGGAGCTTGAGGCCACGACCATAATCACACTCACCTCCCGTGAGGATCTGCCTGCGTCTTTGGCACTTTGCGACATTATGCAGGAGATAGAGGCACTCAGCGGAGATTTCACTCCTGTGGAGTCTCAGGACAGCAGCCTTGCAGAGATCTTGTTTACAACAGGCACAACCGGCAAGTCCAAGGGCGTTATGGTATCTTACTCCAATCAGATCAACATTGCCCTTGCAGGCATAGAAACAACGAATATTCAGCAGGATAACGTATGGCTTATCCCCACTCCCATGAACCATGCCGCAGGACTGAGAAAGGCTCATATTGCCCTTGCAGTAGGCAGTACGGTATGCCTTTTGGAGGGATTTAGAAACTTTAAGCAGTATTTTGAGACCATCCGCAAGCATAACGTAACCTCTCTCTATCTGCCTCCCTCAGCGATCCATATGCTCCTGGCTATGGCATCCAAAGAGCTTGAGGCCCTCAAGGGTCAGCTCAGATTCATCTATTCCAGCTCTACGGCTTATCCCGAAACAGATAAGGAGAAAATGCGTGCTCTGCTGCCTGATGTGTATATGTATAACTGCTTCGGTTGTTCAGAGGTAGGTGTTGTGTGCACAGATGAGTTCTGCGTTTCAGGCGGCTCCAAGTACACAGGCAGTGTAGGCAAGCCCAACTCCCTGAGTGAGATAGTTATCCTTGACGAGGACGGAAATGAGATAAAGGATTCCTCCCCTGAGAAAACAGGTCTTTGCGCTATCCGCAGTAAGTCCGTAATGCAGGGCTATTGGAACGAGCCCGAGCAGACCGCAAAGGCACTCAAGAACGGTATGCTGGTTATGAGTGATATCTGCTACTTTGCTCCCAACGGTGAGCTTATTCTTGTGGGCAGAAGCAACGATACCATCAACCTGGGCGGCTTTAAGGTAGCACCTTTAGAGGTTGAAGAGGTAGTATTGCGTGTGCCCTGTGTTGACGAATGTCTGCTCATTCCCATGACTGTTGGCGGCAATATGGCGCTGAAGCTCCTTGTTGTGCTCAAAGAGGGTATGGAGCTTGACGAGAAGGCTATCCGTGAGACCATCACCAAGAATCTTGAGCCTTACAAGCTTCCCAAGAGAATTATGGTTGTGGACGAGATACTCAAGACCTTCAACGGTAAGATAGACCGCAAGCAGATGATTGCAAAATATTCCTGATAAAGCATTTGCCGCACATGCAAAACGTGTGCGGCATTTTTTTGCAGGTTTCCTGCATATATAATAGAAAATAAATATTGACAAAGCGCCATCTAATTGTTATAATTACTTTTGCTATCAATTGAGGGCCATTAGCTCAGTTGGTTAGAGCAACCGGCTCATAACCGGTTGGTCCGGGGTTCGAGTCCCTGATGGCCCACCATATCAAACGGCAGTAATACCAAATGGTATTACTGCCGTTTGATTTATCCGTGCAGTGGAGGCATCAGGGACTCGAGGCGACTGTGCCAAGGAAGAAATGCCACTGCATTTCTTCCGCAGGTAAAAATGATTCGGTGAATCATTTTTAAGGAGAGCGCTGATGATGCCTTCATTTTATTCACGCCCCATCAAACGAGGTAGCTGACACCCTCTATAAAACTCATACTGATGGCCCACCATATCAACACTAGTTGTGTTTGTTGCCTTTTGTTTTTGCTTGCAGTGTCAGCAGAGGGCTCGGTGCAGGATTAGATGATGGTGTTTTTTACCCACGGTTTGCACTCTCATTCCTGCCCTTTAAGGATGCAGTTAAAATATTTAGGAGTTTTGTATATTATGAAAGTTATCATCGGAGCAGGTAATACAGCTTATGATGGTTGGAAATCAACTCAAGAGAATGAATTGAATATATGCAGAAGAGGGGATTTTGAAAAACTCTTTTCTGAAAACAAAGCAGAGGCTTTTCTTGCTGAACACGTCTGGGAGCATCTTACCTTGGAAGAGGGAATTTCTGCAGCCAAAAACTGTTATGAATATCTTGTAGACGGTGGATACATAAGAGTTGCCGTACCTGATAAGAATTTTCGGAACAAATGGTATCAGAATTTGGTGAAGGTTGGAGGAAACGGAGATCCTGATCACCCCGCTTTTACGCATAAGATCCTTTACGACTATAAAACACTTGTGAGCGTATTTGAGCAAGCGGGTTTTGACGTAGAGCTTTTGGAGTGGTGTGACGAGGATGGAGAGTTTCACTACAAATACTGGAACGAGGCGGACGGAAGAATAGGACGTTCACTTCGTTTTGATACCAGAAACAACGGTACACAGCTCGGGATGGTATCAACAATCATTGATGCAAAGAAGACCGGGTTAATGAAGTAAAATAAAATATTAAATATTGCTCATAAAAATATATTGTGATATACTAAGCATATATAGGTATTTTTAAAAGGAGCTATGAATTTGCTTGATCTTATAACTCGATGGGATTTTTCCATCCTGTATTTTATTCGGGAGCATCTGCAGCTTCCCTTTTTGGATTCGGTGTCCGTATTTCTCAGCGAGGCCTTTGACGGAGGACTTCTCTGGCTCATATTGTGTGCGGTGTTGCTTGTGTTTCGCAAGACCCGGGGTGTGGGAATAATGATGCTTTGTGCCATGGGCTTTGCTCTTGTCATTGGTGAATGGGGAATGAAGAACCTGTTTTGCCGTTTGCGCCCTTGCGTAGTGGATCCTTCCGTTTCGTTGGCTGTGGATGTGCCAAAATCCTACAGTTTCCCCTCCGGGCACACGGGCTCTTCCTTTGCGGCGGCTTTTGCTCTGTTTCTTTGTAGCAAAAAATGGGGGATACCCGCCCTTGTTCTGGCCGGTATTATAGGACTTTCACGAATGTATCTGTTCGTGCATTTTCCCACGGACGTGCTTGCAGGTGCCGTGCTTGGAATCCTATGTGCGCTTTTTGCGTGCTATTTGTTCAGGAAATTTAACCTGGAGAATAAAATTCAGAAAATCGGAATCAACAATATATTTTAGGAGGCATTATTATGAATGAGCTGAAATCTGTAAATCTCTTTGATTTTGAGAGAACAATTGCAAAGGATCTCTTTGAATCCAAGGAGTATCCTTGGGAGCTTTTACCTCTTATATCAGATTACATAAAGAAGCTGGGCCCCACTCTTCCTGCTGATAAATTCGACAACATCGGGGAGAACATCTGGGTTGCAAAGAGTGCAAAGATCGCACCCTCTGCATACCTTTGCGGTCCGCTTATTATAGACGAAGAGGCAGAGGTGCGCCATTGTGCCTTCATCCGCGGCAATGCAATCGTTGGCAAGGGTGCTGTGGTGGGTAATTCCACGGAGCTTAAGAACTGTATCCTCTTTGACTGCGTGCAGGCTCCTCACTATAACTACGTAGGCGACAGCATCTACGGCTACAAGGCTCATACGGGTGCAGGCGTTATAGCTTCAAACCTTAAGGCGGACAAGTCCCTTGTAACGGTGAATTTCCGCGGGGAAAAGGTGCAGACAGGGGTCAAGAAGTTCGGCGCTATGGTCGGCGATTTCGGCGATATAGGCTGCAACACGGTTATGAACCCCGGTTCCGTTATCGGCAGAGGCACCAACGTTTATCCCCTCTCCTTTGTAAGAGGCTACGTAGAGGCAAACTCCATCTACAAAAAGCAGGGAGAAGTTGTAGAGAAGCGCTGAGAACCGCTGAGAGCTCTGGCTTTTGGCTGTTTCCAAAGGCAAAAAACAGAATTATAATCACAAAAGGGATGGTTTTTCAGAAAATCATCCCTTTGCTTTTTGTTTATTGCAGTAAAGTGAAATGGCACAATTGTGTTTTATCGAACATAAAACCACAATATATAGGTCTGTTACAAAGAAAAACACAAAATTTTGTATTGTGCAACTTTAACAAAAATTTGCTCAAAAATTTTCTTAAATTCTACAAGGAAAACGGGCGGAAAAATTGCCGAAAACCCTTGATTTTGCCCTATATATATATTATAATTGACCCTGCGTGACTGCAATAAATGATATGCGATGAAGCGGGAGGTTGCGGCGAACAGCCGGTTTTTCCGTGGAGTATGTCCGATTTCAAACCGGGCGAAAGTAAAATTTCACAGCACAAACGGACATTGGGGTTGCTATGCCCGAAGTGTGCACTTTTGCTTTTCAGGACTTCCCGGTTAACAAAGTTAATCGGCTTTTTTAATGCAGGGTGATGAAACACCCGGCCGTGTGTAAGAAAGACCGAAGTCCCGGAGGGCACTAAGCCCGCCAACTAAAATTTTTAAGGAGGCGTTTTTATGGCAGTCAAGGAAAAAATCAGAATCAGACTTAAGGGCTATGATCACCAGCTGGTTGATCAGTCAGCAGAGAGAATCGTGCAGACAGCTAAGCGTACAGGTGCAAGGGTTTCCGGTCCTGTTCCGCTTCCCACAGAGAAGCAGGTTGTTACCATTCTTCGTGCGGTTCACAAGTATAAGGACAGCCGCGAGCAGTTCGAGATGAGAACTCACAAGCGTCTGATCGATATACTCAGACCCTCAAACAAAACTGTTGACGCTCTTACAAATCTGGAGCTCCCTGCCGGCGTTGAGATCGAGATCAAGTTCTAATTTC
>JAFQDM010000014.1 GCA_017416065.1 Ruminococcus sp.
ACAAGAAAATCCTGCCGAAGCTATCAATTCAGCGTCATACTCCGTTCGACTTGCATGTGTTAGGCACGCCGCCAGCGTTCGTCCTGAGCCAGGATCAAAATCTCTAAAAATTGTATCTTAACTCCTAAGAGTTAATATCATTTTCAGAGCTTTTGTGTCTGCTCATTAAAACACTTGCGTGTTTACTTGATGTTTGTTGTGTCATCTTCACTGTAATTATTGAGTACTTATTTTCCTCAAAAAAATTACGGGTTCTCATTTCTTTGTTGTTCAATTTTCAATGTCCTTTGTTCCGTCGAAAACCACAAAACCGCAGGTTTTTTCTTGTCGAAATCGCTGTGTTTTTGTTGTCCGTTCGTGCGGAACGTGTATTATTATATCTCAGACAATCGCAAATGTCAACCCCTTTTTTCACTTTTTTTAAAAATTTTTTATTTTATTTTTGAGCATCAAAAGGTAGTATGTTTACCTCTTTCAGAACACAATATATTGACCCTGATTTTTCTATACATATTAATAGTATAGAGGTTATTGATTATTTTAACTTAATGATATATAATTTTTTTGTAAACACGGAAATATTTCCAAATAATCAAAGGAGTGTTTTTATGTACGGACAAAATCAATTCTACACCCCGGACCCTTTCATCCACAGGAACAGGGAGTACGTGCGTCAGTTTCTTTGCAAACCCATACTTCTGATTCTGGGTATACTGCAAGCTGTTTCTGCTGTTCTCACAATTATCCAATCTGTAGTCACAAGCTCTATGTCCCAATCTCTCAATCAAGAGATCAACAGGTTCATAGTCGATTTAACCGGTGAAAACGTTTCGGTAGCAGATTCCGGCTCTGTTTCAATTCCTCTTATGCCGATCGCTTTAGCGATCGCTTTCTTCACCATTTATTTCTGTGCTAAAAAGAGTAACGGCAACTTTAAGGCAGGAGTAACTACCTTTTGGGTTATCAGCATAGTTGCGCTCGTGGTCTGCATTATTGCCGCGGTGATACTGGGCCTTTCAATTATTCTACTGCTGGTTCTTCTCCCCAGAATGCGTCAGGAGCTTTTATTACCTGCGATGTATTATAACAACAGTATTCTTCCCAACGCATACAATAATGAGGTTGCAACCGGTATTACCCTTGCGTTCATCCTTGTCGTTGCAATTATGGCAATTGCTCTCACCTTTATCCTCCTCTACGGAATCAACCAGTTCAGATTTGCCTCCTCTATAAGAAAAAGCATCTCAACCCCTTACCTCTTTGCTAACGGAGCAAAAGCCTACGGTGTGCTTCACGTTATTTCCTCTGTATTCTCTTGCCTTGGCACCATCGGCTCAGTAATCGGCTTCTTTGCGGTTATGCTCTCTTCAGAAAATCTTTCCCGCACATTAAACATCAACATGGATTCAGACACCTCCATAGCAATTATGGGTTTATCTTTGCTTTCATCCATACTTACTTTTGCATACAATATTTATATGGCCAAATTTGCACTGGGCTACAACAAGCATATTCTTGCTGCAACACAAGGCGGTTACGAGCAGGCAGCACCTGCAGTAAACTACAGCGCCCCCTCTGCCCAGCCTTATTATCAGCCTCCCGTGCAGACAGCACAACAGCCCTTCGCACCTGTTCAGGAATCTGCTCCCATATACTCCGAATCCGGAGCAACAACCATTCTGAATCCTGAGCAGACCGCTTCCGCACCCACTCCCGAATACCCCATGTCAGGAGCTACAACCGTACTCACCCCCGAGCCGGAAGCCGTACCCATTCCGTCTGAGGATTCAGAGCCCGAAGCAGACAAAGAAGCCGTTCCCGGTTTTTGCCCCGAATGCGGAACTCCCGTAATCCCGGGACAAGCCTTCTGCTCTGAATGCGGAACAAAAACAATTTAAATCCCCCGAACATCTCAAATATACGCAACAATCCCCGTCTGAAGAATAAACCTCAGACGGGGTCGTTTCATTCTATATCAATTAGTTTGCTTCAAAGCTTAAGCGTAAAATGCCTCAAAAGCTTTAACCGCCGCTGCCTTGCGCTCTGCCCTGTCAGCAGAATCGTCATAAACCATCATATATTTTCCGTTACCTGAGAATGTTACCTCAAAGGTTCCGTTCTCTATGTCCTTTGAAATGGTAACCTTGCCTTCTTCTCTACCCTGCTTGTAATATGCTCCATCAGTATTGCTGAAGCTGTAGATCTCAACATTGATATTTGAGCCTTCGTAATCACAAGTGAACTTGTAGCCCTCGTCTGCACCGATAAGCTCTGCATCCATAATGTGGGGGTCCTTCATCTCGTCACCCGTTGACTCGGGCAGAGCATATACATATCCCAGATCTGCCATATACTCACACACACCACGGATACTGTCTGAATAATTTACAGCTGCAATCTCGTCAGTTGTAGCGGGATCCGTTACCTTCTGCGTCTTTGTAACGTTTCCTGACTGAGGCATACAAGCTCCGAGAGAAAGCGCCATAACAATTATCAAGGTAAAGCATAAAATTTTCTTCATAAATATAAGCCCTCCATATGAGATCAATTTTAATTCATACAGGCAAACTGCCCTATATTTAGTTATGATAACATATTTCTTTTTTTAAATCAATAGTGTATAATTAATTGCAGGAGTGATCATCTATGCAAAAACATTGCGGACTTATGCGCGCGGCAATTGACAAATACAATATGATAGAAGAGGGCGACCGGATCGCCGTAGGTGTGTCGGGAGGGAAAGACAGCCTTGCATTACTCAAAGGACTGTCTGAAATAAGCAGGTACTATCCCAAGCCCTACACTCTGACGGCACTTGTAATCGACCCCTGCTTTGAGGGCACAGAAACCGACTACGCTCCCATTGAAAACTTCTGCAAAGATAACCACATTGAATGCGTAATCAAAAGAACTGAGCTTGCGAAGATAGTTTTTGAAACCAGAAAGGAATCCAACCCATGCTCGTTATGCGCCACCATGCGCAGAGGAATCCTCCACAAGCTCGCAAAGGAGCACGGATGCAACAAGCTTGCTCTGGGACATCACTCTGACGATGCGGCAGAAACCTTTCTTATGAACCTTTTGCAAGGCGGAAGCATCGCCTGCTTCAGACCTGTGACCTATCTTACGGAGAGCGACCTGTACGTTATCCGTCCTATGATATTCTGTGACGAAGCAAAAATAGAATCTTTGAGCAAAAGATACCAATTCCCCGTGGTCAAAAGCCGCTGCCCTGTGGACAAAAAAACAGAAAGAGAACGCACAGGAGAACTCATAAGCGAGCTTTCGAATCGTTTCCCCGACCTTAAGGCTAAGCTGTTGGGAGCTCTCCAAAGAGGCGGTATCAGCGGATGGTAATAACTACACACAAAAGGCTCACGTCCCAAGCAGGATGTGAGCCTTGAATTTTATCTTCACTGATATCTTATTCTAAAACATACACGGTAACGTTTCTTCTGCCCCAGCTTACGCAATCATCGTAAGTCTCAAAGAACACGTCAACAAGCACAGAGCCACTCATAAGAGCGCCGCCCGTATCAACTGCAGTTGCATAGCCGTAGACCCGACTGCCGTCGGAGGTTACGATATAGAGTTTTGTGCCATAGGGGATAACGTTGGGGTTAACTGCCACACCGCCTACATACACAGGTGTGCCCGTGGCTGTCATAGACCCCTCTGCTGCGTAGTACGCCGTGCTGGTACCGGTAAGCTTTTTTGTATAGGATACGGTTTTTCCGCTTGCATCCACAAAAGTGCCTGCCTTGTTGCTTACAGAAGCATTGCCCGAAGACGAAGCTGAGGAGGAGGGTCTGCTCTGAGACTGTACCGCACCTGTTCCGATCAGCTTTATCTGATCCACAGGCTCACGGGTCACCTCATCAGAAACAACAACAGACTCGGCAAGCTCGCCGTCGATGTACTTGTTCCTTGAGATAAGGGTTCTTTCACCCTCAATTCCGTACTGCTTTATCTTAGAGGTTCCGCTTGCAAGGGAAGTGGTCTCCTCAGATACATAACCGTAGTCGATAGTCTCCGTAGTTGTTTCTTCTTTATACTCCACACGCTTTACCGCAACCGTCATTCCGTCAGAGATCAACTCGTCAACACCCGGGGTTACCTCGTCGTCCTCAGAAAGTGTGATTCCCAGGTCCGCAAGCAGTTCTCCGACCGTGCCGACAGTAACATTATAATTATGTGTTTCACCGTCAGCGGTCACCGTTACTCCGCAATCAGAAGCAACCGTTATCCTGCATCCGCGGGTAAGGCTTGCATCAAGGGAAGGTGTTACCTCCTCTGCCCCGGTAAGGGTAATACCTGCTGCCTTAATGGCATCTGCCACAGTACCCTGTGTGCAATCCACGGTTAAAACCTGCCCGTGAAAATCTATCTCTACAGGAAACGCTCTGACAATAGTAAGGGAAATACATCCCTTGCCGTCTGTGCGGATAACCTTGTCGTTTGCACCCACCCTGATCTCTGCTTTAGAGAGTATGGTGTCGGTATACACCTTTGCAACGTCAGAGTCTATCTCGTCAAAAGAGGAAGTTGCGCCCTGTGCTGAAAACGCCAGCATAACCCCAAGCATACAGAGAGCTGTCATAACCGCAAATTTAAATATGAATCTGTTCTGTTTTTTCACAAGGCATCACACCCCTTTCTTCGCTAAAGCTGACTTTTCCCATCAGAATCAGTGCTCTGAATAATTCTATTTTGGATTATAAGCAGACTTTTGACGAGTGTCAAATTATTTTAGCGGTTAATTTTGTGCATTGTGCACAAAGGATTTTGTAGAAGAAAAGGATGTGTTTCGATTTATTTTCTGTATTAGAATTATATTCGCCAGATTCTTTGTTAAAAGCCACAGAAATCAAAGGTTACAGAAATGTAATAAAAAATGACACTCCTGTAACCCCAAATGGACGTTTTTTATCCTGTTTTTCAAGATGTTTATTTTTTGCTATTTCCCATAAACACGGGCTTCACAGCCTCTGCAAACAGCAAGATAATTCCCTTAAAGAAATTACACCTGCCGAAGCTCTCTGCTCTGACAGGCGTATTTTATCCCTAAATTATTTAATTAAAGGTGCGATAAAGTGCCGCAACCTTGCCCAGTAAAACCACCTCGTCGGTTATGATAGGCTCAAAAGCATCGTTCTCCGGCTGAAGACGAAAGTGACCGCCCTCTTTGTAAAACCTCTTGACAGTTGCCTCATCCTCTATCATAGCAACCACGATGTCTCCGTTTTCTGCAACGGGAGTACGATGAACAACCACGATGTCTCCGTCAAGGATGCCTGCGTTTATCATACTTTCTCCCATAACCCGAAGGGCAAACAGCTCTCTGCCGCGGCGCAGACTCTCTGCCACGGGAATATACATCTCAATATCCTCAACAGCAAGGATGGGCACTCCCGCAGTTACCCTGCCCAAAACAGGAATCTGTGCAGATTTTTCTGCTTTGCTGACCTTTATGCAACGGTTAAACCCCTTCTCTCTTTCAATCAACCCCTTCTCCTCCAAAGATTTAAGATGAAGGTGGACTGTTGATGTGGATTTAAGTCCTGTTGCAGAGCAGATCTCCCTTACAGAAGGCACACGGGAATCCTCTGCACACTCCAGAATATAATCATATACTTTCTGCTGACTTTTTGTAAGCGGTTTCATACATAAACCTCCTGTTACTGCTCAATCTATTAAATACTATACAGTAAAACTCTACCTATTTATATATACTATAACACATAAAACAGCAAAAATCAAACATTTGTTTCAGTTTTTGAAGATTTTTTCACAAATAATACAGCAAAAGTTCAGTTTGGATTAACAGGTTATTAATCAAATTTGCTTTGGACCTGATATAATATAGTTGTACCCAAAACAGTTGACAATTGTTTCCCCCTTGCAAAGAGGTATGTCAGCCTAAGCGATATGACTGCAGTCAACATAGGGTGTATTCATATCCTTAGGCTGACACACTAAACTTTTGCATCCCCTCATTTTTCCGAAGACACCGAGTATTTTTGCTCGGTGTCTTTGGTTTTTACGCAAGTTTTTCAGTTTCTGCAAGGTTGTGTAGACTTTTTGCAACTCTTATGTTATACTATATAATAGGTTAATAGGGGTTACTCCCCTATGCATCAAACAAAGCGCAACATCTCTTTTTGAAAGGATATGATATTATGTGCGGAATCTGCGGATTCACAGGCGAAGTACTTGACCGTAGCAAAACCATCCGCAAAATGGCGGATGTTATCACACACAGAGGACCCGACTCCAGCGGCTTTTATGAGGATTCCCGAATCTCCATGGGCTTTCGCAGGCTGAGTATCATTGACGTTGATGCAGGTCATCAGCCTATTTATAACGAGGACAAGACCCTTGTGCTCACCTTCAACGGCGAGATCTACAATTACAGGGACCTTAGAGAAGAGCTTGTTGCCGCAGGCCACACCTTCTACACAGAAACAGACAGCGAGGTGCTTGTTCACGGCTTTGAGCAGTGGGGTGAGGATATGCTCCATAAGCTTCGCGGTATGTTTGGCTTTGCTATCTACAACACTCAGGACGGCTCCGTGTTTATAGCTCGTGACTTCTTTGGCATAAAGCCTATGCACTACACGGTTATTGACGGCGAGCTTGTTTACGGCTCAGAGATCAAAAGCATCCTGCAGCATCCCAAATACAAGAAAAGCTTTAATATGTCTGCGCTGGACAATTACCTTTCCTTCCAGTATGTTGTACCTCCGGAGACTTTCTTTGAAGGTATCTACTGTCTGCTTCCCGGTCACTTCCTTTGGTTCAAGAACGGCGAGGTTATGACAGAGCGTTACTTTGAGGCACGTTTTGACCCCAACGAGAATATGAGTGAGGCAGATGCCGTAAACTCCATTGAGGCCGCCTTTGAAAATTCCGTAAACGCTCACAAGATCGCAGATGTTGAGGTAGGCTGCTTCCTTTCCTCCGGCGTAGACTCAAGCTATGTTTCCACTTATTTTGCAGATCAGAAAACCTTCACCGTAGGCTTTGACTTCGGCGAAAAATACAACGAAATAAGCTGGGCACAGCGCCTTTCAGAAAAGATAGGTGTAGACCACCACACAAAGGTCATCACAAGCGAGGAGTACTGGGATTCTATCCCTAAGATCCAGTATTTTATGGATCAGCCCCTTGCAGACCCCTCCTGCATCGCCCTCTATTTTGTATCTCAGCTTGCCAGCAAGTATGTTAAGGTCGTACTCTCGGGAGAGGGTGCAGATGAGCTCTTTGGCGGATATCAGGTTTACCGTTCACCAATGAATCAAAGAGTATATCAGAAGTGTGTTCCCTATCCCATCCGCAAGCTTTTAAGAAGCATCGCACGCAAGCTCCCCGACATAAAAGGCAGAGACTACCTTATCCGTGCCTGTGACCCCCTTGAGGAAGCCTTCATAGGAAACGCATTTATGTATAACTACGAGGAAAAATGCGAGTTGCTCAAGGACCCCTCCATTGCAACCCGTCCTCAGGACCTGACCCGCGACTACTACCGCAGAGCCAGAAGATACGACGACGTTACCAAAATGCAGTACCTGGACATCAACCTGTGGATGGTAGGAGATATCCTCTTAAAAGCAGACAGAATGAGTATGGCAAACTCTCTGGAGCTGAGAGTTCCCTTCCTCGACAAAGAGGTCTGGAAGGTAGCCTCCAGAATCCCCTCCAGACTCCGCGTAAACCGCAACAATACAAAGTATGCTCTCCGTCAGGCCGCACTCAGGCACCTGCCTCAGGAAACAGCAGAAAAAGAGAAGCTGGGCTTCCCTGTTCCCACCCGCGTGTGGCTCAGAGATGAAAAGTACTACAATGTGGTAAAGCAGGAATTCCAGTCCCCCACAGCACAGAAATTCTTTAATATAGACATTCTACTTCGCTGGCTCGACGACCACTTTAGCGGCGTTGCAGACACAAGCCGAAACGTGTGGACGGTCTATGTCTTCCTTGTATGGTACAAGCAGTACTTTGAGGAGATTTCTGCAGAAGAGATCAAAGAAGAAGCAATTGCAGAGGTTGAGGCTATCGCCCAGGACCCTGATGCACAGGTTGCACAGAGCAGTCTGAACATTCCTGATTCCCAGCGCCTTGACCAGCTTTTCGGACTCGCCTTTGACGACGAGGACGGAGCAGGTACAGAAGAGGTTGTTGCCAAAGCTGAGGAAGCATCTGCAGAAACTCCTGCAGAAGATGCATCATCTGAACAAAATCAGTAAAATTACAAAAGGGCGGATTCCTCCGCCCTTGCTATTTATAAACACTTAAGGAGGTGCCGTAAAAGTGAAGATACACTCCTACCCATGCAAGCTGACAGTCCCCACTGCAATCGCATTGGGAAGATTTGACGGAGTACACCTTGCACATAAGGAAGTTATCTCTGCCGCTGCAAAGCTCAAAAGTACACTATCCCCGACGGTTTTCACCTTTTGCGACAACCCAAACAAATCAAATCCGCATCTGCTTACCACAGAAGAAGAAAAACATCTCCTCATTGCAGAGTGCGGCACAGATATCCTTATAAACGCAACCTTTGACTCAGTGCGTAATATGAGTGCAGAGGAGTTCTTTGACCTTGTGCTGTGCCGTGACCTGAATGCAAAGGCAATCTTCTGCGGATACAACTACCGTTTTGGCAAAGGTGCAAGCGCTGACTCTGAAACCCTTGCAAGGTTCTGCAGAGAAAGTGGTATAGCCTTCACCTGTATAGCTGAGGTTGAGGGCTTTTCTTCCACGGCAGTCAGAGCTCTGCTCTCTGAAGGCAGGGTCCAATCCGCCGCAAAGATTCTGGGCAGAAACTACACCCTGAAAGGTAACGTTATTCACGGCAACGCCATTGGACGCACCATAGACACCCCGACTCTTAATATAGAAGCAGATAAAGCCAAGCTGCTCCCCCGTTTTGGCGTGTATGCCACCGTTGCAACCATCAGCGGCAAATCATACAGGGCCGTAACCAACATCGGGCTCAAGCCTACGGTAGGCTCAGAAGCCCCAACGATCGAGACACATCTCCTCGATGTAACAGGGAACTTCTACGGAGTGTATGCTGAGCTTGAACTCATAGACTTCATCCGCCCCGAACAGAGGTTTTCTTCCCTTGAAGCTCTCAGGGAAACAATAGAAAACGATGTAAGTGACGCAAAGAGGATTCTTGCAACACTTTGAAAACTAAACTCATAAAGAAAAGAGAGAACATAACGGATGCTCCACTGCACCGCTTTGTTCTCTCTTTTATTCTTTAATAAGCTCTTCAATAACGCAAGGGTTTGTAAACAGAATCAAAGGTAATCGTCAACGTCGAATTTTCTGTCTTTGTAGTAAAGCTCTCTGTCAGCATCAGTGATCTGTCTGTGCACCTTGCAGGGGTTGCCGAATGCCACCACGTTTGCCGGGATGTCCTTGGTCACAACGCTGCCTGCTCCTATAACCGATCCATCTCCGATCGTGACCCCGGGGCAGATCACTACGTTTGCGCCTATCCACACGTTATTGCCTACGGTCACAGGGATTCCGTACTCGTACTTCTTTCTGGAGTCCGGGTGAATGGGATGCCCTGCAGCGGTGATGGTCACGTTTGGTGCAAAGAGCACGTCGTCGCCTATGTGCACCTTGTTGCAATCAAGTATGGTCAGGTTGTAGTTGGAGTAAAAATTCTCCCCAAGCTCAATGTTGCATCCGTAATCGCACCTGAAGGGAGGTTCAATGTAGAACTTCTCCCCCGTTTTGCCTAAAAGCTCACGGAGTATCTCGTTCTTTCTATCCATATTATCGGGAGCAAGTGAATTATACTCCTGCAAAAGGAATCTTGCTCTCATCATTTTCTGGCGGATCTCGTCATCTGCATGGTACGGAAGCTCTTTTAGCATTCGCTCAAACTGGGTCATCACATTTCCTCTGCCTTGCGGTCCAGCTGCTTCATTCGCTTGTATCTGTAAAGCACGTTCTGTGCCCACTCACGGTCGATCTTGATAAAGCCGGAGAGCTTTCTGTCTTTGATTGCCATCTCGCTTACAATGGTGACCGCTTTGCCGTAGATCTCAAGCCTTGCAGACTGCACGTAGGGCTCGTGCTCCTTACCTACAAAGAAGGTAAAGCCCATCGTATTCTTCTCTCTGTCGTACATAGACAAGTATCCTTCCTCCACCTGGGGGAGCGCATACTTCTTTGCCACCATTTCCGAGATAACAAGCTTGGTTATCTCCACCGCCATATCGTCAAGTCCCGACTCAAAGATAAACACCTTCTCCTTAAAGCTGTTGAAATCAGAGGCCAGACGCTTTCTGATGCCCTTGAGCCTCTCGTACTTCTGCTCCAGCTCCACGTCCTCCAGCTGGAATCTGTCAACCTCGGGAATAAGGTAAACCATAAAGCGGTTCTTCATATCGTTATAAAGCACGGGATAAGTGAGCCTTGCCTCGTGACCGCAAGCACCGCATCTGAACTTGAAGAGTCTCTCATCCAGAACGTCAGAGCGCAGAGTGGGTTCGTTGGTTGCATTTATACTCATATAAAGCTTTGCCTCTGTGGACTCACTGCACTTGGGGCAAGCAATATTCTTAACAACTACGTTTGCCATATTGTCCTCCTTGAAAACTAAATTCAGGGCATAGTTACGATTGTATTATATCACGCAAAGTTTTGAAGTTAAAGGACTTTTGTAAATTTTTATTGATTTTATGGCGGAATAGTGTAATAATATTAATATAAAGATCAAGTGCAATCCTGCAAAGGTTTAGAAACGAGGTAATATTATGAATAACAACACTACCCCCACCGCCGCTTTGGGCGAGCTTTTTGTTGATGCAACCAGAGAAGTTCTTGAGAAAGGCCGAATCAAAGCACAGATGGCCCGCCTTGAAAGGGTGATGACCGCAGACAAGCTCCAGCTCAGGAAGATCTATGCTGAAATAGGCAAAATGTACGTTGACAACACCCTCAAGAAAAACAGTGCAAGACTTGAGTATTTATACAAGGCAATTGACCACCTAAAGCTCCGTCTTGAACGCGCACAGGCTCGTATGGATATGCTCAAGGAGGCTCATTCCGTTGATGAATGCACAGAGGCATTCCGCGCAGAGCTTTCTGCAAAGATCAAACAGGCACAGGATGCCGCAACCACCGCCGCATACACCGTTAAGAAAAAGGCACAGGACGTTGCCCAGGGCATTGGTGAAACAGCAGAAAACATAAAAGCAAAGATCACAAAAGGCAACTCAGAGGAAGACTTTGCTGAAGACGAAACAGACTTCAAGGAGCTGCTTGCAGACCTGGAGTTTGAGGATGACACACATATAGAAGAAGAGGATGCTCAGATAAGCTCCATCCTCACCAACCTTGATGCGATGCTCAAAGAGGTTGAGGAGGAAGCTGCAGAGGAGTCCCCTGGTGAAAATTCCGAAGAAGACGGCGATTCTGCAGAAAGTGCAGAAAGCTTTGATTTCTGATAAAATTTCTCCTATAAATCAATTTGGCACACAACTTAGATGAGTTGTGTGCCTTTTGTTTTGAGCAAATCATCTTCAAGATAAACTTCCTCTGTGCATCCGTGCGACTATCGTTTGCTGCAAGATCACATATATCAGCCTTGAGCATTTGCATTTACGATCTGAATGTATATTTCGTTGGGAAGCATGGGAGCTTCAAGTGATTTCACAGTTTCCTGCGAGAGAGCCCTGTTCTCTGCGTACTCTCTGCCTGCTGCTCTGAACTTTTCTTTGAGGGGAGTTGTAAGAGGCTCCGCCGTAGGCTCGCTGAGCATTGGCGTTTCGGGCACGCAAACCACATCGAGGTGCCCTCTGAACATATTTTTGCACTGCATTTTAAGTCCGTCAAAATTGCCCTCCCAATCTGGGAAGCCGCAACCGCAAAGCACAACATAGTGCTTGGAAGAAAGGTCAAAAAGTGTGTCGTGAACTACTGCTCCGTCCTTTTCCTGCATAGACATCTTTGCAAGAGGGATCGTGCGGTCAACCACAGCCTTCAGGTGAGAAGGCATACCGTAGCAATACAGAGGAAAGCTCCATATGACCACATCAGCCCACAGGATCTTCTCCAGAATCTCATTCTGAAAGTCTTTCTGTATACACTTGCCGTCCTGCTTCTGCCAGCAGGCGAAACACCCCATGCAGGGTCTGATGTCTTTTTCAATAACATTTACTATGTCAACATCATTAGATGCACACTCATTCATACCCTCCAGAAAAGCTTTGGTAATATGCATTGTGTCACTTTGTTTTTTGGGACTTCCGTTTAGAACTAAAAGTTTCATAAATAAATCTCCTTTACTTAATGCCGAATAAAGACCTTCCTACATTAAAAAGCCTTTCTCTTGCCTCATCTGCCGTAATGCTGAGGACGCCCGTTGCAATATACGTTGCAAGCCCATTGGCATAGACCGACAGATCCTCAATATTCCTAGCCGCCTGTTCCTGTGTGATCCCCAGTGCATCAGAAACACTCCGGGTAATCAGAGCGTTATCTCCCGATTGAGAAAACTCACTTAAGCCATCGGCAACATAATCTCCGCATCCGTTCATAAAAATATAGCTGAACAGGTTTTTCTCTTCTATCGCAAGCTTAATGTAATTCACACCAAGCTCAAGAAACCCCTCTATCCCCGTACCGGAAACCCTTGTTACCTTGCCGACGGCAACCTTACGTGCATACTCTGAAAGCTCTCTTCTCAGACCCTTCATATTTCCAAAATGCCACACAAGAGGCTGCGTTGAGCAACCGATTTTTTGAGAAAGAGTTTTGATGTTTACAGACGAGTAACCCTCTTCAATAAGCATTTCAAGAGCATTGCTCAAAATCACTTCTTTGGAAATCGTCGTTTTTCTTGCCATAATCCGCCCCCGTTCTATTATATAACTTAGTTTATATAAACGCATTTATATAATAACTCATTTTATTATATGTGTCAACATGGGTGTTACTGTACGCCGCAATACCATAAAATTAAAAAATTTCAAAAAACATATTGAAATTAAAGAAAAACTGTGATAATATAGTCGGGTAGCAATTAAAAAGTGAATATTTGCTGGTATAGCTCAGTCGGTAGAGCGCATCCTTGGTAAGGATGAGGTCACCAGTTCAAATCTGGTTATCAGCTCCAAAAAAGACAGACTTTACAGTCTGTCTTTTTTATTCAAGCCAAAGGCTTGATATGTAATCGCCGCAGGCGTATGTCATCAGTTTGCAACACGAACTGTATGTAATCAAAACACAAAGGATGTGTTTTTTCTTCCGGCTTGATTACATACAGCCGAATAACGTACAGCACATAAAAAGGGAGCAGATTCAAGCGATCTGCTCCCTGTCTTTATCTTATTTCAGTATTCCCTTGAGCTGTGCAAGCATAACCTGCACTATCTCCGCAGGATAACCGTTGTTTTTGAGCTCCTTTGTGGCATCTGCCATAAACTCATACTTGCTCAAAGTTCTGTAAACAGGCTCCAATGCCCCGGGGATCTTCACAAGCTTAAGGTTCCCCTTGCTGTCTGCAACGGAAGCATAGTGCACCTTGCCGTCTGCAGAATAAAGAGCCGTTCCAAACTCAAAGGTGGTGTCTTCTCCCTGCTTTTTTCTGTTGCTGCAGTTTATCAGATGATCTGAGAAAACCACCGCCGCCGTGTTGCTGTAGGCATCAAGGAATTCTGCTCCGGAAGCGCTGACACTATGACCCGGATCAAAGCGATGGTGGAAAGTGTATTCCTCTGAGCCATCCTCCATAGATATGCCGCAATTGGGAGAAAGGTCGGCATCCTCCTCGGCCCACACCTGAACGTTGTAATCCTTTGGCTGCTGTGCAACCCTTGAAAAGCGAGAGCATAAGAAGGGTGTTATGCAGATATTATCAATAAATTCCAGATTGCGCTGAGCAAAGCTCAGAGTGTCTGCAAACTCCTCCTTTGTTTCCGTCGGGAAGCCCTCGATCAGATACACGTGGTTAAAAATACCTGCTTCCTTTGATGCGTGCAGTACAGGCTCCACCCACTCAAGCTTGATGCCCTTGTTGATCAGATTCAGAACTCTTTCGTTGTAGCTTTCAAGCCCGAAGAACAACACCCTGAGCCCTGCTTTATATGCAAGCTTAAGGGTTTCTGCGTCCATCGCCTTGTCAAATCGGGCATCGTTGCGCCATCGTATATCAATGCCTCTGCTGATGATCTCAGCGGAGAGCTTCCTCAGCATGGGAGCTGTGATAGCCTCATCGTTAAAGGCTATGTACTTTGTGCCGTATTTGTTCACACAGGTCTCTATATCACTTATTATCAGCTCCAGACTTCTTTTTCTGAAGCAATCCTGATATATAGCCGCATGGTCGCAGAAGGCGCACTTGTTCCAGTAGCATCCTCTGCAGGTATAAAGAGTAAGCACGGGTGCCGGAGAAAAGTACCTGCGCAGATTCTTTTCATCATACAAGGGAGTAGGCAGTTCATCCATGGGAATAGATTCTCCGGAGGTGGTTACAACCACCTTACCGTTTGCCTGATAGCCCAAAGAGGGCACGTCTGCAAGCTCAGCCTCTCCACGAAGACATCTAATTAACTGCACAAGAGACCTCTCTCCCTCGTGAAAGGAGAAAAAGTCCACGTATTTAAATAAATTCTCAAGCACCTGAGGAGTTTTGTACCAACGGGTCACCAGAGAGCCGCCCATAACGATCTTCAAAGAAGGCTTTGCAGCCTTGCACATTGCGGCAATCAAAAAGCCCGGCAATATCTGACAGTCGCTTGAAACTGAAAGTCCCACCACGTCTGCATCCTTCACAAGATCCCGCACAAACGGCTCCAGAAGCTCTTTAAGCCTTGAGCGAAGCCTACCCTGCATAACATCCTCCGTAAAGCGCAGGACATCTTTGCTGTTACTCCTTACGTATCCGCGGAAGGAGTAGGCAGAAAAGCTCAGCTTCTCCTTGTCCCAAAGCTGCCTGAGGATGAAAATACAATTCCTCACAAGCTCCGTACAAGCTCTGTAAACAGAAGGCTCCAACGCTTTTTCACTTCGAAGAGTTGCCTTGCATTGGTCAATGTTGTCCCGTAAATATTCGCATATATTGATCCAGGAAGAAGCAAACTCCTGCTCCTTTGCCTCTTGCACGCACAGGGAATAGTATTCTTTGCTGAGTATCTTGTCAAAGACCTCCAGATTAAGGTCGATTTGCTCCACGTCCTCCCCGCACTCACTTAGGTATCCTGCAAGGCAGGGCAAGCTGGGATATGGACTCTTAACCTCCCATGCAGGAGGAAAAACAAGCTTGATCTTCACGTTTTTTCACTCTCTTTCAACGGGCTTTGCCTCAGAAAACCTTCCACCCAAAACATGCTGTATACTGCAAAAAGCCACACTTTTAATGATACTATGTTACCACATCACGTCCTGCCTTTCAAGAGTTTCATCTGCAAACCTCAACAAAACACGTCTAAAACCTTTCATCTTCTTTTGTTTATCCCTTTACATCCCGACTTATTTGTCGTACAATTAAGACAAGAATTATCAAAGAGAGGCAAGCATATGAAAAATTCAACACCAACAAGGCTCACAGCCCCTACCCGCAACTTGGGAATAGAGATGCTGAGGATCGTTTCCACTTTTTTGGTGATCATGCTCCACACTCTGGGCAGCACCGCAATTCTGAGCCGCAACACAGGCAACGACAAAGGCGCCATCCTCTGGCTCTTTGAGATCATGAGCTACTGCGCAGTAAACTGCTTTGCCATGACCTCAGGCTACGTATCCTGCAAAAGCAAGTTCAAGATATCCCGAATCCTCTACCTATGGTTTCAGGTAATGTTTATCTTTGTTGTGATGACTGTTGCTTTGGGATTCATCTCACCTCAAAACCTGGATGAAAACGCATATCAGAAAATGTTCTTCCCCATTCTGGGCGACCTTAACTGGTATTTCACAGCTTTCTTCTGTCTTTTCTTCTTTGCACCATTCCTAAATATTATGATGCAGAACCTTACCAAAGGACAGCACAAGTTCCTTATGGGAGTTATCTTCTTCCTTTTCTGTATTCCCGATGTTATCCCCCAGGTTTCCGACCTGTTCCTTATCGGCGGAGGCTACTCCCCCATATGGCTTATGGCAATGTACATCATAGGCGGATACCTCCGCATTCACGGCACTCCCAAGCCCCGCAAAAAATACGAGTGGCTTGCAGGGTATTTCCTCTCTACCCTCTTCGTATGGCTTTGGTTTTTGGTTATGTATGACCTCACCAAAGATATGGAGGGCGGCGCCAAGTACCACAGAATCTTTTTGAGCTACACCTCACCCTTCATCGTTTTGGCGGCAATATGCCTTCTGAAGTTCTTTACGTCTACAAACATCAAGCGCGGAGGTAAGGTGATCTGCACCATCTCCTCTGTAACCTTCGGTGTGTTTATCTTCCACACTCAGGATCTGTATTGGATATACGGACTCAAAAATCAGGTAAATGCCATTGCATACAAGAGTACTCTTGAAACCACGCTGGGAGTTATTGCCATTGCCCTTTGTGCCTTCATCATTTGCGGAGTTGCAACCTATCTGCAGATGCTTCTGTTCAAAGTTATTGGCATCAACAAATTCTGTGACTTCGTGCAGAACAAACTCTTCAAAAAGCCCAACGCCATGCTCGAGGGCAACAACAGCAAATAACAACGCAAACCATTCGGGGAGTCGGATATGAATCAGAACAAAAGAAGCATAACGAAAAAAATTGCATATGGTCCCTTATGCCCCGTGTTTTCTTTGAGCTGGGCTGTATTTGCAAGCGTACAAAGACTCCTTTTCCGCGCCAAATGGAAGCTCAAGGGCTTGCCAATGCCAACGGATGACGAAATAAAGCTTATGCGTGAAAACGTAACCTTTATTTTTAAATCCTTTGAGCGCAAAAGCTCTGCAAAGAGGCTTTATCGCAGCATACAAAAGTACTACCCCGGTGTAAAGGTGATCATTGCTGACGACAGCAAGAAACCTCTGATGCTAAAAAGCGAGCACGTAAAGGTTGTACATTTACCCTTTAACAGCGGCCTGAGCAAAGGCCTAAACAAAGCTTTGGCTCTTGTGGATACTCCCTTTGCCATCAGAATGGACGACGACCAGGTGCTGACCCCCTACACAACATTCCACAAGCATCTTCAGTTTCTCCGGAGTCATTCTGAGCTTGACCTGATCTCTGTTTTTCAATACACCGCAAGCGCGCCCCTAAGCTGGCAAAGCAAAATCAAGCCCTATTTCAAAGAAACCATGGACGAAGCACCAAAGCCGCTGAAGATCCCCCACGGAACATTTTTAGATAAGTCTTACGTCGTTATGGGCAAAGTTCCCAACGTCTTTGTTGCCCGAACCGAAAAATTCCGTGAAGTCGGCTACGATGACAACATCCGTATGACCGATCATCTGGAGTTTTTCTTCCGTGCCGCAGGAGTTCTTGCCTCTGCTTTGGCTCTGGATTCCTTCGTTCTTCATTATCACAATCCTTTCAACAAAAAATACAAAAAATTCCGAGGCGATATAGCAGGCGACTGCACCTACATCAAAAACAAACACCCCTTGTATTTTGAATAACACAAATTCATAAAACCCAGATTCCACACACCCCGGAGCTTGGAGCCTAACGCACCAGGTCCCGGGTTTTCTTTTCATCAAAGTACACAACACATCTTGTCCTCAAGCCGAAGCTTAAAACTTTAACACATCAAAACAATTACCTTGCACCATATGCAGAAATATGTTATTATAATACAAAATGCGGTTTACACAAAGGGGTTGTGTTTAGTGACTTCGTTCTCAGAAAAACTAAAGCTGAAGAGCCTTATCGAATCAACACGATATAAAACATCTTTTATATCCGGAGTTTTTTTCTTTTTACTTATTCATTTGTTCAGGCTCACAAACAGTATGCCTAACCACGATGCTCTGAGTAACTTCTACTCTTCTCAGAACACCATCGGCAGCGGCAGATGGTTTCTCTCTGTCGCATGCCTGCCCAGCTCTTATTTTAACTTAACCTGGTTTATAGGCGTGCTTTGTGCGTTTTATATCGGTCTCACCTGTGTTTTAGTAGTCAGTATTTTTAGTCTGCAGAAAAAATCCTCAATCATAATCACAGGCGGACTAATTGCCGCTTTTCCCGGAATATGTGAAACCCTGTTGTTTGACTTTACCGCAGACGGTTACCTGTTAGCAATGCTGTTTGCTGCAATTGCCGTTAAGCTTACGACCGTAAATGACAGCAGATGGTATATGTACATTCTTGCGGGATTGCTTTTGTGCCTCAGCTGCGGCACGTATCAAGCGTACATATCCTTTGCAGCACTCCTATCCTTGCTTTACCTTATACTGAAGATTGCAGAGGGAGAGCATCGCACAAAAGAACTTGTAAGATGGGCTTTAAAGCAACTTGCCCTTTTTGTGGTAGCCGTTGTTGCCTACTATATTATCTGGCAGCTTTGCTTGAAGTTACAAAGCACCGCGGCCACCGAGTATTTGGGTATTTCCGGTGCGGGCGGATTCGGCATCGCAACGATAATTGCCGCCTTCAGATCTATCGCACTGACAACCGCACGTTTTTATTTGGGAGAAAGCTTCCTAACGGGTACCCCATCCTTCTATTTTGTCGCTAATGTTCTTTTTATTCTGCTTCTTCTGGTAGTTCTCTTCATTGTTATCCGAAAAAGGAAGCTGTGCAATAAGCCTTCTCAGCTTATTCTCTTTATAGCTGCACTGGTTATTATTCCATTCGCTGTATTTATCTGGCAGTTTACATCCCGTGGTGTTTCCTACGGTCCCAGAATGATGGAAAGTTTGGCACTTATCTACATTCTTCCGTTAGCGCTTGCAGAAAAGCACTTGAACATCTCATGGCAAAGAACAGCTTCGGTCGTACTGTGTGCGATTATATTTCTTTTTTCTTTGCAGTCAAACATCGCATATTTTTACCTCAACAAATGCTACGAGGCAACATATCACACAGCAAGCGATATGGCACACAGAATTCATATGACCTGCGAATCAGGAGAAGAAAAGGTTGCCGTCATAGGCCGCACAGTATATGATGCCGAAATTTCAAACCACCCCCTTTCTGTGGAAACGGAAACCTTAAGAGGAACGCTAAAATCCACTCTTGCATATGATCAGCACCACATCTCCCGCTTTACTTCAGAGGTTCTGGGAGAGCACTTTGAGTACGCTGCCGACGACGAGCTTACGCTTTTAGAGCAACACTCTGAAATTGCAGAAATGGACAACTGGCCCTCTAAAGACTCTGTCAGACTTATAGATGGCTTCGTAGTCATTAAGCTTGCAGAACCATCAGAACAATAATTGTTTGCCTTATATTCAAACTGAACAACAGATAGCATACGGAGGAATCTCTTATGAAAAAACTATCTTCTACACCCGGAAAATCCACATTTTCTCTGTCAGCTCTCAGCAGGACACGCGGTCAGCTCTACGGAGTGATGACCTTCCTCATCTTTTTTTGCCACACCTTCGTCAGGTATGACCTCCTGCTGAAAAACGCAACCGTACTTTACGTTGGAATTGAACATCTGAGACACATAGCCGTATCTGCTGTAGATATGTTTCTAATTATGTCCGGCGTCAGCCTGTACTTCTCTTACAGTGCAGACCCCAGAACAAAGGAATTCTACAAAAAGCGAGCTATGCGAATTCTTCCTCCTATGTTGTTCGTATCAGCCATATGGTTCGCTCTGATTTCAAAGGGTGGTGCAGCAGATTACCTGCGCAGTGTATTTTTCATCACTTTCTTTACGGAAGGAAACCGCAATTTCTGGTTTTTTGTATTTTTATTGTTTTGTTATTTAATATACCCTCTGCTTCATAAGCTGTTTTCAAAAACCGGGATATATGGTCTTATTGCCTGTGTTGCTTTGTCTGTAGCCTGCAACTTTCTGCTTATGAATTTCTGCAGCGACTTTTACAACAACATCGAAGTAGCGCTCATAAGAATTCCATCCTTCCTGTTTGGATGTTGGCTTGGAAAATATGTTAAAGAGGAAAAATCCATCTCATGCAAATGGCTTTTTGTGGCGGTATTCGTATACCTTGTCACCTTCGTAGCGGCCTTCATTAACAATTCTGCTACAGAAACCATATTCTATTATATGTGCTTCCCCTTGGCCATTTCATCTCTGATGCTGTTATCTGCATTATTCAGCAGATTCGCTCTTAAAACTCTTACTGTTATCCTGACCTGGCTCGGTGGCTACTCGCTGGAATTCTATCTGCTGTACGAGAAGGTCAGAGACCTGGCCAGACCAACCATAGGCACTACAGACGAGACTTTATTGATCCTGTACTCGTTTGCATTTTTCGTTACCATAGCATTAGCAGTAGGCTTAAAGCATTTGTGCAACATCTTTAATGAGAAAATATTCAAAAAACTTTCATGATACAATAAAATCAAAAATACGAGGAGGATCCCTATGAACAAAAAATTATTTATCTGCTAGTTAGTCCCTGTGTTGGTTTTCCTGATGATTCTGTCTGTGTTTCCGACCTTTGCGGAAACAGACGGTAACTACAGCTACTCTGTTTACAGCAAAAAGCTTCCCGACGACACCTACACCAAATATGCTCACATAATTAAGTATAACGGAACAGAGACCAATGTGGTCGTGCCCGACACTTTGGGTGGTCTCCCCGTATGGAGTATCGGTTCATCCGCTTTCGGCAACAACGCTGATCTGGAAAGTGTTGTTATTCCCAACGGAGTAGAGGAGCTTGGCGGTTATGCTTTCAGTGGTTGTACAAGCCTTACTGATGTAAGTCTGCCGGACTCCCTTATAATCGTAGACAGCGCCGCATTTGAAAAATGCACCTCTCTCTCCGATATCGTTATCCCCAATTCTGTCACCAAGTTAGGTGGCGGCGTGTTCTCCTTCTGTGAGAGCCTCCATAATCTCACTCTGCCCTCAACCTTAACCTATATAGGCGCAGACCTTCTTTACAAAACTCCTTATTATAATAATGAGGCAAACTGGAACAACGGTCTTCTTTATTTTAACAATTACCTTCTCTCTGCCAAAACCTCTACAGAAGGTGCAATAAGCATTAAATCCGGCACGACGCTTGTTGCAGCAAACGCTTTCTCTTCCAGCAAAATAACCTCTGTTTCATTCCCGGAAAGTGTTAAGTATATTTGCAACGGCGCCTTCAGTTATGGCAGCAATCTGAAATCCGTAGCTCTTCCGTCAAAGCTTGTCTCCTTGGGCAGCTCCGTCTTCACTCATTGCGAAGCTCTCACCTCAATAGTCATCCCCCCATATGTAACCACAATAGATATAAATACCTTCAATGGTTGCACAAGCCTCAGCAGTGTAACACTTCCCGATGCTTTAACGGAGATCTCTGATTACGCTTTCTGTGACTGCGAAAATCTGACTTCAATCACTTTGCCTGCATCACTCACAAAGATCGGCTCAAATGCCTTTGAAAACTGCGGTTTTTCCTCCGTAACTATTCCTGCAAAGGTAACTAACGTTCAGCAGGGCGTGTTTGCATATTGCAGTAATCTTTCCAAGATCACCGTAGACAGCAACAACACAAATCTTTATTCGGTTGACAACGTCCTCTATAACAACGAGGGTGAATTGCTGTGCTATCCCTCTGCAAAAACCGACAGCAACTTTTCTGTTCCTACTGATATAGAAGGAATTAATTCCTATGCATTTAGCGGAAATTCATATCTGAAAAACATCACTCTTCACGAGGAGATGTCTTCCTATCTACCCTCCCTCATCTTTTATGATGCATATGCTCTGGAAAACATCAACATAGCCGGCAACCACAAAAACTATAAATCCATAGATGGTGTTTTATTTGACGGAACTGCTCTGAGGAATTATCCCCAGGGCAAAACAAATTCTTCTTACACAGTTCCTGAGGGAACAACCGAGATCAAACTATATGCCTTCTACGGTAATCCTTATCTTACGAGCGTTGTGTTTCCCGAGGGTGTAGAAAAGATTTCTTCAAGCTCAGTAGAAGCTTGTGCTAATCTGAAATCCATAGACCTTCCCTCCACCGCCACAAGCATCAGCTCTACCTTTGTTTACCTGTGCCCCGAGCTTAACAAGGTCAATTACAACGGCACCGTGAAAGATTGGGAAGCTTTCAGAGTTGGATTTGACTCCAAATCCCGTGACGGACTGTATATTTACTGCACGGACGGTACAGTTGAGGCTCTGCCTCCTCAGCCCGTATACTCAATAGGCGACACAAATCTGGACGGCAAGGTAAACGTTAAAGATGCAACCGCTATCCAGAAGTATTGCGCAAGCCTTATCGAATTCAGCAGCGATTCACTTTCTGTTGCCGATGTAAACGGCGACTCTTCTATCAACATCAAAGATGCAACCACTATCCAGAAAAAGGTTGCCGGACTCATCTGATCCCTCCCATAAAACAAACCATATGAAACGCACCCCGATGCATAAACGCATCGGGGTGTTGCTGTTTGCCGAAGAGTCGTTGATCTCAGTGTTATTTATAGTGTGTTTTCAACCCCCGATCCTTATTTGCTGCTTTCTGTCCTTATGAGAACAGAGGCTTATTATGTGTATTCCATTATAAATAATTATAAGTCAAACTGCATAAAATTTGAGCTTTTTAATGCAGTTTGACAATTTTTGTGTTTGTTTTGTGATTCTCATTGCCTTTGAATAACTTACTATGTATAATTACTTATGTATATGTAAAATGGGAAGTGTTTGCGCATCCGTATGATCTGTAAATACAGAGTCTCTGTTTCTGTATTTCATATGCGTGGACTATCAGTTGCATATATACAAACCTAAGTTTATACGTTTTTATCATCTTCACAAACGGGAGGACATCATCATGAAAATTCATTCCAAAAGTATTATTTGGCGTGCAGTGTCTTTTTTGCTGGTTGTGGTAATAACCATATCTATGTTAGCAGTGGGCACCTTTGTGACCCATGCCGCAACATCGTTTACTGTCACCATCAACACAACGGGCACATCTCGCAGTGTTACGGTAAACGACGCAGATGGCGATGGCTACTACGAAATCTACACTGCAGACGAGCTTGATGCCTTTTCCTACCGTGTTAATTACAGTAGCTCTTACCGTGCCATCTGTGCCGAGCTTATGGCAGACATTGTCTACAACGAAGGGGTTATGACCGCAGATTCCACTCCGGAGAGAGAATGGATTCCTATCGGTTCCAGCACCAGTATACCCTTCAGAGGCAAATTCCTTGGTAATAACAAATCTATATCAGGTCTTTATTTTAACAGCAGCTCTGAGTGTGCAGGTCTGTTCGGCTATGTTAACGAACTCGATAATTATATACCTCACATTGAAAATGTGATCGTTAAGAATTCTTACTTCAGTAGCGGCAATTACTGTGGTGCAATAGCAGCTCGCTTCCAAGCTCGATATGGCGAAAGCACCATGATCAACTGCGCAAGCATTAATAACATAATTGATAATGCAAATCGCTCCTACTGTGGCGGTATAGTAGGATATAATCAAGGCATAATTTCAAATTGTTACAGCACAAGCACAGTAAATGCATCATCATACGTAGGCGGTATTGTAGGTAATCAAACCGGTACAGTAACCAACTGCTACTATCTGGAGGGCACCTGCGACGGCGGTATAACCGGTGATGATGTTGCAGGTCAGGCAGAAGCAAAAACCGCTGGGGAATTTGCAAGCGGTGAGGTTGCCTATCTGCTTCAGGGCTCCCAGACCGAGCACGTTTGGGGTCAGACAATAGGCGAAGATCCCCTTCCTCTTCTGGGTGATGACAAGGTTTACTACTCAGCTCTCACCTGTGCCGCAGATTCTCCTCTGGGCTATACCAACACTCTTGACAAACAGCACGTTTACGAAGTGACAGTAGTCCCTCCCACGCCCTACACCCGTGGCTACACCAAGCACTCTTGCTCAGGCTGCGGACACACTTACATCGACGGATATATTAACCCCACAAATGTAGGCGGTGACGTAGAACTTTTTGAAAGAATCGATTCAAAGGGCACCATCCTTTCCGTAAGCCCCTCTTACACTGTAGACGAAGCAATTTATATTACTGCCGCCAACGGTGTGTGGGTAGGTTTGTATCCTTCAAACGTTACTGCTCCCGAAGATAAAACCGATGCTATCTATACCTACCAGCTTAAGGACAAGGGTATGCAGTGCTTCGATATGCGTTCAGGTGTATACAACGCTTCTAATCCCGCAGGAGTCCGCGACTGCCTGAATATGGGAGAGACCTACAACGTCTTCCTGTTTTCTGACAGCGCATACACAGTTGCCGCCACGGCTTCCTTCACAATCACCTCCGCTAACCAGGTTACGGTAAGCGATACCACCTATTTGCAGACTGACAGAAAAACCTACACCTACGGCGAAACGATGCTCCTCAACGCAAACGCCCCGGACAATAAATATGCATGGGTAGGTATATATCCAAAAGACAGTGTAAACAGCAAAACCCCTGCTGAATATATTATAAATATCGGTTCAAGCTTCTCTACAAGCTACGCAGGTCAGACAGTTGACATTATTAATTCTTCTCAGGTAAACAACGGTGCAGAGCTTCTGCCCGGAGATTATGACGTTTGCCTTTTCGGAACCCAGTCAATGGGCACCATTCTTGCAAAGCTTACGATCTCCGTCAGAGCAGGCTTTGTTTCTACCGATAAAGAGGCCTACGGCTATGGCGAAAGAATCATTGCAAAAGCCAATCTGTATAACAATGCATACGTAGATGTATCCAATACAATGAAAGTTGCATTCACCTCTCCTTTATACAAAGGCCCCGGAACATCGTATGGAACATATTACAATTTGGCAGCAGGAAAAGTTGTAACAGTTCTTGGAACTCCCGATGCAGATAACACCAATATGGTATGTGTTGACGATGGTACAACTGTCGGCTATATTTATGCAAACTTAACCCCCATAAAGGGTTCCGATGTTAAGGTGTACGGATATACTGTTGGTACTGAATATTTGAAAAACACACCGACATCTTATACCTCATCTTCATATATAGTGACAACTCTGCCCGATGGTACTGCTGTTAATTATCTGGACTATTACAGCTCCGCATATATTACTGCTCAATATGGCGGATATAGCGGTTATTTTTATCGCAACAGTATCACAAGTACTAGTTATATAGATTTAGTTCACAAACCCCACGATAATTCAAGCGTTAATATTGTGGATCACAATGCCTGGGTTGGTCTATATGATAAGGGCACCGTTCCAAGTGCCAACGTTCCGCGCGATTCCTGGTACTATTTAAGGCAATTCCCAAACAACTCCGTTGTTCTCCAGGATTTAGCCTCCGGTGACGGCACAACCTATGCAGGCTCTGCGGTTATAGAGGCCGGCGAACACACTCTGAATCTTTTTGGCGACGGTGACTACAACAACTGGCTGGACGATGCCAACTTTACCGTAAGCGATGAAGTTACAGGCTCCTTCAAAAGCGGTGCTTACAAGGTTATAGACCTTAACGACGGCTTTGCAAACGGCACAATTGCTCTGGAGCTTTCCGACGATAGCCTTGGCTATATAGGCACAGGTGAAGCTATTGTCTACTGGGCAGATGCACAGGGCACTCCCCTTGCAGGCTACACAGCACTTGCAACTCAGAAGATAACCGCTTCTGCCTTTGCTTTTGATATGTATCCACACACAATAATCCCCGAGGGCGCAGCTTCACTTGTGGCATACGTTTCCTACAACGGTATGATGGGTGACACAAGCTGCACAATTCCTCTGCCTGATAACTGCAAAGCCTTCGAAGGCCTTAGCAGCAATATTATCTCTGAATTCCAGGTCGTATCCGATCTTCATATCACTTCTGCTTCCACCGCAACTGACAACGAATACAGCGAAAGCAACACAAACTATCAGGCAATGCTTGCCGACATTACCGCAAACAGCCCCACCAGCGTTGGAATCTTCGTAAACGGTGATGTTGCAAATAACGGCATTTCCGAAGAATACGAACAGCTAAATAATATGAATGCTCTTGCCGGAACAGTTCCCCCTATCCTCGTCACAATGGGTGACCACGATGCATACTCCGGCAACATTACCGATTATGTGGAGTTTGCCACATCTCTCGGCGCCGACGTTTCAGCTCAAAAGCCCTACTATTCAAAAACCGTAAACGGCTACAAGTACATTTTCCTTGCAAACGATGCAGAGGAGTATTACGGACTGAACAGCGCCTCCGACTATGAATGTGCAGAGCTTTCAGAAGTTCAGCTGAGCTGGCTCGATGCAGAGCTTTCAGACAATGAAAAGAACAACTCCGGCAAACCTGTGTTTATTATGATGCATCAGCCTGTTGCAAATTCCGTTGCAGGCTCTCTCACCGGTCAGTGGGCATCAGATAAAGGCATTGTTAATGCCGACGAGTTCAAGGCTGTTGTAAGCAAATACAACAACGTATTTCTCCTCAGCGGACACAGCCAATTTGACCTTAACAGCGAAAGCAACCACAATCCCGGAAGCGAAGATCTTCCCGTTACACTGAACACAGCCTCCGTCAGCTTCCTGCGAACAAACGGAAAAATCGCAGACGGCTCTCAGGGCTTCTACGTAAGAATTTACAGCGACAAGGTTGTTTTCCTCGGCAGAGATTTTGCAAACAACAAGTGGATCCCCTCTGCTTGCTACGTGTTCAGTAACGGCGGCTTATCGGCTAACTACGACAAAAAGGTTCTTCACTCCGGTGACGTGCTGAATACCTCTGAGTATATCTCAACCACACAAGACAAGACCCTGCTCTTTAAATCCTCCGATCCTACCATTGTATCAGTTGATGCAAACGGAACGATCTCACCCACAGGCAAGGGCAATGCCGTAGTCTACGTAACGGCTGCCGCATCAGACACAGAGGTGATTACAAGAGCAAAAGTAGAGATCACATCTCCCATAACCACAACTGCCGACATAACCTATCTTTACACCGACCGATGGGGTGCCGAGCAAAGCTACGTTGCGGCTCATACCCTTTCTGACCAGGAGATACTCGGCTTTGAGGGTAACAACTTCACCCCATACGCACCGGCACACAGAAGCGGCGAAACATGGATAAATGTTGTCCTTAATAACGCCCCCTTTATTGTAAGCCTTACGGACGACGTGGTCTGGACAATAAACAGCGATACCTACAACTCAAAGGACTTTGTTTTGCGCGCCACACAGACAGACACTGTGTTTACAATCACCTCTCAGGTAGGTGATGCCGTGGTTATTAACCACAGAAAATACGGAGAGCTTCTGTCAATTGATGCCAGAGCGCTTTCCGAAGATGTATCTGAAAAAGGCTTCTGGTACAACGATACAAACGACGACGGAACATACACCGAGGGCACCGACCTGATGCTTACCTACGGCCCTCTCTATGCCTACCGCGTAACCTGCGATATGAACATTAACTACGCGCAGACGGACAAATACGATTTCAATATCACAATCGACGCCCCCGCTTACGGACGCAAAATGACAACCCAGGCTAACGGCGCCGTTTCTGATAAGGTAACCGTAGATTATATGATCAATATCCTGACTCCTTATTTCTACGGAGAAGGCAGCAGCTTTGTTCCCTCCGACGATATTAACGGCATTCCCAACGGCCAGCACGTAACGGTTCGTTCCCTGAGAGATGCCGGCTACACCGTAAAATTCGGTGTGATTCTGGAGCAAGTAGGCTCCTTTGCCCCGGGCAGCACGGCGTATCCCACCTTTGAGGATGCCCTTGCCGCAGCAAAAGCCGCAAAGTACGGCACCGCAACCAGCAAAGCCATACTTACAAAGGTTGCAGAGAATTACACCGCACCCACTATGACCGAAGCGGGAACCTACTGCACGCTCTACGACTGCTCAAACTACGACATCAGCAACAAGAACCGATTCGGGTTTACCATCGGCTTTAACAACACCGCCGCAAACCACAAGAAGTTCTACAACGTGTACTCATATGTGACCGTCACCACCCCCGAAAAGGTGACCACCACCTACATCAGTAACGTGCAAACTCTCAACATCTACAACACGGGTACACCTTTGCTCCCATAATGCCTCATAAGGTTTGATGGATACAATTTAAAAGTCTGATAAAACAAAACAACACAGGGATTGAAGCTAATTGGCCTCAATCCCTGTGTTTTATTTCTCTTCGTATTTTTGTTGATTTAGAATTATACAACCATTTTTGCATTTCCACTTGTTTTCTTTATCTCTACAAACATTTAGATATTCACAAATTTTACACCTGGGAGGAAGCTCTCCTTTTTCTTTTCGTTTGTAGTTCAATAATATACAGCCGTTTATGCACTTCCAATCGTTTTCTTTGTCTCTGCACATTCCTAACAATTCACAACACTGACAATTATATGGTATAGACATAAAAGCTCTTTCTTCTTTATCCGCTAATAACCATTTCACTCCATCTATAATTAAATCAAGAAGACTATATCTCATAAAAACCACCAAATAAAAAAGCACACCCCGAAGGATGTGCTGAAAAAGTGTTTCCTCGGTTTAGTTACCACACTACACCGATAAGTTATCTACGCAAAGGGAGATAAGAGGTAAACACCTTTTACCAAGGTAGTTTGCCCCTTTGCGTATAAAAACACTTATCAAATATTAAAATGTAGTGTGGTATCATTATTATAGCATAGTGTTTGATGGTTTTCAAAGGTTTTAGAACAATTGTTGTAATTTTGTGAAAAATTTAAGAGTCATAACAAAAAACAGGGTTTGAAGCCGTTTGACTTCAAACCCTGAGTTTTATAAAATTTCAAAAACCTTATTATATGTGGTTTTTCGGATTATTTCATTGCATTATAAACTGCAACTGCACAAGCAACTGTAGCACCAACCATGGGGTTGTTACCCATACCGATAAGGCCCATCATCTCAACGTGAGCAGGAACAGAAGAAGAACCTGCAAACTGAGCGTCGCCGTGCATACGACCCATAGAGTCTGTGAGACCGTAGGAAGCAGGACCTGCACCCATGTTGTCGGGGTGGAGGGTACGGCCTGTGCCGCCGCCGGAAGCTACTGAGAAGTACTTAACGCCGTTCTCAAGTGCCCACTTCTTGTATGTGCCTGCAACCAGGTGCTGGAATCTTGTGGGGTTAGTGGAGTTACCTGTGATGGAAACGCCAACGTCCTCTTTCTGCATGATTGCAACGCCCTCGCGAACGTCGTCTGCGCCGTAGCAGCGAACAGCAGCTCTCTCGCCGTCGGAGAATGCCTTCTCCTCAAGGATCTTCAGCTCGCCTGTGAAGTAGTCAAACTCTGTCTCAACGTATGTGAAGCCGTTGATTCTGGAGATGATGTATGCAGCATCCTTGCCAAGACCGTTGAGGATAACTCTCAGGGGCTCTTTTCTTGCTTTGTTTGCGTTTCTTGCGATACCGATAGCACCCTCTGCAGCAGCAAAGGACTCGTGACCTGCAAGGAATGCAAAGCACTTGGTCTCGTCTCTGAGGAGCATTGCGCCCAGGTTACCGTGGCCAAGACCAACGTTTCTCTGCTCTGCAACAGAGCCGGGAATACAGAAAGCCTCAAGACCTACACCAATTGCCTCTGCAGCGTCTGCAGCAGTTGTGCAACCCTTCTTGATTGCAACTGCGCAACCCAGAGTGTATGCCCAGGAAGCGTTCTCAAATGCGATGGGCTGAACGCCCTTTACGATCTCATCGGGGTCGAAGCCCTTCTCAAGACAGATAGCTCTTGCCTCTTCCAGATCCTTGATGCCGTACTCAGCCAGGCAAGCGTTGATCTTGGGCATTCTTCTGTCCATACTTTCAAATGTAACAGCCATGTCGTTAACCTCCCTTAATTATTCTTCACGAGGGTCAATGTACTTAGCTGCGCCATCAAAGCGACCGTACTGACCGATGTTGTTCTTGTATGCCTCGTCAGGGCTCATACCGTGACGGATATCCTCCATCATCTTGCCCAGCTTTACGAACTGATAGCCGATAACCTCGTTGTTCTCGTCCAGAGCTGTCTTGAGCACGTAGCCCTCTGCCATCTCCATATAACGAACGCCCTTGTCCTTTGTGGAGAACATGGTACCAACCTGAGAACGAAGACCCTTACCAAGGTCCTCAAGGCCTGCGCCGATGGGAAGACCATCCTCAGAGAATGCTGTCTGGCTTCTGCCGTATGCAAGCTGCTCAAAGATGTTTCTCATAGCGGTGTTGATTGCGTCGCAAACAAGGTCTGTGTTTAAGCACTCAAGGAGAGTCTTGCCGGGAAGGATCTCTGCTGCCATAGCTGCAGAGTGAGTCATACCGGAGCATCCGAGAGTCTCTACCAGAGCCTCTTCTACGATACCGTTCTTAACGTTGAGAGTGAGCTTACATGTGCCCTGCTGAGGTGCACACCAGCCTACACCGTGGGAAAGACCGGAAATGTCGGAAATCTGATAGGATTTTACCCATTTGCCCTCTTCGGGAATAGGTGCGGGACCGTGCTTGGGTCCTTTTGCAACAGTACACATTTTCTGTACTTCATGAGAATAGTTCATTTTGTTGCTACTCCTTTCTGAAAATAAAAAGTTGAGATAACTCATACAGGGACATTATATGCCATTTTGCGCTTTTTTTCAATAGTTTTTTGGGTAGAAATTTGCACATTTTTGCAAGATTATAAATTATGCAAACCAAAGGGCAAATATTGCACGGTTTTGATACAATATTTATTGGGTTTCAATTGACAGTGTCTGCACATAAATGATATACTTTTAACATATTAAACAAACTGATTCTTGGAGGTTTGTATGAAAAAAACAGCTTCTTTAATTTTTGCATCTTTAATCTTGCTATTGTGTCTTTTCGGTTGTAACGCTACAGAGCAGCTAAAAGAAAAGCTGAACGCAAGGATTACTCGCGGAACCATTAACGGAAACGTATACCAAAGCGATTTCACGGGCATCACATTCACAAAGCCTGACCACTGGAGATACCTTACAGACGAGGAAATTGCAGAAGCTGTAAATATCGGAAAAGAGGCTCTGGAGGTCAATGCTTTTGAAAACACAGTGCTTGAATATTCCAGTGTTTATGACATGGCTGTTATCAACGAGAAAACAGCACAGAACCTGATCGTAGGTTACGAGAACATTTCTCTGACTTTTGGCAAAAGCATTTCTGAAGAAGAGTACTATGAATTTTTAAAAGAAGGCCTTGAAGGATCCGGGTTTGAAAGCACCAATGAAATGGAATATGTACTTTTAAGTGGAGAAGATTACCTGAAGGTAAGTTTTTTGGGAGTTTCCAATGGAGTTGAGATAGAGAACACCTCTTACCTCAGGCTTGTAGGAGATATAATGACATTTATTACTGTTACAACTCCCGTAGGTCTCATAAATCGCAACATTGAGGGAATGTTCAGTTAATTTCCACCATACAATAACTATTTGAGGAGCAGATTCTATGAAAAGATTTATAGCTTTCTTCTTGACAGTTTTACTACTGCTGTCCCTTTGGGGATGCTCAGGGAACAACCCCGAACACACCACTCACAATCATACTCACACCGAAGCGATAACCGCATGGGATACAACCACTTTTGAAGAGAACACAGTAACTTTACCAAACACAGAAACCACATCCTCTCAGAACAACCCATCCTCAGAAAGCTCTGCCCCCACAGACCCAAGTGCTGTTATTCTTTCAGACACACTTGAAAGGGGTACCACAGAGGGAAACATCTACACAAGCACCACTTTGGGTCTTACCTTTGAGAAGCCTTCAGAGTGGACATTTGCAGAAGAATCGGATCTTGCCTACTACTCAGGTCTGCTATCAGGAGGCTTTGGGGATTTTGCCGCAACCGCTTCTGAGAATCCTGCGGTTTACGATATGTATGCAGACCACAAAGAAAGCGGCACCACCCTGAGCATTTGCTACGAAAATCTGTTTATTACCGTAGGCAATGCTCTGAGTGCCGGGGAATATGCAGGCATCATCAAAAATGCTGTCAGCGAAAATCCCGACTCAACCGTAACATTCGAGGGTGAGATCACCCTTGGAGATCGCCTGTACTCAAAGCTTACCGTAAAAACCGCCTCTGATAACGACAGCACCCTGAGAACCTACTACCTGACACAGGTGGGAAATTATATGGCAACCATCCTTGCAACCGTACCCGAGGGCGCAATCTTTGACACAGACAGTATGTTCAGATAAGGGAGGAACTTATGAAAAGATCAATTTCTGTATTTCTTTGCACAGTTTTGATCCTGTGCATTACAGCCTGCTCAGGCGGAGATCACCCCAAACCTGCAAAAGGTGTGCTCAACGGAAAATCCTTCAGCAGTGAATACACAGGAGTCAGATTCACTGCGCCCTCTGACAGCTGGACCTTTGCATCAGATGCTGAGCTTGCCGCGGCCTGCAACCTTGACCCTGCAGAGTTTACCGCAGAAAACTTTTCTAATATAGCAGAGAGTTCTGCTACGGTTTACGATATGCTTGCTCAGTCCGAAGAGGATAAGATTGCCCTGCTTGTTGGAATTGAAAACCCGGAGTACTCCGCGGTCTGCTCCTCCACGTCTGCAAAGGATTTTGTAAACAACACCATAGACAGCTTGCTTTCTACCCTGGACATAGAAAGCAACACACATCAGATCTCTGACATCGAAAAGGTAAGGCTCTGCGGACACGAATACGTTCGGCGCACCCTAACCGTAGAGACAGAAACAGAAAAAGCGATCCAATCCTACTACGCACGCAGCATAGGTGACTACCTGTGCATAATAGTTATCTCCCACACGGGTGATACTACCACCGAGCAGGTTGAAAAGCTTTTCTCCTGAAAATCACAAAAAGGATGATAGATAATGATTATTGACACCCACGTTCACATAGGTACCGGTCTGGGCTTTGTTATGACGGAGGAAGACGTGCTCTACTCCATAGATAAATACGGCATAGACCATGCCATCGTTTCCAACGCAGAGGCGGCATCCCACGACCACCAGAGGAATCTGCTCCCTGAATCAGAGCAGAAAACTCAAGTGGAATGTCTGCGCCGTGCAATAAAATTTGCAAGAGAGAATCCGGGCAGAATATCACTTCAGCATTGGGTGAAGCCCTGCGAGGAGATCACCTCGGAGCTTAAAGACCTGATAGAATCCAACCTTGACATAATCAAGGGCATCAAATTCCACCCTTATCACGCAGGATGCTCCTTCACATCGGAAAAATGCAGAAAGTACATTGACCTGGCGACAGAGTACGGTCTGCCTGTTGTAAGCCACACAGGCACGGAATACGACGATAATCCCCAAAGGCTCTATGAGATGGCAAAGCTCTACCCGGGCACCGATTTTGTTATGGTGCATCTGGGGCTGGGCTCAGATAACAAAGAGGCGATTGAGCTTTGCTCAAAGCTTCCTAACCTTTACGGCGACACCACCTGGGTCAGCACAAAAAGCGCTTTGGAATTCATAAACAAATGCGGTGACGACCGCCTGCTTTTCGGCTCAGACTCCCCCATCGACGGCAAAGACACCTACCTGAATAATGGCCGCGGTGACAGGAGCCTGTATCAGGAATATTTTAATGAATTTAAAAGTATGGTTTCCCCCGAAACCTACGAAAAGATCATGTGGCAAAATTCCGCAAGACTCTTTGATATTAAACTTTGAATAAAACCTATTAATATCATCAAAAGGTAAATGCCCCCGGTGTAATTAAACTCCCGAGGGCATTTATTATTATAAACAAATCAACTCTTCATAAACAAATCAACTCTTCTTTTTTCTTAAGAGCAACGCAGATGCTGCGCAGTAAACAAAAATGTTTAGTGCACAAATAACTGCTATATAACCGTATATAGTCATGGTTGCATCATAATAAGAGTTCAGCACGTGTGCTTCCAATTTCATAGAAATATTATTAAAATAAAATATCACTAAAGGAATAAACGCACAAGAAACAAAAAAGGCAAGCCTAAACTCTTCGCAACACCAAAGATAGATTGCCGCAATTGTAATTATTAAAACAAGGAGGTATACAACCACAGAAATCGGCATAATTTTTTCTGTTACCGAGTAGGAAATAGCAAAATTCCTGTCAATACTATTTACAAGCATAGAGAATGTACCTATAGTCTTAAACTCCATTGCATGGTAATTAACATAATCAATTTGCACTACGGGGAAAAATGTAATCATGACTATAAGGATCACTCCTAAAATCAGAAGATAAATCGGAGGTTTAGTCTTTCTTTTTCTCTTAGTTTTAGTTAATAAAGACCCCATCAAACTTCCGTCTACAGAATTTTGTTCATGCCCACAATTACCACAAAACTTAAATCCTGCAGAAATCTCTTTTCCACACCTCGGACAAAACATCTTTTTTCTCCCTTTTTGCAATTTTTATTATTTTATCATATACAACGCAACTTGTCAATTAAAGTATACATTGTCTGATAATTACTTATCGGATGTGTAATGTATAATTTCATTGGGGTGTTTTTATGATTTACGATTTGATCAAGGCATTAAGAGAAGATGCTGGATATTCACAAGCACAGCTCGCAAAAAAATTAGATGTAACCCGTAGCTCTGTCAACGCATGGGAAATGGGACTTTCTACCCCTACTACACATTACGTAGTAGAACTTGCTAAAATCTTCCATGTATCAACAGACTATCTTTTGGGGGTTGATAGCCAAAGATGCTTAACTTTAGATAATTACTCTGATCGTGAAATAGAACTCATATATAATCTTATTAAATATTTTGACGAAACCAAAGGGCAGTCTCTCTATACAAAGTAAGACTGCCCTATATCTTTTAATATTGATATACCTGTGTTTCGGAGTATACATAATCAGTCGGCTCCTGCTCGTCCTGCCAAGGGGCATCTGTGGGAGCTTCTGTTGGGTCAGGGACATAGACTGTCTCCGGCTCCGTTTGCGGATCTTCGGTGGGAGCTGAAGTTTCTGCAGTTGAGGGAGGCTCCGTCTGATGCTCAACGGGCGTCTCCATCATAGCCATAACCTCATTTATATCCTGCGCATCCGTCATAACCGCAGGCTGATAAGCATTTATACTGCCTGTATACACGTAACAGGGTATAAGTCGGGTGGAGGTGATAATTTTATCCCCTGCCCTTTCAAGCTGAACCTGGAAGATAACCGTTTTGTTCTCGGGGTAATTGTTTGCAGAATAGCAGAAATTACCCAGAGAATAAAGGATGGGCACTCCGTTTACAACCTCCAATGGCTGGAGCACGTGGGGATGACTTCCCACTATAAGGTCGCAAAGGCCTGAATTTGCAAGGTAACGGCAAGCATCAATTTTGTAGTTATCAGGCTCGTGAACGGCCTCCGTACCCCCGTGGAAGATCACTATCTTATACTCACATTTATCCTGCATATCCTTGAGGGCATCTTCTATGTAAGAGGTCTGATAGCTTGCCCACAGATTGCAGCACACAATACCTATCTTTATTCCGTTTTTCTCCACGTAAACAGGAGCCAGGCTCTCTCCAACATACATTCCCTGAGCCTTCAGCGCCGCTACGGTATCCTTGTAGCCTTCCTCTCCGTAGTCGTAGGTATGGTTATTGACAATGCTTGCAAATTCCACGGAGCCCTTTGTGAGTATATCTGCATCGGCGGCAGGTGCCTTGAACCAAAAGGCAGGGCTGTAGTCCTTGCCCGTTTTCTCCAGATCTCTGTCTGTGAGCACACACTCAACGTTTGCCACGGTCAGGTCGTCCTCTTTGAGCACGTCGTAAACCTTTTGGAAGAAGTACTCGTGCTCCTTATTGCGAGCCATCCAGGAGAAGTTTCCGTCATTCACCTTGCCTGATTCGCTACCGATGATACAGTCACCTATAAAGGACAGTACCGCCCTCTCCTTTGCTTCAGCCTCCGTGGCTAAAGTCTGCGCCTGAGTTTCCTGAGCAGAAGGAGTTGTCGCCTCTGTGCGGGGGGCTGTGTCGCTCCCAAGCCCCATAATCAGCACAACCGCAAACACAAGCACCATAACGCCTGCTGCTGCAGCTGTAATTATCTTTGTGTTTTTGTTCATCTCGGACCCCTCCTTGCTTATATCATCTATATATCACAACACAGAGCCCATTGCAACAACACAAAAGTTACAAAATATGCACCTATTACTATCAGTTTGTCTATTTGCGGCAGCTTTTTCTGCAGGTTTACTGTACTCGTGTACAATTGACAACGTCATACCCCTTGCGGTATAATATATAGTGATTAATTTTGGGCTTATGCCCTGCTTTGATTGGAGGAGTCCCTATGTTCGACACAATTATGTCCTGGCTGGCAATTCCGCTGGGATACATTATGCAGTTCTGTCACTCTCTGGTCTCCGATTACGGGTTTGCTATTATCCTGTTCACACTTGCAACAAAGATAATCATTCTCCCCGTCGGAATCTGGGTGCACAAAAACTCAATCAAGATCGTAAAGATCCAGCCTGCCATCAACAGACTCAAGGCTAAATTCTACGGGGATTCTGAGCGAATCGGCGAAGAGCAGACCCGTATGTATAAAGAGCAGAAGTACAACCCCTTTGCAAGCCTTTTGCCCCTTGCGGTGCAGATAGTGCTCCTTTTGGGTGTTGTTGCTGTTATCTATCACCCGTTTTCATATATTTTCAACACCCCCGATGCTGTCATAGATTCTATCAATCAGACTGCCTCCTCTGTTGTGGAGATGGATCTGGAGGCAAACTCCGTAGAGATAGACGCTATGTATGCCATCAAGACCTACCCCGAGGAGTTTAAAGCAATAGCAGAAACAGAAAGCGGTGCCACCGCTATCAAGAATGCTCAGCACTTTGACCTTGATTTCTTTGGCTTTGACCTTTCTGCGACTCCTTCCCAGACGCTTTCCAAAAACTGGATCTACGCTCTGGCACCCGTAATCGCAGGCTTCTCCTCCTGGTTCCTTTGCTTTATCCAGAACAAGATCAACGTTCTGCAGGCAGAGCAGGGCAAGGGCAACAAGTACGGCACAATGATCTTCTCCGTGGGTCTTTCTCTTTACCTTGGCTTCTTTGTTCCCACAGGCATTGCTCTCTACTGGGTTGCAAGCAACCTTATTGCCATACTCCAGCTTCTGCTTCTGAACCTCATCATCCCTCCCAAAAAGTACGTTGACTACCAGGAGCTTGAGGCAAGCCGTGCAGAGCTTGCTGCCATTGAGGCTCTTGACGATAAGCCCAAGAAGGGACTCTTTGGCAAAGACGAAAATGCAAAAAGAGAAAAGGCGGACTACAAACGCTTCTTCTCCATTGTAAACAAGAAGCTTGTTATCTACTCCGAGAAAAGCGGATTCTATAAATACTTTGAAAACATCATAAAGGAGCTTCTGAAGAATACCTCCATCACCATCCACTACGTTACAAACGACCCTGATGACGCTATCTTCAAGAAGGCTGAGGAAGAGCCCAGGATCAAGCCCTACTACATCGGACCCAAGAAGATCATCACGTTTATGATGAAGATGGATGCAGACATTGTTCTGATGACCACTCCCGACCTTGAGAAGTACTACATCAAACGTTCTTACGTAAGAAAAGACGTGGAATACATCTACACCTTCCACGGCCCCACAAGCACAACCATGTGTGTGCGCGAGGGTGCTTACGACCACTTTGACACCATCTTCTGCGTAGGCCCTCACCAGGTTGACGAGCTTCGTGCTACAGAAAAGATCTACAACCTGCCCGAGAAAACTCTTGTTCCCGTGGGCTTTGGTCTTATAGACACTCTGTGCAAGACCTATGCTGAAATGGAAAAGGTTCAGAAAGACAAAAAGCAGATACTCCTTGCTCCCTCTTGGCAGGATGACAACATCCTTGAGTACTGCCTTGACGAGCTGATGGAGGGACTCCTCCACAAGGGCAACAAGGTTATCCTTCGTCCTCACCCTGAGTACATCAAGCGCTTCCCCGCAAAGATGGACGCTATCATCAAGAAGTACGAGGGTTGCGACGGAGACGACTTTGTTATAGAGATGGACTTCTCTTCCAACCGTACCATCTGGGAATCCGACCTGCTTATCACTGACTGGTCAGGTATTGCATACGAATTCTCCTACGCTACCAAAAAGCCTTCTATGTTCATAAACACTCCCATGAAGGTCTTAAATCCCAACTACGAGAAGATCCCCTTTGTTCCTACTGAGATCTCCTGGAAGGATCAGGTGGGTATCTCCATAGATACAGACAAGCTGAACACCGTTGCTGATACAGTAGATGAGCTGCTCTCAAATCCCGAGAAGTACGCACAGCAGATCGACGAAGCGCTCCACCGCAATATCTTCAACGTTGGCGAAAGCGGACTTGCAGGCGCAAAATACATTTACAACCAGATAGTAAAGAAACAGCAGAACAAGAAATAAAAATTGCCAAAATGCAATTATAATTGACATTTTCACCGCACTGGACTATAATATTCTTGTTTTATTAAGTACTAAACAGGGAGGAACTCATTATGCAGATGATTACAGCTTATATCGATGCCGCAAGTATGTCTATGGTATTTGCCGCAGTTGCAGGCGTTGCCGTTACCATCGGCGCAGTAGTTGCCGTTTACTTCCGTCGCGTTAAGCACAAGGTAAGCGAAAAGCTGGGTATTGACGAAAACCGCAACAAAGAGGTTGAGGGAGAGGTTACAGGCTCCTTTGGCGAGGACAAATAAGCCGCCTCTTTTGTTCAAATTTTAAATCAAAAAGACCCTCTGTGAAGGAAGATCCCCGCAGAGGGTTTCTTTACCCTTTCAACCCCGGAGTTTTTGCATCAGGGTGTTCAGTTTTACTAAAGATTAGCTAAAAAGGAAACGGTGTTATTATGATTTCCAAAAAACAATTTGACGTACTGGTTTTTCTTTCTGATAAACACAAGTCGGTTCCCCAGAGAACAATTGCCGCAGAAACCAAAATGTCTGTAGGTACCGTCAACAAATGCCTGGCGGAGCTTACAAACCTGGGCTTCCTCAAGGACGGAGTAATTACCTCTGCAGGTCTTGATGCTCTCGAACCCTTCAGAGCAAAGCGAGCCATCTTTATTGCCGCAGGCTTCGGCTCCAGAATGGTGCCCGTTACCCTCAATACTCCCAAGCCCCTCATACGCGTAAACGGCAAGCGCATCATCACAACCCTGCTCGATGCAGTTGTTGCCGCAGGCATTACGGAGATATACATAGTAAGAGGCTACCTTGCAGAGCAGTTTGACCAGCTTCTGTACGATTACCCTATGCTGAAATTCATAGAAAATCCCCAGTACAACGAGGCAAACAACATTTCCTCCGCTGTATGCGCAAGCTATCTTCTGAAGAACGCTTACGTGCTGGAGGGTGACCTTGTGCTCTACAATCCCAAGCTTATCACAAAGTATCAGTACCACTCCAACTACCTGGGCGTTCCTGTTGATAAAACCGACGACTGGTGCTTTGAGACCAACGACTCGGGAGTCATCAAGAAACTTCTCATCGGCGGCACAAACTGCCACCATATGTTCGGCATCTCTTATTGGGACGAGGCAGACGGAGCAAGGCTTGTTGGCCACATCAAGCAGGTGTTCCAGTCCCCAGGCGGCAAGGAAAGATATTGGGATCAAGTTGCCCTGGAGTTCTTCAAGGATGACTACAAGATCCACGTAAGAGAATGCTCCTTTGATGATATTATAGAAATTGACACCTACAACGAGCTGAAAGCTCTTGACAAAACCTACGACGTATAATGCTTTGAACAGTCTTCCTGTGCGAAGACTGTTCTTTTTATGTTGAAAAATGCGGCAAAAGGTTGTATAATTATAACTCTGTTAGGAGGTATGCTCTATGAAAGTATCAAAGCATCTTATAAATCTTGTGTTTGGTGCGCTGCTTGCCGCACTTTGCTGTGTTTCCACCCTGATCATTCAGATTCCTACCCCAACGGGAGGATTTGTGAATCTGGGTGATGTTATAATAATTTTTGCCGCCTGGCTCCTTTCTCCCGTTTATGCCGTGCTTGCTGCCGGTCTGGGCTCTATGCTGGCAGATATTTTTGCAGGCTACGCACAGTACGCTCCCGCCACCTTTGTGATCAAAGGACTTATGGCTTTTGTTGCCTGGGGGATTCTCCGAACTTCGGAAAAAATCGTAGAAAAGAAGCCAAAACTCTCCATCCTGTTCACCTCCTTGAGCGCACTTTGCGCAGAGGTGTTTATGGTGCTGGGGTACTTTGTCTTCGAGGCCTTCCTTCTGCATTACGGTATGGGGGCCCTGGCCTCTGTCCTGCCTAATCTTATGCAGGGTCTTGCTGGCATTCTGGGCGGAACACTCTTGACAGAGCTTATCAAACGCACAAGTCCCAAAAACAAACTTTTTTCTTAACGCTTTGCGCCTTTCCTTCGGGGAGGCGCTTTCTTTTTTTCGCAGTAATTTGTTGTTGAAAAGCCCGTATATTTATGCTATAATATATACTGTATAAATATTTTGTTTTCTTTAGAGTGAAAGGATGATGTGCAATGGCACTTATCACAAAAAAAATCAAAGGAACGGAGGATATCCTCCCCCGTGACAGCTATAAATGGCAGTTTGTGGAACGAGTTCTCGCCGACGAGGCAAGAGTCTACGGTTTTTCGGAGATCCGCACCCCCGTATTTGAGCAGACTGCGCTTTTTCAGCGCGGTGTAGGCGAGGGAACGGACGTTGTTCAGAAGGAGATGTACACCTTTGAGACAAAGGGCGGAGAGTCCCTCACCCTGCGTCCTGAGGGCACGGCAGGTGCCGCAAGAGCACTCCTTGAGCACGGACTCTACAACGACGGCCTGCCCATCAAGGCACACTACTTTACCACCTGCTATCGCTACGAAAAGCCCCAGGCAGGCAGACAGCGTGAGTTCCACCAGTTTGGTATGGAGGTCTACGGTGCTGATGACCCCATTGCAGATGCAGAGCTTATCTGCTGTGCTAAGTCAATTTTTGAAAGGCTTCAGCTTTTTGACGTAAGGCTTGAGATCAACTCCATCGGTTGCCCTGAGTGCAGAAAAAACTACCACAACGCACTCAAGGAATACTTTGCTCAGTACACAGACACACTCTGCTCAACCTGTATGTCAAGACTTGAGAAAAACCCCATGAGAATCCTTGACTGCAAAAGCCCCGTTTGCAAGGATATTGCAAAAAATGCTCCCAAGATCACGGATTTCCTCTGCGAAAAATGCGAAGACCACTTTAAAAAGGTTCAGGCTTACCTTGATTCGGCAGACATCGCCTATACTGTGAATCCCTCCATCGTCCGCGGACTTGACTACTACACAAACACCGTGTTCGAGTTTATCTCTGACAGCATAGGTGCTCAGTCCACTGTTTGCGGCGGCGGAAGGTACAACGGTCTCATTGAGGAGCTGGGCGGCAGTCCCCTGCCCTCCTTAGGTTTTGCCATAGGTCTTGAGCGACTTCTCATGGTAATGGATGCAGAGGGAATAGAGATTCCCAAGCCTGAGGCAGATATGCTCTACATTGCCGCTTTGGGCGACAAAGCTCAGCTTAAAGCTTTTGAGCTGGTGCGAGAGGTAAGAGAAACGGGCCTCGGCGCTCAGTTTGACATTGTAGGCAGAGGGCTTAAGGCTCAGATGAAATACGCCAACAAGATCGGCGCAAAGTTCTCCCTTGTTCTGGGAGATAATGAAATAGAAAACGGCAAGGCACTGCTCAAGAATATGGAAAACGGAGATCAAACGGAGGTCTGCATAAACGATGCTTCCGTATTTATAGAAAATCTTCTTGCGGCAGATCTTGCAAGCTGTGCACACATTTGCGAATAATACCATCAGGAGGAATTATATATGTCAGAATTTATGACCGGACTCAAGCGCTCCATCTACTGCGGAGACCTTAGAGATTCAAACATCGGACAGGAAGTTACCGTTTGCGGCTGGGTGCAGAAGCAGCGCGACCTGGGTCAGCTTGTTTTTGTTGACTTAAGAGACCGCACAGGCATCGTTCAGCTTGCCTTTGACGATAAAACAGACAAGGATATCTTTGAGAAAGCCCAGACACTCAGAAGTGAGTACGTAGTCTGTGCAAAGGGAACAGTCAGAGAAAGAAGCTCTAAAAACCCCGATATCCCCACAGGTAACATTGAAATTGACGTTTGCGATCTGAGGCTTCTCTCAAAAGCAGAGACAACTCCCTTTGAGATACTTGACGACCTGAACACAAACGAGGAGCTTCGTCTGCGCTACAGATACCTTGACCTGCGCCGCAGACCCTTGCAGAAGAACATTATGATGAGAAGCGAGATCTGCAAATCCGCCCGTGATTATTTCTACGAGAACGGCTTTGTTGAGATCGAAACCCCCATGATGATGAAGTCCACCCCCGAGGGCGCCCGCGACTACCTTGTTCCCTCCAGAATCCACAAGGGCTGCTTCTATGCTCTTCCCCAGTCTCCTCAGATCTACAAGCAGCTTCTGATGCTTTCCGGCTTTGACCGCTACATTCAGCTTGCCCGTTGCTTCAGAGATGAAGACCTGCGTGCAGACCGTCAGCCCGAGTTCACACAGATAGATATGGAGCTCTCCTTTGTTGACGTTGAGGATATCCTTGAGATCAACGAGGGACTTATGAAGCGTATCTTCAAGGATGTGCTCCACAAGGACCTGGCCACTCCCTTTGAGCGTATGAGCTACAAAGAAGCCATGGAGCGCTTCGGCTCAGACAAGCCCGACATCCGCTACGGTATGGAGATCCAGAACATCTCCGATATGGTCAAGGATTGCGGCTTCGGTGTGTTCACAAGCGCAATCGAAGCAGGCGGCTCCGTTCGTGCAATCGTTGCAAAGAACGCCGCTTCTGTATATACCCGCAAAGAAATCGACAAGCTTACGGAATACGTCCGCGGCATCGGCGCCAAGGGACTTGCTTTTGTAAGATGGGTTGAGGATGCTCCCAACTGCTCCTTTGCAAAGTTTATGGCAGATGGTGAGCTGGAGGCTATTCTCCAAAGACTGGGTGCCGAAAAAGGCGATGTGGTGCTCTTTGTTGCAGACAAAGACTCCGTTACCCTGCCCACGCTGGGAGCTCTCAGAGGTGTGGTTGCAAAGCGCCTGGATATTATTCCCGATGAATACAAGTTCCTGTGGATAGTAGACTTCCCCTTCTTTGAGAAGGACGAGGAATCAGGTGAGTGGGTTGCTATGCACCACCCCTTCACTATGCCCAAAGAGGAATGCCTGGAATTCTTAGACACAGACCCCGGCAAGGTTATTGCAAAGGCATATGACCTTACTCTCAACGGCATAGAGCTCTCCTCAGGCTCTATCCGTATCTCTGACCCCGAGCTTCAGCAGAAGATGTTCAGAGCACTGAAGATGACCGACGAAGAGATCGCACTCAAGTTCGGATTCCTTGTGGATGCTTACAAGTACGGCGCACCTCCCCACGGAGGAATGGGCATCGGACTTGACCGAATCACCATGATCCTCTGCGGTGCAGAGTCCCTGCGTGACGTTACTGCCTTCCCCAAGGTTCAGAATGCCTCCGAGCTTATGTCTCAGTGTCCTTCCCCCGTTGAGAAGGAAAATCTTGATGTTCTGGGGCTCGCTCTTATTACGGAAGAAACAGAATAACAGACCAAAACACCCCGAACAAACCAAGTCCTTGTTCGGGGTTTCCCAAATACACAAAAGGAAGTGAGTTTATGAAGCTTTCTAAGCTTTTCTCAAAAGACAAGCCTACTCTGTCCTTTGAGGTTTTTCCTCCCAAGACCGACGACCTTTACGAAAAGGTAGAGCAGGCGGCTCTGAATATTGCAAGGCTTAAGCCGGACTATATGAGCGTAACCTACGGTGCAGGCGGAGGCACCAGCAAATACACCGTTTCCATAGCAAGGGACATTGAGAAGACCTACTCAATTCCCACCCTTGCTCACCTTACCTGCGTCTCCTCCACCAAAGAAACTGTACGCGCCCAGCTTGAGAAGCTCAGAGCCGAAGGAATTGAAAACATTCTTGCTCTGCGCGGAGATATCCCCAAAGAGGGAAATACCGCCACCGATTACAAATATGCATCTCAGCTAATAGAGGAGATCGTGGACTTTGGCGGTTTTTGCATAGGCGGCGCCTGCTACCCCGAGGGTCATCTTGAAAGCGAAAGCCTTGACGCAGACATTGTGAACATAGGCAAAAAGGTAGAGGCAGGCTGTTCCTTCCTTACAACCCAGATGTTCTTTAACAACGAAATACTTTACAGCTATATAGAAAAGCTCCACCGCAAGGGTATTTTTGTGCCCATTGTAGCAGGTATAATGCCAATCACAAACGCAAAGCAGATTATGCGCTCCTGTGAGCTTTCAGGCACGGTACTGCCAAAAAGATTCATAAAAATTGCCGAGCGCTACGGCGACAACCCTGCCGCAATGAAGCAAGCAGGCATAGCCTACGCCACGGAGCAGATCATAGACCTGTACGCATCGGGAATAAAAAATGTTCACGTATACTCAATGAACAAGCCCGACGTAGCCGCACAGATCCAGGCAAATCTCTCTGAGATAATCAATGGTTGACCTTATGAACAGAATTGAAACTATCAGCAGAGATTTCTCTTGCCTGTGTGTGCCTCAAAAGGATATTCTTCTGTACAGCGGATGCCGCAACTGTGAAGACCCACGGCTCCACTCTCTGTGTGCAGAGTGTATGGAGGAGCTGTCCGATTCAGCAAACCTTAAGGCGGTCTACGCAGAAATCAACGTGAATTTTGAGGGCAACACCGCAGACTTCGGCTTTTATAAGGCAGAGAGCAGATCCCTCAAAACCTTTCTTGCAGACTGCAACAAGGCTTACGTCTTTGCCGCTACGATCGGTATAGGCGCCGACAGGCTCATAAACAAATACAGCACTCTTTCCCCCGCAAAAGCAGTCGTCATTGACGGATGCGCCACCGCCGCCATTGAATGTTGGTGCGATCATCTGTGCAGAGAGGTCTTCCGTGTGCCTGAGCAGGAGCGCTTCTCCCCGGGATACGGGGACCTGCCTCTTGATATGCAGCCTCGGATCCTGTCTTATCTGGATGCCGGGCTGAACATAGGTCTTTCTATGACAGAGTCTATGCTCCTGACCCCTACCAAATCCGTCACGGCGATTGTAAAGAAAAGGACTGATTCATAAAACTCCTTGCAAAAGCAAAACAGTCCCCCTTGCCTAAAGAGGGACTCTGATGATCCCTGCCCATTCACAGAAAACACCAAATCCGTCACGGCGATTGTAAAGAAAAGGACTGATATACAATGAATATAAAAGAAACCTTAGGCAAAAGCTTCATCTTCTTTGACGGCGCCATGGGAACCGAACTGCAAAAAAGAGGCCTTAGAACAGGCGAACTCCCCGAGCGCCTCAATCTGACAAACCCCGAGGCCATAACAGAGATCCACTGCTCCTATCTGCAGGCAGGCTCAGACGTTATCAGCACCAACACCTTTGGCGCTAACCCGCTTAAATTTAGCTCCGACGAGCTTGAGCAGGTTATCTCTGCCGCTATTGACTGCGCACAAAAAGCGATAAAAGACACAGGTGGCAAAAAAAGATACATTGCCCTTGATATCGGCCCATTAGGCAAAATACTCAAGCCCTTTGGCGACCTGCCCTTTGAGGATGCAGTTGAGGCTTTTGCAAAGGTCGTGCGCATCGGTGCCAAGGGCGCTGACCTGATACTCATAGAAACCATGAACGATTCCTATGAAACAAAGGCCGCAGTCCTTGCCGCCAAGGAAAACAGCAACTTACCCATATTCGTCACCAACGTTTACGACGAAAAAGAAAAGCTTATGACAGGCGCAGACGCTCTTTCTATGATAGCACTCCTTGAGGGTCTGGATGTTGATGCCATAGGTATGAACTGCTCCTTAGGCCCCAAAAAGATGAATGAGATACTCAGAACTTTTGCTGAGTACTCCTCAACTCCGCTTATGATAAGTCCCAACGCAGGACTTCCCCACACAGAAAACGACAAAGTCGTGTACGATGTTTCCCCCGAAGAATACGCACAGGAAATGGTTAAATCCGCAGGGATAGGCGCCTGCATTATAGGCGGCTGCTGCGGCACCACTCCTGAGTACATCAAAGCGGCAGTCTCTGCCCTTGATGGTAAAAATCCAAAAGAGATCACAAGGAAAAACCACTGCCTTGTTTCCTCCTACACCCACACGGTTGAGTTTGCAGACACCCCTGTTATCATTGGTGAGAGAATCAACCCTACAGGCAAAAAGAAGGTAAAGGACGCCCTGCGTGAGGAGGATTATGCATTTATACTCAGGGAAGGGCTGTATCAACAGCAGGCAGGGGCTCAGATTCTTGACGTTAACTGCGGCCTGCCTGAAATAGACGAGGCAAGGGTAATGAAAAAGGTTATAGAGGACCTGCAGGGTGTGTGCGATGCCCCCCTGCAGATAGATACCTCTGACCCCGTAGCTCTGGAATATGCCTTGCGGACATACAACGGCAAGCCTATGATAAACTCCGTAAACGGCAAAAAGGAATCCATGGAGGCCGTATTCCCTCTTGCAAAGAAATACGGCGGCGTTATAGTTGCACTTACTCTTGACGAAAACGGAATTCCCGAAACCCCGGAGCAAAGAGTGGAAATTGCAAACAAGATAATAAAAACCGCAGAAAGCTACGGAATAGACAGAAAAAACATTGTGGTCGACACTCTGACCATGGCAATCAGCGCAGACGAAAATGCAGGCAGAGTTACTCTTGAAGCAATAAAGGCTATCTCTGATATGGGGATAAAAACCACCCTTGGTGTGTCAAACATATCCTTTGGTCTGCCTCACAGAGATTACGTCAACTCCGCATTCTTCTCGCTTGCTCTCAAAGCAGGGCTTTCGTCTGCAATCATGAATCCTCACAGCGAGCGTATGATAAATACCTGCAGGAAGGATTTCGGCGGCTACGGTACTTCTCCTGCAAGCAAAGACAAAGAGGAGCTTGCTCAGTTTGCAGGCAATATTATAAACGAAGTAATGAATATGGAAGACGTGGAGCAGCTTGTACCTGCCCACACAGGCAGCCTTACCCTTAAGGATGCCGTGATCTCCGGCCTTTCTGAGGAAAGCAGCTCCCTTGCAAAGTCACTCCTTGCAGAAAACGATCCCCTTGAGGTGGTAAACGCCCACATCATCCCCGCGCTTGACGTAGTGGGGACGGGCTTTGAGCAAGGCAAGGTTTACCTTCCCCAGCTCCTTATGAGCGCAGAAGCCGCAAAGGCCGCCTTCTCTCAGGTTAAAGAAGTGCTTTCCAAGGCGTCTGATTCGGCAGATAAGGGAGAAAAGATCATCGTTGCCACGGTTAAAGGAGATATTCACGACATAGGCAAGAACATTGTGAAGATCCTCCTGGAAAATTACGGCTACAAGGTAATAGACCTGGGAAAAGACGTGCCCGAGGAGGAGATCCTCTGCGCCGTACAGAAAACAGGCGCCACCCTTGTTGCCCTTTCTGCACTTATGACCACCACAGTCCCCTCTATGGAGCGCACCATAAAGCTTCTGAGAGAAAAGTGTCCGCAAACAAAAGTAACCGTAGGCGGTGCCGTTCTCTCCAAAGAATATGCAGATATGATAGGTGCTGACTATTACTCAAAGGATGCAATGGGCGCCGTAAGGGTTGCCGCAGAGCATTTCAAAACCATAAAAGGTGAATGATATGCCCCGATTATTCGTTGCGATCAACCTCCCGAAGGAAATAACGGAAGCCCTTTACAAAGGTGTTTTGTATCTGAGGGACAACAGTCTGAGTGCAAATCCTTCAAGAAAAGAGAATCTGCACCTGACCCTGGCATTCATCGGAGAAACTCCAAAGGTCAATAATGCAATTTCTGCCCTTAAAAGCATAAACGTAACTCCCTTTGAGATAACCCTTGCAGGTGTTGGAGCTTTTTCCTCCAAAGAAGGCAAGCTATGCTTTGCAAAAGCAAAAGAAAGCTCCTCTCTTTCAAACGCGGCAACATCCGTGAGGGGTGCACTTGCGGCTTACGGCTTTGAAACAGACCCCAAGCCATTCAAGCCTCACATCACTCTTTGCAGACAGTTTGCTCCCTCCTCTTCATACAAAGCAGAGGAGCTTTGTACAATTCTCCCGGAGACATCGTTTCCTGTAGGAGAGATATCCCTTATGCGCTCAGAGCGAATAAACGGCAGACTTGTTTACACGGAAGTTTTCAAAAAAATACTATAGCAAAAATGCACCGCTGTGTTTGATCACAACGGTGCATTTTCATTATTATATGCTGTTGATGTTTTCTGCGCTGTTTATCTTTGCCGCGTTCAGCTCAAACCAGAAGGTACTGCCCTTGCCCTTGGCACTCCTTACGCCAAAGCGCGCATTGTGGAGAAGCAGCACGTTCTTTGCAATCGAAAGCCCCAGACCTGTACCTATAACCGCAGACCTGTGCTCCTTGTCAACTCTGTAATATCTGTCCCAGATGTTGCGCAGATCCTCTGCCGCAATTCCTTCTCCGTGGTCAGTAACCTCTATTCTCACCTTGCCGTCTGCCACCGTCTGACTTACCACCACCGTTTTGTCATCGCCGCAGTAGTTTATGGCATTGTTTATCAGATTATAAACCACCTGGGAAAGCCTTACCTCATCTCCCAAAACCGTAACGTCACAGTCATAATCAAATTGCAGAATATAATCATCCTTAGAGGTAAGCTTTGAGTACCGGGTAAAGATTCCGCTTATACTGTCGGTAATGGAAAACTCCTCCATACAGATCGGAGCGTTGCCGGACTCAAGTCTTGACAGATCAAGCAAATCTGTTACAAGCTGAGAAAGCCGATTGGTTTCATCAATAATAACCTGTACGTTTTCGGGAGTGTTTTCTCCCGGAATATCTCTCATCACCTCTGCATATCCCCCTATCATGGTAAGGGGTGTGCGCAGATCGTGAGATATATTGGAGATAAGCTCCCGTCGGAGGCTGTCTACCTTAGACAGCTCCTTTGCCGCAAAGTTTAAGGTCTCATTAAGTTCCTTGATCTCCTTGTATCCGTCCTGCTCAAAGTAAACATCATAGTTTTGCTTTGCCAATTCCTTTGCACCCTTGTTGGTCTGTGCAAGAGGACGGGATATCCGAAGCGACATCACCACAGCAAACACAACACCTGTCAACGCAAGCAACACAGATACTATAATAAGCTGTATCTGCAGTGTTTCCACAGTGCTGGTTACAGGGGTTATGGGCGTGCGGAGAATAAGCATATATTCGACTTCTGACTTTAGCTCCATTACTACGGCACACGTCAGGTTACCGCTTGATTCCTTGTCAAATTTAGGTCTTTCTATCAGATCAGGCCAATTCTCCGGAAAAAACTGTCCCGAGGGATCTTTGCTGCCCTCAAAGATGACCTTGTCTCCGCTTTGCTTTGCTTTTTCGTAGCACTCATACACCTCATGAGGCATAATCTCCATACCAAATTCCGTATGGTCTGCGCTTGAGTAGATCCGTCTGAAAATATCTCCGGATGTATCGTAGACTCCTGCCGCCATACCGTTTCGTTCCCTGAGGCTTTTGATATATTCCTCTATGTCCTCATCCTCTATATTCCTGCAGATATAGTCTGCCGTTTTTTTCATCTGATTTGTCTTGACAAATCTGTAAAAATCATCAAGGAACACCGTCTGAAAGATCCACAGTCCCACAAGCATTACTGCAGTAAAAAGCAGAAAGGCTCCTATAAGCTTTACCTTAAGGGAGGGCTTTCTTTTTTTCCCTTTGGCGGCTTCTCTGCAAGCCGAGGCCAAAGGCACCAAATCAGTTTGCTTCAAAGCGGTAGCCAACTCCTCTCAGGGTAACTATAAGGGAGCTGTATTCCCCCAGACTTTTTCTAAGAAGCTTGATGTGAGTATCCAGCGTGCGGTCATCGCCAAAGAAATCATATCCCCAAACCTTGCTGATGAGATTCTCTCTTGTAAGCGCAATGCCCTTATTGCGGCACATATAAAAGAACAGATCGTATTCCTTAGGGGTCATCTCCACTCTTTCTCCGTCAATGGTCACAATTCTGCCGCTGAAATCCACCTCAAGCCCTTTGTAAGAAAAAATATCCTTTTCCTGCTGAGTTGCGCCGGAGCGCTTGAGCACCGCGGCAACCCTCATCATAAGCTCCTTGGGAGAGAAGGGCTTTACCACGTAGTCGTCAACTCCTGTCTCAAAGCCGTGGATCCTGTCGTACTCCTCTCCGCGGGCAGAAAGAATGATTATGGGAGTATTCTTGTGTTTTCTTATCTCGCTGCATGCAGAAAAGCCGTTAAGCTCCGGCATCATAACGTCCATAATTATCAGGTCGTAATCTCCGTTTATTGCCTTGCTTACAGCATCCATTCCGTCTGCGGATTCCTCTACGGTATGCCCCTCAAACACAGCGTATTTTTTTATGATCTCTCTTATTCTGAATTCATCATCTACAACCAGGAGCTTTGCCATTCTGATGCCTCCCTATTTTTATTATTCCGATATTAAAATACCGCCTGAATGTGACGGCATTGTGTTTTTACTCTAAAAATTGCGAAATTACAAAGCCTTAGCCGACACTAAGGGTATAAGCCTTGTGCGCTCCCAATCCGTGTATCGCTCAAATTCCCTGCAGGCAAGGTCAAAGGGCGCTGTTTCGTCGCTTACAAGCTCCACGCATAAGGAGGGTCTGTTGTATCTGTATCTGAACCAATTTTCAAAACCGCCTGCGCAGTCCTTTTTTTCTTTTGTTTCAGGACACAGCTTCAAATTACAGCCTCGGCTGATGCTTTCTGCCATTTCTCTGTCATAGGGCACCAACCCGTTAACCGAGTCCCGCCAGAAAACACATCCCCCTCTGGTGTGGAAAGACAGAGCCGCCTCAAAGCTATGCTTCTCACACAGGCTCATAATAAACCTTGTCTCCCTCTCCGATGCAGCAAAATCTCCCCCTTGGCGCTCCTTTGGCACCGCCTGCCATTCAAAGGGAAAGTTTGCATTCAGGTTCACATTTCTGCCGTTGTTTTTGTATGTATAGGCGCAGAAGGCCTCGTCCCGATGCTCGGGCAAAGCCCTGCCCAAGGCTATCTCCACAGAATCCGGATTACACAAAGGCAGGATATAAAAGGAATACTCCAAAAGCAGCTTCTGCAGGTCAAAGCCCCCGTAGCCCTTTGGGCATTGTGCGCTGTGGGCATATTCCTCTGCACATCTGAGCAGATATCCCGTGGTCACATACTCTCTGCCGTGGATACTGCCCAGCAGAAAAAGCTTTCTTTTTCCGGTACCGAGTATGAGCAGGGGAATGTTTCTGCCCTGCTCGCTGCTGCCTGTTTCGCCTATTCTGAGCAGACCCCTGTATCTGCACACCAGCCGCTTTATTGCACATAGAGTTCGCCTGTATGTGTAGGGATAATTGGGGTCAACTATGTTTTTTCTCTCCAAAAGATCATCTCCCGTACAGAATTCTCCATACAGGGTATGTGGAAGAATTTATGATAATTCCATTTTAATCAGCAATATTTTCTAAGTGCTCTTCAACAGCTTTTGCACAGATGTAAACAAGCTCTGCACAGGGGCGCTTTGCGTAGTACTTTGCAGTTCTTTTCTCAGGCACAGGTGTGGATACCTTCTCATCAAGACCTAAAAGCTCACGGCAGATAATGCTGCCTGTTTCTGCCTCTATATTCTCAAGGACACCCCTTACCTTAGCATAAAGAGCCTTTTTTGCATCATCAGCCTTGGCATCGCTGTAACCATACTTTAAAGAAAGCACCATAACCGCACCGCTTACAGCGCCGCAAACCTCTCTTCTTCTGGATATGCCGCCGCCAAATCCCGAGGATAACACAAAGCCTGTGCTTCTTTCTATTCCAAAATCCTCGCAAAAAGCGCCAAACACCGCCTGAGCGCAATTGTAGCCCTGCAAGAATAGATCCTTTGCCAGATCTGCTTTTCTTCCCATAATCTTTACTCCTTATAAAACATTTACAGTTTCGTTATATCACAAAACTGTCTGTTTTACAAGTTTTCAGCCCTGCTTTTTCTCTATATTTTTCTTTGCGGGAGAAAACTTAACCTGTCCCGTTTTGTCAAAGCCTGACCCGTGGCAGGGACATTCCCAGGTATTCTCGTCCGGATTTTTCTGTAATCTGCAGCCAAGGTGAGGACATTTTCTCTCTTTTTTGCTCACAAGACCCGATATAAGATGATAAGCTGAGCTGCCTGCATCCAACAAAAAGCCGCCTGCTCCTGCCCTTATATTCATTCTTGCAGGGGTATACAGCTTTTCGTACTCGTTCTTCCTGCCGCAGATCATATCTGCAATCAGCTCGCTTGCCACCATGCTTAAGCTCATACCCCATTTGTTGAATCCCGTAGCAACAAAAAACCGCGGAGAAAACCTGCTGTATCTGCCTATAAAGGGCAGGCCGTCGTGAGTGATGCAGTCCTGGTTTGACCAGCTCCCCAGAATCTCTGCCCCCTCAAAATTCTCACTTGCAAAGTCTTTGAGCCTGCAAAGGCACCCGCCCTTTGTGTTCTTCCCTGTGCGGTGCTTCTCTCCGCCCAGGATTATTCCTCCGTCAAAGCTTCGCAAAGAATGACCGTCATCAATTCCCAGATACATTCCGTCAAGCTTTGTTTGGGAGCTGAGTGCAAGGGCATAAGATCTCTCCTGATGCTGTCTGAGGAAGTAAAATCCCGGAATATTTATTATGGGGTAATGGGTAGCACACACAATGTACTGAGTCCGCACCTCTCCGCTTTGGGTCAATACCTTGCCGTCTTCTATACGGGTTACGGGGGTTTTCTCATATATTTTCAGATTTTTTGCAAGTGCCTTTGCAAATTTCAGAGGATGAAACTGTGCCTGATCCTCAAACCTGAGGGCGCCCCGTATGCCAAACGGCAGAGAGGTGTCCTTTGTATATCTGCACTTTGCACCTGCGTTTGTAGCACTTAAGGTTTCCTGCAATAAATTGTAGACATTGCTTCGGCTGTAAACGTAGGAGGGCAAGCGCTTAAAATCACAGTCTATGCCATAAGCCTTTATGATCTCCTCATACCTGTCTATGGCTTTTTGATTACTCTCATAATAAAGCCTTGCCTGAGTTTTTCCTATCTGCCTGCTTATTCTGTTGTAAATGAGTCCGTGCTGAGAGGTTATCTTTGCCGTGGTGCGTGCCGTTGCTCCCGAGCAAACCCTGTCTGCCTCCAGCACCACAACGGAAAAGCCCCTGCTCTGAAGCTCACGGGCAATAAGCACTCCTGCAAGCCCTGCACCTATAACCGTGCAGTCCGCAACCTCCAGACCCTGCAGACTTTCTCTCTTTTCAAACGTAACATCCTCCCAAATTGTGCTCAAAATAATCACCTCGGGGATATTTTTGCCAATTCACCGCGAAAATAATCACAGCCCGGTATTGTCACTAAAAAAACATTGTGGTATAATTAATGTGTATATTTATCTTTTGAGGTGATACTCTTGGCATTTGATCAGAGTAAAATTAGAAATTTCAGCATTATCGCACACATTGACCATGGTAAATCCACTCTTGCAGACCGCATACTTGAGCACACAAGCTCCATAACCGAGCGCCAGATGCAGGACCAGATCCTTGATGATATGGAGCTGGAGAAGGAGCGCGGAATTACCATCAAAGCAAGAGCGGTAACTCTTCAGTATAATGCAGACGACGGTGAGACCTACACCTTCAACCTTATAGACACTCCCGGACACGTGGACTTTAACTACGAAGTGTCCCGTAGCCTTGCAGCCTGCGAGGGTGCGGTGCTTGTTGTTGACGCAACTCAGGGCATTGAAGCTCAGACCCTTGCAAACACATACCTTGCCGTTGATTCAGGGCTGGAGATAGTACCCGTTGTAAACAAAATTGACCTTATAAGCGCAGACCCTGCCCGCATCAAGAACGAGATCGAGGACATCATCGGCATTCCCGCACAGGATGCCCCCGAGATCTCTGCAAAGAACGGCATCAACATCCACTCCGTTATGGAGCGCATTGTTCAGGATGTGCCTGCTCCCGAGGGAGATATCAACGCACCTCTGAGAGCTATGATCTTTGACAGCGTATACGACAGCTACAAGGGAGTTATCATCTACGTCCGCATAAAAGAAGGAAAAATCAGTGTCGGCGACGAATTCAAGCTTATGCAGACAGGCTCCGTGTTCTCCGTTGTAGAGCTTGGCAATATGGGTGCCGTCTCCTCTATGCAGAAAGATACTCTCTACGCAGGCGAGGTAGGATATATCACAGCCTCCATCAAAACTCTGGGCGATGCAAAGGTTGGCGACACGGTAACCCTTACAAAGAATCCTGCAGAGTTCCCCCTGCCCGGCTACCGTGAGATACAGTCCATGGTTTACTGCGGAATCTACCCTGCAGACGGCGCAAAGTACGGCGACCTGCGTGATGCACTTGAAAAACTCAAGCTCAACGATGCCTCCCTTACCTACGAGGCAGAGACTTCCGTTGCTTTGGGCTTCGGCTTCCGTTGCGGTTTCCTCGGACTTCTGCATATGGAGATAATCCAGGAAAGACTTGAGCGAGAATTCAACCTGGATCTTATCACCACAGCCCCCTCAGTAAGCTACAAAATAACCCTTACCGACGGCACTCAGAAAATGATAGATAACCCCACAAACTACCCCGAGCCCTCACTCATTGCTTCTGCAGAGGAGCCCTTCACAAATGCTCACATCTACGCCCCCTCAGAATACGTAGGCAATATTATGGAGCTGTGTCAGGAGCGCCGAGGGGTATTTATAGGTATGACATACATCGACTCTGACCGTGTGGACATTCACTACGAGCTCCCCCTTGCAGAGATAGTCTACGATTTCTTTGACACACTCAAATCCAGAACCAGAGGCTATGCCTCCTTTGACTACGAGCTGAAGGAATACCGTCAGAGCCAGCTTGTAAAGCTTGACATTATGCTCAACGGCGACGTGGTGGATGCTCTCTCCTTTATCATCCACGCAGAGAAGGCTTATCCCAGAGCAAGAAAAATGGCAGAAAAGCTCAAGGAGAAGATCCCCAGACAGCTCTTTGAGGTGCCCATTCAGGCCTGCATCGGCGGCAAGATCATTGCAAGAGAAACCGTTAAGGCTATGCGCAAGGACGTTCTTGCCAAGTGCTACGGCGGTGACATCACCCGTAAGAAAAAGCTGCTTGAAAAGCAGAAAGAGGGTAAAAAGCGTATGCGTCAGCTGGGTACTGTTGAGGTGCCCCAGGAGGCGTTTATGGCTGTGCTCAAGCTTGATACAGACTAAAAAATTTAATGATCAATACACAAAAAAGCCGGCTCACACCAAAATGTGAACCGGCTTTAATTTTGCACTTCTAAACCTAAAAAGAACTCGTCATAGGAGCAATTATAGATCTTGCGTAATGTAACAATAACGCTTGCTCTTATATTAAGCTCTCCTGCTTCGTATTTTGCATAAGTTGATCTTCCTATATCACAGCCATTGCGTTGTAACTCTGCACACAGCTTTTCCTGAGACAGACCGGAGACATCTCTTAATCTCCTGAGATTGTCCCCCATATTCAAATCCCGTCTTATTTTTTGTTCCATAAGACTCCTCCGTATAGCATTGACCAGTATTGGTTGCAATTTCTTATATTTTATGCTATACTGGGATAAAATATTGTCCGCTATACTGGTCAATTGCAGATGAGTCTGTGTCTATTTGTACATTTTTCGGTCATCGTGATGCTCCAAGTGAAATAGAACCTTTAATTAAAATTGCCATCTCAAACTTAATAGATGCACATAACGTTTCAGAATTTCTCGTTGGTAATAACGGAAGCTTTGATCTTATGGTTATTCGTTGCCTTAAAAAACTCATTCCTTTATATCCCCATATAAAAGTAAAAATTGTTCTTGCATATATACCAACAGAAGATAAAAACTTTCCTTTTGACACTCTTTATCCTGAAGGATTAGAATTGTCTCCAAAAAAATTTGCAATCTCAAAGCGCAATTATTGGATGCTTAATAAAGCTGCACATGTTATAACCTTTGTCTCGAAGCCATACGGTGGTGCCGCTAAGTTTTCAGCTATAGCAGTGCAAAAAAGAAAAAACGTCATTAATTTATATAATATTTATCTAAAATAACGCCAAAAGCCGGCTCACACCAAAATGTGAACCGGCTTTAGTTTTATAACCTTTATTTTTTATTTTTGAACACAAAGAGCTTGCTTAAGACGTAGTTGAGGATCACAACCACAACGCTCACAATCACCTTTGCCACCATTCCCTCGATGCCGAATATGGACTGGTTAAGACCTATAAGCATCAAAAGAGGAACTCCTACCCACTCGAGCACACCCGTTGCAAGACGGGAACCGACAAAGGATGCCATCTCTTTAAAGATTACATCTGATTTAAAGCTTTTGCTCTCAAATACCCAGAGCTTGTTGGTGATAAACGCAAACAAAACCGCGCATATCCAGCTGAGTACGTTTGCCACAGAGGAGAGCACTATGCTGTTTGCAATGATGATGCCGAATATGACCTCAAACAATGCGTAACTGCCCCAGCTTACCAGAGTTGTCAGCACGCCGAAGATCAGGTACATTATAATTTCCTTGTATTTCAGAAAAAGTCCTTTGAGTTTTTCCATGGGTTACTTCTCTGCTTTCTCTATATTTTTAACCTTGGCGATGTATATGGGGCGTCTCTTTGTTTCTATGAACACTCTGCCCAGGTACTCACCTATAATACCGATGGAAAGTTCTATGATACCGCCGATGAGAAGCTCAACGCATACGGTGGTTGCATAGCCTGAGCCGATCTCTCCCGTTACAATTGCTTTGATGGCAATGTACAGCATTCCAATGCCTGAAATAATAAACATTATCACACCCAGTACAAATATAAACTTAAGGGGAGATACGGAGAATGAGGTTATTCCGTCAATTGCATAGCGAAACAATCCCCAGAAGTTCCAACTTGAAGTGCCGATGGTACGCTCCACATTCTCATACGGTATCCATTTTGTATCAAAGCCTACCCAGCAGAAGATTCCCTTTGAAAACCTCTGCACCTCTGACATAGACAGGATGGCATCCACCATCTGCTTTGTCATCACGCGGAAGTCTACTGCACCGTATGGCATCTTTACGGAAGACATAGAGTTCTGCATCTTAAAGAAGAGCTTTGAGAATCCGCGACGGAGAAAGCCGTCCTTTCTTTCTTTTTCTTCTCTGTAAAGAGCACAGCAGTCGTGACCCTCTTCTATGCCCTTAAGCATCTGCGGGAACATTGCAGGAGGGTGCTGCAGGTCTGCGTCCATAACTATCACAAGGTCTGCACTTGCGTGCTCAAGACCTGCATACATGGCGGCTTCCTTGCCGAAGTTTCTGGAAAATGAAATATACTTTACATTGTCAAACTCTTTTGCAAGCTTGATCATTGTAAGCAAGGTTTTGTCCTTACTGCCGTCATTCACCAATATATAACGGAAGCTGTACTCGGGCAGTGTAGCAATAACCTCGTTTGTAACCCTGATAAATTCTGGAAGCACCTCTTCCTCGTTGTAGCAAGGAACTATGATATCTACTGTTTTCATTCAAAAATCACCTCTTGAACTAATTACACCTGTAAAATGAACAAAGTTATACAAATGCATTATATCATTAAGCATTTAAAAAGTCTACAGAAAATCACTATAAACATATTTTATCTTTTTTTATAAAACGGTTTACCTTTGACAGCAATGGTGGTATAATTAGTATGTATATCTATGTGCAAGCCTCACGCTTGCAAAACACCATCTTTTGGGAGGTTATTTTATGACATTTGCAAAAAAGACCAAAATCCCGAAAGCCAAAACTCTGCGTGAAGCAGGCAAACCCACATTTCTCAGCAAAAATAAGTATATTCTTCTTTCTTTTCTTTTACCCTTTGCGCTGATGACGGTGGCCTATGCCTGGGCAGACGTGGCGCCCTTCGGAATTCTGAACACTATGGTGGAATCCATCGGTTTTCATCTGCACAAGATTTTTCCCTTTATTGGAAAAAACGCTGCTCCGAATATGGCAACCCCCTGGGGTTCAAAGCAGATACTTGTTGTAGACCTTTGGCATCAGTATTATCCCTTCCTTGTAGACCTGCAGGATAAGCTTCAATCAGGAGGCTCCCTGTTCTGGTCCTGGGCGGTGGGTATGGGCTCAAACTTCATAGCCATGATGTCTTACTATCTGCTCAGCCCCCTTAACTTCCTGTCTGTGTTTGTGCCTACAGAGGCCCTGGTAGGTTATCTTGCGGTCATCACCGTTATCAAGATTGCCCTTGCAGGAATGTTCACCGCCATATGCTTCAGGATAATTTTCAAGAAGAACGATCTGTCTTTGGTGTTCTTCTCCGTTATGTACTCCCTGTGCTCCTTCTGTATGGGCTACTATTGGTGTACCATCTGGCTTGACTCCTTTGCAATGCTTCCCCTTGTGGTTGCGGGCACGGTTTGTCTGCTCAGAGACGGAAAGTATAAGCTTTTCATCATCTCTCTTGCATTGGCAGTAGCTTTTAACTACTACATCGGACTTTTTATCTGTGCGGCTGTGCTTCTTACAGCTATAGGCTACACCGCCTCCTGCTGGAAAAGCTTCAGAAAATCCTGCAAGGATCTGCTGCGCACGGTTATCTGCTCCGTAACCTCTTTGCTGCTGACGGCACCAATCACCATTCCTGCCTTTCTGGCACTTCAGAATTGCTACAAATCCACAAGCGGAATGCCTACAAAGTTTGACATAAACATTGGTACAGACAACTTTGAGGGCACCATGGATGCTGTGGTTAAGATCTTCAGCAACTTTATCTCCTTCCTCAGTCCTACATCAAAGGAGGGACTTCCCAACGTAAGCTGCGGAATTCTCTGCCTTGTGCTTTTAGCGGTGTTCTTCTGCATAAAGAAGGTAAGGCTGGGAGAAAAGATATTCTGCATCACAACCCTGCTTTTCCTTGTGGCAAGCTTTATCTTCCGCCATCTTGATTACATCTGGCACGGCTTCCACTATCCCAATATGCTCCCCTACAGATTCAGCTTCCTTGTAAGCTTTTTGCTGATCTATATGTCATTCAGGGCGTTTATGTTCATAAGCGAGGCATCATATCTTGATATTGTGATCGGCGGACTTATCTATTCCCTGTTCGTGCTTCTGCATTTTCTCAGAACAGAAGAAGACCTGAACAAAGGTGCCGCCATTGCATCTGCAATACTCGGTGCAGTTATGTTTGTTCTCTTACTGCTTTATTCCCTCAAGGTTATGCCCAAGCGAGCTCTGGCAATTATCCTCTGCCTGCTTGTAACAGGTGAAATGTGTGCAACCGCTATTATCGGCGTTAAAACCGTCAGCACCACAACCACATCCGGCTATCCCAGAGAAGCAAAGAACGTAAGCCGCATTCTCAATCATATTGACCTTTGGTCGGAGAAGGAAGCTCCTGACATCTTCCGCACAGAGACTACCTCCACCCAGACTCTTAACGACGGTGCTCTTAACGGCTACAAGGGAATTTCCGTCTTCAACTCCATGGCTAACGTGAGCATCACAAAATTTACGGAGTTTATCGGCTGTGCAGGCTGGAAGGCTGGCAACCGCTACACCTACTATGAAAGCTCACCCGTTACAAACACAATTCTCAACCTACGCTACCTCATTGCCCGTGACGGCAAAAGCTACACAGGCAAGTATATGGAGGAGGTAGACCGTTCAAACAACGTAGTTCTTTATGAAAACACACAGTACGTTAACATGGGATTTTTGACAGAAAATCTGCTTTCAACATTTACTGTTACAGACTCTACCTACAACCCCTTTGAAAATCAGATCAACTTCTGGAAGCTTGCAACAGGCATTGAGGAGCCTCTCTACACACAGCTTACGGTTAAGGACGTTGGTCATTCAAGTGACGACCTGCTCTCTTACACCAAAACCTCTGAGGGGGTTTACACCTTCTCTCCCAAGGATACCACCTCTGCAAAGCACATCAAGTTCAACTTCTATCCTGAGGAAGACTCTATGCTCTATGCTTACTTCTACGTAAGCGGTGCTCAGGATAAGGGTAATATTTACATCGATGATGCAAGCCGCAACACAATAAACGTAAAACAACCCTACATTTCTGCAATCGGAAACAGAAAAGAGGGCGACAAGGTATCTCTTTACTGCAGCCTTGACCCCAAGAAGACCTCCTCCGTGCGAGCATTCTGCTATGCACTGAACGAGGATGTGTATGAGGCAGGCATTAAGAAATTCAGAGAAGGCGCTCTGCAGACCACAAAGGCTACGGATACTGTTCTTGAAGGCACAATAAACGCCGAAAAGGACAGCTTGCTGTACACCTCAATTCCCTATGAAAAGGGCTGGAGCGTTACCGTAGACGGCAAACCCGCTGAGGTTGTGGCTGTGGGAGATGCCATGTGCGCAGTAAATGTTACAAAGGGTACCCACACCATCCGCTTCAGCTATGTGCCTGACGGATTCATGCTTGGAACAGTGGCATTTATCTCAGCCGCATTACTCTTTGCATTTATGTGTGTATGCACTTCCAACAAATTCCGCACAAAGGCTTTTGCAAAGCCCGTAGCCTGGGTATTTGATCCCAATGTTCCTGAGAGAATCAGAAAAAATAAACTTGAAGAAGAGGAAGAATCAGAAGAAACAACTCCTGATTCCGATATGGATTCCAACTCAGAACCCAATACTTCTGAAGAAGCTCCCATTACCAAAGAAGAAACAGAAGATATAACAGAAAACGAATAATATAAAGAAAGTGAGCAGAGTAGATTCTGCTCACTTTTTATTAACCTATTTTAATTTCTCCGTGCTTTTCTTCGTATTTTTCAATACAATCCCTAATTAGAATCAATATCTGGCTATTCGCACTTCTTCCCTCATAATCTGCTACTATATGCAATTTATGAAGTGTTTCTTCCGATATTCTTATAGATAAACTCTTTATAGCCATAATAACCTCACTACAGATATATTTTATATTTACTTTATACCTAATTTGTGATATTATGTTAAAAGTAGATACATTATATATTCATATTATATCTAAAGGTGAGTTATGAAAATTGCAATAGTCGGTTCAAGAGGAATAACTAATATTAATTTAGAAAAATATATAACAAAGCAGATACTTATAAATGTGTCTGAAATTGTAACCGGCGGCGCTAAAGGCATCGATACTTTAGCTATGCAGTTTGCAAGAGATAATAACCTTCCGTGCAGGATATTCCTTCCTGAGTATTCCAGATATAAAAAAGGTGCTCCCCTTAAACGAAACGAGCTTATTGCAAATTATTGTGAGGAAGCATATATATTTTGGAATGGAAAATCTAAAGGAACAAATCATATTCTTAATTGTTTTAATAAGTTAAATAAAAAGGTCAATTTGTTTATTATATAGTAAGACCGCTGTGTTTGTGCACAGCGGTCTTTGTTATAAAATGCTATATATTATTCTGTAACCTCTTCTGCAGTATCGTCTGTATCGTCTTCAGGGTTTTCTTCCTCTGCTTCGTCAATTACTGCATCTGCGGCTTCTTCCTCAGGGTCTATCTCCTCTGCTTCAAGGGCTACTGCATCCTCCTCGTGGGGTGCGCGTGCAGCGGCAACAACCTTGTTGCCTTCCTTGATGCGCATTACGGTTACACCCTTGGAGGGTCTTGCACAAATACGGATAGAGCTTGCAAGAATTCTGATGATGATTCCATCCTCGGAAACAAGAATAATATCATCCTCAAGGTCTACAACCTTGATTGCGGCAACATCGCCGTATTTTTCTACGTGATAGTTGATGATACCCTTGCCGCCTCTGGACTGGAGCCTGTAGTTGTCGATCTCAGAAAGTCTGCCGTAGCCTGTCTCTGAAACTGTCAGCACCTTGCCGCCCTCGCGAGCAACAGACATACCCACAACCTGGTCTCCCTGGCGGAGTCTGATAGCGCGCACACCGCGGGCAAGTCTGCCCATAGGACGAACGTTGTTCTCGTCAAAGCGGATTGCGTAACCCTTCTTGGTTGCAATTATTATTGAATCCGTACCGTCTGTCATACGTACCCAGGCAAGCTCGTCGCCTTCGTTCAGCTCAAGAGCTATGAGGCCGCCCTTACGGTTTGTATTGTATGCATTAAGGGATATCCTCTTAATAATTCCCTGGCGGGTTACCATGATCAGATACTTGTCCTCCTCAAAATCAGGAACTCTGATCATAGAGGTGATCTTTTCATCTGCTGTAATGGGCAGAAGGTTTGCAATATTCATACCCTTGGACTGACGGCTTCCCTCAGGAATCTCGTAGCACTTGAGTCTGTAAACTCTGCCTTTGTCTGAGAAGAATAGTATGTAATCGTGAGAACCTGTAATCATCAGCTCTGTTGCAACATCTTCCTCTCTTCTGGTCATACCGGCAACGCCTCTGCCTCCGCGATTCTGAATTTTGTAGGTATCAGTAGTCTGGCGCTTGATGTAACCAAAACGAGTGTAGGTCACAACGCACTGCTCCTCAGGAATAAGATCTTCAATATCAACCTCACCGCTGATTGCACAGATCTCTGTTCTTCTTTCGTCTGCATATTTGTTTCTGATCTCGGTTGCCTCAACCTTTACGATCTGCATACGTCTTTCTTTACTTGCAAGGATTTCTCTGAAATCTGCAATTTTAATTCCCAGCTCCTTGATTTCGTCTTCTATCTTTTCTCTTTCTAAGCCTGTGAGCTGTCTCAGACGCATCTGAACTATTGCCTGTGCCTGAATCTCTGTAAGAGCAAACTTCTCCATCAAGTTGTTTACAGCATCAGAAGTATCTTTACTTGCACGGATAGTGGCAATAACCTCGTCAATATTATCAAGGGCTATCTTGAGACCTTCCAGTATATGCATTCTTTCCTCTGCTTTTTTCAAATCAAATGCAGTTCTGCGGGCAATAACCTCCTCCTGGAAGTCTATGTAATTTGTGAGCATTTCCTTCAGATTCAGAATCTTAGGCTCGCCGTTTACAATTGCAAGCATAATAACACCAAATGTGGTCTGAAGCTGAGTGAAGCTGTAAAGCTGATTGAGCACTACCTGAGCAGAAGCATCTCGCTTTACGTCAATTTCAATATGCATACCGTTTCTGTCGGAGTGGTCCTCAATATTGGAGATACCCTCCAGCTTCTTTTCATTTACAAGTTCTGCGATATGCTCAATAAGTCTTGCTTTGTTTACCTGGTAAGGAAGCTCTGTAACAATAATCTTGAATCTGCCGTTCTTTTCTTCTACTATCTCTGCTTTGGCACGGACTGTGATCTTGCCTCTGCCCGTCATATATGCGGCACGGATACCGCTTCTGCCCATTATCATTGCTCCTGTGGGGAAGTCAGGACCGGGCAGGCATTCCATAAGCTCAGGGATCTCTGTGTCAGGATTATCAATAAGCATACACATTGCATCAATAACCTCTGCCAGATTATGAGGAGGAATGTTTGTTGCCATACCAACGGCAATACCGTTTGAGCCGTTTACAAGAAGATTTGGGAATCTTGAGGGAAGTACAGTAGGCTCCTGCAGACGGTCGTCGAAGTTGGGCATAAAATCTACAGTTTCCTTGTCTATATCCGCAAGCATTTCTGTAGATATCTTGCTCATTTTTGACTCTGTATATCTGTATGCAGCAGGGGGATCGCCGTCAACAGAACCAAAGTTACCGTGTCCGTCCACAAGCATATATCTCATAGAGAAATCCTGTGCAAGACGCACCATTGCATCGTAAACGGATGCATCTCCGTGAGGGTGATAAGAACCCAGCACGGAACCGACTGTATCTGCACATTTTCTGTATGCTTTCTCAGGGGTCAGACCCTTTTCGTACATTGTATAGAGAATTCTTCTGTGAACGGGCTTTAGTCCGTCGCGCACATCAGGAAGCGCACGGGAAACAATAACGGACATTGAATAATCGAGGAAGGATTGACGCATTTCTCTGTTAACGTCAACGTCAATAATTTTGGTATTTGAAAATGCACTTTCATCTACCATATATGATTTATCTTTTTTAATTGCCATAACTTATCAAACTCCTTTCCTCAAAATTAAATATCAAGATTCTGAACATATTTTGCATTCTGTTCAATAAACTCACGTCTGGGCTCAACGCTGTCGCCCATGAGTATTGAGAAGGTTTCATCTGCTTCAACAGCATCATGAAGCTCAACTCTGAGCATAATTCTTGTTTCGGGATTCATTGTGGTTTCCCAAAGCTGCTCTGAATCCATTTCACCAAGACCCTTATATCTCTGGATGTCTGATTTTCCCTCGATCTCAGCAAGGATCTGATCTCTCTCCATATCAGAATATGCATATTTATGCTCTTTTTTGTGTGTAATTCTGTACAAGGGAGGCTGTGCAATATAGATATGTCCTTCTTCAATGAGGGGCCTCATATATCTGAAGAAGAATGTGAGCAACAGGGTTCTGATATGCTGACCGTCAACGTCAGCATCCGCCATAATAATAACCTTATTATATCTGAGCTTTGTAATGTCAAACTGGTCACCAATACCGCATCCCAGGGCTGTGATAACCGGCATCAGCTTATCATTGCCGTAAACCTTATCTGCTCTGGCTTTTTCTACGTTGAGCATCTTACCCCAAAGAGGAAGGATAGCCTGATAACGTCTGTCTCTTCCTCCTTTTGCAGAGCCGCCTGCAGAGTCTCCCTCTACGATGTATATCTCTGTGATGCTTGTGTCCTTACTCTGGCAATCTGCCAATTTACCGGGAAGCTTTGCGCTTTCAAGGGCAGATTTTCTTCTGACACTTTCTCTTGCTTTTCTTGCGGCTTCTCTTGCACGCTGAGAAGCAAGTGCTTTCTCAAATATTGTTTTTGCAACTCCGGGGTTTTCCTCAAGGAAGGTCATAAGCTTGTCTGAAACCAGCTTGTCTACCATACCTCTTACTTCCGTATTGCCAAGCTTTGTTTTTGTCTGTCCTTCAAACTCTGCCTCTTTGACCTTAACGGAAATAACCACGCAGAGACCTTCTCTTATATCTTCACCGCTTAGGTTCTCGTCGTTTTCTTTGAGCTTGTTGAACTTTCTTGCATAGTCATTCATCACGCGTGTGAGGGAGCGCTTAAAGCCTTCTACGTGAGTACCGCCGTCAACTGTGTTGATATTATTTGCAAAGGAAAGCATAAGCTCTCTATAGCTGTCTGTGTACTGCATTGCTATCTCAACGGCAGCTGTATCCTCTGCGTTGGAGGCTGCAAGATAGATTACGTCCGGGTGAATGGGATTACTTCTTTTGTTAAGATGCTCCACGTATGAGCGTATGCCGCCTTCGTAGTGGAAGTTATTTACAATAACGTTTTCTGAATCTCTTTCATCCCTGAGTTCAATATGTATACCTGCATTAAGAAAGGACTGTTCTCTGAGTCTTGTTTTCAGAATATCATACTCATAAACGTCTGTTTCCTGGAAAATCTCAGAATCTGCTTTAAAGAGAACGGTAGTTCCTCTTTCAGAGGTTTTTTCACCCTTTTTCAGCTTGTAGCACTCGTGACCTCTTTCAAATCTCTGAGTATACTCGTACTCACCATCGCAGACCTTTACCTCGAGCCATTCTGAAAGTGCATTAACAACAGATGCACCAACACCGTGCAGACCACCCGAAACCTTGTAGCTTCCGCCGCCGAATTTACCGCCTGCGTGAAGCACCGTGAATACAACGGTCACAGCAGGAAGACCTGTTTTAGCATTGATACCTACAGGAATACCGCGGCCGTTATCCTCTACTTTTATGATATTTCCCGGCAGGATAGAAACCGTTATCTTTGTACAATATCCTGCCAAGGCCTCGTCAATAGAGTTATCCACAATTTCATATACAAGATGATGAAGACCTCTGGGGCCTGTGGAGCCGATATACATACCGGGACGCTTTCTTACTGCTTCAAGTCCTTCCAGAACCTGAATTTCGTCTGCATTATAATCTGTTTCAACCTTTGTGTTAGTTGCTTCGCCGTATACTAATTTTTCGTTATCCAAAATAATAACCCCCTGATAAGGAATTTTCTTTTACTTTTAGGGCATATAACTTTACCCTGTATAATTTATTCGTACATTTTATAAAATCAGAATTTTCTGTTTGCAGAGTAATTTGATTTTGATTTATCTGTCTGAACGGAAACCTTGACCTGTGAATGTGACTTTTCTTTTACAGGAACATATTCCTTTACATCTTCTTCTTCTGCAGAAGTCGCAACCTCATGAGAAACTCTGATAAGTGGTGCATCGCTGGAATAAGATTGAGATTTTGTAGTTCTCTCTTTATTTACATCCATATATTCATTGTTCTGTGAATCAGAAACACTAAAAGAACGGGTCTTGCTCATATCTGATGATGATGAGGAAATATCCTCATATTCTCCCGTAAATTCTGTTTGATTTGTAATGATTTTCTGAGTTCTTGATTCAACCTTTGATTTTGAAGGAGATGAAACAATGGGAACGGACAGATCTATCTTCGTTTGTGTTTGCTCCATAAATCTCTTTTGAGGTGTAAATCTTAAAAACACGGGAGATACAAAGTGAAAGATAATAAACGGTATTATCTCCCAGATTATCCATTTAATAATCATTGTATTACCAAAGAAAAGAGATACTAAAAATTTCATCTTTCCGCTTTCATCGTAAACCCTCTGAATATGTTCTGCTGATGAAAGATAGAATATTAAAATAAATAGAGCAAAAACAATGCAAAGAACAAGCGATATCCATATGTATGAATCCTGCTTTATGTTTGAAATCTTCTGGCAATGATTGCAGTTATGTTCTCCTTTTCTATGCTCTAAGAGCCTTGTTCCGTATCCTATTTTTTTTGAACAATACGGACATCTGAATTTATCATTTTTCATCATATACCTCCTTTTATGTTATTATCTGATTACTTTGTGTTCTCTTAAGCAGAGTTTTGCTTGAAAGAGGACTTATATAAACTATTTCTTCTTTTTCGTTTTCTTTGTAAACAATAAAAGATTTCGGCAGATCAAAAAATGAAACGTTCACAACTCTTCCTTCTTTTTCTGCTTTATTCAGGAATTCTCTTGACCATTTTGATATTGTAGAGGTATCCATATCATAAATGCCAATGATATTATTTGTATCAACAATTACTTCTTGTCCTAAATGAAGATACATTTATTTTACCTCTCCCTTTTCTATGGTAAATATCTTAATACTTTCTCCTTGCTTTAAGGGAGGTTCACAGCCTGTAATAAAGGTCTGGCAGCCTCTTGTATTTTCAAGAAGAAATTCCTGTCTGCTTCTGTCTATTTCAGACAGCACATCATCTAAAAGAACAACGGGTGATTCTGAAAAATAATCCTTGAGCATTTTAGCTTCTGCAAGCTTTAGGGATAAAACAATGCTTCTCTGCTGACCTTGAGAACCAAAATTCTTTGCTTTCATTCCGTTAATATAGAATTCAAGGTCATCTCTGTGAGGACCGCAATTTGTACATGCAAGTTTAATATCTTCTTTTATATACTTTTCAAAAGCAAAATAAAGCTTTTCCTGAATTTCCTTTTTTCCGTCAGTAAGAAGAATTCCTGCATTGCTTACGTAATCTATGGAAAATTCCTCTTTGCCTGAAGAAATTCCTTTGTGATATTCCGCCGCAATAATATTGAGCTTATTTATATATTCAATTCTTTTATAAACTATCTCAGTCGCAACAGCAATTATGGAGTCATCCCATATGCAAAGGGTATCCTTAAGCTCAGGATGCTTATACATTTCCTTAAGAAGTGCATTTCTCTGAAAAAGTGTCTTGTTGAATTTTGAAAGTAAAACTGCAAATTTAATATTTTGCTGACATATGGCTCCGTCTATAAACTTTCTTCTGAGAGAAGGTCCGTTTTTTACCAAAGCAAGATGCTCCGGAGAAAATACAACTGCCGCAAAGCACTGAGAAAGATATGCAGAGGAAGGCTTTAATACTGAATTGATCTCTACCCTTCTCTTATTGCCTGAAAACATAATGGAAGCTTTCTGCTCTCTTTCCTGACTGAAAAAATTCATTTCTATCTTGGATGTTTTACTTCCGAATTTAGTAAGCTCGTTTTCCTTCGCTCCTCTGAAGGAGTGCCCTCCCGAAAACATCCAGATTGCTTCCAATAAATTTGTTTTTCCCTGTGCATTGTCGCCGTATATTATATTTATATCTTCACCGGGATATATTATATTGTCCTTGAGATTGCGAAAATCGGAGAATTTCAGGGACACTACTTTCAACTGACAGACACCTCTACAATTCTATCTCCATACTGAGCTTTATCTCCGTCTCTCATCTTCTTACCGCGCATTGTGCAGATCTCGCCGTTAACCAGTACCTGTCCACTCTGAATAAGCACCTTAGCTTCTCCGCCTGTTTGCGCAAGCCCTGAAAATTTCAGGAGATTATCAAGCTTTATGAATTCTTCATTAATTGTTATTATCTCAGATCTCATCATTTAACCTCATAGGAACAACCAGGAAAATAAATCCATCTCCCTGAACGGGTCTTATTACCATAGGAGAAAGACTTCCGTTAAGAACAAGAGTTACTTCATCACACTCTGTATTTCTGAGTGCTTCCAATACGTACTTATTGTTAAATCCGATTTCTGTATCTTTACCTATAGTGGAAACAGGAATAACATCATTTGCTCTGCCCACTGCCGTGCGGCAAGAAAGCTTGATCTCGTCCTGAGTGATGCTGAATCTTACAGGGCTCTGAACTCTGTCGCTGGTAATAAGAGCAATTCTGTCTACAGACTCAATAAGTGAACGGGTATTGATACGGATAGTTGTATCTTCGTTCTTCGGGATAGTTGTTCTGTAATCAAGGAAGTTACCCTCAATCAATCGAGAAACAATGGAATAATTATCAATTGTAAAAGAAACATGACGCTGACCGATGCATATTTCGATCTCTTTTTCATCATCTGAAATAAGCTTGAGGATCTCTCCCTGCATTTTTCCGGGAACAATGAATCTGTTTTCACTTTCAGAATCAATATTTTCCTGTCTGATAGCCATACGATAACCGTCAATGGAAACTATCCTCATAACCTTATCTTTTATTTCAAAAAGTGAACCTGTATATATAGGTTTATTGATATTGTCAGAAACAGCATAGATAGTCTGCTTTATCATATTTTTGAGAATTCCTGCTGAGATTTTGATCTCATCCAGAGAATCAAAGCGGGGCATCTCAGGATATTCCATAGAGGAGATGCCAACTATCTGATATGCAGCATTACCGCTGTTAATGTAGATTATCATTCTTTCGTCTGTTTCTACTGTTACAATTTCCTCAGGTAGTTTTCTGACAATTTCAGAGAAAAGCTTAGCTCCGACAACTATCTCTCCTTCGTTTGAAACTGTTGCTTCAATAGAGGTAGTAATGGCAAGCTCCATATCATAGCCGGACATTGTAAGTGTGTTGTTGTATGCTTTAATAAGAATACCTTCCAATGCAGGAAGAGTAGCTTTTGTAGAAACTGCTCTTGAAACATTCTGAACTGCTGTTACAATATCAGAACGCATAACTGTGAATTTCATTAAAAGTCATCCTTTCAGAAAAGAAATTAAAATGATTTGATATATAAATTGTAGTAGATTGTTGTAAGGGTTAAATTGTTAATAAGTGAATAATCCTCAGTAAATATGGGAATAATAAATTAATAAGACCTATGATGAAAAGATGGGAGTTATTAACATTTTGATTTCCCGGGAAATAAAGGATTATTAAATGTTGAAAAGACGTATGTTAATGTGTGTTAATATGTGGAAAAACATCAGTTATTTCTGATATTTTTTATTACGTCTTCAACTGTTTCTCTCAAAGAGGAATCTGTCTGAATCTTTTTATCCATCTGCTGAATCGTGTAGACAATTGTGGAATAATGAAGATTGCCGAATTCCTTGCCGATTTCTACCATAGAAAGGCCGGTAAGTTCTCTTGTTATGTAGATTGCGATCTGACGTGGATTCTTGATTCTTGCCTGACGTGTATTTTTAGATCTCAGATCCTCAGAGGAGATGCCAAAGGTTCTGGCAACTTCATCTATGATTTTTTCTACTGTCTGAGCAGGAGAAGCATCATTATTGAGAATATCTGAAATAACCTCTAAAACAACGGCTTGAGTGATTTTCTCATTATTCAGCAGATACCTTGCCTTGAGCTTCTTTACAACTCCTTCAAGCTGACGGACGTTGGATTTGATTTTTTGAGCAATGGTCTGTGCAAGTTCGTCTGTAACCGGTACCTCTAAAATTGCAGCTTTCTTTTTAATAATTGCAATTCTTGTTTCTATATCGGGAGGCTGAAGGTCAGCCAGAAGCCCTGACTCAAAGCGGGAACGAAGGCGATCATCAAGAACCTTCATATCCTTAGGAGGACGGTCAGAAATGAGAACTATCTGCTTATGATCCTCATAAAGTGCATTGAATGTATGGAAAAATTCCTCCTGCGTACTGTTTTTACCTGCAATGAACTGAACGTCATCTACAAGAAGAACATCTGTCTGCCTGTACTTTTGCTTGAATTCAGCAGTTGTAGCGTTGCTGATTGCCTGCACAAGCTCGTTGATGAAATCATCACCCTTTACATAGCATATGTCCATATCAGGATTATTCTTTTTGATCTCATTACCTATTGCGTAGAGAAGATGTGTTTTTCCAAGGCCGGAGCTTCCGTAAATAAGCAAGGGGTTGTATGCTCCTGCAGGATTTGCGGCAACAGCCTGAGCTGCAGCGTGTGCAAATTTATTGGAAGGACCTACAATGAAGTTTGAGAAAGTATATTCATAAATTGTGCTGGGATCTGCAGCGTTTTCTATAACTGCAGACATATCTTTTTTATCAGGTGTTGTAAGGTTAAGCTCAAAAGCTGTACCGAATATTTCCTTGCAGGCATCGTTTATAAGATTTGTGTAGCACCTTTCCAATGTTTCTTTGTGAAACTGAGTAGGGACCAACAAAGTAACTGTTCCGGATTCAAAATCAATGTTTACCGGTTCAATGCGGCTTATCCACATTTTATATGCAACATCGGTGATTCTTGATTTGCAGTACTCGCAAATAACACCCCATGCATCGTTGAACGATTCCATAAAAAACCTCCTTGTTAAGTTTTGTTCCATTATCTGAATTTAAGAATCTGTGACAGAATAAAAGCTGCAAAATTGTTAAAAAATAAACGAATTCTGCCAATAAATAAGACTATCACATTTACCATTTTATTTTACCAAAAACAAGCCCTGATTGCAACACTAAATTTATCATAATTTCAACATATATATGTATATATTACCATTTATAATATATCACATTGCACAGTGTTTATTTTGCATAAATAAATTGTGGGTATAAAGCCTCATAAATACAAGATATTGTGGGTTGTAGAAAAACGTTTATTTTAAAAAATAATTTATCCGAAAAAAGAAGAAAAAAATCAAAAATTTATATTGACTATATTGAAAATTTCAAGTATAATGCTAAATTGCAAGGTTATGTATCCGAAAGGAGGATTAATATGCTCAGAACATATCAACCCAAGAAGCTCCACAGAAAGAAGGAGCACGGCTTCAGAAAGAGAATGTCCGACAGAAACGGACGCAAGGTTCTTGCTCGCAGAAGAGCAAAAGGCAGAAAGAGACTTTCTTACTAATTTATTATAAGAGATTTTCTTACTAACGAAAAGTGAGGACCACACTTCTGTGGTCTTTCTTTTTATCAGAAGAAATGCGGCTTTTTGCTTTTATAAGACAGGTGGTTAAATGAGTGATATCATCACTTTGAAAGAAAACAGAGAATTCAGGCGAGCATATTCCCGTGGGAAATCCTATGTCTCGCCCGATCTCGTTACCTACATAATTAAAAATAATAACAATAACCTTCGTATCGGAATAACCACCGGTAAAAAAGTAGGAAAAGCTGTAGAGCGCAACCGCGCCAAGCGTATTATCAGAGCAGCATACTGTGATATATGCGGTCGTCTCCTTCCCGGGTACGACATTGTTTTTGTTGCCCGTACAAAAACTCTTTTCAGAAAAAGTACGGACATCCTCAGAAGTATGCAGAAGCATTTTAAGGATGCGGGCATATTAAAAGAGGAATAATCATGAAAAAACTGCTTTTGAAGGCTATACGCTTTTATCAAAAAAGAATCTCTCCAAATAAACCTCCTATGTGTAAGTATCAGCCAACCTGTTCTCAGTATGGCTATGAAGCAATAGAAAGATTCGGCGTTGTAAAAGGCGGCGCCCTTACTTTGTGGAGATTCCTGCGGTGTAACCCTTTCTCAAAGGGCGGGTACGACCCTGTGCCGCAGAAAAAACAAAAGACCCGAAAGAAAGGTTAAGCTTATGAATTTTATAGGAAGCCTTTTTGGTTACGTACTATGGGCAGTTTATCAGTTAGTCCATAATTACGCTTTTGCAATTTTTATTTTTACCATTATTTCCAAGCTGATTCTTTTTCCATCATCAATCAAGCAGCAGAAGACTATGGCAGGTAATGCCAGACTCCAGGCAAAACAAAGAGAAATCCGCGAAAAATATGGAAATAACAGAGAAAAAATTCAGGAAGAAACCCAGAAATTGTATGAAAAAGAAGGTGTGAAGCCTTCTGCAGGTTGTCTTTCTTCCTTAATACCCATGTTCCTTATGTTGGGTGTTTTTTACGCAGTTGCATATCCTCTTACCAATACTCTTCATCTTAATCAGAGTATGATCGATAATGCAAAAAATGCTCTTGTATCCATTCCGGGTATAAACGTAAGTCCCTCTGCAATGTATGGCGGACAGATAGATATAATGAAGTATTTTAACGCAGACGGTATCAGAGAAATTCTTGCTCCTTGCTTTGAGGGCTCTAATCTTTCTGTTGATGCAATTTCCAATTTCTGCTACAGCTTTAATTTTGCAGGCTTTAATCTTTTGGAGACTCCCTCTGCACTTGGATTTTCATGGTATCTTATAATTCCCGTGCTCTGCTTTGTTACTTCCGTTGCATCTCAGCTGATAATTCAGAAGCTCAACGGAAACGGCGCAGAACAGCAGGGATGTATGAAGGCTATGATCCTTCTTCTGCCCCTTTTCTCAGCATACATCGCATATACAGTGCCTGCGGCAGTTGGTTTTTATTGGATCTGCTCAACGGTACTGGGATTTGTACAGTCAATTATACTCCACTACTTCTTCGGCCCCGGTATGATGATTGCAAGAGGCGAAGCAGCAAGAGTTGCCTTGCTTGAAAAGAAAGAAGCAACATACAAACGTATAGGTTAAATAAGAAAATAATTATCATTTCAATAACATAACAAGTATAAGAAGGTGACATTTTGATTAGAGAAGCAATCGGTGTTGGCGAAACAGAAGTAGCCGCACAGGAGGATGCTTGCAGACAGCTTGGAGTAGAAACCTACGAGGCAGAATTTGAGATTATTCAGAGAGCAGAAAAGAAGATCTTAGGTTTGTTTGGAGGATGCCCTGCAAAGGTCAGAGCTTTTATCAAAGCTACCCCTGCAGATGCAGCAGAGGATTTTCTTAAAAATGTGCTGAATGCAATGGACCTTGGAAGCATCAGTATCGAAGTTAAGGAAACAGATGAAAACAGTGTTGAGATCAATCTTGAAGGCGAAGAGGTAGGCTCTGTAATCGGCAGACGCGGAGAAACCCTGGATGCACTTCAGTATCTTACAAGCCTTGTTGCAAATCATATTGACAATGCTTATTATAAAGTAACCATCAACACAGGTGATTACCGCGAAAAGAGAGAAAAAACTCTGGAGATATTAGGCAGAAAGCTTGCTTTCAAAGCAGTTAAAACCGGCTACAAAACAAGTCTTGAGCCTATGAATCCTTATGAGAGACGCATTATACACACTGCAGTTCAGAAGGTAAACGGTGCGATCTCCTGGAGTGAAGGCGAGAATCTTAACCGCCATGTGGTTATAGGTCCCGATCCTAAAGCTCCCAAAAGATCAGGCAGAGGCACAAGAAACGACCGTGGCGGATATGACAGACGTCCCAGACGTACATATAATGCTCCTGCAGAAGACACAGTAAAGCGTGCACCTATTAACGAAGGTGAAGGCGCAGCGCTTTACGGCAGAATTGACAAGTAAAATCGACGGATAAAGCCCGTCGGAATTAAGGGCGGCGGTAAGCCGCCCTTTTTGTTTTAGATTAACCACTCTATGAGGCAGGTGCTCAGGATGAATGAAAATACAATAGCGGCAATAAGTACCGCACAAGGACAAGGCGGAATAGGAATTATCAGGATCTCCGGAAATGAAGCTATAAGCACAGCAGATAAGATTTTTGTATCTGTCAGCGGAAAAAGACTTTGCGATTTGGAAGGATACAGGGCTGCATACGGAAAAATTTCGGAGAATTCTGAGATGATAGATGAGGTTGTTGCCATTGTTTACAGAGCACCTTACAGCTACACTGGAGAAGACGTTGTAGAAATTTGTTGTCACGGCGGACTTTTTGTTACCAGAGAGGTTCTTCGAGCCGCAATTAATGCAGGAGCAATTTTAGCAGAGCCGGGCGAATTCACAAAAAGAGCCTTTCTCAACGGAAAAATGGATCTTAGTGAAGCTCAGGCTGTTATGGATATTATTTCTGCACAGAGCAAGCAAGCAGCAAGAACTGCTTTAAGCCAAAGAACAGGTGCATTGGGCAAAAAGGTTTCAGATATTAAAAACAGACTTGTTTCAACTGTAGGGCATCTTGCCGCCTGGGCAGATTATCCTGAGGAGGATATCCCCGAGGTGTCATCTACTGCTTTACTTGAGAATATTCTGGACGTAAAAGCTTCCATCAGCAAACTCGTTGATGAATATTCAGCAGGACAGGCAATTCTTCACGGAATAGATACCGTTATTGCCGGCAGACCGAACGTTGGTAAATCCACTTTGATGAATCTTCTTTCGGGCTTTGACAAGAGTATTGTGACGAATATCCCGGGAACGACCAGAGATATTGTAGAAGAAACAGTAATCATCGGGGACGTTACCTTGAAACTTTCTGACACAGCAGGTATACGCGATACAGAAAATATCGTTGAAAAGATAGGTGTTGACAAAACAAGAGAAAGGATATCTTCCTGCTCTTTGATATTAGCTGTGTTTGACAGCAGTGAAGAACTCTGCGAAGAGGATATAAATCTTCTTGAAAGCATAGAGGATACACCCTCGATTGCTATTATAAATAAAACAGACCTTGAAAATAAAATTGACTTAAAATATATAGAGAGTAAAATAAAGAATATAGTTAAGATCAGCGCAAAAACAGGAGAAGGAAAAAAAGAGCTGGAGGATGCTATAGCAGAGATTTCAGGCACTAAGGATTTTGACCCCTGCGCAGGTATAATTTCTACAGAAAGGCAGAGGTCTGCCGCAATCAAGGCAATTTCTGCCCTTGAAGATGCAGAGCAAACACTCAGCTTTGGTTTTTCTTTTGATGCTGTAACCGTATGCATAGAAGAAGCCATAGACGCTTTATTGCAGTTAACGGGAGAAAACGTTGCAGATGCGGTTGTAGATGATGTATTCCACTCCTTCTGTGTAGGTAAATAATTTTTTAATTCTGATTTGTAATGAGGAAATAATATGAAGACATATCAGGCAGGAAAATTTGATATTGCGGTTATTGGTGCGGGTCATGCGGGAATTGAGGCAGCTTTGGCAGCATCAAGGCTTGGATGCAGTACCCTAATATTCACAATTAATATGGATGCTGTGGGTAATTGCCCCTGTAATCCATCTATCGGAGGCACCGCAAAGGGACACCTGGTAAGAGAAATAGATGCCCTGGGTGGAGAAATGGGAAAAACCGCAGATGAATGCTTTCTTCAAATGAGAATGCTTAACAGAGGCAAAGGCCCTGCAGTTCATTCCTTAAGAGCGCAGATAGACCGACTTAAATATGCGTCGGTTATGAAGCACAAGCTGGAGCTTCAGGATAATCTTCAGCTTCGTCAGGCTGAAATAGTTGATATTATGCAAACTGAGGATGAAGAATATCCATGGCAGATAACGACCCAGATGGGAGCAGAGTTTTTGCTGAAAAAAGTTATCATTGCAACGGGCACCTACCTTGGAGGCAGAATATTTGTAGGAGAAGTAAGCTACGAAGGTGGTCCCGACGGAACCTTTGCCGCCACCAAATTTGGTCAGAGTCTCAGAAATCTGGGTCTCCCCTTGCGCAGATTCAAAACCGGTACCCCTGCAAGAGTTCTGCGTTCAAGCATAGATTTTTCTGAGCTTGATGAACAGCACGGAGATGAACCTCCTGAGCCCTTTTCTTTTGAAACAGAAAATATGGGAGATAATAAAGTCGTTTGCCATATCAGCTGGACAAATGAAAACACAAAAAATATTATCCTTGAAAATATTCACCGCAGTCCTCTTTACGGCGGAATGATAGAGGGTATAGGTCCCCGTTATTGTCCAAGCCTTGAAGATAAGATAATGCGTTTCCCGGATAAGGAAAGACATCAGCTGTTTATTGAGCCTTGCGGAGAAAACACAGAGGAAATGTACCTTCAGGGTATGTCTTCTTCCCTGCCTGAAGAGGTTCAGCTAAAATTTTATCATACCATAAAAGGACTTCAGAACGCTGTGGTTATGCGCCCTGCCTATGCCATAGAGTATGATTGTGTTGACCCTCTTTCTATGTGGGCAACCCTTGAATTTAAAGATTTTAAGGGACTTTACGGCGCAGGACAGTTTAACGGAAGCAGTGGATACGAAGAAGCCGCAGCACAGGGACTTGTTGCAGGAATCAACGCGGCCTTGGCGGTTAAAGGCAAGGAGCCTTTGATTTTAGAGCGTTCAGGATCTTATATCGGCACACTTATTGATGATCTCATAACAAAGGGTGCAAATGAGCCCTACAGAATGATGACCTCCAGAAGTGAGTACAGACTTGTTCTCAGACAGGATAATGCAGATAAACGCCTTACTCCCATTGGCAGAGAGATTGGGTTGGTTACTAATGAAAGATGGGAGCGCTTCACTTTAAAACAAAAGCTGATTGAAGAAGAGCTTGAGAGGATAAATCACACCACTCTTACCCTTACTGAGACGCTGAATAATATTCTTGTTTCACGTGAAACATCCCCTGTTTCCACGGGAATCTCTCTGGCAGATTTATTGCGCAGACCTCAGATTTCTTACAAAGACCTGGAATCTGTAGACGTGAGCAGACCTCAGCTGCCAAAAAGTGTTTTTGAACAAGCGGAAATAGAGATAAAATATGCAGGATACATAAAGAAACAGTTAGACAGAGTAGAGCAGGTGCAACGTATGCAGGAAAAGGAGCTGCCTGCAGATATTGATTATAAAGAGATTACCGGACTTAGGCTTGAAGCACAGGAAAAACTCAATAAAATAAAGCCTCGTAACATTGCTCAGGCAAGCAGAATTTCAGGAGTTTCCCCTGCAGATATCAGCGTGCTCGTAATCTGGATCACCTCTAACAGACACAAAAAAGGCGGTGAATGCTGATGACTTTTCTGGAACGACTGTTTGAGGAAGCAAAAATCATAGGAATTATTCTTGATGATATTGCCCTTAAACGGTTTGAGAAATATTACGAAATGCTCGTTGACTATAACACCCGTATGAATCTGACGGCTATTACGGAGGAACAGGAGGTTATAGTTAAGCACTTTTGCGACAGTCTGTATCTGCTGACAAAATATCACGTTCCAAACGGTGCAAAGATCATAGATGTAGGAACCGGAGCCGGTTTTCCCGGTCTTCCCCTGCTTATTGCAAGGCCGGACCTTAATCTCACACTGCTTGACGGTCTTAATAAAAGACTGATATTTCTTCAGGCTGTGCTCAGTGAAACAGGTCTTTGTGCTGATATAGTTCATGCCAGAGCAGAAGAGGGCGCCGCAGACAAAAAATACAGAGAAAAATATGATTTTGCTACCTCCCGAGCAGTTGCAAGGTTAAACGTCCTTTGTGAGTATTGTCTGCCTTATGTTAAGAAGGGTGGGACTTTTCTTGCCATGAAGGGACCTGCAGCAGCAGAGGAGCTTGCAGAATCACAGCGAGCCCTTGAGGTTTTGGGAGGAAAAACTGCAGAGCTTCAGGAGTACAAGCTGTCTGATGATAGCACCAGAACAATTATTGCCATAAAAAAAGAAAGGCATACTCCCCCTGCTTATCCTCGCCACAACAGCAAGATAAAGAAACAACCCTTATAACTTATATGTTTAGCCAACCTCAAAAGGTTGGCTTTTTATTTTACACCGAAAATCTAAAGAATCTGACACTATTTTTGCAAATAACAGAGAAATACAAAAAATAATTGCTGTAAATGCGACAGATTAACACCTCTAAGCTGTGCTAAAATATATTCACAGTCAGGGGAACACAGTTTAGTCTTCTGATATAGTTTGAGACAAGCTGTGGGGTGATTTTATGAAGTTCTTATCAAAAGATGAAAATAAGGTGCTTGAGATACCGACAATACAGATAAGACCCAATAAAACTCAACCCAGAAAGAGCTTTGATGAGGATGAGCTCAGACTTTTGTCTCAGTCAATAGCTACCAATGGTATTCTGCAACCTCTGACCGTCCGCAGGCTCAGTCAGAATGAATATGAATTGGTTGCAGGCGAGCGCAGGCTCCGTGCGGCGGTGCTTGCAGGCCTTCAAAAGGTCCCATGCGTGCTCATAAAGTGTACGGATAAAGAATCTGCAATATTTGCTCTCCTTGAGAATATTCAAAGAAGCGACCTGAATATGTTTGAAGAAGCGCGGGGAATCTCTCGTCTGATCAGAAAATTCGGGCTTACTCAGGAGGAAGCGGCTGCAAGGCTCGGCAAAAAGCAATCTACAGTTGCAAACAAGCTCAGGCTTCTGAAGCTTTCTATGGAAGAGCAGGATTGGGTGCTTCAGTCCGGGCTTTCTGAGAGGCATGCCAGATCGCTTCTCAGAATTGACGATGAAGAAATCAGAAAAGAGATACTCAGCAAAATTGTGGCAGAAAACCTGAGCGCTAAAGAAACAGAAGATCTTGTGCTCAGAATGCTTTGCAGAGCAACTGTCACCGACTCTCCCCACCAAGACAAAAAGTTTATCGTCCGTGATGTGCGGATTTTCGTAAATACCATAACAAAAGCGGTAGATACAATGCGGCTTTCAGGAATAAACGCTGTTGCAAAGAAGCAGGAAAACGACGAATATATAGAATATACCGTCAAGATTCCAAAAGCCGAAGCAACTCGGGAGAAATCCGCAAAAAAGAACAAGACCGCTTAATAAACTAACCTTCCCCTTAGGATGCGCAAGCATCCGTCCACTCATACCCATTTCCTTATCTGAACCCCTTGCCTTAAGGCGCACGGTAAATCTATCTGCCGTGCGTCTTTTGGCTTTTTCAGAAGCCTGCATCGCACATGAAAAGTCGAGGGCTACGAGCCTCGGCGCTTATAGTTGTCACGCCTCGTTGCTCTGCGCTGATCCTCGATTTTTGTTGTACTCCTTTGATTTGCTTATGCAGATTTATGAATGACAAAAATCTGCATTATTCAGCAAATCCAAGGTCGCACATGAAAAGTCGAGGGCTGCGAGCCTCGGCGCTTCTAATATGTTTCACGTGAAACATATGGGCTGTGTCAAGGGGCTTCCTTTTTCTTGCTTTTTGGGGGCAAATCCTATCTTTCTGCAAGTTTTTTATAAAAACCCTTTAATTTTGCATAGAGATATGGTAAAATTAAAGACAGATTTCGCAAGAAAAAACTTTTTCGCAAAGGTGATACATTTGGCAAAGATTATGGCGGTTTCCAACCAGAAGGGTGGCGTTGGCAAAACCACAAGTGCGGTAAATATTGCCGCGGCCTTGGGTGCCTTGGGCAAAAAGACCCTGCTTATTGATATTGACCCTCAGGGCAATGCCACAAGCGGCGTTGGAGTTGACCGCAGAAGCGCAAAATTCTCTACTTACGATATACTTGTTAATGACAAAAAGGCTTCAGAGTGCATAATTCCCACAGAATTCAAAAATCTGCACGTGATTCCCTCAAGTCTGGACCTGGCTGCAGCAGAGCTGGAGATAGTTGACAGAGAAAAGCGAGAGGCGATCCTGAAAAATGCAGTTTTGCCCATAAAGGCTGAGTATGACTATATAATCATTGATTGTCCCCCGTCTCTTAATCTGGTGACGGTTAACGCACTTACCTGCACAGATACGGTGCTTATTCCCATTCAATGCGAGTATTACGCTTTGGAGGGACTTGCACAGCTTATGAATACCATCCGCAGAGTCAAGAGGACCTATAATTCTTACCTTGACGTGGAGGGTGTTATACTGACTATGTATGACGGCAGGCTTTTGCTCACACAGCAGGTTGCAAACGAGGTCAAGAAGTACTTCCCCAGAAAAGTCTACTCTACTCCCATTCCCAGGGGCGTGCGTATTTCTGAGGCTCCAAGCTACGGAAAGCCCGTTATTTACTACGACAAATCCTCCAAAGGCGCAGTTGCCTATATGGAGCTTGCAAAAGAAATTCTGAAGAAAGAGAGGGCATAATATGGCAAGAAGAAAAGGCGGTCTTGCAGAAGGCAAGGGCCTGGATACGATCTTTCTTGACAATGAAAGCGAAAGCGGCGGAGCTATGTCCCTTAAAATAGAAGAGATCGAACCTAACCGCGAACAGCCAAGAACTGAATTTGATGAAGATGCGCTTTTGCAGCTTTCTGAGAGCATCCGAGAAAACGGCGTGCTGCAGCCCATCCTTGTAAGACCCATCTTCGGCGGCGGATACCAGATAGTTGCAGGTGAGCGAAGATACAGAGCCTCTCTTATGGCCGGGCTCACAGAGATTCCTGCGGTCATCCGTGATCTTGACGATAAAAAGACAATGGAGATAGCCCTCATTGAGAACCTCCAGAGAGAAAACCTGAACCCTGTTGAAGAAGCAATGGGCTACAGAACCCTGATGGAAACATACAATATGACTCAGGAGGAGGTTTCCGTTGCTGTGGGCAAGTCCCGACCTGCAATTGCAAACGCTCTGAGAATTCTGAAGCTTCCTGAGTATGTGTTGGCGCTTGTTTCTGAAGGAAAGCTTTCTGCAGGACATGCAAGAGCTTTGGCAGCGATAGAAGATCCCGACAGAATCTGCGCACTTGCAGAAGAAATTGTTGAAAAGGGGCTTTCTGTTCGCTTTGCAGAGCAAATGGCAAAGCCGCAGAAGGAGAAAAAAGAAATCCGTGAAAAGATCCAGAAGCCTCACTACTACAAAGAGGTGGAAATGGCAATGGCAGAATCCTTGGGCAGAAAGGTTACTGTTTCCAAGGCAAAATCAGGCAAAGGCGGCTCTTTGACGATCGACTTTTATTCAGACGAAGAGCTCACAACCTTTGCAAACCTACTGGGTAAATTTAACTGAAGATAAATAATGATAATATATGGTAATAAATTATCTACAATAAGGAGACACAAAAATGATTGATATTAAATTTTTAAGAGAAAACCCCGAAATTGTAAAAGAAAATATCCGCAAAAAGTTTCAGGATAAGAAGCTTCCTCTTGTTGACGAGGTGATTGCTCTTGACGTTGAGAGCAGAGCTGCAAAGAAAGAGGCTGACGACCTGCGTGCTCAAAGAAACAAGCATTCCAAAGAGATCGGTATGCTGATGGGTCAGGGTAAGCGCGAGGAGGCAGAGCAGATGAAGGCTCTGGTATCCTCTCAGGGAGAAAGACTTGCAGAGCTTGAAGCAAAGGAAGCAGAGCTTTCAGAGAAGGTCAAGACCATTATGATGACCATTCCCAACATCATTGATGACTCTGTGCCCATTGGCAAGGACGACTCTGAGAACGTTGAGGTTCAGCGTTACGGAGAGCCCGTGACCCCTGACTTTGAGGTTCCCTACCATACGGATATTATGGAAAGATTCTGCGGAATCGACCTTGACAGCGCAAGAAAGGTTGCAGGCAACGGCTTCTATTACCTGATGGGTGATATTGCAAGGCTTCACTCTGCAGTTATTTCCTATGCTCGCGATTTTATGATCAACAGAGGTTTTACCTACTGTGTACCTCCCTTTATGATCCGTTCTGACGTTGTAACAGGTGTTATGAGCTTTGCAGAGATGGATTCCATGATGTACAAGATCGAGGGCGAGGACCTTTATCTTATCGGCACAAGCGAGCACTCAATGATCGGTAAGTTCATTGATACCATGAACAAAGAAGAAGCCCTGCCCTATACCCTCACAAGCTATTCCCCCTGCTTCCGTAAGGAGAAGGGTGCTCACGGTATTGAGGAGAGAGGCGTGTACAGAATCCATCAGTTTGAGAAGCAGGAGATGATCGTTGTTTGCAAGCCTGAGGATTCCATGATGTGGTTTGACAAGCTCTGGCAGAACACGGTTGATCTGTTCAGAAGCCTGGATATCCCCGTACGTACCCTTGAGTGCTGCTCCGGCGACCTTGCCGACCTTAAGGTTAAGTCTGTAGACGTTGAGGCATGGTCTCCCAGACAGCAGAAATACTTTGAGGTAGGAAGCTGCTCCAACTTGGGCGATGCACAGGCAAGAAGACTCAGAATCCGCGTTACTTCCAAAGAAAACGGCAAGTACTTTGCCCATACCCTCAACAACACGGTTGTAGCTCCTCCCAGAATGCTCATTGCATTCCTTGAGAACAACCTGAATGCAGACGGCTCCGTTAACATTCCTGAGGCACTTCGTCCTTATATGGGCGGTATGGAGAAAATGCTCCCCAAAAACTGATAAAACTGTTGCGGTATCCGATGGGTTTCGGATACCGCTTTTTATATACTTGTTGATAACTGTGAAGATATAATTTATAATATATGAGGTAAAGGAGTGCTTGTGATGAAAATAGTTATTCTTGATAAAGATACCCTGGGCAAGGATATAGACCTTTCTCCCATAAAAAGCCTTGGGGAGTGCGCAGAGTACGGAACTACTCCCCCTGAGCTTGTGACAAAGAGGGTTGCTGATGCAGAGGTTGTTGTGACAAATAAAATAAAGCTTAACAGAGATACCTTGGGTGGTGCTCCAAACGTGAAGCTTATCTGTGTTGCGGCAACGGGTTATGATAATATAGATACGGATTTCTGTAAAGAGAGAGGAATAGCCCTTTGCAACGTGCCCGGGTATTCAACGGACAGCGTTGCTCAGCTTAGCATTGCAATGGCACTGTCCCTGGTCACCCACCTGAGAGAGTACAGGCAGTGTGTTCACTCTGGGGAATACAGCGCCTCTTCAGTTGCAAACAAGCTGACTCCCGTGTATCACGAGATATCCTCTATGACCTGGGGAGTTGTAGGCGGAGGTGCAATCGGCACAAGGGTTGCACAGATAGCACAGGCGCTTGGATGCAAGGTGCTTGTTTGCAGAAGAAAGCAAGAGGGAGAATTTCCGCTTGCAGACGTTGACACCATATGTGAGCAGGCAGATATAATCTCCGTCCACCTGCCTCTTTCAGACAGCACACGGGGAATCATAAGCCGCGAGAGAATAGAGAAAATGAAGAAAACGGCGATTGTAATCAACACGGCCCGCGGGGCGGTTGCAGACGAAAAGGCCCTTGCAGACGCCATAAAAGAAGGCAGGCTCGGAGGCTTGGGGGTAGATGTGTACACAGCAGAGCCCTTCCCCTCTGAACATCCTTACACGGAGATATTAGAATATGACAACGTATGCCTGACTCCCCATATGGGATGGGGAGCCTATGAAGCCAGAAGCCGATGCATTGCAAAAATTGCAGAAAACATTGACAGCTTTTACAAAGGCGAGCAGAAAAACAGAATAGTATAAGAAATGCCGCAGAAAGTTTTTGTTCTTTCTGCGGCGTTTTATTATAATATAAAATTTATTTAAGAATCTTGAGAGCTCCTGTGGGACAGGCTTCTGCACACTTTTTGCAAGTGATACAGCAAGCAATGGTGTCAGGGTTGTTGAACTCGGGCTTGATGACTGTGTCAAAACCTCTGCCTACAAAGCCAAGGATTCCCTTCCCTGCAACCTCGTCGCAAACTCTAACGCACAGACCGCACAGGATACATTTGTCCTGATTGCGCTCTATGGAAACAAGCTTTTGCTCCAAAAAGCCCTTGTGAAGCTCGCCCATAAAGCGAGAGGGATTCAAGGGATAGCGGTTAGCGTGACGGATGAGTGAGCAATCCTCGTAATCGTGGCAGCCGCACTCAAGGCAACGTTTTGCTTCTGCTCTTGCGGCATCTTCTGAAAAGCCAAGGTTGATCTCTTTGAAGTCGTGCTTTCTTTCCTCAGGGGAACGGTGGGGCATTTTTGCACGGGGGAGTTTTTCTCTGTCTGCAAGGTCCTCTGCTGTGACCTCTTTTTTAGAAACAAAGGGGGCTGTGTAGGGAATGCAGTCACCCTTGAGGTAGCTGTCTATAACTCCTGCGGCCTTTTGAGCCTCACCAATGGCGGCAATCGCAATGGATGCACCGCGGTTTGTGGCATCACCCACAGCAAACACACCCTCAAGATTGGTGCGGAAGGTGTATTCATCAGCACTGATGATACCCCGCTGATTGAGCTCGATGGCTTCAAAGCCCTCAACGTTTACCTTCTGACCGATTGCGGCAATAACCGTATCCACGTCAAGATACTTAAACTCTCCCTCAACGGGTACGGGTGAACGTCTGCCTGAGGCGTCGGGCTCGCCGAGCTCCATTACCTGGAGTTTGACCTGAGTAACCTTGCCGTTTTCTCCTAAATATTCATCAGGGTTAGTGAGGAAGAGAAACTGTACGCCCTCCTCCATTGCTTCTTCTATTTCTATATCTTCTGCAGGCATTTCTGCTCTTGTTCTGCGATAGATAACATATACGTTTTCGGCTCCCACGCGCACAGCAGTGCGGCAGGCGTCCATAGCGGTGTTTCCTCCGCCTACAACTGCAACGTTTTTGCCAATGCTTACCTCTTCGTGGAGGGCTACTCTTCGCAGGAAGTCTATACCTCCCACAACACCCTCAAGCTCTTCTCCTTTGGTACGGGTGCTCATAGAGCTCCAGGCTCCGATTGCAACCAGAGTTGCATCGAAGTTTTTGGTAATGTCTTCAAAGGAAATATCTTTGCCGACCTTAACGTTGTTTTTCATCTCAACTCCCAGGTCTGCAATGAGGGATATCTCCTTATCAAGCACGTCCTTGGGAAGTCTGTATTCGGGAATTCCGTAGCGGAGCATTCCGCCCATTTTAGGCATTGCATCAAAGATCGTAACCTTGTGTCCTGCAATAGCCAGGAAGTTTGCGGCGGTAAGTCCTGCAGGGCCGCCGCCGATAACAGCAACGGTTTTGCCTGTGGATTCCTTTACCTCAGGCTTGTAGGGGTTATCTGACGCAAGGTCGTTGTCTGCGGCAAAATACTTGAGGAATGCGATTGAAATGGGTTCCTCCACCAGAGCTCTGCGGCAGGCAGTCTCGCAGGGATGCGGGCAGACTCTGCCGATGGATGCCGGCAGAGGAAGCTTTTCTTTGATTATTCTTACGGCTTCTCTGTCGTCGCCCTCTGCAATCTTTTTTACGTACCCCTGGCAGTTAGTGCCTGCGGGGCAGTTCAGAACACAGGGGCCCAGGCAGTCACCCTTGTGGTCGCTCATCAGAAGCTCCAGAGCAACCCTTCTTGCCTTGACTGCTCTGTCTGACTCGGTGTTTACAACCATTCCTTCGGAAACGATTGCACTGCAAGCACGCAGAAGCTTAGGAATACCCTCAGCCTCTACAACGCAGATGCCGCAAGCTCCAAAGACCTTAACGCTTTCGTGGTGGCAGAGAGTGGGGATATCTATTCCGTTATCCCTTGCGGCCTTCAGGATGGTGTCCCCTTTTGAGGCAACAATTTCTTTTCCGTTTATGGTAAGCTTTATCTCGTTCACAGGGGCACCTCCTTAAATAGTTTTTACTGCACCAAACTTGCAGACGGTCTTGCACTGTCCGCACTTGATGCACTTGTTGTTGTCAATAATATGGGGATTCTTGAGAGAGCCCTCAATTGCACTAACGGGGCACTTCTTTGCACAAAGGGTACAGCCGCGACAGGTTTCTTTGTCGATTTCGTAGGAAATAAGGTCTGCGCACTCGTGTGCAGGGCACTTCTTTTCGCTTATGTGAGCTTCATACTCATCCCTGAAATAGCGGATAGTTGTGAGCACGGGGTTGGGAGCTGTCTGGCCAAGTCCGCACAAAGCACCGTCTTTGATGGCCTCGCAAAGCTCCTCAAGAAGCTCTACGTCACCCTCTTTGCCCTCGCCCTTTGTGATCCTTGTGAGTATTTCAAGCATACGCTTGGTGCCGATTCGGCAGGGAACGCACTTTCCGCAGCTTTCCTTGGCGGTAAAATCAAGGAAGAACTTTGCCATGGATACCATGCAGGTGCTCTCGTCCATAACAACCATACCGCCTGATCCCATAATAGCTCCCGTGGCGCCTAAGGCCTTGTAGTCAATTACCGTGTCAAGAAGCTCCTTCGGAATACATCCGCCTGAGGGTCCGCCCATCTGAACGGCTTTGAACTCTTTGTTGTCCTTAATGCCGCCGCCGATGTTGTAGATGACCTCTCTCAGGGTCATACCCATGGGGATCTCTACCAGACCGCCCTTTTTGATCTTACCCGTCAGGGCAAATACCTTTGTGCCCTTGCTGTTTTCTGTGCCCATAGCGGCAAAGGCTTCGCCGCCGTTGAGCAGGATCCAGGGAACGTTTGCAAAGGTCTCTACGTTGTTTATGTTTGAGGGCTTCTGCCAATATCCGCATTGTGCCGGGAACGGAGGCTTGAGCCTGGGCATACCTCGGCTGCCCTCCAAGGATTCTATAAGTGCAGTTTCTTCTCCGCATACGAAGGCTCCTGCGCCTGCTTTGATGCGCATTTCGCAAGAGAAATCCGTACCCAGAATGTTCTGTCCCAGCAGACCCTTAGCCTTTGCCTGAGCTATAGCGTTTTCAAGTCGTTTGATGGCAAGGGGATATTCTGCACGGACATAGACCACGGCCTCCTTGGCACCTATGGCATAGGCACCTATGAGCATACCCTCTATCAGGTTGTGGGGATCGCTTTCAATAACTGCTCTGTCCATAAATGCGCCGGGGTCGCCCTCGTCTGCATTGCAGATAAGATATTTTTCATCTCCCTTGGACTGACGGGCCGCGTTCCACTTGAACCATGTTGGGAAGCCTGCACCGCCCCTGCCTGCAAGGCCGGAGGTCTTGATAACCTCAATAACCTCCTCGGGGGTCATTTCCTTGAGGACCTTCTCTATTGCCTTGTAGCCGTCTGCACTTATATAGTCTTCGATCTGAGTGGGATCAATAACTCCGCAATGGCGAAGGGCGATTCTTGTCTGCTGAGAGAGGAACGTCTCGTCTTCTGCCGTGATGGTGATGCCTTCTACAAGTGAAAGGTCGCCGCTTTCAGCAGCTTTTACAATGTTTTCTGCATCCTTTTCGCTTACTTTTACAAGGCGTGCCTTGAGGTCGCTTCCTTCGTAAAGGTCAACAATGGGCTCAAGATAGCACATACCTATGCAGCCTGTAACTCCCAGCTCTGCAGAGCTTTCTGAGCTGAGCAAAGCTTCAAGGGCGTTGTACACTTTTTGAGCGCCTGCGGCAATTCCGCAAGAGCCGGAGCCAACTACTATCCTCATTGTTTATCCCCCGCTTTCTCCCGAAGATCAGAAAGTATGCTGATGGCCTTCTCAGGGGTAAGGGAGCCGTAGGTCTCCTCGTTGATCATCATAACCGGAGAAAGTGAGCAGCAGCCAAGGCAGGCAACACACTTGAGGGTAAAGAGACCGTCAGCGGTGGTCTCTCCGTCTTTGATGCCAAGCTCCTCGCAGATGGCGGCTTCGATGCGCTCTGAGCCGTTAACGTGGCAGGCTGTGCCCTGGCAAAGCATAATCAGATATTTGCCTACAGGCTGAAGCCTGAACTGTGTATAGAAGGTGGCAACTCCCATAACCTTAGCGGGGGTATTGCCTGTTTTTTCAGCAACGTGATAGATAACATCTGTGGGCAGATAGCCGTAGATATCCTGTGCTTTCTGTAAAATGGTGATAAGCGAGCCTTTTGTGTCTTTGTACTCTGAGAGCACGGGAGCAAGCAGAGAAAGGTCGCTCTGCTCCAGACCGCAACAGCAATTCATAAAAACACCTCATTTTAAAATAAAACTCTAATATGTAATTTTACTACAAAATCCCCATTTAATCAATGTTTATGGCACTTAATCCGCACTTTATTTTCAAAATAAAAATGGTAGATTTGCATAAATAAAGCAAAAAAAGCGCAAAAAAACACCACCTTTGTCCCTTGAAGGGAAAAGGTGGCGGGTCTGCAAATTATTTGTAAGAGAAAGCCTTGTAGCCTTCAAGAAGCAGGTTCTGCTGCTCGGCTTCTGAAAGCTCTGTGAAGGTGTAGTCGGAGGCATAGCCCTCTACAACACGGAAATTAAGCTCCAGCAGGGTGTTGTTCTGCTCGTAGGTGCTGAGGGTGTTGTTGTATGTATCCTCATCTGTGTTTGTAAGAGTGCCGTCTGCGTCGTATACCTCAAATATATTTTCCTCCGTTCCGCTGTCGGAGGCCTCTGCCATGGTGTACTTGAATCCCCAAAGATTCTTTGAAACCACGTTGGACTGTTCGTCCAGAGTGAGCTCGCCTATGCGCATACCAAAGGAATAGTCTCCGCCTCTGATGTGGTCATATACCATATATTTGAGCTGCTGGGTTTCGTTGTTGCGGTAAACCTTGGGGTAGTCTCCGCCTGTGAAGTCCCACTGTTCATCCTGGTTTTTATCAGGGAAGTTAAGCTCTGTGACGGTTTTATTCTCTGTGTCCAGCTTGTAGAATCTGTTGTTGGAGTGTGTGTCTGTGCCGCCGTTTGTGGATGCAATAAGCTCCAGTGTTCCGTCAAAGTCAAGGTCAAGGAAAAGGTAGCCGTACCAGGAGGTGGCGTTTTTATCCTGTATTATTTCCCAAACCTCCTTGTTGTCCATATAGATCCTGACTGCTTCCGCCTCAGCGCTTGCCTCATCTGCCGTAGGGGTGGCTGTAGGGGCGGTTGTTGCAGTTTCTGTGGGATTAGTGTCCGCTTTATCCTTGGCGCAACCTGCAAGCACACAGGCGAGCATAAGCAGGCAAAGAAAAGCACAGAGTAACTTTTTCATATGTATTTCTCCTTTGTGATGTGTTAGAAAATAAAAGCCATCCGAGCGTATGCTCAAATGGCCGATGATCAGCATAAATCCGATAAATTGCGTACCTATCCTGCGCAGAAAAAAGGCAGGAAAATTATTTGAGAATGTTTCTCCAGTCAAGGTCACCGCGGTTGAGTCCGTGAATAAGAACCTCTGCAGTTGCGATGTTAGTTGCAACGGGGATATTGTGCATATCACAAAGCCTGAGCAGGTTCATATCGTTAGCCTCTGAGGGCTTGGGGTTGAGGGGATCTCTGAAGAAAAGAAGCATATCTATTTCGTTGCAGGCGATGCGTGCGGCGATCTGCTGTCCGCCACCCTGAGTTCCGCCGAGGAAGGATTTGATCTCAAGGCCTGTAGCTTCGGTTACCATTTTGCCTGTGGTGCCTGTTGCCAATATGGTGTGACGGCTGAGGATTCCGCAGTATGCAATGCAAAACTGTACCATAAGCTCCTTCTTTTCGTCGTGTGCTATAATAGCGATATTCATAAATCTACCTCCGTTTCATTATTTCTTCAATTAATTCAAAACCATAAAATAAATGCACATAAACAATGTATGCAGAAAAACAAAAGTTGTGTATCAGAGTCCAAGAATCTTTTTGGCAAGAGGCGGGTTAAAACCCTCGATTCTTGCGGCAAGGTTATTGAACGCTTCCATGGAAGGGACTGAGCGCTGTCCGCTTTCACCTCTTTGGGCAATGGCGGCAATCTGTACGTCCTCGGGAATAATTGCGATGAGCTGAGTCTGAGTTGCGTCTATCAAAGCGTCAAGGTCGGAGTATATCCCCATTTTTCTGAATCGTTCAGGCCAGAAGCGATTGATTACAAGCCGTGCATCGTCAACTCCCATCTCTGTAAGCTTGCGTCGGATGTTAAGGCATCCTCGCACGCTTGTGGGCTCCGGGTTGATAACGATAAGGGCGCTGTCTGCTGCAGCGGCTGCTGCTTCAAAGCCTGAGCCGGTGCCTGCAGGGGAATCTATGATGATGTAGTCGTAGTCGCTTTTAATATCATTGATGAGCTCTTTGAGCACAGAGGGACTGACCTCGTCATCTGCTGAAAGTGCGGCAGGCATCATATAGAGTCCGTATATGTTGTGAGTGACGTAAATAGCGGCTGACTTGTCGCATCCGCCGCCTACAGCGTCGGATACATCGTAGATAAGTTCTTTTTCCACACCCAGCATAAGGTCTATGCCCCTCATGCCGCTGTCACAATCCACAAGCAGAACCTTTTTATTCAGTTTTACAAGCGCTACCGCAAGTCCTACGGAAACTGTAGACTTGCCGGTGCCTCCCTTGCCGGAGGCAAGCACGATCACTTTGCTCATAAAATAGTACCTCACAATTATTCTAACACAAAAATGCAACAAGAACAAATATTTTTAAAGCTATAGGGTGTAAAAAATATGTTGTAAATTTTGGGCAGTTTTGATATTGTGTCAAAAACCGATGTGCCGTTTAGTGCGAAATGACAAATATCTGCAGAAAGTTTATGCAAACTACACAAGAAAAAGGAGAAGAAACAACTCTTCTCCTTTAAATGCTTGATTGTTAATTTTGTGGGGATGCAGTGGTATCTGTCGGGCTTGAGGCTGTTTCTTCCGGGAAGAAGTAGGCGTCCAGAAGGTCCCTGGCAACACCCATGGAATACATACCCTTAGCACCGTGCTCCAGCACTACTGCAATGGCAACCTCCGGGTCGTCGTAGGGTGCATAGCAGATGAATGCGGTGTGGTCTGAGCCTGTGTTTTCTGCTGTGCCGGTTTTACCTGCTATGGGAATCTCGTAATCATAAAAAGACCAATAAGCGGTACCTGCTTCGTCGGCTATAACGTTTCTCATGGCAGTCTGCACAACAGACAGATTGTAGGGGGTAAGCTGCATATCCTCTACAACCTCGGGCTCTGTCTGCATAACAACCTTTTCTCTGTCGTAGGTGGTTACCTTGTCAACAAGGTGGGTGCGAAGTCTTACGCCATCGTTAGCGATTGTTGCCACATAGGTTGCAAGCTGAACGGGAGTGAAGGTGTTGTCTGACTGACCGATTGCGGCCTGAACCGTATTACCCGGCAGCCAGCTTACGCTGTCTCTACCTGCAAGGAAGCCCTGGGTCTCATAGACCTCAAGTCCTGTTTTTTCTCCCAGGCCGAATTTTTCCATATACAAATACATAGTGTTGATGCCAAGCAAGCGGCCAACTTCTGCGAAGTAGTAGTTGCAGGATCGTGTGAGCGCACCGTAAACATCCAGAGGACCGTGATAACCCATGCAGTTTACTACGTTTGAGGGATAGTAGTCGTAGCGCTTGGTACAGGTTACGGGAGTGTACTCAGAGACGGTGCCCTCTTCCAATGCGGCAATTGCCACAGCAGGCTTTACTACTGAACCCGGGGCAAAGGAGCCCGAAAACGCTCTGTCATAGAGTGGGAGTTTTTTGTCGTTAAGAAGAGATGTGTAGTAGTCGCCGTCGTTGTATTTTGTAATGTCATAGGAAGGATAGGAGGAGGCTGCCAGAACACCGAAGGTGTCAACATCCAGCATAACCACTGCACCTGCGGTGCAGTCTTCTCCAAATCCTTTTTCTCCGCCGCTTTGGGCGCTGAGCTCAAGACCTGCAGCCTGAGCCTCTTTGATGTTCTTTGCAAGGGATTCGTTTGCAACTTCCTGCAAGTGCTTATCAATTGTCAGGTACACAGTGTTGCCGGGTTTGGCAGGCTCCACATCCACAACGCTGATAACGGTACCGTCTGAGTTTTTGGAAACGGTTTTTGTGCCTCCCTCACCCTTCAGGTAGTCCTCCATGGCAAGCTCGATGCCGAACTTGCCGATTATGTCGTCATATGAATAGCCCTTGTCTTTGTTTTCGTCGTACTCCTCTGCGGTAAGGGGGCCCGTAACGCCAAGGATATGAGGCATCAGGGTGCCGTCAACGCAGATGCGCTTGGATACGGTGGTGATGTCTATGCAGGGCAGTGACTGAGAAAGCTCCGAAATGATTGCCGAAAGCTCGGCAGACAGCTCCTCTGCAAAGGTGTAGGGGTTTGTGGAGGAAAACAGGCACATTTCCATATTGTATCGTACTGATGCCAAATTTCGGCAAAGCTCCTTGTCGGCCTCGTATTCCTCAAGATCGTATCTGCTCACAAGCGCCTTCATATAGTCGTCGGCCGTTGCGTATACACCAAGATTCAGATATTCAGAGGAACGGAGCTTTTCCAAAGCAAAGGCAGAATTTTCGTCATCTCGGAATTGATAATTTTCGTTCTTATCCAGAACCAGAGGCAGGGTGTCGATCCACTTTGCCTCCATTTGCTCAAAAACCTCAAACAGTCGGAGGATCACGCTGTTCACCGTCAGGTCACCGCTTATATAGAGCTTGTCAATGATCACGGAGTAGACGGTGGTGTTGGTCTCTATTGCAACGCCGTTTTTGTCCACTATCTCGCCGCGTGTTGCATCAGAGGTAAGGCGATAGTTTGCCGTGGTTGCAACCTCTTCGCGGTAGTATTCGCCCTGTATTATCTGCCAGTCAAAAAGTCTTGCCACAAAGCAGACAAAGAAGATGATCACAAGAGCCAGGCAGATGAGAGGTCTCTTGTATTCCTTAATCAGTTTTCCCATCAAGCCTTTCACTCCTTTGCTTGGGGGTTAGGGGTTAAGATATCAGTTATCTATTGCACTGCGCAAAAGCCTGTTCAGAAAGAAAAGAGGAGGGAGAAAAAGGCTTGTGTACAGTATTTTTACAAGATAATGGCGCAGAAAGTGTGCACCTGCATCCGGAAGATCGGAATTCACATAGAATATGAAGAAATGAAAGATTAAAAGCACGGCTATGGTAGCTCCGCCGATTGCCATTGCGTTTGCAAAATTTGTCACAAAGAAATTGCGCGCACAATAGCCGAAAATAAAGCACAGCAGGGTGAGAGAAATGGTGTAGAAGCCGATGTTGTCGGAAAAACCTATATCGCACAAAGCTCCGCAGGCAAGTCCGCAGAGCATGGCGGGAACTTCTTTCTCAAAAACAGCTATGGTAGCGGCTACAGGCAAGAGCAGAAGAGGCTTTGAGCCCAATATGGAAGGCAAAAACCCCGGAATGCCCGAGAGTACGTACAGCAGGAGAATTTCTATGGCATAGGTAATGTAGCGAAGATTTCTGAGTTTTCCGTCCATTTTATTCACCTGATGCTTCGCTTGTTAAAGGCTGTGTTGTTTCGGTTGATGTTTCTGCAGGCAGGGTAACGTCCTCAATAGTGCCGTCGGAGATTGTGCCCTGACCGTCAAAGTCCGTGATAACAACTACGTCTATTACTGTTTTTATATCCTCAAAGGGCTTGATTACAGCGTATTTTGAGGTGTCGTACTCGTCAAATTTGATCTGTGTGACCTCACCTATTATGAGAGAGGGAGGATAAAGTCCGCTGATGCCCGTGCTGATCACTATGTTACCCTGCTCCATGGTGTTCTGTGCAGAGATCTTGGTCATGGTAGTGAGGCCTTTGTCCGCAAGATACACGTTGCCGGTTACTATTCCGCTGTCACGGGAGACGCTGTCAATGGCACCCACCTTTGTGTCAGGAGAAAGTATGGTCTTGACCCTTGCTGTGGAGGCGTCTACACCGCAGACCCAGCCCACAAGTCCTTTTTCGGTAACAACGGGGTCACCCTCGCTGACGCCGTCTGTATATCCCTGGTTTATGGTGAAGGAGTAGAAGTCGTCGCCGGGGTCTCTGCGTACAACCGTTGCAGGCAGCAGCTCGTATTGGGGATAATCACGTTTCAGGTCATAATATCTCCAGAGCCTGGCGTTTTCCTGCTTTACGTCGTAATAGTCCACAAGCTGAGTGCGGAGACTTGCAACCTCGGCGTTTAAGTCCTCATTCTCCTTAAGTAGCTCATCGTAGCTTTTGGAGGAGGCGTTCTTTGCTGCTGTGGCTGAGACCTCCTGAAGTCCCAGAGTTAATCTGCTGATTATGTCAGAAACAATGGATCTGTCTGAAAAAGCGGACAAGGACATAACTGTTATCAGCACAAGAAGTACACATATTAACTTTTTGAAGCTTTTTGATGTGATAAGTTCTCTCATACTCTCCTCCGTTTGAAATTCGGGGAACGGAAGTCCGTTCCCCGAAGAAAGGTATGTCTGTATGCTACAGAAAAAGTCGGATTATTTTCTTCTGCTTCTGTAGTACTCGCTGGGCATGGTAAGCTCCAGACGCTTGCCTGTACCGTCAACAACACAGTCAAGGGGTCTTTCTGCAATGTGAACGGGCATACCTGTCTGCTGCATAATGAGCAGATCAAGTCCTCGAAGCAGAGCTCCGCCGCCTGTGAGCATAATGCCGTGGTCGATTATATCCGCTGAAAGCTCAGGAGGAGTTTTCTCCAGAGTGTTTACGATTGCATCAATAATGGTGGAGAGAGAATCTGCCAGAGCATCTCTGACCTCTGCGGCGGTGATGGTGATGTTTTTGGGAAGTCCGTCCATCAGATTCCTGCCCTTGATGTTCATTTCTCCCTCGTCCTCGTAAGGATAAGCGGAGCCGATGCCTATCTTGATATCCTCTGCGGTGCGCTCACCAATAAGGATATTGTATTTTTTCTTGATGTAAGACATGATCGCTTCGTCAAATTTGTCGCCTGCAACACGAACAGAGCAGGAGGTTACAATATCTCCCAGAGAAATGATGGCAACCTCAGAGGTGCCGCCGCCAATGTCAACTACCATACTGCCGGTGGGCTCTGCAACGGGCAGACCTGCGCCGATTGCAGCTGCCATGGGCTCTTCGATAAGCTCTATATCTTTGCCGCCTGCTTCTCTTGCGGCATCCTCAACTGCGTTCTTTTCTACCTCTGTAACACCGGAGGGAATGCAGATGACGATTCTGGGGCGGGAGAAGAAGTTGGAGCGAACCGTCTTTCTGATAAAGTGCTTGAGCATGGAGGCTGTGATCTGGAAGTCGGCAATAACGCCGTCCTTAAGCGGACGCACAGCAACGATGGAGCCGGGAGTTCTGCCTATCATTTCCTTAGCCTGAGAGCCAACGGCAAGAACCGTATCGTTGCGGATATCAACTGCTACAACGGAGGGCTCTCGGAGAACGATACCCTTGCCCTTCATAAAAACAAGTGTATTGGCGGTACCCAGGTCGATACCGATATCTTTGGTGAAAGAAAAAAACATATATTTGCCCCTTTCCTGCGAAATTCGCAAAAGCATAGATTATTTATGATATATATATCTGAAATTTATACAGTAGCTAAGTAATTATACCCTATGTAAATTAAGATTTCAACCTTATTTTGTCTGAATAATTCGGGATTTTTATTGTTTTCCCGTGGAGCCGAAGCCGCCTTCTCCTCGCTCTGTGTCAGAAAGCTCGCAGACCTCCACCGCAGGCATAAGAGAAACGGGAGAAATAACCATCTGAGCCACCCTTTCTCCGGGGGTGATGGTATATTCTTTGTTTGACACGTTGCAAAGGCCTACGCAGACCTCTCCGCGGTAGTCTGAGTCCACAACTCCAACTCCGTTTGCCAGGCAGATTCCGTGCTTGATACCAAGTCCTGAGCGTGCAAAGATGTAGGCAACGTATTCAGGTGACGGGATTTCTATGGCAATGCCTGTAGGAATAAGAAGAAGCTCCCCGGGGGCGATGGTCTTTGCCTCGTCAATACAGGCGGAAAGATCCATGCCTGCGGAGCCTGAGGTTGCTCTGAAAGGGATTTTTGCATCGGGCCTGAGTTTTTTTATTTTTAGTTCCATAATTTCCTCGCTTCCTGCAAAATTGAAGACAAACTTGCAAAAATTAAAAATAATTCTGTTTTGAAATTCCCCTGCGGAAACAAAAGAATTTTAATATTTCCTTGGGGAATTAAATATATTTCCAAAAAATAATTCTCTGAAAAGCATTAAAGAAATGTTAATTATTTAACACCTCTGTAATATATTCCTCGGGTAAAATCCGTGAAGTTTTGATTATTACTCAAAAAATCAGGTGAGTTTTCCACTTTTTCCACAGAGTTTTCCACAGTAAAGCGAAAAACGTGGAAATCCAGATTACAAAACTCATAAATCCTTTCGAGAATTAAAAGCGGTACGCAGTTAAGTATTTCCGTGCAATTTCCGTCGCAGGTGTAAATGAAATTTTTACCCATCCTATCCTGCAAATGGTTGTCTTTGCTGCAAAGGCGGCAACCGCCTTTTGCTGTGTAGCCGGGACAGCAGCGGGTCAGCATCAGGGGCAGGTATCCGTAGGAGATAATGCCTCTGGGTAAGGTGCCGCCCAGGGAGTTTATCTGTTCCTTTGTAAGCTCAAAGCTCAGCTCTGTGTCTGAGATTCCGTATTCCCGTGCCCACTCAAGGGAAGCTGTGTTGGTGATGTTAAGCCCAAAGCCCCCGTGAATCGTAAGGCTCAACTCTCGAGCAAGAAAAACGGCTCCTATGTTAGAGGCGAGCACGTGAGTAATGCCTGCTTCCTTAAGCCTCAGAAGCTTATTCTTTATTATGTCTTCCCTGCCGAACATTCCTCGCGGAATCTCCGCGGCAACGGAAAACCCTTCTGCTTTTAATCGGAGAAACTCCTCAACGGAGCAGGACAGAGGGACAAAGACAAGGTCGCATTTTTTGTATTCCTTTGGGATGTCTGAATCTGTAAACCGTGCTCTTGTGAGTGGCAGGGCGGAAGAGCTCTCTCTTTCGGGCAATGATATTCTGACTGTTTCCAAAGAGGGTCTGAGCAGTTTTGCCCGAAGCTCTGAAAGCGTTGCAAGGGCTTTTCTGCGAAGCTCGTTGATCTTTGAAGCAGGGATGGAAACGTTACCTTCCGTATGGCAGGTGATATCTTTGGGGAAATAGGGTGTGCCGCCGCATTTGGAGAGAAGCGAACAGACTTTTTCAGCGCTCAGGGGCAGATTGATGGCTTCCTGCGCAGGGGTATCGCCTGTGACGGTAACGCTGTTTTCTCCGTCGTAAACGGACAGAGTGGGGTGCTCCCCTGTCTTTGCGTGAAATTCAAAGGTTACGGCTACACGAGGAGCCTCGTCTTTATAAGAATTACGGATTTGAGAGAGGAGCTTTTCGTCGGAAGAAACCACGTCCTCACGTCGGCGATAGCCGAACATATCTCCGTCTCTTTTTCCCATTGCGTATCCGTTTGTGAAGCCCGTCCGCGAGAAAACGCGCTCAAGGTTGTGCTGTGTGTCCGGGGAAATATATCCTGTGTCGCGCATTTCCTTGCAAGCAGATACTGCGGAGGCCACATACTCGGGGCGTTTCATTCGGCCCTCGATCTTGGCTGAATGTACGCCTGATTTTTCAAGCTCGTTAATATATTCCACAAGGCTGTTATCCTTAAGACTCAGAGCGTGGTCGCTGCCTCCCTTGAGCTTGAAGGGCAGTCTGCAGGGTTGGGCGCACATACCTCTGTTGCCTGAGCGACCGCCAAGCATGGCTGAGAAGTAGCATTGACCTGAAACGCTCATACACAGAGCTCCGTGAACAAACACCTCAAGCTCTATAGGGCAGGCCTGGGCAATCTCCTTGATCTCTTTTAAAGAAAGCTCACGACTGAGCACGACCCTGGAAAAACCCATTTCATACAGGGCCTGTGCACCCTTTGGGGTGTGCACGCTCATCTGAGTTGAGCCGTGGAGTCTGAGCTTTGGCAGATGACGGCGGACAAGGCATGCGAGACCTATGTCCTGGATTATCACAGCATCTATGCCAAGGTTGTAGGCATTTGTGATAAGCTCAAGAGCCGACTGAAGCTCGCAGTCAAACATCAGGGTGTTGACCGTCAGATACGCCTTTACGTTTCGTACGTGGCAGTAGGCAATGGCTTCACCCAATTCTTCTAATGAAAAGTTTTTGGCAGATGCACGGGCAGAGAAATCCTTTGCTCCAAGGTACACCGCATCTGCACCGCTTCGCACCGCGGCAACAAGGCTCTCGGCCGAGCCTGCAGGAGCAAGGATCTCTATTTTATTTTTCATCTTCCCCACTCCTTTTATTGTTTGAATTTGCTATGCTATGCTCAGATCAGATCGTCAAAAATGCTGAACTGATGAAAGGGAGAGGCAGCTTCTGCCTGAGCTTCGTCTGCGTCGTTTGCTGAGGAGGCTGCTGCGGCAGGAGCAGGGGGATTTGCAGGAGCAAAGCTGTTGTTTTGGTTGTGATGCTTATGCTTGTTTTTCTTGTTTTTATGGCGGTCAGAGGAGAAGTTCTTGCCTGAAAATGCCATCTGTCTTTGCACAGCATTTGCCACAGCTTCCTCTGATTTAAGTGTAACGGTAATTGGTGAGGGGCTCATTTCCTCTGTGTTTTTTTGCTCTGTCTTTTGAGCAGGATCGGCAACGTTAGCGGGCAGGTTTTCTTTGAGTGCTTTCAGCTCCTCTTTTAAAGCATCGTTTTCTGCACGGAGCTTTTCGTTTGCATCAAGGTAATCCTTTACCTGTCCGCGAAGCACCTCCATCATCTGTCTGAGCTTTGTCTCGTCATCACAGATGTTCAGTGCTGTAAGGATCGCACAGGCGTCCCTGTTGAGCTTGGGGTTGTCCTTTTGAATGCCCTTTATCATAACATCTATCTTCTCCCCGATGCCCAGTACATATTCAGGGGTGTCTGAGGTGGAGATAGAGAATCTTTGTCCTGCTACGTAGATCACAACATTTTTCTTTTCCATAACCGTGCCATCCTTCTTTTGATTATTATCCACAATAATTATATTACAAAAAATCTTCATAGAAAAGTAATATGTAAAAATTGTAATTCACTTTTTAATTCGTTACTTTTCTGTTACCGCAAAAAATTATGTTTTTTTATTGCAATGAGTATGAATGTATTGTATAATTATAATCATCTATTGGGCGTAGATTTGTAATAATTTGTAGAACATTACCAAAAACCGACAGATTATTTACTCATCTTGCCCAAAGCAACAGATTTTGTGAGCAAAGGAGCGCTTGTATGAGCAGAAAATTTACCGTTAAAGAAGCAACAAAGGCGATCGAGGAGAAGCTTTCGCGGTTTTTTCACGTAACCGCGGAAGAGGCAAGTGACGAGCATTTTTACAAGGCAACTGCACTTATGTGCAGAGAGATGATGAGCGAGGAATACAAAGCCTTTAAGGAAAAAACTGAAAAACAGGAAAAGAAGACGGTTTACTACCTTTGCATGGAGTTTCTTATGGGTCGATCCCTCAAAAACAACCTGTGCAATATGGGAATAGAAGCAGAGGTATCTTCTGCGCTGGAGAAGCTGGGGGTCTCTCTTGAAAAGATCTACGAGCAGGAGCCTGATGCAGGACTTGGCAACGGAGGCCTGGGCAGACTTGCGGCATGCTTTCTTGACGGACTTGCTTCTCAGGGGTATCCCTCTATGGGCTACTCTCTCAGATATGAATACGGAATCTTCAGCCAGAAGCTTGTAGACGGCTGGCAGACGGAATTGCCCGATTTCTGGTTGCCGGGAGGAAGCGTGTGGCTTCACGCTCACCCCGAAAATGCGGTGGAGGTCTCCTTTAACGGAAATTTGTGTGAGGAATGGATAGACGGTATACACGTAGTGCGGGTAGAGAATGACACGAAGGTCCACGCGGTACCCTACGATATGATAGTTTCGGGAGCCTCCGGCAAAGGTATGAGCAGGCTTCGCCTTTGGGCGGCAGACTCCAAGGAGTTTGATATGCAGCTCTTTAACGAAGGCAACTACATCCGTGCAGTTGAGCAGAAGGCCATGGCAGAGAGCATCACCAAGGTGCTTTACCCGGGAGATAACCACGCAGAGGGAAAGAGCCTGCGGCTTAACCAGCAGTATTTCCTTGTATGTGCAACCATCAAAGATATTGTCACGCGGCATCTGCGTGTGTACAAAACCGTGGAGAACCTGCCTGACAAGGTGGCAATCCATCTGAACGATACCCATCCGGTGCTTGCTGTGCCCGAGCTTATGAGGATAATTATGGATGAGTGCGGCTACGGCTGGGACGAGGCCTGGAGGATAGTCAAGGGTACAGTAGCCTACACGAATCATACTGTTATGAAGGAAGCTCTGGAATGCTGGGAAGAGGATATGTTCCGACGGAAGCTACCCAGAATTTACCAGATAGTATGCGAGATAAACAGACGCTGGTGCGAGGAGCTGAAGGCGGCAGGAAGATCCGAGGAGGAGCTTGCAAGGATGTCTGTTATCCGCGACGGATACGTGCGAATGGCAAACCTTGCGGTTGTGGCAAGCCACAAGGTAAACGGGGTTTCTGCTTTGCACAGCAATATTCTCAAGGATACCGTTTTTGCAGATTTTTACGGCCATACACCCGAAAAATTCACGAACGTGACCAACGGAATTGCTCACAGACGCTGGCTTTGCCAATCAAATCCCGGGCTCTCGGCTTTGCTTGCAGAGCTTATCGGCAAGGGCTTTGTGTCAGATGCATCGGAGCTTGAGAAGCTGCTGAAATACTCAAAGGACAGAGCCGTGCACGAGAAGCTTTCTGAGATAAAGCGGCAGAATAAGGTGAGGATGGCAGAGGAGATAAGGCGCACAAGCGATGTGCTTGTAGACCCGGACTCGATCTTTGACGTGCAGGTTAAAAGGCTTCACGAATACAAGCGTCAGCTGCTCAATGCTCTGAATATCCTTGCAACCTATCAGATGCTCAGGGATAATCCCAGTATGGATTTTACCCCAAGGACCTATATCTTTGGTGCAAAGGCGGCGCCGGGCTACTACTTTGCAAAGCAGATAATTCAGTTTATAGTGAACCTTGCAAACACCATCAACAACGACATCCGTGTTAACGGCAAGCTGAAGGTGGTGTATCTGGAGAATTATCGGGTGACTGTTGCAGAAAAGCTGATCCCTGCTGCGGAGATAAGCGAGCAGATCTCCCTTGCGGGCACAGAGGCATCCGGCACGGGTAATATGAAGTTTATGATAAACGGTGCAGTGACTCTGGGAACTCTTGACGGAGCAAACGTTGAGATCTTTGATGCCGTAGGCAACGACAACATAGTGCTCTTCGGTATGACCACCCCTGCTGTGAATGACCTGAAGTCAAGGGGTTACAAGTCTATTGATTTTTATAACTCAAATGAAATTATCAAAAATGCAATTGACGAGCTGAGAATGGGAAGATTCTCATCTATTGCAGAGAATCTGATGTATTCCGACCCCTATATGGTGCTGGCAGATTTTGAATCTTACCGCAGAGCTCAAGAGCGCACGGAGGAACTTTATAATAACAGGGAAAAATGGAACGAAATGTCCCTTACAAACATTGCAAAGGCAGGTGTGTTCTCTGCCGACAGATCCATAAACGATTACGCAAGAGATATCTGGCACATAAAGCCTGTAGACTAAAACAAAGAAAAAATATAAAAACCGATTCGCAAGTTGTATACTGCGAATCGGTTTTTGTTATTTACTCTGAATATCCAGCTTTTCTGCCGCTGCAGAAATTTCTACAAGCTCCTTGCGGTTTTTGACTCCAAGCTTTGAGTAGATGTTTCTGTTGTGATATTTAAGGGTGTTTTCTGTTATATTAAGTGCCGCCATAGCATCTTTTGTTCGTTTTCCTGACAGATATAAGCGGTAAATCTCTTTTTCGGTTGGCGTAAGGGAGCAGAGCTTTGAGGATAGATAGAGGATCTTTTCGCGCAGCTCATCTTCGCTGTCAAGTACCGCTTCTGCAGAATTTGCGCAGGCAGATGCATTAACAGGGACGGCTGGCGGCTGAGGCAGGGGCAAAGCTTTGCTGTCTGTTGAGATGAGATGTGAGGAATCGTCCTGAACAAGCAGGCTGATTCCAAGCAAGAACAGCTCGCTTACGATGTATGAAACGGAGAGAAACTCAAAGTCGATCTTGACAAGCTGCTCCATAAGCCATACACCAATGTTGACAAGAACGGCAAATAGCAGCACAGCCGCTTGCAAGCTCGTCTTGATGTTGTTTTTTGCGCGGGCAAAGATCACGATTCCTATCATTGCAATGAAATGCCCCAGCAAGTAGTAGAGATAGATTCCGTGAAGGGGTCCGTAGACCTTCTCCAGCACGGAGATTCCGTTTACGGTAACAAGAGAAACCTCTTTGTAGTAGATATCAAGGTAACCCGGGCTTGCGGCTATAAAGAAAACTGCCGCACTGATGCCGAGGAGCAACCCTGTTAACCATCGTTTATAGTTTATCTTGCAGGTTTTGAGTATGATCATAAGCATTGAGACCGGCAGGAACACCGAACCCAGATATGCTATTCTGTTGGCAAACAGAGCTTCCTCCAGACTTGTCGAGATAGAAAGGGATAAATATCCTACGTTGACCACGGCAACCGCAGAAAACAGGACCAGAAACCAAGGCTCCTTTTTTCGTATCAGAATGCTGTAGCCTGCAAGCAGCAGAAGCGACAACGCTGTGGTTGCTATGTATATAACGGACATATTTGCAGACTTTTCCCCTACGCGAGAGCACCCGCCAAGAGCTATGAGAGCAAATAAAAGCCCTGTTATGCTTAGTGATTTTTTTGTCATGATGAGCTCCTTCTGAATACAATATTAAAAATTCAACATCCTACCCCTTTTCCCACCCCTGACGGATAGAAAATATTGATTTCCCACCCCTGTTTTGAGGCAGAGGGTGGGGACATTGAACGTGAAATGGGTATAATTATATTTGCAAGAGTTCGAAGAAGGGTACGGACCTTGCCTCTGAAAGCCTCAAGGGTACCCTATTCACACAAAGAAGTTTGCTTTGTGTGAAGTCTCTGAATTGTTGGCGCAAAAACAGAGACCGCCCTAACATACATTATCATTATAATCTATTTTCGCTTTGTAGTCAACAAGCTGAAATAGTATAAATTTTTATAGAATTGGAGGAATTTATTATGAAAAAAGCCTTTGCACTTATTATGGTACTTGTAATGGTGCTCTCACTTGCTGCCTGCGGCGGTAAGACAGAAGAAGAGGCGCTGACTCTTGTTGGTCAGTGGGAGTATGAAGGTGGCGGATATGTGTACACCTTTAACGAGGATGGCACGGGTACATACTCCTTTGCCGGAACGGATATGAAGTTTACTTATGAAGATAAGGGCACAAGCTTCAGTCTTCTGTACGACGGCAATACAGACGCAACCGACTTTGAATATGTGATTGACGGCAAGACCCTAACGGTCACAGACAGCTTTGGCGAACCTGTTGTATACAACAGAAAGTAAGGTGTGCTTTTAGTGAGGTTACTCGCAAGAGTTCATATTTCCCCTCGGGCGGAGTTTTTTCGCTCTGCCCTTTTCAAATTGATGCAGGGTCCTTATGGGCTTCCCTGTTGATATATTTTATTTTAAAGGAGCAAACATTATGAAAAACACACTCAGACTTATTGCGCTCACTCTTTGTCTGGTATTTGTTGCATCATTTATGGTAGCTTGCGACAAAGGCTCAAAGGGTAACACAGACGGTACGGATGCACCTCAGACCACGGCTGCAGCAGAGCCTACAATTGACGAGGCAAAGGCAAAACAGCTTGCTTTTACTGACCTGAACATTCAGGAGTCTGCCGCAGAGGATCTGACCGTTGAATTTGAGAACAACAACTATACCATCACCTTCAAGTGGAGTGGATTTGAGTATAAGTATGTAATTGACGCAGTATTGGGCGACATTGCACAGATCTACTTTGACGGCGAGCCTCTTCTGTAATTTAAAACATAAAGCGAATGGCATGGGCGATGATGAGCAATTATCATCGCCCTTTTACGAATACGAGATTTCTCTTTAAGGAGGAGTATATATGAAGAAGATCAGGCTATTTTCATTTTTTCTCTGCCTTTGTCTGATTGTTGGAGCTCTTACCTTCGGCACTTATGCTGCTGAGAAGGAAAGCGCTCCCACGGGCAACTATACTTACTACATTGAGACCTACGAACAGCTCAGAAACCTTGCAAAAACTGCTCAGGCGGACTGCAGATACGTTCTGAACTCCGACATTTATCAGGCAGACAACACAAACGACCTGGAGGTTGTGATCCCTGCAGGGGCAACCTTCCATCTGGATTTAAACGGCTATAAAATAGAAAGAGTTACTCAGGGCGTTGACTGCGCACTCTTCCGCATCAGATCAGGCGGTGTGATGACCGTCAGGGATAGCTCCACCGCCCACACGGGATATTGCTCCTTCTCAGAGGGCTATGCGGATTATTACAAGGCCGTCTTTATAAACGAAGGCGGAGAGCTGGAGATCCTTGGCGGATATTACGAGATATTCTCTCCTAACGAGCAGGGAGACTGCAGTATATTGCGCACTACAAGCGGCTACACAAACGTTTACGACGGCACATTTGACTCAAGCAGCGCCTGGGGCGGAGATACCATTAGCGTCGGCCACAATGCTTACCTTTACAACACCCCCTATGTTGTGATCTTTGACGGAGAATTCTTCGGAAAATATTCAAGCATTGAGGTTTCTCCCATGGGAAATTATCTGAGCTACGGCAAGGAATATCCCAACGGCTCACTTCACCCCTGCGTGTATGTTCTGGGTGGAAATTTCTACGTTTCTAACGGTGGCAAGGACGGCGATGATGCAGGCTTTGCCTACTGCAACAACGGTTGGGGCAGAGTTTTTGTGGCAGAGGGCACAGTGTTCTCTAAGTGCCTTAACAGTCACGACCAGAGATTCCTTGAGGGCACCTCAAAGGAGTACTTCACTCAGATAATAGACGACTTTAAGGGTGGATATTACAAGGTAACTGCTCCGCCGTTGATCATATCTGAGGGACTTGATTATCACTACAGGCTCATAAACCTTTGCAAAAAAGCAGAGGCAGACAGCTACGGTTCAAGTGTATATGAAATCTTCAAGGAACGGTTTGATGAAGCAAAGCAACACCTTGATACCATCTACGTGGGGGCCTATGAAGCAGAAGCTCCCCTGATAACCCTTGAAAACCGCACAACGGACCACATATACGTAAACTGGTATATGTGCGATGAAGCAGAGTATAACGGGGAGGATACTCATTGGACACACCTGGGAAATATTCAGAATGTGTCTCAGTGGCAGCCTGAGGAGCGCCCAAAGAACGGAGCAAGCTATCTCCTCAGATGTGTTCTGACAAATTCCGACCTGAGCACCTACGAGGATATAGTCCGCCTTGTTTACGAACCTTTTAAGGAAAAAACGGTTTTGTCCTTTGCAGAGGTTACGAGCGTGGAAGCTCCCTATGAGGGAAATTATCCCGACACGACCGCCCAGTGCACAACAAAGGGTTGCAAGGTTGCCTCCGTGGAGTGGTACGACAGAACCGAAACTCCTGCAAAGCTTATGGGTAGCGGTGATACCTTTGAAGCAGGCAGAATCTATAATGTTTGTGTTCGTCTGGATGCAGAGGAGGGCTATCTGTTTGAGCTTGACGATATGAGCGTCAACGTGGCAGAGGGCACCATCAATGGACAAAAAGCAATTACCTACGGGTCTTACGAAGATACGTATCTTGAGTTAGGATTTGTTTTTGCTCCCTGCGAGGAGAAACCTACCGTAACTGAGCCTACAGAGGAAATAACAGAAAAAACAGAGCCTGCGGAGAATACAACAGAGAAGACCGAGGCCACAGAGAATACGACAGAAAAGACAGACCCAACAGAAACAAAACCTGCGACAGATAAGACAGAACCTACGCAGAGCACAGAGAAAAAGCCTGAGCCTACAGAAAGCACAGCGGACAAAACAGAGACTACCCTAAACACAGAGAAGAAGACAGTCCCCTCTGAGAGCACAGGGTCCAAGCCGGATCCGTCACATCCCGTAACGGCTTTGGGTATCCTTGGAGATGCAGACTGTAACCAAAAGGTAAACGTAAAGGATGCAACTGCAATCCAGAAGCACGTTGCTTCCCTTATTACGCTTTCAGAAACAGGAGAGATACTTGCGGATGCAGACGGCAACCAAAAGGTAAACGTTAAGGATGCCACGGCTATTCAGAAGCACGTTGCAGGTATGAACACCGGCTATCCCATAGGTCAGCAGGTGTAATTGGCAAGCGGTACCGCTGTGCAAGCAGTACAACATTAAATAAAGCAAGAAGCACCCCTTCCAAAATCCATCGGAAGGGGTGCTGTTTTTGTTTGTTAATTGTTTTTGTGATGCTGAATGATTTTTGCAGTTATTGCGCCGGTTAAACCCAGTATGGTCGTTGCTATGATGAAGTATAATGCAGGGAGTTCACCATTTTCTATACCATGACCGAAAAGAAGGTAAAAAGCTATACCCGCGCAAGGCAGTTGTAAAAGAATATCTAAAGTGAGGATAGTGTTTATTCTTTGCAGGTTGAGTTTGTTTTTTATGGTTGGAAGGAATAACAGCATAAAATTTAAAAGCAACCCTACCGTGAGGGGAATAAAAGCGATCCATGTGTAGGAGAACTTATATGGATTGCTTATATAAAGGAACATATTTGCCTCCCACAGAAGATTGAATATGTACAAAACTGCGTGAAGTAACACAAAAAAGAAAAAAGTAATGCGTTTCATGGATTCGTCCACCTTTGCTGTTTTTTAATAATGAAAATGCTGAAATTCACCTGAAGATAAGTATATCACAGGCAAAGGTCTGATGCAACAGAATCCAAAATTTCTGCCTGAATTTATGGGTTGAAACAAAGCGTTGCTTGCGCTAATATGAATTTGCAAGGGGTGAGTTTTGAGGTGTCCCCCTCCCCTTTGAGGAGTGGAGATTGTGAAATTTTCCACAATTTCCATTAAAATATGATTTATTTTGCTTTAATGGACTTTACAAGGTTTATAAAAAGTGATATTATATACGGTGGTACAGAACGTGCCGAATAAGTATATTATGCGAGCTTTTTCGCATTGATTATTTCAAGGAGGTAATTCCAATGGCAAGAAAAAGAAAGACCATGGACGGTAACAACGCTGCGGCTCACGTTTCCTATGCGTTTACTGAGGTAGCCGGTATTTATCCCATCACTCCCTCTTCCCCCATGGCAGACTATGTTGACATGTGGTCCGCACAGGGACTCAAGAACATCTTCGGCACAACCGTTAAGGTTGAGGAGATGCAGTCTGAGGCAGGTGCAGCAGGTACCGTTCACGGTTCTCTGAATGCAGGTGCTCTCACAAC
>JAFQDM010000015.1 GCA_017416065.1 Ruminococcus sp.
GGTTGCCATGGCTGTGACCGCCTTCAGAGCAAAGCAGATAAACCGCATCATCCTCACCCGCCCTGCCGTGGAAGCAGGAGAAAAGCTGGGCTTTCTGCCTGGAGATCTGCAGAGCAAGGTTGACCCCTATCTGCGCCCTCTCTACGATGCCCTGTTTGATATGCTGGGAGCAGAGACTTACCAGAAATACGTAGAAAGAGGCAACATTGAGGTTGCTCCCCTTGCCTATATGCGAGGCAGAACCCTTGACGACAGCTTTATCATACTTGACGAAGCACAGAACACCACCACGGGACAAATGAAAATGTTCCTCACCCGTCTGGGATTTAACTCAAAAATGGTCATCACGGGCGACATAACCCAGATAGACCTGCCCAACGGCGCACGCTCCGGACTCAAGGAGTGCATCAAGGTGCTCAGAGGCATAGACGACATTGCAAGTTGTACTTTTACTGAAAAGGATGTTGTCCGCCACAGGCTTGTGCAGGATATCATCAAAGCATATGCAAAACTGGAAGAAAGCAGGAATAAAAATGACAAAAGATAAGATCAAGGTAATCATTACAAACAGACAGAAGGACGTTGCCATCCCCACGGGACTGAGAATGCTCGTGCGCCGTTGCTGCATTGCAGTACTGCAGATGGAGGGCTTTCAGGGTGCCGCAGAGGTGAGCGTATCCTTTGTTAATAACGAGCAGATAAAGGAGCTGAACTCTCAGTACCGCAATAAGGATATTGAGACAGACGTGCTCTCCTTCGGTATGAGCGACGAAGAGGGCAAGTACGACATTGACCCTCAGACAGGCGCACAGATTCTGGGCGATGTTGTTATCTCCATGGAAAAGGCAGTTGAGCAGGCCGACATCTACGGCCACTCTCTGCAAAGAGAGGTGGGCTACCTTACCTGCCACAGCGTTCTGCATCTTTTGGGCTATGACCACGAGGACAACAACCTTGAGCGCATTCGCATGAGAGAGAAAGAAGAGGCTGTAATGGATATGCTGGGTCTGCCTGCATCCTCCAGCTACATCACCCCCGAAGAATAATGAAAAAGCAAATAAAAAGCTTCGGCTTTGCCTTTGAAGGAATATTCAGCGCCGTAAAGAGCGAGGCTCATCTGCGGTTTCACCTTGTTGCCGCTTTCTACGTTTTCCTCTTTGCGTTTTTGGGCGGATTTTCCCCAACTCAATGGGGAGTGCTTGCAATCACCTGCGCTTTAGTGATCTTTGCAGAGCTTGTTAACACAGCTTTGGAGGAGGTCTGCGACCTTTACTCCACAGAACATAACCCCAGAATAAAAAGAATAAAGGACATATCTGCAGGTGCCGTGCTCGTGCTGGCATTTGCCGCTTGTGCGGTGGCGGTCAGCCTGTTTTTGTGCACAGGCAAGCTGCTTGTTGCTTTTGAAAAGCTCACGGCTTCCCCACTTTGGTTCATTCCTTTGGGAGCTTCCTGCGTACTGTCCGTCCTGTTCGTTGCCTTATTCGGCAAAAAGCCAAAGAAGCATAAATAAACTTTACCCGTCACATCACCTTTGTGGTGTGGCGTTCGGCTTTTAAAAGATATTACCAATACATAAACCGAAAGGATACTTATATGAACGAAAAAGATCGCTCTGCCTTTATTGCCATAGTAGGCAGACCCAACGTTGGAAAATCCTCCCTTCTGAACCGTATGCTGGGAGAAAAGATTGCAATAGTCACAAACAAGCCCCAGACCACCCGCACCCGCATTATGGGCGTGCTGACCGAAGGAGATTGCCAGCTTGTTTTCACAGACACGCCCGGCATGCACAGAGCAAGAACTGCCCTTGGCAAATATATGGTAAAATCCGTAACGGAATCTGTCAGCGGTGCAGATGCCTGCCTGCTGGTGGTGGATGCTGCAGAAGAGATATCCGACACGGAGCGTGACCTTATAGAGCGTATGCAGGTTATGCATCTGCCCTGTGTGCTTGCCATCAACAAAACGGATATCATCAAGGAAAAAAGCCATATTATGAAGACCATCCTGGACTACACGGCACTCTATGACTTTGAGGCTGTGGTGCCCGTAAGCGCCAAAAAGGGCGACGGAGTTTCTGAGCTTATCGAGGAGCTCAAAAAGCTCACAAGCGAGGGCGGACACTTCTTTGATGCAGATACCCTCACAGACCAGCCCGAGCGCCAGCTTGCCTCCGAAATGCTCAGAGAAAAGCTTCTGCTCTGCCTTGATAAGGAGATCCCCCACGGCACTGCGGTAGTCATTGAGAAGATGCGCCAGCGAGAGGACGGAATCCTTGATATTGAGGCCACCATCTACTGCGAGCGTGACTCCCACAAGGGAATCATCATCGGCAAGGGCGGAGCTATGCTCAAGAAGGTAAGCTCAAAAGCCCGAGCAGATATGGAGAGCTTCTTTGACTGCAAGGTAAATCTTCAGACCTGGGTAAAGGTCAAGGAGGACTGGAGAAACCGCGACGGGTTACTTCGCAATTTCGGTTTTGACAGCTCGGATTTTAACTGATAGAACAAATAATAATACACTAAGCCCTCCTTGCCTGTATGTTAATTTTTAACATCTACAAATTCCCCTCTATATCTCCCCAAAGGACAGCTATACTTTAACTGTGGGGTGATATTTATGAACGAAAAAGAAGCCTGGAGGATATTCACCGTAACGGGAAGTGTAAAGGACTACCTGCACTTCAAATCTCTGCAGGAAGAAAACACGCAAAACAAAAAACAAACGGACGCAAGCACCAATGAAATTTCAGACCACGGGACTTATCATCAAACAACAGAATATAGGTGAGCAGGATAAGCTGGTGACGGTGCTTACAAAGGATATGGGAGTGCTTCGTGCCTTTGTTAAGGGTGCAAAGAACATCAAAAATCCCAAAAGCGCCGCCACGGACCTGCTGTGCTATTCAAGCCTTTCCGTGTACGAGGGCAAGGAAAAGTACATAATCGACGATGCCTCCCTTTGCGAGCTGTTCTTCGGTCTTCGCAAGGATATGGCAAAGCTTTCCTTAGCCCAGTATTTCTGCGAGCTTGCGGCATACATCTGCCCTGCAAACGCCAACGCCTCTGCGCACCTTTCCCTCATACTCAACGCCCTGCATCTGCTGTCAAATTCAGACAAAGACCCGGAGCTTATCAAGGCTTGTGTGGAGCTGCGGCTTGCCTGCCTTGCAGGCTATATGCCCGACCTTATTATGTGCAAAGGCTGCGGAGCATACGAAACACCGCAGATGTATTTTTCCATAACGGACGGAGCACTTAAATGTGCGGATTGCTTCAAAAAGTCCCCTGCGCCTGCCTGCGTTCCCATTGACGCAGGAATCGCCCATGCTCTGCGGCACATATGCCTGAGCGAGGACAAAAAGGTATTTGCCTTTGCGCTTTCTCAAAAAGGGCTTGAGGCACTAAGCTTCATTACGGAGGCCTACACGGCAAGGGTGCTGGAGAGGGACTTTCAGACCCTGCATTTTTACAAAGCAATGAAACAGTAAACATACATTAACAGCAAAGTATTTTGCAAAAGGATAAGGATATGAACAAACATCACAAGGCTCTGGAGCTTGATAAGATTTTGCAGATGCTCGCCAAAGAAGCAACCTGCGAGGATGCACGCCAAATGGCACTTGAAACAGAGCCTCTCAGCGGAAAATTTGAGATAGAAGAGGCACTCAGACAAACCTCTGATGCCTATATGCTCTCCGGCAGATTCGGCGCCCCCTCCTTCTCGGGACTTAAGAATATGACGGGAGCCTTTCGCCGCGCTCAGGCAGGCGGAGTGCTGAGCACCACGGAGCTTCTGCACATTGCCCAGGCTCTGCGCATTACCCGCGGTGTGCGCAGCTGGCGCTCCAAGTGCTCAGGGATGGAAACCTCCCTTGACCTGCTATTTGAGCGACTTTCAGACAATAAATACCTGGAGGATAAAATCTCCTCCTGCATTATAAGCGAAGAGGAGATCGCAGACAATGCCTCCCCTGAGCTCTACGACATCCGCAGAAAGATGCGGATAGCCTCCTCAAAGGCAAGAGAGATATTAGAGAAGATCGTTCGCTCCTCAACATATCAGAAATATCTGCAGGATGCCATCATCACCCAGCGAAGCGGCAGATTTGTAGTCCCCGTCAAGGCTGAGTGCAGAGGCAGCATCCCCGGACTTGTGCACGACACCTCCTCCTCAGGTGCTACGGTGTTCATCGAGCCTATGGGAGTTGTGCAGGCAAACAACGACATCAGAGTTTTAGAGTCAAAGGAAGCCGCAGAGATCGAGCGCATACTCTACGAGCTTTCCGTAGAGGCAGGCGCTCACGCAGACACCGCATCAGAGAGTTATAATTCCCTCACAGAACTTTGTCTTATCTTTGCCAAGGCAAGCCTTGCTTACAAAATGAAGGCTACCCTGCCCATCATCAACGACAAAGGACAAATAGATCTGAAAAATGCACGGCATCCCCTGCTTGACCCCAAAAAAGCCGTGCCCACAAGCATTACCCTGGGCAAGGAATTCGACACGTTGGTCATCACAGGCCCCAACACAGGCGGCAAGACGGTCTCTATCAAGACCATCGGTCTTTTGACTCTTATGGCAATGTGCGGACTGATGATTCCCGCCGCAGATGAAAGCCAGATCTCCATCTTCAGCAAGGTGCTTGTTGACATTGGTGACGAGCAGAGCATCGAGCAGTCCCTGTCCACCTTCTCTGCTCATATGACTAACATCGTTTCCATCCTCAAGGAGGCAAACCGTTCCTCTTTGGTGCTTATAGACGAGCTGGGAGCAGGCACAGACCCCGTAGAGGGTGCAGCACTTGCTGTGGCAATACTTGAAAAACTGCGCAAAAAGGGCGCAAAGATCGCCTCTACCACCCACTACGCAGAGCTCAAGGAATTCGCTCTGAAAACAGAGGGTGTGGAAAACGGCTGCTGCGAGTTTGACGTTGCAACCCTGCGCCCAACCTACAAGCTGCTTATCGGCGTGCCCGGCAGGAGCAATGCATTTGCAATCTCCAAAAGGCTGGGCATTGAAGACGACATAGTGGAGCGAGCCTCCGTGCTTGTGTCTGCAGAGAGCCGTCAGTTTGAAGATGTAGTCAAAAACCTTGACCTGCGCCGTCAATCCCTTGAGGAAGAGCTCAAAAAGGCTCACGACCTTGCAAGAAAAGCTCAGGAGGATTCAAAGCGCGCAGAAGACGAGCTTTCAAAGGTACGTGCCCAGGCAGACAGAGAGCTGGAACGTGCAAAGCAGGAGGCATCCCGCCTTTTAGCCCGCACAAAAGCACAGGCAGATGCTCTCATAGAAGAGCTGGAAAAAGCAAAAAAAGCAGGCAACCTCTCAGCAGAAGAAAGAGCAAAGCTCAGGCAGAATATGCGCAAAATGGAAGAGGATGCCGACCCCGTAAAGGAAGCAAGGAAATCAGACAACTACACTCTGCCCCGTGCACTTAAAGCAGGAGACACGGTGCTTGTTGTGGATATAGACAAAAAGGCTACCGTGCTTGAGACCCCTGCACAAAACGCCACCTCCGTGCTTGTACAGGCAGGCATCATAAAAACCAGAACTCCCCTCAAGAACCTGCGTCTTGTAGAGGAATCCAAGGTCTCTGTGGCAGGCAAGCCTCTGCAGAGGAATCAGAGGGTCAGCCGCATCGACACCCGACCCATAACAGAGGTTGACGTGCGCGGATACACAGCAGACGAGGCTGTGATGGAGGTAGACAAGGTCATAGACACGGCAGTGCTCACCAATGTAAAGAATCTTACCGTCATCCACGGCAAGGGCACGGGAGTGCTGAGAAAAGAGATCCAGGCTTTTCTCAGGCACCACAAAGCGGTCAAGAGCTTCCGTCTGGGAACCTTCGGCGAAGGCGAAGCAGGCGTTACCATTGTGGAGCTGAAATGATTTTATTCCATAAAAGAAATAACCTTCAAGGAGGTTTATTATGAAAACGGCAAAAAAACTAACCTCGTTAATACTGGTGCTCCTTCTGCTTTTGGCTACAGGTGCAGTGGGCACCTTCGGAGCAAACGTAGAAGTTGCAACCCTTGGGGCAAAGCTTACGGGACTTGAGGCAATAGGCTCTCAGCCCTTGAACGTAAGCCTTCAGGCATCAGGCGACGAGCTGCCTGCAAGCTATAATTCAGCAGACAAAGGCATCGTGCTCCCCGTAAGAGAGCAGCAGGACAACACCTGCTGGGCATTTGGCGCACTTTCCACCTTAGAGACCCTGCTCCTTTCAAAAGGTGAAAGCATCTCCACCTTTGCACCTCAGCACGCAAACCTCTGGGGCACCACAAGGGACGACGGCACAGGCTGGCAGAGAAACGAGTACAGCGGCGGCTATTCATACATTCCCCTGGGCTACCTTACAAGCTGGGCAGGCGCTGTTGCAGACTCAGACTTCCCCACCAACTCCACCAAGGCAGACTATCAAAGCTTCTCAAAATCTCCCGAGTACGGCCTCACAGAAGCCATCTACTTCAACAGCGATGCCGACCGCAACGCAATTAAGGAGCTTATCTACACCTACGGCTCGGTTGTGGGCAACTTCAACGCAAACGGCTCCTATTTATCAGGAGGAAACTCCTTCTACTGCAACAACCCCAACTTCACCATCAGTCAGCTTTCTGGACACTGTGTTTCCGTTGTAGGCTGGGACGACGCATATGCAAAGGAGAACTTCTCAGAAAGCCTTTCAGGCACCCCGACAAACGACGGTGCCTGGCTCATCAAAAACAGCTGGGGAACGTATTCAGGGGATATGGGTTACTTCTGGATCTCCTACGAAGATGTGTGGATGTTTGACGACGTGTTCGGTCCCTCCTATGCCTTCACGGATTACGAAAAGATCACGGAGGATCACAGAATATATCAGAACGAAATCGACGGTGCAACCTACGAGTGCACTTACTTCACCTCAGAAAGAGACCCCTACTCAGAGGTTACATATATGAACGTCTTTGACTTTGAAGAGGGTCACCGCAACCTGTCAAAGGTTGTGTTTGAGACCACCTCCATAGGTGCAGACTACACAGTACACTACATCCCCGTAAACGAAGATACCCCCACAAACGATACCTCCCTGTGGACAAAGCTCACAACGGGTACTGTTGACTACACAGGCTACATCTGCGCAGACTTTGAGGATGTTCTGCTCCCAAAGGGCAAAGGTGCCATCGGCATCACCATAGACAACCGGCGCACCTACCTTGAGAACAAAGACAAAGAGGGCTACACCTACATACCCAACTCCATCGGTGTCTCTGAGTGGCTCAACTCAGGCGGCAGGCGCATCTTCACCCCTCAGTCTGAGCACGGTATGAGCTTCTATATGAAGAACGGTGTTGTGCGTGACGTAATGGACTTCTACGCATCTGCCTGGGAGGATTATACGGGAGGTACCTTTGTTATCAAGGCTATCACCAACTCCCCTGTGGCAGATATCTCAGGCTACAGCCTCACACTTTCTGAGAGCATAGGAGTAAACTTCTTCCTTGAGCTTTCAGAGCAAACCCTCGCAGATGAAAACGCAAAGGTCATCTTTGAATATGCAGACACGACCCTGGAGATTCCCGTGGCAGAGGGCACACCCCATGAAAAGGGATACAAGTTCACCTGCCCCGTACCCGCAAAGGATATGACGACCGACGTCAAGTGCACGGTTGAGGCATCAGGCAGAGAAAGCAGGACCTTCTCCCAATCCGTCAAGGGTTACGCAGAGGAAATGCTTGCAAGCCCTGACGAGTACAAAGCAGAGCTCCCCCTTGTAAAGGATATGCTCAACTACGGAGCTGCAGCTCAGCTCTACTTTGAATACAACACAGAAAACCTTGCAAACAGCACAGAGCTTATGACTGCCGATGACAAGGAGCTTCAGGTCATTGACTTCAGCAGCTACAGCCACACCGTCACCCCCGGCTCAGGCAAGGTTATCTACCACGGCTCCTCACTCTCTCTGCAGTCAGAGACCGCCATCTATCAGTACTTCCGCATTAAAGACAGCGCATACGCAGATTCTCTGACCGCTACCGTTGACGGTGCACCCGTAAACCTTGTCAGAAACGGCGACCTGTATATGATATCCATCCCCAGTGTGCCTGCTCACAATATATACAACGAGTACTGTACCCGTGTGGGCGATTTAGAGCTTACATACAGCATAATAAGCTATGCTGCCATTGCTCAGGCAGAGGGCAAACAGACCCTCACAGACGTTATGTACGCACTCCACGCATACACTCAAAGCGCCCAGGCATATATGGATACTCAGTATTAACTCAGTAAAAACTTAATAATTAATTCAGCACCCGAAGAAGACACAAAACCTTCTTCGGGTGTTTTGCTGTTCCTGCAAGGAAAAGTTACAACAATTATAGTCAAGCGTTTATCGTAAGGGAGGGTCTCTGCGCCTCCCGTTACTCCTGCTCAGACCTCAACTCCTTACAGCAACGACAGCAGATCAGAGGTAGAGATCTCGCTGTGAAGCGCAAGGTTTATCGAAAGTGACAAAAGCTTTGCGGCACGCTGTACAAGCAGGTCCACCTCACGGGGTGTGACAACCATTGCTCTGCCCCGGGGAGATACCTTATCCCTCAGGCTCTGTTGCTGTCTGTCATCCTCAGGACACACAAGGTCGCTCACAAGAGTAACCGCATCCACCACCGTAGGCACTCCAAGAGCGATCACAGGCACACCCAGAGTCTCCTCTGAGAGCCGAGTGCGGTGATTCCCCACACCTGCTCCGGGAGATATCCCCGTGTCAGATATCTGCAGGGTGCACCCAAGCCTCTCAAGCCGCCTGGAGGCAAGGGCATCAATGACGATAACCGCCGTGGGCTTTATCCGCTTCACAACACTCAGCACAAGCTCCCCCGTCTCGATCCCTGTCTGTCCCGTAACCCCCGTTGCAAGCACCGCCACAGAACGCAGTCTGTCAAGTCCCGTACTGCGGGCAACCTCCCCTGTAATATGTCGGGTGGCAAGCACTCCCCCTGCGCACACAGGTCCCAAGGCATCGGGGGTTATCTGGGAGTTTCCAAGCCCCGCCACAAACACCAGTCCGTTTACGGGCAAAAGCCTCCTGATCTCCCCTGCTATCAAGGGCAGGCGCTCATCCGTGTCCTTTATATTATCAGTAAGGGGCGGCAGAGTAATGGTCACGTACCTCCCTGCCTCCTTGCCCATAAGCTGCCCTGCCCGCTTCGTCTTTATGTTGAGCCTTTCTATAAGCAGGCCGTGCTCCTTCTCCTTTGAGTATTCCACATCCCGAATATCCTCCTGCGCAAGCTCCCGTGCCTCCACCGCCAGGTCTGTCCTCAGCTCCATACCCTCATCCCTTTCTGAATTTCCAAGGGATATTATTTGCTTTTGACGTGATAATATACTTTACACAAACTCACAAGTAGTGATATAATTAAATATATAATTTTACTATGGAGAGCACATATGAAAAACCCTAAAAAAATCACAGCGATCATACTTGCTGTTATCTTAATTTTATCCTGCACAGTATACGCCTCTGCCGCAAACAAGGAGACTGCAGAGCTTTCTGCCTTCACAGGACTTGAGGCAGTAGGCGCAAGGCCACTCAACGCAGAGCTTTCCTCCTCTTCGGATGAGCTCCCCTCAAAATACAGCTCAGCCGAAGAAGGCCTGGTGCTTCCCGTCAGAAGCCAGCAGAACAACACCTGCTGGGCATTTGGCGCACTCTCCACCTTTGAGACCCTTCTGCTCAAGAACAAAGAGGAGCTTTCTCCCTTTGCACCTCAGCATGCAAACATCTGGGGCACCGTAAGGGAGGACGGCACAGGCTGGCAAAGAAACGAATACAACGGCGGATATTCCTACATTCCCCTTGGATACCTTACAAGCTGGGCAGGTCCCGTGTATGATGCAGACTTCCCAACATCTGCCACAAAGGAGGACTACTCCGCATTTTCCACCTTGCCTGATTTTGTACTTACTAAGGCAATATTCTTTGACAGCAGCACCTCCCCCAAGGTCATCAAGGAGCTTATTTACACCTACGGCTCAGTTGTGGGAAGCTTCAACGCAGACTTTGACTATCTTTCGGAGAAAACCTCCTTTTACTGCAGCAACGATTCGCTGAAAATAAACCAGCTCAGCGGCCATTGCATTTCAGTGGTTGGCTGGGACGACGATTATCCAAAGGAGAGCTTCTCAGGCTCAGCCTCAGGCACTCCAAATCAAAACGGCGCCTGGCTCATCAAAAACAGCTGGGGCAACTACAACAGTCTGGGTGGGTATTTCTGGATATCCTACGAGGACGTGTGGATGTTTGACCAGATATTCGGTCCCTCATACGCCTTCACAAGCTACGAAAAGCTCACGGAAGAGCACAGGATATATCAGAACGAAACCTACGGCGCCACCTATGAATTTGACTATCTTTCATCTGAAAACGACCCATACTCAGCCATCACTTATATGAACGTTTTTGATTTTGAAGAGGAGCACCGCACTCTTTCAAAGGTAATGTTTGAGACCACCTCTTTGGGCGCAGACTATACCGTGCACTACATCCCCACAAAAAACGGCAGACCCATAAGCGATACCTCAAAGTGGATACACCTTGCATCAGGCACGGCAGACTACACAGGTTACATCTGTGCAGATACCGCAGACACCCTCCTCCCTGAGGGAAAGGGCGCCATAGGCATCACCATAGACAACCAGCGCACCTACCTTGAGAACAAGGACAAAGAGGGCTACACCCACATTCCCAACTCCATAGGAGTATGCGAGTGGCTGTTTTCAAGCAACAAATACATCTTCCTGCCAAACGCAAAAGCGGGTATGAGCTATTATATGAAGGACGGCACCCTCAGGGACGTGATGAATTTCTACAAAAACGATTTCTCTGATGATATAGGCGGAACCTTTGTGATAAAAGCAATCACGGAAAATCCGCAGACAGCCCCCACAAATCCCTCTGAGCCCACAACCCCCACAGAGGCAACAGCACCAACGGAAACTACAGCACCAACGGAAACTACAGCACCAACGGAAACTACTGCACCCACGGAACCCCTACCAACTCAATCAACAACAGCACCTGTACCTGAGTACATTTTGGGAGATGCAGATTCCTCAGGAGTTGTGAACGTTAAAGACGCCACCACCGTGCAAAAGCACGTTGCATCACTTATCACCCTGAGCGAAACCCAGCTCCTTGCGGCAGACGCAACAAAGGACAATGCAGTGAACGTCAAGGACGCAACGCATATTCAGAAGTTTGTGGCGGGACTGGTTGACTTATGCGGCACTTCCGCATAAGTCAGCGATATAAATTCACAAGTGAATTTGCGATATACACAAAAGCGTGCGATATATACTCTCGTATGCCATATGTGCCTGCGGCACGCGAATTTATATCATATCGCAGGCAAGCAACGTGAGCCTATATCGCATCTGATCACATCAGATATATCGCATTTACCGAAAGGTAAATATATCGCGAAAGGAAGCAGGCTTATCGACTTGCTTCGCAAGTCAGCGATATAAATTCACAAGTGAATTTGCGATATGTGATGAACCACGCGATATATACTATCGTATGCCCTATGTGCCTGCGGCACGCAAATTTATATAAAAAACACCCGAAGAAGAAAAGTGAGTAAAATTTCTTCTTCGGGTGATTCTGTTTATATAATCAAATCATTTGCATAGCAAGCTTCACCGCATCTGCAGATTATCTGATGTAGCCTACTGTTCTGGGGTAGAGGATAACGTCGCGGATGTTGCTGATACCTGTTACGTACATAATAATACGCTCAAAGCCCAGACCAAAGCCTGAGTGAGGCACAGAGCCGAATCTGCGCAAGTCAAGGTAGTCTGTGTAATCATCCTCGTTCATACCTCTGACTCTCATAGCCTCCAAAAGCTTATCAAGGTCTGCCTCACGCTCAGAGCAGCCGATGATCTCGCCTACACCGGGCACCAGCAGGTCTGTGGCGGCAACGGTCTTGCCGTCGGGATTCTGCTTCATATAGAAGGACTTGATATCCTTGGGATAGTTGATAACGAACACAGGCTTCTTGAAGAGTTCCTCAGTGATGTAGCGCTCGTGCTCTGTCTGCAGGTCACAGCCCCACTCCACAGGGTAAACAAACTCCTTGCCGCTTTCTTTGAGCAGTTCAATGGCCTTTGTGTAGTCAAGGATCTCGAACTTGTTCTCAACAATACTCTTGAGCTTATCAAGCAATCCGCTTTCAAAGTGCTTCTCAAAAAATGCAAGCTCTGTGGGACATTTGTCCATAACCTCTTTGATGATGGTCTTTATCATATCCTCGGCAATGCCGATAATGTCAAAAAGATCTGCAAAGGCAACCTCGGGCTCAACATGCCAGAACTCTGCCACGTGACGGGGAGTGTTGCTGTTTTCTGCACGGAAAGAGGGACCAAAGGTGTAGATCTTGCCAAATGCCATTGCGGCAACCTCGCCCTCAAGCTGAGCAGAAACAGAAAGTCCTGCCTTTCTGCCAAAGAAGTCGTCTGCGTAGTACTCCTCTTCGTTCTTATAATCCTGAGAGTAGCCGATGGTGGTTACCTTGAACATCTCGCCTGCACCCTCACAGTCAGAGCCTGTGATGAGAGGAGGCTGTACGTAGGTGTAGTTTCTGGACTGGAAGTAGTTGTGGATAGCACCTGCCATAACAGAACGAACTCTGAACACAGCGTTGAAGGTGTTTGTGCGCACACGCAGATGGGGAATTGTGCGCAGATACTCCAGAGTATGGCGCTTCTTCTGCAGAGGATACTCGGGAGGGCACTCGCCCAATATCTCAATCTCCTTAACGTTTATCTCTACAGAGCCCTGTCTTGCCTCAACTGCTTCGCCCACAACTCTGAGCGCCGTGCCCAGTCTGAGTGCAGCTGCAGGGTAGTCGATTGCAGCTCTGTCTATAACTATCTGAATATGTGTGAGGGATGTACCGTCGTTAAGCTCTGCAAAAGCCATATTCTTTGACTCTCTTGAGGTGCGGACCCAACCGCAAACGGTTACCTCTTTGCCCAAAAACTCAGGGCATTCCAGAACCTGCTTGATGTCTGTATGTTTCATTATTATCTCTCCGTTTCTATGTATAAACTATCAGTAATTTACGTCAAACGCAAACGCCTCGGGGCTTACACCACAATGGTCTTAAAGTCCTGCAAGGGTCTTCTGTATGTAGGTAGCGTCTGAAACGCTGACCTTTCCGTCGCCGTTTATGTCTGTTCTTTCAAGTATTATATTCACATTCATAGATGCGATATACTTCTGAAGCATAGTGGCGTCACCTACGTTGGTTCTGCCGTCTCCGTTCACATCTCCCCACATCTCAGGGGCAGGCTCAGCCTCTGAACCAACGGTTGCAAGGGTCTCCGTTACTGCTTCCGTGGCAGGCTCCGTCACGTCTGTGGGAAGCTCCGTATTATCATTCGGGAGGGTGGGCTCTGCCTCGTCCTCGGTTGCCGAAGGCTCAGGCACCGTGGTGGGAGGCTGGGTTTCCACCGGAAGCTTGTACACAAGCTCACAAAAATCAAGCACGCACCAGCCTGTCTGCCCTGCATAGGTGGTCTTACCCCAGGTGTAGCCGTCTGCCTCCTTGGTCTTGGTTACAACAAGCTCCGTTTTATCAGGCACGGCAACAAGGGTGGAATAGCTTGTCCCTGCGCCCTTTCTCATATTGAGTCCGTTGGAGGAATCTACTCTGTAAATATCTCCGTCAGGCAGTATCTCTCCCTCAAGAATGTAGATATATCCCTCAAACTTCCAGCCGCTGCTCACAGCGCCTCCGTTTGAAGCACCAACCTCATGCTCTGTCAGGAAGAAGCTTCTGCCGCCCCACTCTGAGTGAGAGAGGGTAACGGTTGTATCCGTGATTTTCTCAACCACCGCAACGTGTCCCCCGTAAGGGTTATCCCAGCAGGCAATGGCACCCAGCTTGGGAGTTTTGCCGCAGGGGTAGTAGTTGTGGTCTTTGTTGTAATCGTACCAATAGTGAGCACTGTCAAGAGAAAGCTTGGGCTGTGTGCCCAGAAGCTCATATGCTCTGCCCCAGGCGTAGGCCGTGCAGTTAGGCATACCGTAGCCGATGGAGTAAAAGATATTCATATTGCTGTAGTAGTAGTCGTTTGAGTGGGAGGGCGCCTTAAGCCTTGGCTTGTAGGAAGATTCCGCCACCTGTGCAGTATCCTCTGAAAAAGCGGCCATAGCCGTAATGGGAGTAACTGCAAGTATAAGCAAAAGAACTGCTGCAAGTATTCGTTTAAAATTCATTGAATCACCCTAAAAATTAGTCTTCAAGTTAAAAATACGCAAATTCATAAATATTATACCACAAGTAACCCTGAATTTACAACCTTTTACAGAAATATTAGAAAATCTTTTGTATTTAATAAAAAAATGCCCCTCGGCTTTTGGCCGAAGGGCAAGCTTTAATCATAAACACTGCAGATATTTATTAGTATCCGTCGTTGTAGTCGTCCGTGTATTTTTTCTCATACCTGGGAGATTTCTCAGGCTTTGCCTTCTTTTCCTTTTTCTCAAAAGCAGGCTTTGCGGCTGCAAGCTTCTTCTCAGGTCTGTAAAGCAGCAGGAAGGTGATTGCAGAAAGTGCCAGGAACCAGAAAACGATGGCAAGGATAAGGAACATGGGGTTTCGCTCATCCTCTGTTGACGTATTGTTCTTGATGTTTAAAAAGCTTCCGCCGGGATTTGCAGGAGCATTCTCGTCCGAAAGATCAAGTTCTATGTTCTCCCAATCCTTTTTGTTGTAGTCCTGATTACCCGGGGTGTAGATCGGAGCAGGACTTACGTAGTTTGAGTAGGTAGCAGGCTCCGTTACCATTTCCGTGGGGCGGACAAAGGTAGTGGGCTCTGTTGCCTCTGTAGCGGGAGCTGTGGTGGCTGTGGGGGCTGTTGTACCTGCGATCCCAGTAGCAGGCTCCGAGGTATCCGTGGGGCTTGTGGGCGCTGTGGAGACAGTTCCCACCACAGGCTGAGACTCCACAGGCTCAGTAGCATAAGGCTGAGTCTGCACAGGAACGGTGGCAGGCTCTGTAACGGGAGTCTGCGCCGGCTGGGTCTCTGCCTGCACGGCAAAGATTCCCAGAGATAAAACCAAAACTGCAAGAATTGCAATAACTTTTACTTTACTCACTGTAAAACCTCCTTGAGTTTAACAGTATTATAAGATACATTCTTTTGAACTTTAAATAAGACTTTCTATAAGCTCGGGTGTGAACTTGTTAACCTCTTGAGTGTTAACCTCACACTCGACCTTGTCCGTGTACTCTCTCAGGGTCTCGTTGAACTCGTCGTTCTTCATATCCTGAAGCAGAGAATCATAATTTGACTCGTTTGCAATGTAGGACTTCGTTTCCTTTGCAACGGGCTTTTTGTAGAGATAGTAAGCTACCGTTGTGTCTCCTGAGCCCAGGTAGACTATCTTTGTTTCCTCGTCCTTGAGGGTATCCACAACCTCTGCCACTTCTTTGGGGAGGGATGAATTATCAAGATCCTCCACATAGCTTGCGGATGGGTCATAGTCAAGCCCTGCATAGGCCGCATACATACCTATGACCTCCTCAAAGGTAGCGTTTCCTGCCCTCATCATTGTGGAATAAAGGCTCAGATTCTCTTTGATCTCCTTGATCTTAGCCTCAGGCAAAGGAGTGTTCACTGTCTGGTTTGTAGTGGAATCCGTTGTGGATTCGTACAGATTAACGGTAAAATAGGAGTAGCTTGAGTAGTTCTCCTCAAAATACTCGGAGATCTCTTTTTCGCTCACAGCCTTCAGTCCGCCTTTGTGGTAGAAGCGGTTGAAAACAGCAGTCTGCTTTACGCTTGCAAGGTAGGTTGCATCGTAGAAGCTCTCGTAGGATATGCCCATAGGCTCCAGCAGGTCCTTGTAGGGTGCGGCAGAGTAGCCGTAGGATCTGTACTCCTCATAGTAGGGGCCCAGGTCCCAGTCCTTGCGGGCCTGGTCGTAGGCAGCTGCCTCTGTTGCAGGGTCAATCTCCACCTGAAATTCTTCTACCATATTGTCAATGGCCATCAGGTTTCTTGTGATGTAGTCTGCCTCTTTGAGCACCCAATCCCTGCACACGTAGGACTTGCCTGCTTCGTCAAATGAGCTCTCCTGAGAAAGGATGGAGGCCTCTTTGTCAAAGTCCTCACCCTGCTCCTCTGAAAGGATAGTATAAGCCTGGTTATATGCGGTCATCAAGGAATAAACGTAGATGCCCATTGCATATTCCCTTGCATCGTTTTTGTAGCTCCACTGAGCAGTTGCGGTCTTGGGAACCTGAGAGCAAGCGCACAGGGAAAGTATCATAACAACAGCCAATAAAATGCCTGTGATTCTTTTGAGATTCTTCATAGGTTTTACCGTCCTTTGCTTATATTAAAAGCACACTCAAGTAATTATACACAATTAATCGGCAGATTTCAACATTTATCGCAAAAATAACAGTTTGTTCACGAAATTATCAGATAAAGCATTACAAGCCGAAGAATTCCCTAAGGGCCTCCAGAGGCTGTGTTTTCTGCCCAAGTCTCAGAGCAATGTATGGCTTTGAGCCTGCAGAAAGCAGAGCATCTCCCTTAGCCTTTGCCACAAGGGATATAAGCTCAGGATTCTTCACATCGTTCATATACAGAAGCAGAGAGGTGTCGTTCTGCTTGATCTCGTAAATTCCCACCGTAGCCGCTAAGTTCCTCACAAGCGCCACGTCGATAAGTCCCATAACGGACGCGGGAATATCTCCAAAGCGGTCTATAAGCTCATCCACCACGTCTGATGCCTGCTCTTTGTTGCGTATATCTGCAATGAGTTTGTACACGTCAAGACGCAGAGAAAGGCTCTCGATGTAGCTTTCGGGAATATGGGCAACCACCGCAATATCCACAAGGCAGTCCTTCTCCTCTCTGTCGGCACTCACCTCTCCCTTTTCCTCCTTGACCGCAGTATCCAGAAGCTTCAGGTACATATCGTAGCCCACGTCCTCCATATGTCCGTGCTGACTGCCTCCGAGCACAGAGCCTGCACCGCGAAGCTCCAGGTCTCGCATGGCGATCTTCATACCTGAGCCAAACTCTGTGAACTCACGGATGGCGGTCAGCCGCTTATTGGAAATATCGCTGAGCACCTTGCCGGGAGTAAAGGTCAGGTATGCCCAGGCACGGCGACTGCTGCGGCCAACTCTGCCGCGTATCTGATGAAGCTGAGAAAGACCGAAGCGGTCTGCGTTCTCTATAATGAGAGTGTTGGCATTGGGTACGTCCACACCCGTTTCTATAATGGTCGTGCACACAAGCACGTTAATATTCTGCTCCAGCATATCCCTCCATACTCCCGAGAGCTGCTGTTCCGTCATTTTGCCGTGGCCTATGCCCACCTTTGCTTCAGGGATATCGTGCTGAATACGCGCCGCCTTTGCCTCAATGGTCTCCACGTTATTGTGCAGGTAGAACACCTGTCCGCCGCGTCTAAGCTCTTTTTTGATAGCCTCGTTTATAATGGGAGTGCTGTGCTCCAGCACGTAGGTCTGCACGGGGTAGCGGTTCTGAGGAGCCTCCTCCAGCACAGACAGGTCACGTATGCCGCTTAAAGCCATATTCAGAGTTCTTGGGATGGGGGTTGCAGAGAGGGTGAGCACATCCACGTTCTTGCAGACCTCCTTGAACCTCTCCTTGTGAGCAACTCCAAAGCGCTGCTCCTCGTCTATGATAACAAGTCCCAGGTCCCTGAACTCCACGTCCTTCTGCACAAGCCTGTGGGTGCCGATGACCATATCTATCTCTCCGCGCTTGAGCCTTTTCAGGATGTTCTCCTGCTCCTTGGGCTTGCGGAATCGGGACAAAAGCTCCACCCTGACGGGGTAATCCTCAAAGCGCCTAAGCACCGTCTGGTAGTGCTGCCAGGCAAGGATGGTGGTGGGGCAAAGCAGAGCACACTGCTTTGAGTCGCTTACGCATTTGAAGGCTGCCCTCAGGGCTACCTCCGTCTTGCCAAAGCCCACGTCTCCGCACAGGAGTCTGTCCATAGGTGCCGAGCGCTGCATATCGCCCTTTATCTCTGCGGCACAACGGAGCTGGTCGGGAGTTTCTTCGTATGCAAAGCCCTGCTCAAAGTCCCTCTGCCACTCGCTGTCTGCAGGGAATGCGTGTCCCGGTGCAGTCATTCTTGCGCTGTAAAGGGCAATGAGCTCCTTTGCCATATCCTTCACCGCAGACTTTACCCTTGCCTTGGACTTCTGCCATTCCGTGCCCCCAAGGCGGTTGAGCTTCACCGCAGAATTCTCCTTGGGACCTATATATTTTGCAACCAGATCGAGCTGAGTTACGGGCACGTAGAGCACGTCGCTCTTGGCATAGCCGATCTTGATGTAATCCTTAACTATTCCGTGGGTATCGATCTTAGTGATACCCTGGAAAATACCGATTCCGTGGGCAGTATGCACCACGTAATCTCCCACGCTCAGGTCAGAGAGGCTGTATATCTCCTGGCCGTTTTTGGGCAGTCTGCGCTTTTTCTCGGGCTGAGCCTGGTGCCTGCCCTGAGCATAGAGGATAAATTTTTCCTCCGGGTACTCAAAACCTGCAGAAAGACTGCCCTCCATAGTGTATACCCTGCCGACCTTAAGCTCCTCAGTGTGCTTTGCACAGGAGCAGGGAAGTCCCCTCTCGCCCATAGCCTCGGCAATGTTGTGCGCCGCTTTGTCCGTGCCGCACAGCACCACTGCCGTGCTGTGCTTTATGTCAATGCTCTCAAGCTCCTCCTGCAGATCCTTAATGGTTCCGCTGAGCACAGGGAGCTGCTTTGCGTTCATATTTACAAGCTGAGAAAGAGGAACATCGTGACTTCCGCTTGCAAAATTGTCAAGATAGATAACTGATTTTTCTGCAAGTATCTCTGCACATTCTCTCCACTCAAGGGCGTATTTGTCAAAGCCTCTGCACAGCACACCCTGGGCAAAATAATCCACCATATCCTCTTTATAGCGAAACTGCACGTTTGCCATTCTGTCCTTGCAGGCGGTCTCCTCGCTTACAAAGCAGATAAAATCACGGTCAATATAATCAAAGAGAGTGGCATCCTCTCCGTAAATAAGGCTTATAAACTTGTCAAGGTTAGAAAGGTGTATCCCTCTGCGGATGTGGTCCGCCTCATTTATGAGAACCTCCTTTGCCTTTTGGGACTTTTCCGCACGCAAAAGAGATGCCTTCTTCTTTATTTTGTCTGCAAGCTCTTCCCTGTCAGAGATAAAGACCTCCGTGGAGGGAGAAAGGGTTATCTCCCTTGCAGGCTCAGTCCTGCGCTGGGTCTCGGGGTCAAAATAGAAGAGAGTGTCTATCTCGTCTCCCCAGAATTCCGCCCTGACGGGTGCCTCTGAATCAGGGGAATAAAAGTCAAGGATACCTCCTCGGACGGAGTACTGACCCACACCCTCTATCTGGTCGTATCTTTCGTATCCCAAAAGCGTCAGAACGGAGATGCACTTCTCCATACTCACGCTCTCTCCTGCCGAAAGCGTGAGGGTTGCCGCATCAAGGCACATAGGAGGTATGGTGTACTGAGCCGCCGCGTCAGCACAGGCGATCACGCAGTCGCAATCTCCCTTTAAAAGCCTCAGAAGCACAGACACCCTCTGGTGCTCGTATTCTCTGGAGTGAGCCGCCATATCCCTCAGGGTAAAGTCCCTGTAAGGATACACCATAGCTCTCAGTCCCATGGTGCACAGGTCATCGCAAAGGGTTGCCGCTTCCCTCTCGTCTGCAGCAATGCAAAAAGCTCTGCTGTTTTTCTCACAGCAGAGTGCGTAGATCATATTTGCCTTGTGCACGGCGGTCAATCCCGTCACTGCACAGCTTTGTTTGGAGTTTGCGGCAAGGCTCACCTTTTTGAAGTCGTCAGAGCCCTGCATTACCTGAGCAAGAAACCTCATAATTCCTCCGTAGAATTATCAATCTTTTCTTTGGGTCAGTTAAACCTCTGCATTGCCTCAGAGGCTTTGTCTTCTACCATAAGCTTTACGGCTTCAACTGTCTTCTCCAGCACCTCATCCACAAGCTTTCTGTCAGAGGCAGAGAATCTGCCCAGCACCCAATCCTTCAGATCGTAGTCAGGATGAGGCTTTTTGCCCACTCCCACCTTGATCCTGGGGAAGGTGTCGGAGCCTGTCAGGTAGATGATATTCTTCATTCCGTTGTGACCGCCGTCACTGCCCTTCATCCTGATGCGCATTTTGCCCGGATCAAGGGATATATCGTCAAAGATCACAATGACTCTTGAAGGGTCGATCTTGTAGAAATTGACAGCCTGCACCACAGCTTCACCTGAAAGGTTCATATATGTGGAGGGCTTCATAATAAGGCACTTGCTTCCCCCTATTCTGCACTCGCCCGTCAGGGATTTAAACCTGAGCTTCTTAATCTGACAGCCCACGTCCTCCGCCAGCTTATCCACAGCGTCAAAGCCACAGTTGTGCCTTGTGTTCTCGTATTCTCTGCCCGGGTTGCCAAGTCCTACGATTATATAGTCAATGGCACCTGAGCCTGATTCCTTAGATCTGCGAAACATAAGTATTGCTCCTTAAGCCTCCTCCCCTACACACGGCTTACCCTTAATATAGTATTACATCCGCCGTGGGATATTCCGAAAAAAAGGAGGATATTCCATATATAAAAACGCAAAACACAGGGAACAGCACAAAGCCATCCCCTGTTACTCTTGCAAAAAATATTACAAATAGCCTGAAACTTAGCCGTTGGAAAGAGTAGAAACAGGCTTGTCTGAGTAGATTCTCTCAATAGCCTCTGCAAAAACAGAAGCAACAGGGAGAATTGTGAACTTATCAAGCATCTTCTCCTCAGGGATAATAACTGTATCCAGAAGGATGAGCTCCTTGATAACGCTCTTCTCGATCCTCTCAATAGCAGGACCTGAGAGTACTGCGTGAGTTGCACAAGCCGTAACCTCTGTGCTGCCTGCGTCAATAATAGCCTGAGCAGCGTTGCACAGTGTACCTGCTGTGTCTATCATATCGTCAAGAATAATAGCCTTCTTGCCTACAACGTCACCGATGATGTTCATAACCTCAGAAACGTTTGCCTTAGGTCTTCTCTTGTCAATAATAGCAATGGGGCAGCCAAGCTTTGCTGCAAAGTTTCTTGCTCTTGTAACAGAGCCCAGGTCAGGAGAAACAACAACATAATCATCCACGTTCTTGCCAACCTTCTTCTTCATGTGGTTTGCAAGCATGGGAGCACCTACCAGATGGTCCACGGGAATGTTAAAGAAGCCCTGGATCTGGTTTGCGTGCAGGTCCATTGTGAGGACTCTGTCTGCACCTGCGGCTGTGATAAGGTCTGCGCAGAGCTTTGCTGAGATCGGATCTCTTGCCTTTGCCTTGCGGTCCTGACGTGCATAGCCGAAGTAAGGAATAACTGCTGTGATGCTTGCTGCAGAAGCTCTCTTCATAGCGTCGATCATAATGAGCAGCTCCATCAGGTTGTCGTTAACAGGTGTGCAGGTAGACTGAACGATAAAGCACTCGCTGCCTCGTACTGACTCGTGCAGAGATACTGCGATCTCGCCGTCAGAGAATTTGTTGCAGCTTGATTTGCCCAGAGGCAATCCCAGACAGCCTGCAATACCTTGTGCTACTGTGGGATTTGAGTTACCTGCAAAGATCTTAATGTCTTTTCCGTGAAAATTCATGTCCATTTCCCCTTTTCATGAATAAATTAGTTAATTGGATTTTGAGTATATGTAAAATTAATTAACCTGCTGTATCAGCCTTCCCCTTGAGAGGAAGCCTTGTAATTGCAATCAAGCCTCGGGTTTATATCCCTTTTTGATTGCAATTTCGTTGAGCTCCAAAAGCTGCGCGGGGTCGTTTGCACCCAACGCTACGTCTGAGCTTTTTGCCACATAGGCACCTGCCTTTTTGCCGTCGGCAATAATAAGCTTGAGCGCATCAGGCAGATAATATTCCTTTGCCTTATTGTCAGATGTGATTCTGTCCAGCACAGAGAGCAGAGTGTTTGTGTCGAACCAATAAGCACCTGAGTTTATCTCATTTATCTTCCTTGTTTCCTCGTCTGCGTCCTTGTGTTCAACGATTGCCGCAAGGGAGGAATCTGTATTTCTCACAATTCTGCCGTAGCCGTCTGCACAGGGAACCTCTGCGCTTATAACGGTGGCTCCTGAGAGAGTTTCCGTGTGCTGAGCAAAGGATTCCTTGATGGTGTCTGAATCTATAAAGGGAGCATCTCCGCCTAAGATAACAACGGAGCCGCCTCTTTCCTCCAGATATTCCCTTGCCATCATAACCGCGTGGCCCGTACCCAGACGCTCACTCTGGAGCACCGTGTGTACGGCAAAAGGCAGAGTACTCACGTACTCGTCAATGCACTCGGCACGAAAGCCCTTAACAATGCAGATATCCTCAATACCTGCACCTCTTACGGCATCAATAACCCACTTAAGCATAGGCTTACCCAGTACCTCACAAAGGGTCTTGGGGCCGTCACTCTGCATCCGCTTGCCCTCGCCGCCTGCAAGAATAAGAGCACATTTCTTCATATTTTTCCTGCCTTTCCGAACCTGAAAATCGTTCACGCGTATAATAACAGATACAAATATTATCTCATAAATCGATAAATTTTCAAGTCATTCGGGGAAAATATATCATCTTTGTAACCATTTAACAAATTGTGCATTTCTTTTTTTAAATATTGGTAGAAATTAATGATAAAAATAATTTGAAAAAATATGGCATTTTAAATATTTTTTTGATATAATACATATTAAGCGTGGCCCCGTGGGGTCAGAGCATCAAAGGCAAAGCGGTTTCCGCTTTAGCATATTTCACATTTTCAGGAGGTTTTTAGAATGAGCCACAAGTTTGTTTACCTCTTCAAAGAGGGTAACGCAACAATGCGTGAGCTTCTCGGCGGTAAGGGCGCAAACCTTGCAGAGATGACATCTCTCGGTCTGCCCGTTCCCCAGGGTTTCACAGTAACCACAGAGGCTTGCACACAGTACTACGAAGACGGTCGCAAGATCAACGATGACATCCAGGCAGAGATCATGGAATACATCGAGAAGATGGAAGAGATCACAGGCAAGAA